>NZ_JAXCFT010000016.1:0-124987 GCF_056150385.1 Micromonospora marincola | reverse complement strand
AGTCTTGGTCGACAGCTGTCCTACCTGGAGCCTCGCACCCATCGATCACCGGGCCTGCCGCACCCGCCCTGAACTGCAAAATCAGCTTGGAAAAGGCTCAGTGGACGGGGCGTCTCGCCTGCGCGCTGCAAGCCGCTGCCGGCATGACAAACGAGGGATTCGCCGGCTGGCTGGGCATCGCGGTCAGGACTGTCGCGTATTGGCACAGCCGGCCGGAAACCGTGCCCGGAAACGCGAATCAGGAGGTGCTGAACGCTGCCTTCGATCGACTCTCGGACGCAGTGAGATCACGGTTCCTTCAGCACCTGAGCAGCGGGTCTGGCAAGGAGGGAAGCCTCAGCGGTGGCCATGCTGTTGGTGATGTCGTGAGTGACGCTGCCGACGCAATCGCCAACGACTCGCTTTTGTCGAGCATTGGGGTACCGCACGAGTCGATCGAGGCATTGCAGCAGGACATGGCGCTACTGGCCAGGTCGGGCGGCATGGCTGCCTTCGACACGTTCTCAAGCGCACGCCGGCTGCGTGACGAAGCGCGAGCACTCGCTGAGCGGACGCGTCGGCCGGGGGAGTTGGCCGACCTGTTCGTGGTCATCGGCCAGGGCGCGTCACTCATGGCCTCTACCGCCTTTGACCTTGGGCACTGGCACGAGTCGGCGGCGTTGGCCAGGGCGGCGACCCAGTACGCGGATCTCGCCGGCCACGCGTCGTTAAAGGCGTGGACATACGGCCTGCAAATGACGCTGGCGAACTGGCGGAGTGAGCCGGATGCTGCCCTGAGCTACTTCGCCCGAGCGATGCGCGCGGCACCTGACGGCGAGCCGAAGCTGAGGCTGCGCTACATCGCCGCTCGCTCCCACGCCCTACTTGACGACTCAGAGTCGGTAGCTGTGGTGCTGGACGCTGCCCAGCGGGACCGGGAGGCGGCAGAGGGCCACCCCGACGAACTGGCTACGTCGACCGGCGGGGAGTTCGCCTTCGGAGACGCGCGCGCCGCGGCCTGCGCCGCCGCCGCATGGCTCGACCTCCGGAACGGCGACCAAGCCGCGAGGTACGCCCGTGAGGCGCTGAGCGTCTACGAAGCGCTGCCGGCGGCGAGGCGGCCGTACTCGCAGATTAACGGGACGAACATCGACGTAGCCGCAGCGCACCTTCACATGCGGGACAAGGACGGCGCTGCGGAAGCTCTGCGTACCGTTCTTGAACTGCCTCCCCACAAGCGCAACGTCTCGCTGACTGGCCGGCTGGCCCGGATCGAGCGTCTGCTGAACGAAGCGCCGTGGAGTGGTGACGCCGAGGCGCGGCAGCTCGGCGAACGCATCGCGGTGTGGCTGTCAGAGACCTCAGCTCGACCGCTCACCTGAGCGGTGCCAGGCCGCCAACACGTGTGCTTCCTTCTCTGGGCTGATCCCGATCTCGGCAGCGCGGTCATGGTTGCCGATGTCCCCGCTGTCGACCAGCCACCGCCAGGTGTCCCGCACGGTCTGTTCGAGCGGGCGGGTGCGAAGACCGGCGGCCTGCGCGGCGGTGGTATCGGTGCTCCACACGCCGTCGAAGGTGCGCCAGAGCGGCAGCTCGGACCACTGCCGTACGCCCTGCCCGAGTAGGAAGTCATCGGGCACCCATGTGAAGGATGCATCGGCGTGCGTTGAGTCGGCGCAGTGCGCGAGCAACTCTCCGAAGGTCGCGCTGCCGATAGGCCCGCAGACGTTGAACGCGCCGGACGATTGGTCACTGATGACCCGCAGAGTGAAGGCGGCCAGGTCGCGGACGTCGAGCGGCTGGATGGCCCGGCCCGGGGAGCTTGGAGCCAGCACCTCCCCACCAGCGGCTACCCGGCGCAGCCACCAGGGAAGGCGGCCGACGTACTCACGCGGGCCGAGCACCACACCGGGTCGCAGGATCGTCGTCCGGTCTACCCCGAACGAGGCGACTGCCGCAGCCTCGCAACCAGCCTTCTGGTAGCCGTAGCGCGTCGGTCCGTCCTCGGTGTCGGTGCCGTAGTCCGGCCCTGCGTCCGGCGGGCAGTAGAGCACCTCGGATCGCTCTTTGAGCGGCTTCACCGGCCAGTCCTGGTACACGCTTAGCGTCGACATGAAGACGTAGCGGGAAGCGACCGGTGCGAGTGCGCGTGCGACGGTGAGGGTGTTGCTAGGCACGTATCCCGAGGTGTCGACTACAGCGTCCCAGGGGCCAGCGGCGGCGAGACGAACCAGGTCTTCTGGAGCGTGCCGGTCGCCCTTGATGGAAGAAATGGCTTCCAGGAAGGGGTCGGATGTACCACGGTTGAACGTTGTCACCTCCCAGCCAGCGTCGAGCGCGGCCGTGACGACCGCATGACCCACAAACCAGGTTCCACCGAGCACCAGCAAGCGCATAAGCCCATCATGCCGGCCCGTGAGGCTGTTGGCGAATCTGCCCTGTATTTGTGTCAAGGAGGGCCGCGCCGGGTAGATTTCGGGATGGGATTCTCCGATATTCCTGCTGCTAGGGGCGAAGGGTGCCTAGTCTCCAAAAAGGAATGCTTCAAGTTCATGTAGTGCCATGATGCTAGGCAGTCCGTTGGAGCGAAGTTGGAGGAGATCGGGGTCGACGAAAGTGGGGTCAGGTGTCAAGACAAGCGGAATGACTTGCGCAAGCTGGCTTAAATCGAAGTTTGGGCCAGGGGATGCCATTTTTAGCGCCGAGACCTTATTTTCCCAATCCGTGCAGTCCTGAGATAGCTGAATCCGAACGGTGCGTGCCTGCGGGGTCGATGCTCGACCTAGTGCAGTCGTTCGATAGTTTTTACAAGCGATTAGGATGCCGACTCCATCCTTCACTGCCAAGGCGTCAATGTCGGTGATCGAGGATCCATCGCTTCTTCTAAGCGTTCGGCGAACGAGGGATCTAAGTTCGGCGGGTGGCGCCCAATCCGAGGCATCGATCAGGCGCTGAGCTTCAATTTCAAAGTTCTCTGCTCTGACGTTCTGGACATCGCCGGTCGATGGAGAATTCATGTCGAGCACCGCTTTGCGACTCAAGGCCCAGACATCGAGAATGATCGTATCTGACCCAGCTGAGACCAAGACGGGAACCTCCGCGCCTGGGTGGACCTGCAACGGCTCGTCGAGAGCTTCTAGCATCCCTTCCATCGTCAGTGGGTGTTCAGATGGGAAGAATCTCTCGTACAGTTGCGCGGTAGGTGATGCGAGCAAGTCTTCGAATTCTCGCTCAAACAATCTGCGAGGCATTGTGGCTAGGCCATAGCGACGTATCGCAAAATCTAAGGCCCTGTTGCGAGTAGCTTCGTGAATTTTCGTCACCGAAGTTAGTGCCAAGTAGGGCAGTGATGATGGGTACCAGTTGTAACCCCGCATTAGGCCTGGGATTCTGCTCCTCAGGGGGAAGTACGAGAAGGATGCAAGGCGAACGCCAACATTGTTGAACGAATGCCAATCTATGTATGTGTCGTCATGCCAGGCGGGAGAGAGAGTTACTGTCGCAAGTGTAAACCGATCCCCCGAAGATGCAATTTCTAGTGGAAGATCGTTATTTAGAATTACTCCAAATTTGCCGTTCGAGGCTCCGCGCCGCTGGTCGAGCTGCTGCATCGCACCCCATAGCTGATGGGTGCGGTCAACGTCAGGAAGCTTGTCCTGTTCAAATACAATGGGTATATCCATGGCGGCGCATCGTTTGAGCACTTGTAGTGAAGAGTAGGCTCGGGTCGTCTCTGCGAATCGGAGCAGCGCGGGGAGGTCTTTGCGTCCCATCGTGATTTTTTCGGCTAAGTGAATGGGGCCAATGGCCGAGGGGGCGGCATGCTTGTAGGCCAACACCTCTGCCCATTCGCGTCGCTCCATATACGAATTGGGACTCTTGAAGTGCCCCGAGCCGTATATGGGTGCAGGCAAGAGTCGGAGCCGCTGAATTAGTCGATGATAAGTATGCCTGCCCGCGTATTCGGCTGCCTTTTCCTCCAAAATCGACGAGAGTAACTCAAGCATGTTGAAGGCTGTTAGCCCGCAGAGCGAAGAGTTCGGAGGGACTCCCTCTTTCCGCAAAAACTCTTTTATCAATTCGAATGATTTGCGTTCATTGACGATATCGGGCCACATGTTCAGGGCAAAAAGGACGAATTTCTCGTCTGTCTCATCGGCCAGGATCCGCCCTTTGTCTTGCTTGATGGATTTTGACGATCTTCCTGCCATGGCCACATGGTAGTACAGCTCCAGAGAGGCGGGTTGGGAGGCGAATTGGCTTTCCGGTTCACCTGCCTTAATCCCGTTATGCGCAAATCGTCAGTTAGGAGCTTGCGTGCCCATCACTGTTGCTCGACGACCTCGGAAAACGCCTACCAGGCCTTCTTCCGCCAACAGGGTGACAGCCCGGTGGGCCGTACTGACCGCGACGCCATATGCCGCCGACAGCTCGGCAACGGTTGGAAGTTGATCGCCCTGCTTGAGCTGGCCAGCAGTGATTTTTTGGCGCAACTCGATCGCAATTTGTTTGTACGGGCTGTTCGGCGCAGGCCGTTGTGCTTGCAAAAGCGGGCGCGGGGGCATCCGAGCGGCCAGCGTGCCAGCAGCCCTCTGGTCTGACTCCGAGAGCCAGGCCGCGTACACCCTGAGCGTCGTAGTCCCACCTCCACCATGACCAAGCCGTCCAGCCACCGTCCGCACGTCGACCCCTGCGTTGATCAGCTCAGTTGCTGAGTAATGGCGGAGCGCGTGGATGTGACTGTCGATGCCGAGCCGTCTGGCGAGCCGGCCGTACCGCTGGGTGATGGTGTCGGGCCGGTAACCACGGCTGTTGTCCGGCTCGGGGGAGAAGGCGTAGTCGGCGGCATCGGCGTCCGCGTCGAGCTGCGCCAAGCGCTCGACGTATCGGCCGTGAAGCTCGCGCAGTACTTCGATCGTCTCCGGGTCGAGCGCCACCCGCCGCTGTTGATGCGTCTTGGTGTCCTTTTCCTGTAGCTGGCTGTGCTCGTCCAGGTAGGCGCTGCGCCGCAGTGTCAGCACCCCGGCGGCCAGGTCGAGATGGTGCCAGCGCAGCGCGGCCAGCTCGCCGCGGCGGGCGCCGGTCGTCATGGCAAGCCAGACCAGCGCGCCCCAGTCCGGATCGCGCCACGCCTCGGTGATGATGCGGGCCGCATCGGCGGGGTTCGGCGGCTGCGGGTCGGGGTGCGGCGGTGCGGGTGGCTCGGCCTGGCTGGCGGGGTTGACGGCGATCCAGCGCCACCGAACCGCCCGGCTGAGAGCACCACTGAGGATCCAGTGGATTTGCCGTACCGACGAAGCGCTGAGCGGCTTGCAGACGTGCGGCCGGCACTTTGCGGTGCAGGTGTGCTCGCCCTCCGCACGGTGCTTCACGTACGCCTTGCCGCCGCACCAGTCGCGGCAGCGGCGCAGGCTCGCGTAGAACGACTCCAACGTCTCGGCTTCGAGCCGGCCGACCGGTAGCTTGCCGAGCACTGGCCGTACGTGCTTGTTGAGCTTGTTGACGTAGCCCATGCGGGTCGTGGCCTCGATGTCGGCCACCTCAAGCCATCGGTCGAGAAGTTGGTCGAGCGTGGCGCGAGTGCGCGGGTTGCGCCGCTCGTCCACCTGCGCCAGCAGCCGCGTACGCGCTTTCTCGGCTTCCTTGGCGGCGGTGCGGCCGGCGGGGATGACCTCGGTCAGGTAGTGCCGCTTCCCGCTGATCGGATCCTCGCCGGCATACACCTTCACTCTCAGTGAGCCGCTGGGCAAGGTTTCGATCTCGCCGCGTTGTCGCTTCCGACGTCCGTTCGAGGCTGCCACGCGGCAAAGCTAACTCGTTCGCACCATGCGCCGCACCACGCGGCATGATCGGCTGAGAGAAATGCCTGTGCGCCCGGCAGGATTCGAACCTGCGGCCTTGGGATTAGAAGTCCCCTGCTCTATCCGCTGAGCTACGGGCGCGCGTCGACGATCGTCGCGCCAAGAGGGTACCGCCGGCTCCGGCCCGGTCGCGGGTACGGGTCGGCGCGTCCGCGTCGCCCGCCAGCGTCCCACGCCGAGGTCCCGCCCGGCATCTGAGTTCCGGCGGATCCGAGCCCGGCGGTCACACCCCGGTCCGTACCCTCGTCGGATGCTGCTCGACCAGGAAACCGAGAACGAGATCGTCTTCGAGCTGTGCCAGCACCTCGGGCGGTCGATTCTGCCGCTCACCGGCTCGGCGGGACCCGGTGCGCCGGCCGGCACGGTCGGTACCGCCTTCTTCTACAGCGAGCTTGTCGGCACCGCCGACGACGGGGAACTCGCACACGAGTGGCTGCTCACCGCCGACGCGCTTACCGGCCGGGAGTACGGGGAGATCGGGCTGCGACCAAGCGTCACCGAGCCGGCCGAGGGGGCGGACGAGCCGATCGAGCTGCCCGGTTTCGCCGACCACTGGCTGCACCTGCCGGAGTTGGGGGTGGCCGCGATGCCCACCGGCGGGCTCCACGGCTATGCCGACGATCGGGGCTGGCAGTGGCGTACCCAGCAGGTGACCGAGGCGTTTGCCGCGCCGGCCGACACGGTCGGCCGGATCGGCGCGGCGGCGGGCTCGGCGTTCGTGTTGGCCCTCGGCGTCGGCGAGGACGGGTCGCGGCCGTTGGAGGCGGTGGTCGAGCGGGTCGCCCGGGACGGCGACGGGACGCGGGTCACCACCGAGCTGCCGGCCGGGTACGTGGGCGCGCCGGTGTTCGCGGTCGAGGCCGGGCCGGACGGCGGGCCGCTGCCGCGCTGCCTGGGCGTGCTGCTGCCGCCCCGGGACGGCGTCCACCCGATCGCCACGTTCGACCGCATCCGCTCGGCGCTTGCCGAAGTCGTCGAGGACTGACCCCTCACGCAAGGAGGGGGCCCCTTTTAACGCCTCCGGTAGAGAAGGGGCCCCTTCTCACCGCCAACCAGCGGATGACGGCCGCCGTCGGGCTGCCGCACATTGATGACCCGCGAAGGGTCGGTGGCAAGGGGTGACTGCGGGACCTGTCGACTCAGCCTTCGGCGGTGGCGGCGGCTGGCTCGTCGGCCGGATGGCGTGGGGCTGGGGGCGCGGTCTCCGGCTCCGTCGGGCCGGCGCGGAGGAAGCCCTCCGCCCACCGCCCGACCTCCACGAACACCTTCTCGCGTACGGCGGGACTGGACAGCGTGAGGTCGTGCAGCCCGCCGTCGAAGCGGGCCAGGGTGACGTGCCGGCCGAGCCGGGGCGCCCAGCGCACCATGTGCTCCACGTCGAGCACCGCGTCGGCGCCGGTGGCGCTGTCGTGCCACTTCGTGCCCCGGAAGGTACGGGTGGAGCAGGCCAGCAGCACCGGCACCTCGATGTCGAGCCCGGCCCGCAGCCGGCGCTGACCGCTGCGGATCGCATCCAGCCAGCCGGCCCGGACCGGGAACCCGGCGAGCGGCTTCCACGCCAGGTCGTACCGCCACTCGCCCCGGTGGTCGGCGTGCAGGCTCTCGCCGTACACCGTGCCGAGGCCGAACGGCAGGATGCGTTGCGGCGCCCGACGGCCCAGGCGGGAGACGGCGGCGGCGAGGGGTCGACGGACCAGCCAGGGGGCGTTGATGTCGAAGAAGGGGCTGTTCAGCACGATGCCGTCGACCAGGTCGGCCTCGCGGCGGGCGTGCGCCCAGAGCGAGATGATCAGGCCGCCGGTGGAGTGGCCCATGGCGAGCAGCGTCTCGTGCCCCTCGTCGGCGCGGATGATCTCGGTGGCGGCGTCCAGCTCCGGGAAGTAGTCGCTGAGGTCGCGGCAGAAGTTCGGGGTCTGGTGCGGGAGCAGGCTGCGGCCGTATTTCCGCAGGTCAAGTGCGTAGAAGTCCCAGCCGCGCTCGGCGAAGAAGTCGGCCACGTGGGTCTGGAAGAAGTAGTCGACGAAGCCGTGCACGTAGAGCACGGCGCGGCCGGTCGGGCGGTCGGCGCGCCGGCGGACCAGGGTCGCGACCACCGGCCCCTCGTCGTCGGTGCCCAGCTCGATCGTCCGCCGCTCGTAGGGCGCTCCCAGCACGTCCGGTTCCACGACCGCGACGGTACGCCGCCGAGCTACCCGACGGTAGGGGTGTAAGGAGGGGGCCCCTGTTAACGCATTCGGTAGAGGAGGGGGCCCCGCTTAACACTGACGGTTAAGCGGGGCCCCCTCCTAACACAGGTGAGTCGGCCGCGTGGGACCCCCGCCCGCCGGCACCGTGCGGGCGGGGGCGTACGGGGGAACTCAGGCGGTCTCGGTGTCCTGGCGCAGGGCGTCCTCCAGCGGCACGGCCGGGGGCTGCTCCGTCGGGCGCAGGTGCTTGTTGTTGCGCGGCTCCTGCCGGGTCTTCGCGTCGTTGAGCTTGCGGCGCAGGTCGTCCCGGACGTCGTTGAGCGCGGCGTGCAGGTCCTCCTCGGTCGAGGTGGTGACGATCTTCTGCCGGCCGGCGACCCAGCACTCCAGGGTCACCTTCTGGCCCCGGGCCTCGCGGTCCTTGACGGTCACCTCAAGCTCGGTGGCGTCGGCGTGGAAGCTGGCGAGCCGGGCGTCCAGGGTCGCGAACTGCTCGGCGATCCAGTTCCGGTCGCCCTGGGAGAACCCGGCACCGACACGCAGGCACTCGGCCACGGTCGCGGGGTTCGCCACGGCGCTCATCGCCGGGCCTCGCGGACGTCTCGGAGAAGCATCGGCGCTCCCTTTCTCTCGGTTGATCATTCCTTACCCAACCGGCTTAATTTCGGAACGCCTCCCGCCGGTCCCGATCCGGTCATCTGCCGTCGCCGTATCACATCGGGGCCTTGATCAGGCGGTTGTCCACAAGGCGGTCCTTGTCCACAGGCTCGGGGTCGGCGGGTGGCCCCGACCGGTCGAACCGGCCCACGCTGACCCGGACAAGCCGATCCCTGGGAGGGGCGATGTTCGATACCTACGTCACGATCGTGAGGTATTAGGAACCGCTAATAGCGCTGCGTGACTAGTTACTGCCTCCGTTTTGGCCACTGATGAGCCGCATATTCACCCGGCGGAGGGCAGCCGCAGCCACCGGGTCGACCGTCGGCATCAGCGGCACCGTGGCGTCCTGCGTGCCCGTCGACCGGTAGACGTGCCCCTGCTGGCCGGCGCGCTCCTGCACCGCGCTGGTCAGCCCCGCCAGCCGGTGCTCGACTGCGGCGAGGTGGGCCAGGACCGCGCATTTGATGCGCCGCTCGGCGCTGCCCACGGCCCACACCACCGCCCAGCTCACGAACCCGGTACCCGCGCAGATGCCCAGCAGGGCGTACAGACCGCGCCCGAGTGCCGGCCCGCCGAGGTACTCGACGACGCAGGCAGTCACCGCCACCGTGACTGCCGCCGTGCCGATGGTGAAGAAGGTCAATTCCGCCCGACTGCATGGTTCCGGGCCGGGTTCGGTCTTGCGAGGTCCCCACGCGTTTTCCATCGTGGGAGTCTCGCGAGTGGGACCCCCCGTGAGGCAATGATCACTGCTCGCGTTTTCAGATAGTGAGACATCAGTAAACTTCCGGTTACGATTCGGTGTCCCCGACCGATACAGCTCATCTGTCCGGCCTCAGGAACGCCGCCACACCGCCCGATATCGGTCCGCCGAGTACAGATCCTGTAGCCCGTCTGGGTGACCCACCACCAGTAGCGGCACACCCTCCGGCACCCGATACTCAACCCGCTCCTGCGGCGTCGGCTGCCGCGCCCACACCATGTCGTCGACGTCGACGGGCACCAGCTCTGGCTCCACCGGCTCCCGCACGACCACCCCCCGACCCCGGACCGCCACGGCCAGGCCCTCATCGCGGAGCATCCTCACCGCCGCCCGAGCCGTCACCGAGGACACCCCGTACGTCTGCGACAGGTCCCGCTCCGACGGTAGCCGGTCACCCGGGCGGAGCTGCCCGGACGTGATCCGCTCGCGGAGCATCGCGGCGAGCGTTCGGCGCCCGACCGGCTCGTGCCCGGGGTAGATCACCGGCGCAGGCTAAGTGGACACCGTAGGAGGCCAGGACAGGTACCTGAGTTATCCACCCCCGCGCACGGTCAGCGCTGCGCCTGGCGGACGAACATGCCCTTGCCCTGCCACGTCTCGATCAGGCCAGCCTCCTCGAGGACGCGCATCGCGAACTTCACCGGCGTCGGCGACACCTGGTACTGCTCGCAGAACTGGGCGATCGTGGGCAGCCGGTCACCCGGTTTGAGTTGGCCCGTCTCGATCGCGGTGCGGATGTCGCTGATGATCTCCCGGTACACGGGTGGTCTGGGCATGGCGGTACCTCGGTCTCGTTGGCACCATCGAGCCTGCCACCGATCATCACGGAGCGTGTGTCCTAGGTTGACTTGGTGTACCAAGAGTCCTAGCGTCGGCCCTGGCCGGTCTCGTTGGCACGGGCTTGGCCGTACCGCCGGGCCGGGATGGACCCCCGTGCCACCTCGGCCCGGCACTCCCTCGCCGCACCACCGGCTGGAGGTCACCTCGATGGATGAGCGCCCGCACGACGGCCCACTCCCACCCGCCCGGCCTGTCGCCCACGGCCGGCCGCCGACTCCGGACGGGGACCGCATCCCCCAGCCGGCCGCACCACCGCCAGCCACCTGGTCCGAGCGGGCGCGGGTCATCGCCGTCCTGGTCGCGGTCCTCGCCGCCGTCATCATCGGGGTGCTGCGGTGAGCCGGATCGACGAGCCCGACGACCCCGCCACCCTCTACGAGGTGGCCGGGTGGGTCCTGGACCATCACGCCGCCGGTGGCACCTGCCAGTGCTGCACGGCCGAGGACTGCTCCCAGACGGCGTGGGCGCTGCGGGTGCGCGCGGCGCAGCTCGCCCGGCGTGCGGCTCGCGTGGGCCGGTGACCGGGCAGCGGGAGGGCTCGCAGTGCATGGGCTGCGTCGAGGGGATCATCGTCAAGGAGCACCGGTGCGCCGGCTCGCGGGAGCTGGTGCCGTACGGCGGGTTCTGTAACTGCCGGAGGCCGGAGTGCGGGCCGTCCGGTACGCGGGCGCTCGGCGGGGACGCGACCCGGCCGCGGCGACGACGAACCGCGGCCTGAACGCGAAGACGCCCCCGACCGCTGGTCGGGGGCGTCGCTGCGTCTGGGTCAGGACGCCGCCTTGCGGACCCGGGCGAACCGGTTCCACACCCGGCGACCGACCCGGAGCCGCGATCCTGAGCCCTTGCACCGGCGGCAGCGGCGCCACACTTTCGAGTCCCTCCGGGCGAACTTCCCGCGGCCATCGCACCGGCGGCAGTGGGCGAATGGCCACCACGCGCACGACACCGCGTACGCGAGCGCGGCAACCAGAAGAGCGCCCAGGAGCCACCCCCACGGCATGGGGTGGTCCGAGGTAGCGGTAGCGGCGAAAAGGTGTCTCACGGTGCCTCCAGGGGCGGTTTTCGGGGTGCTCTTACAGGTGCCGCAACCCGCGACCCGCGACCGTTTGTGCTGGTCAGCAGGTCGCGGGCCTGGTCGCGCAGCCGCAACCGGTCGCGCGACTCGCCGCGACTCATCCGCCGATCTGCCGGCGCTCGATCGCGGCGTCGATGTCCCGACGGCGGCAGCCCTTCAGGGCCACCCCGTCGATCTTCACGTCCACCGACGGCACGCCCTCGCCGCGCACCAGCGCCGAGATCGACTCCGGGGACTCGCCGGCGTACTGCTCCGGCATGTGCGCGGCAAGCAGCTCAGCCAACTGCGGCCACTGCACGCCCTGCCGACCGATGTACGCCCACACCCGGATGACGTCGGCCAGCACATCGCGGGCCTCGCGGGTCATGTCCTCACCGGCCGCCATGCCGGACAGGGTGCCGGCCTGCTCCCGGATCCGTCGGGCAGCGATGAGGATCTTCTCGGCGTCCTCCGCGTCGGCGAGGAACGTCCGTACCGTCGGGGTGTCGTCGGACGCGCCGCGCAGGATGCCGACGCCCTTGTAGGTGGGCAGCAACAGCGACGAGTCGTAGCCCTCCGAGTAGGCGCCGGAGCCCAGCACCAGATCACTGACCTGCCACGATCCGGTGCGCAGAGCGAAGCGGACCTGGTGGTTGTCGCGGAAGCTGGTGAACTTCTGGGCGATCTTCTGGGTGCCCACCCCGGACGGCTTCTGGGTGGCGTCGAGGACGATCACGCCGGCGGCCGGGGCGACCTTGACCAGGAACACCAGCAGCGAGGCGATCTCCTCGTCGAGCTTCGCGTCGCCGGTGTCGAAGTACTCCTGGCACTCATCGATGACGACGACCCGCACAGGCATCTTGTACTTCGGGTCCCGAGCGATTGCCCTGGTCAGCTTGCCTTCGGGGCACACGTCGACCGGCAGCTCGGACAGCCGCTGGTAGCGCCACTGCACGTCCTCCTTCAGCTCGCGCAGCGCGTCGACGAAGATGTCCACGGGGTCGCCGTCACGGCTTATGGCCAGCCCGAACGCGCACCGGTCGGCGACCAGGCGGAACTTCCGCCAGTCCGGGGAGCCCTTGCCGTCGAACACGGTCAGCTTCACGTACGGGTCCAGCGCGGCATACAGAGCAAGCGCACGGGCGGTGAAGCTCTTGCCCTGCCGCGGCTGGGCGCCGACCAGGATCGACGTCCACAGCATTGGCAGGGTGACGAGCTGCCCGCGCTCGTCGAGGCCCAGCGGCGCCGGCTTCCAGATGTCGGTCTGCCGGCACCGCAGAAGTGGGGTGCGACCTGCGGGAACGGCCAGAGGGTCGCGGTCGGCAACCCACAGGTAGTGGGAGCGGTTCGATTCGGGGTCGCGGGTGAGGAACACCTGCGACACGGCGACGTCGAGGCCGGAGGCGAGGGCGCCGCGGGCCTTGACGACGTCGTCGAAGCCCTTGCCGTACGGGAGGACGACCTTCACCCGGCCGCCTTCGCCGTCACGCTCCATCCGGCCGAGGAACCCGACCTCCTGGTCCTGCTTGGCGGGGTTGCCGAGCCCGGCGGCGTAGTACGCGCGCAGCACGGTGTCGGAGTTGATGAGCCTGTACCGGCCGCGCACCACGGCGGGCGTGACGATGGGCATGGTGGCGGGCCGCCCATAGTGGGCCAGCAGTGGTACGAGCGCGGCGCCGACGAGGACGAGGACGTACCGCGGGGCGAACGCGAACAGCAGCCCACCGACGATCGTGAGCGCGACGAACTCGACGAGCAGCATCACCGCCCGCGCGGTACGGCGGGTGGCGAGCTGCTGCTCCAGCATGCGGCCCTCCTTCAGCTCGTCCTTGCTGGACGCGGAGGTGGCCGCGGACTGCAGCATCGACGCCAGCTCGGGGTGCCACGCCCACCGCATGTGCCGCCACAGGATGCGGAACACGCCGACGACGGACCACAGGGTGGCGAGGCCGACGTACCGCGGGCTGCGTACCACGTGGTACGCGGCGATGTGGCCGGCGGTGGCCGCCTGCCTCCTCAGGGTCGCCTTGACGTTGTCGGTACCGCGCCACTGGGCGGGGATGACGGGGTGGCGGGTGTCGTCCTTGGTGACGACGTCCACGTAGACGGGCCCGCGGTTGGGGTCGGGCTCGTCGTCAAGGGCGACCTCGTAGTGGGTGTCGAGCACCTGACTGTCCTCGTCGGCCACGGGTCAGTCCTCCTTGTTGCTGGTGGCGGGCTTGGGCCAGTACCGCTGGACGGTGCGTTCGCTGACGCCGAGCTTCTTGGCGACCTGCTCCTGTGTCATGTCGGGCTTCTTGGCGAGCACGGTGGCGACCCGCTCGGCGGTGGTCTTGGCGGCCGGCTTGTCGGGTCGGGTGGCGACCCGCCGGGTGATGCGCGTGACGGGTGCGGTGGCGGCCACGGTGGCGGGCTGCTTGTCGGGTGTCGTGTCGGGTTCCCGGGTCGCCACGATGGCGGCCGGTGTCGGGTCGGGCTGTCGGGGCGATGGCGGGGTGATGGCGGGCCGGCTGTCGGGTTCGGAGGTCGCCACGACGAGCGCCTCCAGGTCGCCACCGTGGCGGGCTGGCGGCGCGGCGATGGCGGGCGGCGGCGGGCAGTGCAGCGGCGCCGTTGCCGCGAAGGCCCGCACCCGCTCCGTGGCCCGGCGGGTGTCCGCGAGCGCCTTGTCGACGGCGGCCCGGTCCGAGATGGAGAGCTGCCCGCCCAGCGGCTTACCGCGCAGTACCAGCACCGCCGCGCGCACCCTCCCCGGCGCCGGGCGAGCCGACCGCCGGGCGGCCAAGCTGCGCTGACGGTCCCGGTTGTAGCCCTCCCACGCCCGGCGCGGATCACGCTCGTAGTGGTCGATGCTCCACCGCTTCGCCAGCCACGCCCGCACCGGGAACGCCCGACGCCGCTGCGGCGAGAACTCGACGCCGCCCTCGTCGATGAGGTTCGCGTTCTCGGCGAGGAGCTGCTTGTGCTGGGCGCGTCGGGTGTGCAGCCCCCACAGCCACGGCGACAGCAGCGACAGCAGCGCGAACGCCACCGCCGCCGACGTCGGCGCCATGCCGTCACCGGCGAAGTGCGCGTAGTTGATGGCGGCGACAACACCGGCGATCCCCCACGCGGCCCGCCGCAGCCCGGCCGCCGTGGCGTGGGCGTTGAGCAGGAGCGCGTCGTGGGCGTGCCACTGCACGTACACGGCGATCGACTCCAGCGCGGCGGAGAACGCCACCGCGAACGCCACCTTCGACGGCGCGTTCCACTCGGCGGGAGCGATCTCCTCGTACGCGTACGCGCCCTGGGCGTACGCGGCGCCGCCGTTGATGAGCAGCAGCGGCAGCACCGGGCGGAGCTTGGCGAGGAACTCGGCCCGGCCAGCCTGCCGGCGCTTGCGCCGCTCGGCGCGGTCCGCCCGGCGGGCAGCACCACGGCGGCGCTTCTCCTGCTCCTCGGCGATGGCCTGCTGCCGGGCGAACTCGGCGTCGGCGGCCTGGCGCTCCCGCTGAAGCTGCGCCTGCATGCGCGCCCGGTCGAGGTCGGCGCGGGCCTGCTCGCGGGCGGCGTCGGCGCGGGCACGCTCCAGCTCCGGGTCGACCGGCGCGCGACGGAAGAGCGTCATCGTTGAGTCAGCTCCTTCGGGCGGACGGCCTCGACCGCGGCGCGGCGGACCTGGCGGGGCGTCGGGCCGGTCGGCTGCGGCGCCGACTCCCCGCGGCCGGCGGCCAGGCTCAGCGCGGCGGCGGCACCCGCGGCGAGCTGCGGCACACCGCCGGCGGCGATCAGCCAGCCGGACGGCTGCGCGTGACCGGCGGCGTGCGCCCCGGCGTACACGGCGATCTCCCAGACGGCGGTGAACGGCATCGAGCCGAACACGACGGTGCAGATACGGGCGTGGGTGCTCACGCGGCACCCCCGATCTGGGTGGTGACGCACATGCCGCCAGCGCCGACCTGGTGGCCGGTGCACGGGTGGTCGTGGTGGTTGACGCCGAACGCGAGGGCGGCGAGGGCGGCGGCCACCAACACGGTGCGCTTGACGAGTCGGTCGATCATCATGGACATGGGTCGGACCTCCTGTGTCCGGTCAAGGCCCCCGGCCGGCGGTAGGGTCGCCAGCCGGGGGCCGCCTTCGTGAGCTACTTGGTCCTGTGGGTCTTGATGAGCGCGCCGGCCTTCTTCACGGCGGCCAACTCCTTGCCGGTGACGGCCGTCTTGGCGGGGGTGCCGTTCTTCTGCCGGTAGGTGATGACGGTGGTGTCGGTGTTCGACTTGCCGCTGAACAGGCCCATCTCTGCCTCCTTGGTGGGGATGCGGGCCCCGGCCGGGCTTCGAGTGCTGGTGGCCGGGGCCCGCGCTGGTCAGTGGGTCACTTGCGCCGCTCGACGTACCGGTTGGAGGGCAGGATCGGCTCGCGCCGACTGCCGACCATCCGACCCTGCTCCCGCTGGGAAGCCTCCTTCTGCGTCTCCTTGGCCAATCGCTGAATCTCGATCTCGTGACCGTTCTGCTTGCCCATGACGGGCTCCCTTCGTCGCGGTCGCCTGACTGGCGGCCTCCGCTGGCCGCCCGGACCGGTTGCGCCCGGGCGGCGTACGCAGGTCGTCAGCGGCGCCACCACGGGACGTTCTTCTCGGCGTCGATGACGGCACGGTTGGCCTTCAGGTAGGCCGGGTCGTTGGCGTCGTTGGTCTTCGCGCTGACCTTGGCGAGGTGGTCGCGGGCGGCCTTGTGCTTCTGGATGGCGGCCTGCTTCTCGGCGTTGCCCTTGGGCATCCGGGTTGCTCCTCTCGGGTTCGCTTGCGTGTTCGTGTTTCTGATGAGACGCTAACCCCGCCGCGTAGTTGTGTCAACTGAGACATGGAGCTGATACCGTGACCGACGTGATCCGGCCCAAGACCACCTACACCGAAGAGCAGCGCCGCCTCCTGGCCGTCGCCATCGAGAAGGCGCAGGCTGCCGAGCGCGCCGAGGAAGAGGCGTGGGAGGCGATCCGGGCCGCTCGCGATGGCAGGGTCCTCGACACGGACCTCACCGGAGAGCGCACGCCGGCCCGCTTCAACCGGGCCACCCTCAATCGGAAGTACGGCCCGCGTCCCTCCTGATTCTGGGCGCACGAAAGCCCCGCCACCTCCCGTGATGGAGATGGCGGGGCTTTTTCGTGTACCAGTTGACACACGCTTACATGGGAGGGTAGTGTCTCAAGTGAGACGCAAACAGGGCGAGCGAGGGAGACCGAGATGATGAAGACCACGATCCAGACCACCGCCACCGACCAGGACGCCCCGCTCCTCCGCCGGGCCCGCACCCTCGCCGCCCAGCTCAAGACGATGACCCCGGGCGGGATGGGCTACCGGGTGACGGTCCGCCGGTACGAGCAGGTGGTGGCCCGCCTCGGGTACGACCCGATCAGCTGAGCGGCCGGGGCCCGGGAGACCGGGCCCCACCCCCCAAGGTCAACTTCTCCACCCTCCCCGCAAGGTCAACTTCTCCGAGAGGACCCGCGTTGAGCACCGACACCATGCGTACCTGTTGGCACATCTGGCGGTGGCGTCACAAGCACCTGGGAGGCACGCACTGCATGCGCTGCTGCGTCTTCCGGCCCTTCCGCAACCGGGCCTGACCCCGGACAGCACGAAGCGGCCCCGCCCTCCACCGGAGAGCGGGGCCGCAGCCGTTCAGGCAGAGGGCGGGTCAGGCCGGGAAGCGCCGGGCAGGCGTCGCCGACGGCAGCTCCACCAGCGACGGGCTGTCCGGCTCGCCGGCCGGCGCCGACACGATCGACGTGAGGATCGAGGCGACGGCCGCCAGCGCGCCGACCGAGGCCACGTCGCCCCAGTTGATGTCCAGGACGCCGAGCCCGTCACCGGCGAGCAGCGCCAGGTCCGCCTGAGCGAACGTCTTCAAGGCCCGTTCGAGGGCCTGCTTCCAGAACTTGCCAGTCCACATGATGTTTCCTCCTGGGTACGGTCGGGGTGTGCAGCGGTATGAGCGGACGCCAGCCGGGCTGGCGGAGATCCCACAGCCCTGCCCGTCCGGCCATGCGGACACCACCCCGGCGTGGGGTGCGTGCAGGGTGGAGGGCTGCGGCGAGCTGGGGCGGCAGTGGCGCTGCCGGCAGCCGGACTGCGGACGGGTCACGCAGCACCAGCACGAGCACCGGGGCGGGTAGCTACCGGGTCGACGGGCAGGCGAAGTCGCGACGCAGCCGGGCGATGTCTGTGGCGATCTTCTGCCCGGCCGGAGTCTGCGGCGGCGTCTCCGCATAGGCGTCATCCAGCGTGGAAACCACGCCACACCACTTCCGCTCCGACTCACGGGCCGCAGCGTTCGTGTAGGCCATCGACCCGACGGCAGCGACGAGCGCGAGGAGCAGCGCCACCACCAAGGTCTGCCAAGCGCGGAACGTCACGGCGAATCACCCGCCCCGGACGGCGCCGGCGACGGCGATGATGATGCTGGCGGCGGTGAGCCCGGCCCCGGAGACGGCGATGGCGGTCCGGTTGTACCGCTCCCGCCACTGCTGCGCAGCGAGAGCAGGCCCACCCCGGCGGGGATGCCCAACACCGACACGTAGGCCACCAGCAGCGCCTCCGACGCCTGGCCGGGAGCGACGAGGACCGTCTGATGTACGATCCCGCCGAGCCCCACCAGGATGCACCCGACGTCCAGCACGATCCTGATGACTCGTTCCGCTCTCATCGCCGCCACGCACAGGCCCTAACCTTCCCGCCAGCTCGGCCGAACCCGCCGGGGTCACCCCTGTGGAGTGGCGCCGTCGACGGAGCCGAGGACCGAGCGCAGCGCCGCTTCCAGGTCGGCGCGGGACACCGGACCCTCGGCGGTCGGGAGGCCGGCGAGGACCCGCTCGGCGACCTCGCTGGCGAGTTGGGCGGCGTCGACCGGCTCCGGCTGAGGCAGGGCGGCGAGCGCGGCGGCCAACTCGGTCGGGTTGGTGCCCTCCGAGGCGAGCAGCGCGGGCAGCTTCCCCAGCGCGGTCGTGATGGCCTGGAGCTGCTGCACCAGCCACATCGGGGAGCCGCCGCCGCGCAGGTCCGACCGGACGGTGGTGCGGCCGTTGGCCGCGGCCTCCATCCGGCCGTCGGTGTAGCCGGACTGCTCAACCAGCGTCGGCAGGGCCTTGGCCAGTTGGTCGAGGGTGGAGGCGTGCTTGTCGGTGAAGTTGGCCATGTCGTCCTCCAGGAGTCCGATGGTGGTCAGGTAGCGGCGGAACACGCCGGACTGCGGCCGGCCCGCCTTGATGGCGTCGCGGAAGTAGCTGATGTGCGTGTGGAACAGGTGGCTGCTGTCGCCGCTTGTGCGTTTGCCCAGCCGGTCCCACCGCCGCACGGTCCGGCCGTCCGCGGAGTAGATGACCTCCCGGATGTCCCGGGTGTCGGCGGCGTCGGCCTCGCACTGGGCGACCAGCCAGCGCGAGAACGACGGCAGGTCGTGTCGCTTGCCGGCCACGCTCACCGAGAAGGTCCCGACGTCGAGCGCCGACGCCCACTTCGCCAGGCCGCTCCGGTCCCGACTGGACTCGATCACCGAGTAGTCGCGGGAGACGACCCGGTCGGATCCGCAGTGGTAGCCGCCGCGGTGATCCGGGTCGCCGACGATGCCCACCTCCGCCGGGTCCAGGTCGGCGTCGACCACCCGGCCGGGGTGCATGTCGAGGTGGTCGAGCAGCAACTGCCGGGCGTCGAGCAGCGTCTTCGGCGCGCTGGTGGCCACCGGTGCCTCCTCCAGGGTGATCGTCTGCCAGGCCTGCTGGTCCGGGCTACCGGTCAGGTCCCAGGCTGGCTCCTTGTGGTACCAGCACACGGTGAGCGCCCCGTCGGCCTTGGCGGCGTCGACCATCGCGCGCATCCACGCCGGCCGGCCCGGGCCGGGCTTCGCACCCAGCTCGGCGACCAGGTACGGCAGGCCGGTCTCAGCGGCCACCGCCCGGGGGATGGTCAGCAGGTCGTCGGGGGTCCGATAGCCGACGTCGGAGTACACGTCCCAGCCGTGCGCGTCGACGTCAGCCGTCACCAGCCACCGCCGGTCGCCGGGGTGGGCCTGCCACCAGTACCGGGTGTAGACCGGCACCAGCCAGATCCCGGCCCGGGCCGGGTGGCCGTCGAGGGCGTGCGCCAGCTCGGCCCACGCGGCGTGGAACTCCTCGACCGTCGGATCGCCGGCGTCAGGGCCCTGCTCCGGCTCGTGGTTCTTGGTCAGCAACAGCCGGACTCCGGCCGGCTTCCGGCCCACCCACGCGAGCACCTCGGCCACGGTGTTGGTCTTGTACGACAGGTGCACTGTCACGCCGGCGGCGACCAGCGGGCCCAGCACCGGACCGTCCCACGCCGGCAACGGGTCACGTGGGCCGACGAAGATCCGGCCCACGCCCGTACCCTCGTACGTGTCCAGCATGGCGGCGACCTTCCGGCCACCCGGACACCACCCGATCAGCGTCACGCGATCCTCCGCACCTGAAGCGACGACCCCGCCTTGAGGACCGCCGACGTTGATGCCCCGGCGGTCTGCTGCGCCCACCGCACCCGCAGATTCCCGCCCGACAGACTCGTCACGAGCGTGCCCCGCAGCAGCGCTGTCACCTGGTTGCCGGCGCCGCCGCCGGCGATCGGGAACGCCTGGTCAACAGACGGGGATCCGTAAGCGACCGGCCGCATGTCACCGCTGTACGTCGTGGCAGCCGGGTCGAGGCCGATCATCCCCCACACCATCGTGCCGCTGGGCCAGTTGAAACCGGCCTTCACGTCGTTGGCGGTCGGGGCCTCGTAGATGAGCAGCGCCTCCACGTCGTACTCGGCGCCGGCCACCACCGGCACGGACAGCCCATCCTGGAGGGTGGTTGAGTTGGTGACGGTCAGGTCGGTGGTGCGGCGGGCGCTGGTCGGCGCGAGCGCGTTCAGCCGCTCGGGTGTCAGCCTCATCCCCGACAGGATCTGAATGGCCACGGGGACCCCTCTCTACAGTGGCGCGATGGCCGGGTAGGCGACATCGACCGGCGTCCCGGCAGGCCAGGCCCGGCCGAAGCCGTTGAGGCCTCGCGCGGACACGGTCGCAGTCTGGGTCAGCCCGGTCCCGGTGATCGCCGACAGGCGGACCAGCTCTCCGCCGACCAGGACGTCGAGCGGGAACTCCGTTCCATCCGCCGCGGTTCCCCAACGCCCGTTCGCCGCGGCAGAAGTCATCTGGAAGGACACGCCGACGTCGGTGAGCCCGGTGCCGGCGAGGACGGTGCCGTCTGCGGGCACCCGCTCATCCGCGTCTGCGGTCGCCACCTGCCACGGCGCGGCCGGCGTGACGTTCAGGGTGGCCTTCCACGAGGTGCGCCCGCCGTAGGTTTCCGTCGCACCCACCACGAGTTGGTCGACGGTGCCGGGTACGTTCTGGTCCGGCGGGTTCACGACCTGGATGCGGGAGCCCGGCGCGCACGCGCACCAGGCCGCCGCGAGGGTGCGGTTGGTGGACAGGTTGACGCCGACCGCCGGGTAGCGCGGCCCCGGGACGGTGGTGGTGCGTAGCCGGAAGTTCGCGTGGTCGGCCACCCCAGCATCAACGGCCAGGCTGAGTGAAACCGACGCCTCGATCTCGCCTTGCAGGGCGACGGACTGCTCGTCGACGGCGATCGCGGACGACCCGTCGATCCGCTCGACCGTCCACCGGTTGCGTAGCTGCTGGTCATCGTCGACCGGCTCGAACGGCATGCCGAGCTGCCCGGCGGCGGCGTCGATGGTGAGGGCGACCGGGGCGTTGTAGCGGGCCGCCCGTGGCAGATAGCCCAGGCCGAACCCGGACTCGTAGATAAGGCCCATGTCCGCGTCTTCGCACTGCTGGTAGAGCGCTAGTGGAATGTCGGCCGGCTGCCAGCCCATCCGCACGATCATGTCTGCGGGCACGGCGGGAGCAGTGAAGGGGATGCCGTCCTCGGCGCACAGCCGAGCCAGTCGGGCGGTGGCGACCTCGGGCCAGTAGGAGAGCTGCGCCCCGTACACCCCGACGCCGTAGGAATCGACGGCGTATGTGCTCACGGCGGACGGCAGGGACGCAGACGCCCACACCGCCAGGTGCCCGAAGGGCATCGTGTCGGCGCTGGTCTGCCCGCCAGCGTTCACCGCGACCGCGGACACCCCGGCCAGGGTGCCGGCGACCGACCCGGACGCGATGGTCTTGTAGTCGGCGCGGATCGTCGCCCCGTCCTGCCACACGGACAGTTCGTGCTGAAGGAACCCGATCGACATTCCGGAGTCCTGGAGGACGGTGGTCCGGTTGCCGGCAGCGTCGTAGGCGAACAACTGCGTGCCGAAGTACGGCGCCTCGGTCTGCACCAGCCGCCACTGCACGAACGTGCCGCCGGGCGTGGCTACGTCGACCAGAACGACATCGCCGGGAATCGTGTTGTAGTCGGTCAGGGCGTTGATCACCACCGTCCACGCGGTGGCGGTGGCCGCAGTGACCTCCGCGGGCACGGCGACGGCGAGCGACGTACCGGCGCTCAGGTCGACCACCCGACCGGTGCCGTAGCGGACGTTCAGTGAGGCGAGAGACCCCCACGACTGGTCGGCTACGGCGACGAACTCGGGCGCCAGGCCGGTGGCCACCAGCGGCGGGTGTCCGGGGATCTCCGAGGCCACCTGCGTGGAGGCGGTGCCGTCCTCCATGGGCCAGTACGCCACCGGTCCGGACGCCCGGTAGGTGCGGCGCATCGATGACCTGACCGGCGGGGATCCGCGGCCGAGCCGGCCGAGGACACCGACGGCCTCGATGGCCGCCAGGGCCATGAGCGGGGAGTTGCCGGGCCAGGTCAGCGGCCACCGGCGGATGAAGCCGGAGAAGCGGTTACGCCACCCGACACCGTCGCCCAGGTCCACGTCGTAGGAGATCGGCGTCCACTTCTGGACGTTCGGCCAGTACGGGGACCGCGGGTCGTAGGCGGTGAACCTGCCGTCGGTGTTCTTCAGCGTGAGGCTGAGCGTGGACCGCTCGGCCTGCTGGGCGCCGGACGAGCGGCCCCACACGATCCGGACCTCGTCCGGGACGTGCCACCAGGTGGTGACGTCGGTCCAGGTCCACGTCGCCGGGTCGGCGGAGATGGTCGCGCCGAACGCGATCCGGATCCGCACGGCCAGGGGGTCCCCGCTGATGTACGACACCGCGATCCTCTTCCCTGCAATTGACGTCGGCGGTGACACTGGCCGGATGACCAATCCGCCTCAGCCCCCGCCGCGTGGCCCACTGCCGGTTTACGTCGCCCCCCAGCAGCCGCCGAAATCATGGATGGCGGCCGTCGCGTTGACCTTCGGGATCGTCGGGCTGTTCACGTTCCTGTGCACGTTCGGCGTGCCCTCAGCCCTCGCCGTGATCTTCGGGCACGCCGCCCGCGCCGACACCCGCCGCAACCACAAGAGCGGCAACCACCAAGCCACCGCCGGCCTTGTGCTGGGCTACGTGGTGCTGATCCCGCTAATCGTGATCACGGTCCTGAACGCCGCCGGCATCGAGCCCTGACGGTCAGGTGTTGCTGCCGACCACCTTCTGAACGTCGCCGCCCAGCGTCGCCACCTGTTCGCGAAGCACCACGACCAGGTCCCCGCCGCGGGCCACCAGCTCGCCGGTAATCCGCACCTCGGCGTGACCACCAAGACTGCCGAGTTTGTCCAGTGGCACGACCGCCTCGTCCTGGCCGCCCTCGCCGACCACGACCGGCCGGCCGCCGGGGGTGGCCCGCACGATCCCGCCGTCCTTCAGGTAGGGGATGTTCGGGGTGCCGATCGAGCCGCCGCCGATGGTCGTCCCGAGGAACGTCGTCGACGGGAGGCGCAGATCCAGGCCATTCCACTTCCCGATCACCCAGTTCAGGGCAGACCGGAAGCTCTCCTTCACGCCGTCCCACATGCCCGTCGTCGCCCGGCCGATCCGGCCTCGCAGCTTGCCGACCGCGCCGACCAGGCTGTCCCACTTCTCGCCAAGATTCTTAACCATTCCCGAGCCGGCCTTGGTTGCCGAATTTGCCCACTCCCGGAATTTGGTGTCCGCCTTATCGATCCAGAGGATCAGGTCGGAAGCCCATCCGGCGATGCGGCCCAGCACCTTCGCGGCCGACTCCAGCTTGTGGAACCAGTCCTGGATCTGCTCCTTGTTCTTCGGGTCGTCGAACCATTCCCGGACCTCATGCAGGGTCTCCTTGAAGCCCTCCCAGGCGTCGCCACCATCGGCGTTGGCCGGGTCGTCGAAAAGCGCACCGACGATATCGCCGATGATTGCGCCGGCGTCCTCACCGATATCGACTACGTCGTGGAAGAAGTCGCCGGCCTTCTCGAAGAAATCTTCGAGGGCGCCGCTCTTGTCCGCCTTCTCGATCCACTTCGCGAAGTCCTCGATCAGGCCGGCGACCTCGTCACCGAGTGAGTCGAGGAACGGTCCGGCAGCCTTGGACAGGCGGCCCCAGGCGTCGACGAAAGGGCCCGCGAGGGCGCCGCCGACCTTGTCGACGAGCCGGTCGACCGAGTCCAGGCCGGCCGAGATGTTCTCGATGAACTCCGGCTTTTGCGCGCTGTTCGAGAACTGCCTGAAGAGGCTGTTCGCAGTGTCGGCGCTCTGACCGAGCTTGTCGTGCAAGGTGGGCAGCCAGGCGTCGGCGAGGTCCCGGACCTCATCGCCGACCCCGGCGAACAGCCGCTGCTGCACGTCCAGCCGCAGATCCTCCCAGGCCGGCTTCAGCGCCTTGAGGGTGTCGACCAGCTCCTTGGCGGCCGGCGCGAGGCGCGTCAGCTCCTGAGCGGCTCCGCCGCCACCGCCGGCCGGCTTGCGGGCCTCGGTCAGGGCGTGCTCCGCGTCCTCGACGGCCTCGACCGCGCGGCGCTCCCGCTCCCTGGCGGCCCGTACCTGATCGGAGCCCTCCACCCCGACCCGGGCGGCGCGCTGCTGCTCCTTCGTCAGGTCGTCGGTGGAGTCCTTGGCGGCCTCGGTGGCCAGCTTCGCCCGCTCGTACGCCAGCTCGGCGCGGCGGATCTCCGATGGCTGCTGCCGCTGCGCCTCCAGCAGCTCCTGCGTGGCCTGCCGGACAGCGTCCACATCACCGGAGGCCTGCGCCTGGTTGACCTTGTCCTGGGCGATCTGGACGGCGTTCTTGGCTTCCGCGAGACGCTGCTCCGCGTCGGCCTCGTTGAGGGCCGCCTCTTCCTCGCTGAGCCGGGCTTCGCGGAGCTGCCGGTTGAGGTCGGACAGCCGCTCAACCTCGTCCGCGCGGGCGCGCGTCAAGGCCTCCTGGCTGGCCCGCACCTCCCGCTGCGCGCCGGCCAGCGCCCGGACAGCCTGGTGGACCTGCCACGTCCGGTCGACGGCCGCCCCGCCAGCAGATGCCGTCTGCTGGAAGTGGTCGGCCAGGCCCATGAAGCCGATGGCCAGGGCCCCGATACCGACCCCGGCGCCGCCCGCCAGGGCCGGCAGGGAGCCGAGAACGCCGCCGAGCAGGGTGACCGCCGGAATGGCAAACGCGGCCCCGGAGGCGAGGGCGGCGAGCACCTGCACGAAACCCCAGACGCTGCCCAGCCCGGACGTCACGTTGCCGGCGAAGTCGGAGACACGCTCACCGGCGCTCTTGACCCAGTTCGCGGCGTCTCGGACCTCGCTGCTCAGCGACCGCAGAACGGTCATCCAACCGTTGCCGCTCCTGACCCCGTCGCCGATGCCGTCGCCGAGGCCCTTCCCGATCCGGTGGCCCTCGCGCACGAATCGGCCGGAGGCGTCGCGGAGCCGGCCGGAAGCGTCGCGAGTGAAGCCCTCGCCGAAGCCACGACCGGCCTGCTCGCCTTCGCGCACGAATCGGCCGGAAGCGTCGCGGAGCTTGCCGTTGACGTCCCGGGTGAACCCGTCGACCTCGGTCCGCCCGGCGGCGAGTCCGTCACGCAGCCCCGAGTTGTCGGTCTTCAGGTAGGCGACCAGCTCGCCGAGCTTGAGCGACACAGGCCACCTCCACGGGTTACGTCGCGGGCGGGTCGGCGGGCTTGAGTGCCCTGGACAGGCGGGAGTCGGCGGAGAGCAGGCCGATGATGCGGACCTCCAGCCACCGCCAGGACCGGCCCTCCATCAGGGACTTGTCCCCGACGTCGATGCCACGGTCCTGGAGGTCACACTCGACGAGGAGCCAGTGAGTCAGGATCTCCGCCCACGTGACCCGCGACCCCGACCGCTCCTGCCGGACCTCGGGCGGGAACTCGTACCACTCGAAGAGGCCTGTGGCGGGGTCCTGGTGGCCGCGCCCGTAGCGGTCTTCTGGGCGGTCGCCCGGCGGGAGGCCCGGTTGTCCGGGCCCCTCGCTTCCGGGCGGCCACCGGAGATCCAGTAGCGGCGGGCCGCATCCTCACCGCCGACGATCCAGAAGAACGTCGTCATCGCACAGAACTCGATGTACGGGTCTTCCACCCCGTCGGCGCGCATCTCGGGATGAGCCGAGCCGAGCAGATGCTCGGGCATGGTGCGCGGGCCCGGCAGCGGAGGCAGCTTGGCCACCTGCTCGGCGGCGGCCTGGAGCTGCTCCCCGGTCGCCCCGCTGTCCAGCTCGTTGACGGCAATCATGGTGCGGCACCACAGCCCCAGCTCCGCCGAGGGCAGCGGGATGCGGTACTCCTTGCCCTTGACTGTCAGCTCCAGGCCAGGATCGAAGTACTGGGTGACGTCGCCGAACTTCGCCATGCGGATCAGGCGTACACGTAGTTGTCGGCGGTGGTGTTGACGCTGGTGCCTCCGGGTGTGGTGACGAGCACGTCGACGGTGGAGGCCGTCTTGGTCGGGGACACCGCGACGATGAGCGTGTCGGAGACGACCCGGAACGAGGTGGCGGCGGTGCCGCCAAACGTCACCGCGGTGGCGCCGGTGAACTTCCGGCCGCGGACCTCGACGATGGTGCCGCCGGCGGTGCCACCGCCGGTCGGCGCGAGGCCGGCCACCACGGGCAGCGCGGAGGCGTTCGGGTTCGTGATGGCCGCCCGGGCGCCCTGCCCGTTCAGCTTGACGGAGATGGTGTCGCGGGCGCCACCGTTGCCGCCGTCCGGCACCCAGTCGACGAGGCAGCGGCCCTCCCACGCCTCACCCTGCCCGGACCGGTCGAACCAGCGGACGTGCGCCTCCCCGGTCAGCGCGTCGCTCGCCTCCGACTTGATCCGCAGGTGCTCCTGGACGGCGTTGAACGTGACGCCGTCCAGACCGGTGCGGTGGATCAGCTTGATGTCGAGGGACCAGGTGGAGCCGGTGATCGCCTGCCGTTCGGCGCCGGCGTCGTCGTACGACTCGTCGGCCACCTTCCGCTGCGTGCGGGCCGGCTTCAGGTCCTCGACGCCGATGAGGGGCTGCCAGTCGGCGACGCCGCTGGGGTTGAGGTCGACCTCGACGGCGAAGCGACGCGCGAGGGCGGTGACGTAGTCGACAGGGCTCGTCATGATGTCCTCCGGGACGGTCAGATCGTACGGTTGACGGTCGGGCGCATCGCCTCGACGTAGTAGTTGTGCGAGGCCTCCCACCGGCCGTTCCCATCGGCGCCGAGGGCGGCGTACGACTGCCGGTAGACCTGGACGATGGGGATGCCGGACCAGGTGAGCCCGGTGGCGGAGTCGAGCAGGTCGAAGATGGCGTCGCCCAGGTCTTCGACGACGCGCGGGTCCTGGGTGCCGCGCAGGCGTATCTGGACGCCCTGGGTGACGTCGGAGACGCCGGGCGGGCTGGCCACCGGGTACGGAGCCAGGGTGATGATCCGGTCCGGGCTGATTGGGATGCCCCGCACGACGATGGCGACCTCGCTGGCCTGGTAGCTGCCGGTCGGCCGGTACACGCCGACGCCGCCGTTGTGGAGGTGCTGTGCGAGGCCGGTGAGGAGTCGGGAGGTCCAGCCGTCACCTACCGCCACGTCAGCCTCCGAAGACGTCTTGGACGGGCGCGGCGATCAGCTCCAGGATCGTTCCGCGCTCGTTGTTCATCGGGTCTTCCAGGTACTTCGCCTTGCGGCCCTCGTCGTGGCGGTACGTCAGCTCCTCGTGCTGCCGCACGGCGTACCGGGTGTCGTAGGAGACGGCTGCACGGCGCTGGCTCGCGTCCACGGACGCCACGCCGGAGCGCTCCAGGGTGGCCTCTTCGATCGGCACCTCTGCGCGGGACACCTGGAGCAGGTGCTCAGCGCCGAGCGTCAGTCCGGCCACCTCGGCGCCCTCGATGAGAGCCAGGATCTCGTCACCGTTCCACTCGACGTCCGCCACGGCTCACTCCAGGGACAGCTCGACGTGTTCGGGCAGGCCGAGGCCGTGGTCGTCCATGTACGACGTGGCCAGGACGCGGGTGACGCGTCCGGACCACGGCAGGGTGACCCGGGATCCCGGCGGAGCGACCGTGTCCGGCGGCGCGAAGACCGTGGTCGACGAAACGACCTCGCCGCCCTCGGCGTCCTGGGTCTGCGCGACGACGCGGCGGTTGCTGTCGTCGACGACGCACAGGCCCACGTCGGCGGGGGAACCGTACTCGTCGCCGTACGCGCCGGAGCCGGTGAGCGCCTCGACCCGGATGGTCTTCGGCTCGGGGATGCACAGCTCGACGAACTCCGCCCAGTCCACGGTCACCTGCTCTGCGGGCCATGGCCGGTCAGCCCGGCGGCCTGGAGGACGGTCCACGCCTGCTCCCAGAGGGAGCCGATCCGGACGGGCGCGTCGTCGCTGCTGCCGGCCTGGACGGTGAGTCGGCCGATGGAGAAGCCGCCGCGCCGGCTCCCGCCGAGGCCGGTGACGTTGCCGTGGGTGAGGTTCCCGGCGATCTGCTCCAGCGTCGCCTCCCGCAGCGCGTCGATGACGGCCTGGTCGTCGGGGTCGTAGACGGCGCACAACAGCGCCCGGTCCACGTCCCGGCTTGCCCGGGTGATGAGCTGCACCGCGTTGACCGGGGTCCGTCCGAGCCGCTCGTTGAGCTGGTCGACGGAGGCGTAGCCGCCCGGCACCGGTGGCGCCGCCACGGTGATGATCTCGGAGGCGGTGACGATGTCCCCGTCGCCGTCCGTGCCGGTCCAGGTGACCACGTAGTCCCCGGCGGCCTGATCGGCTGGGACCGCCCAGGCGTACGAGTAGAGGCCCGTTGCCTCGGCGGCGACGCCGGTGGTGGTCGGGCCGACCACGGCGGTACCGCCGCCGACCGGGGCGATGCGGACCTGCGCGCCGGTGACCGTCGCGGCCGGGCCGCCCGGGTAGGCGTACCACTGGACGGTGAGGGTGGCCGTGCGGCCGGCGGTGTACGTCACGAGGCGCCCCGGTAGAAGGACAGGCCATCGAGGCCGACGAAGCCGGCGTTGCCGGTGGCCGAGGCGATCGACACCACGCCGGCAGTGTCGATCGTGAGGACCGCGGCGATGTTCGACGGGGCACCGGTCCGGATGGTGAAGGTCTGCGTCTCGGCCGGCTTGTGCGCCGCATCGAGGGTGACGAGCGCGGTACCAGCAGCCAGGGACGAAGCCCAGGAGATGCGGCCCTTGAGCCACACCCGGTTGTAGATGCTGTCGAGCTGGCTCGCCGGCGTGGGGTAGCCGGCGCCGGCCCACGTGGCGTTGTTGAGGGTGGTGGCGATCCAGGCGGGTGGGGCGTCGAGGACCAGGCGGCGGCCGGCGTGCAGGTCCCGCGTGGCGTACGAGTCGCCGTTCGCGAGGGTGACGAACTGGTCGGTGTTGTCCGACCAGGAGAACGCGCCGATCGGTTGGGCGGTGCCGTTCTTGCTCGGGTGGCACTGGGCCCGGAAGGCGTACTGTTCGGCGGCGTCCGGGTGGTTCGGCACCCTGGCCCGGGAACACCCGTAGCCGTTGGCGTACATGCCTCGCGCGCCCGCGTACTGCGCCTGCCAGAGGTCGGTGCCCTCGGCGCCGGTGGCGGGCCGGTTGACCGTGACGGTCTGATCGCCCGCCACCGACGCCGCCTTGGGCAGCAGCCCGGCGACCGCCGCGGCGGCGGCGCTGGCCGCCGCCCCAGCCGGTTCCGCGCCAACATCCCCAGCACTGAGCGTCACGCTGCCGCTCTTGCCGTTGACGGTGTCGACACCGGAGCCCGAGCCGCTGCCGGGGGTGCTGGTGTAGCCGGTCGCCGCCATGAGCCCTCCAAGGGGGTGGCGGGGGCGGCCGGCCGCAGTCCAGCCACCCCCACGAAATGCTCGGCCTCAGGTGAGGACGACGTACGGCACGAACTGCTTCGCCGTCGGCGTCGCGATCGTGCCCGGCGCCGTCGTGGTCAGGCTCGACCCGGACGACTGGCTCAGCGCCCGCTCCCCGGTCACGATCGCCGGGGCCGCGACGGTGCCCAGCAGCGTCGGCGTCGTGGACGCCGCGACCATGAGCCCCACGAAATAGAGGCCCGTCCGCTGGACGGTGTACGCCGACGCCAGTGCCTTGGTGATCGTGGTGTTCGCCGCGAGCGCCGCCGACGTGCCGTCCACCGACTGGCCGATCAGGGCGCCCGCCTCGTCGTACAGCGCGAACCACTGGTTCGTGATCGTGGCCCCGGCGGTCGCGCCGGTACGGACCGCGATGTTCGTGATGATGTCGCCCTGACGCAGCCAGATCGGCACCGAGGTCATCACCCCGGTCGCCAGGGCGGGCTGGCCGGTGTCGCCGGCCGAGTCGTACAGCCCGGTCCGGGGCAGGTTGCGCCGGAAGAACGTGTCCGGGCTGGCCGGATCCGCCGCGTTGACGTGCGTCAGGGCATCGCGGACGTTGCCCTTGTAGCCGCCGAGCTGCATGGCTCAGCCCTCCTTCTTCGACGCCGACCGGGCCGGCCGCGCCGGCACCACGGTGCCGCTGCCGGCGGTCGGGTTGCTGGTGATCGGGTTGCCGGCCGAGTCGACCTCGGTGACCAGGTAGCCGGGCCGACGCTGGGCGAACAGCACGGCGCTGCGGCCGACCTGGACGCGGTGCTCGTCGGCGGTCGCCATGCCGGCGTCGTCGCGGTCGTCGTCGAAGGAGACGCGGGCGACGCCGTCGGCGAAGGAGACGGCGCCGATGCGGCCGGTGAAGTCGGGCCGCGGCGACCGGATCTCGAAGTAGCGGATACCCATGGCCTGCCTCACTTGACCTTGATGTTGCGGAAGACGCCGCAGGAGCGGCTGTTCTTCAGCACCATGGTTGCCGGGCCCATCTCGACCTCGCCGGTCTTGACCGCGCCTGCGGTGCTGAAGTCGGGGTCCCACTGGTCCATCAGCGGCTTCCCGGCCACGCTCGCCCCGTGCAGGGCGTCGAGTCCGAACCGCACCGCGTACAGGTCGGCCAGGTTCGTGATGTTCCCGCCGCCGCCCGCGCCGTCGGGGTCGCGGGTCTCGACCGGGACCACGTACGACGTGTTGCCGGTCATGTCGGAGTTGACGGTGCCGAGGTCGACCAGGACAGCAGGCCCGTACCGCTCGATCGTGCGGCCCATGTCGTCCTGGGTCCGGGTGTACATGCCGGCGAGCTTGCCGATGGCCTTGATCCGGTTCAGCAGGAGCCGGTTGCCGAGCAGCGCGTCCGCGGGGCTGTTGAGCAGCGACAGGAACTCGTCGAGCTGGTCGGTGGCCTGGATGGCCAGGGTCGTGGTGTTGAGGGTGGCCGGGGACCAGTCGGCGTAAAAGGTGGTGGCGTTCGGGAAGAACTCCGTCACGCTGCCGGTGAGGGCCACGTCGAGGCCGTCGAAGCCGAGGACGTTGCTCGCGTGGTCGCCGACGATGAGCTGCTCGGCGAACGTGTTCCGCACACCCTTGATCAGCTCGGATGTCTGGAACGCCATCTCGTCGGTCAGCCGCGGACCCAGGTGCGCGAGCGCCCGGTCCAGGTTGTACGCCCCGCCGAACGGGTAGAGCGAGCTGGTGATCTGGGTGCGCTTGGCCTCGGCCGGCACGTACTCCGTGTTGTAGGCACGGAACTGGCCGCCCCGGGTCTGCGTCAGCCGGGAGTAGGTGTACGACAGGGAGCCGCCTCCCACTCCGGGGGTGGCGACGTCGTCGAAGACGAACTGGTCGAGCAGCCACGAGTTGCGGCGCGTCTCGTCGATCACCGCGTACTGGGTGTCCGACGCCGCGTTACGCATCGCGTCCGCGAGGGTGATTGTCACTGGGTTCTCCCGGGTTACGTCGTCTGGTTCTGTCGGGCGAAGGCCTCGCGGAGGCTCTTCGGGCGTCCGGTGTTGTTGCCGCCGCCGGTGTGGTCGGCGCCCTGGCGGCCGGCACCTTGACCGGCGGCGGCGAGCCGCGAGTTGGCCTTGAGTGCCTTCTTCATGGCGGCGACGACCTGGTCGTCGTAGTCGTCCGCGTCCGGGTCCAGCTCGGCCGTGGCCGTCCGGAAGCTCGCGGAGTCCAGCAGTGCGGTGGGGTCGACGCCGGCCTTGTCGGCGTTCTCGCGTACCGCGAGCCGGAGGCTCTTGTCGCGAAGCTTCTGGTTGGCGCTGTCCCGCTCTTCGGCTGCCGCCTTGAGCTGCTCGGCGGGGTCGGTCTTGCCGTCCGGGGTGAGGCCGGCGGCCTTGAGGATCGCGTCGGTGCGTTCCTTGGCGGCCCTGGCCTCTGCCTTGGCCTTTCGCTCGCCCTCGCGGGCTGCCGCGATGGCGCGGGAGGCTCGCTCGGGGTCGAGGTCGCCCTTGATGTCGGGCTTCTTGCTGTCCTCGCCTTGGCCGGCGTCGCCGTCCTGGTCGTCGGTGCCCCCATCCCCGCTGTCGTCGCCCTCGCCGGATCCACCCGCGACGACACGGATGGGCCGGCCGTCCCGCCGGTACCCGAGGATCTCGCCTGGGATGACGGTGCGGCCGGTGAGCGGGTTGACGAAGCCCGGGGTGATAGCGGTGGGCAGGGTGGAGCGCAGCACGGAAGCCTCCTTGAGGCGGTCGTGGTGGGATGGCCACCGCGCCTTGCGGGATGGCCGGCGCCGCGCCGGGGGCGCGTCACATCTGGTGGACGGGGGTCAGCCCTGCTCGTCCTCATCCGGGTCGGGCAACTGCAGCTCGACCGGGTAGTCCATCGTGATCCGGTCCGCCGCGGCGTCCTGGTCGTCGGCGGGGCGCGGCTGCTGCTCTGGCTGCGTCACCGGACTACCTCCGCCACGATCTCGCGGCCCGGGCCGGGCCCCGTGTCGGACACTATCCGCAGCGTCAACCCGCGCTGGAGGAGCAGCTCCGACTCGTACTCGGCGCCGGAGAGCTGAAGCGCGCCGACGCCGGCCGGGACGCGGATGGTGAGGATGGCGCCGCCGGGGGCGAACTCGGCGGCGGTGTCGACGCTGGCGGTGGTGGAGACGAAGGCGTACTCCACCCACTGCGCACCCACCGGCAGTGCTGCGGCGGCGACCGACCCGAACACGGCGATCGGGTCCCGGATGCCCCGGTGGACGAGCACGTCAGCGCTTAGCAGCGACTTAGCCAGGGCGGAATCCAGGTCGCGGGTGGCGTCCCGGTAGACCTCGAAGCCGTACCCGTCCGGGAGTCGCCCCTTCTCGCGGCGGAGCGCACCGTTGAGGTTGGCGTACAACGTGCCCCGGTACTGGCGGATGACGTCGCGCTCGCCGAAGGTGAGCCGGCGGAGGCTGCGAACGTCCAGCATGTTGATCGGTGCGGCCTTGAGGGCGGCGGGTCCGGTGGCCGGGGCCGGCCGGGGCGGCGGGACGGCGGCCGGCTTGGGTGCCGGGCTGGAGCGTCGGGCCGGCGGCGGGACGATAGGCGCCGGCGCCCCGGTCGGGATGTTGCCCGCGCCGATCTGCTCCCGGTACGACAACCGCTTCAGGTCGGGGTGCTCGGCGAGGTGGGCGCGCATCTCGCCTTGCCAGGCCCGCACCTTCTTCCGGGCAGCCTTCGCGGCGTCGTCGTCCAGGGCCGCGTTCTCCCGCTCCTTCCACTTGCGGATCTGCCGCTCTATGGCGCGTTGCCGCTGCCTCGCCTTGTCGCCCTCCGGGTCAGCCGTGGGGCCGGTCGGGCGGCGCGTCACGCCGGGCAGGAACGCGGACACGGAGTGCCGGCAGTTGGGGTGCTGGAAACCCGCGGCTCTGGCCCGGTCAAGGGTGGTGAGCACCTGCACCGTCTCGGCCCGGCCGGTGAGCGGGTTGCGGGCCTGCACTCGCCCGGCCGGCCCGGAGATGGCGAGGACACGACCCTCGTACGGCCGGCACATCGCACACTCCTGCACGGCGTCGGAGACGATGACCAGGCGGATGCCGGCCGACTGGAGCCGGTCGGTCTGCCCCTGCACGGCCGCGCGCTGGGTGACAGTGCGGACGCCCATCTCGACGTACGAGGAGAGCCGCCAGCGCCGGCCGCGCACGTCGGTGAACCCGGTGATGCCCTGGTCGACGAGGCGCTGGTAGGCGTGCTGGGCGGCCTGCCGGCGGGTCTGCCCACCGGCGACGGACACCGCGACGGCCTCGGCGATGACCTTGCGATAGACGTCGAGGGTGTCGCGGACGACGTTTGAGTGCTGCTCGCCCACGTCCTCGACGAGCGCCGACGCGAGGGACTCGACCACCGCCGGCTGCTTCGCCGTGCGGACGGCCTCCCGGGCAGCCAGCCGGGTCGCCGCATCGGCTGGGAGGTCGGTCAGCGCCGAGCCGCGGCCGGCCCGGTACGCGGCGGCGGCGGCCTCACCTATCGCGGCCGGCGCGGCGGCGTCGAGCCGGTCGACGACGCTCTGCGCGGCCCGCCGGAGAGCGGACACCGCGGCGAGGCGCTGCGTCGCCCACGTCGGGCCGTCGATGCCGGCCCGCAGGTAGCGGGTGACCAGTTGGACGAGCGTCGACTCGGCGCTGCGGTACATGTCGACGGTGGCGCGGCTGATCGCGCCGATCTGGTCCGGGTTGACGGCCACGGCTACTCCTCGGCCTGGTCGTCCTCACCCGTGCCCGGCGCGGTGCCAGCGAGTTCACCGAACCTGGCGGCCGGGTCGATCTCGTCGCGCCCGCTGCCGAGCTCTTCCTTGAGCTTGGTCACCTCGGCCTTGACCTGCTCGTCGTCCCAGTCCTTGTGTGCCATCCGGACTCGGGTTTCGATGCTCACCGATTCGGCGGCGTGGAGCAGTTGGAGGGTGCGCGCTTCAGTTTCGGGTGACTCGGTGACCGAGTCGCCGAACTCGACGGCGGGCAGCTCCGGCGCCGGCCCGTTGAACGCGAGCGCCTCCAGGTTCAGGTGCAGCTCGACGTACCGGGCGATGGCAGGCGACCAGGTGTTGATCCGGTCCCCGCGCGTGACGAAGCTCTGGCGCTCGCGGGCCTGGGCCTCCGTCGCCGTCATGGCGACGTCGCCCTCCTCGCCCATCGTCTGGCTGGAGAGGCCGGCGTGCCGCATCGCAGCTTCCATCAGGGCGTCGATCGTCGCCTTGTGCTCGACGTGCCGGATCTCGAACTGGGTGTACGTGATCGGGTTGCCCTGCTGCTGGCCAGGCATGGCGTTGACCGCCGAGTAGACCTCCCGGTCGGCGTCCCAGGTCGCGCCCTGCCCGGGGCCGTTCGACTGGAGCATGTACTCCGGGATGGTGATCCGGCCGCGGCCGAGGCGGATGTCCCGCATCCAGGACGTCCACGCCTCGTCGATGCGGTCGAAGAGCGGTTCGTTGCCGTCCATGTCGCTTCGACCGAGGCTCTTGAGTGCGGCCAGCTTCCGCCAGCGCCTCTGCGGGCCGGCGTTCGGCACGTGGACGACGTCCAGGCGGTCCAGGCCGGTGGCCTGGGCGCTGGTCTCGTCGACCACCCGGGCGAGGTACTCGGCGTTCGGGTGCTCGGTGAGCGGGATGACCCGACCCAGGTCCGTCGCGTCACCCTCGTACAGCGCGTAGGTGATGCGGCCCGCGCCGCGTACCACGTCGTGGTGCTCCAAGAGGCGCACCACCGTGCCGGCGGACTCCTCCAGCGTCGACCAGAGTGTGACCTCCGTGAGGCGGCCCCACCGGATGACGGGGATCGCGGCGTCGGCGGGCACCGCGGTGACGATCGCGCCGGCCGGGGATACCTCCTTGTCGACGACGGGGCGGAGGTAGACGTCGCCGAGGACGGATGCGTGCTCGGCGGCGTGCCGGAGGGTGGTGTGCAGGCCGCCCTCGACGAGGCGCTCTATGGCGGCCTGCACCTCGGCGCGCTCGGACGTCAACGTCGGCGGCTCGCTGAACAGCAGGCCGGCGGAGGTCGCGGCGAGGTCGGCCGGGACGGGGACATGCAAGCGGGTGTCGCGCTGGTCAGCGCGGACCGGGTTGCCCCACATCCAGCGGGACAGCATGCCGACGACACCTCCGGCGAGCTGGGAGGGGCGTATGCGGGGGGTGTTGACGCCGCGCCGGCTGTAGACGGCTTGCAGCTCGCCGGGGTCGCCGACGTACCAGGCGTCCCAGTCGCGGTAGGCGTCGTAGGCAGGGGCGACGGCGGGCGGCGGCCAGGCGCCGGCGGTGGGGATCGGCACCAAGCCCTCCTTCAGGCTGCGAGTGCGGGAGCTGGAGCGTGTCGCAGCATCGGTCGCCACACCACTTCAGGCGTCTTCACGGCATACCGGCCGCCGTCGAGGCTGTCGTCCTTGTCCTTGAGCGGCTTGTCCTCGCCGAGGAGTGCCGCCTTCTCGTCCCACACGTAGCCGGGGATCTCCTCGATCCAGCCGTCACAGGACTCGTGCACGTACAGCAGGCCTTCGGCGAGCAGCGAGGCAACGAGCTGGATGCCGTCCATGACTGCGTTGTCGGCCTTGGTCGGCGTGAGCCCGTCGTCGAACAGCTGGCGGTTCATCCAGGCGGCGGCCGGGTCGACGCACACCCACTCGGGGCGAACGTCGAGCTTGTGCAGCCAGCCCCGCAGCCGGACCGAGTACTCGACCGGGCTGAGCTGGCGCATCTGCCGCTTCGGGTCCCAGCGCCACTCGCGGGCGAGATACAGGTTGCCGTCCACGCCGACGCCGAGCAGCAGCGCGGCGAAGGGGTGGTTCGTGCCGGGGTCAACGCCGAGGCTGACCCAGCGTGTGATCTGCGGCAGCGTCTTGACGATGTGCTTCGCGGGGTCCCAGCCCTCGTAAACGGAGCCCTCGGCCATGACCCACTGGCCGAGGATCATGCGCTTGTACCAGAGGCCCTTGTACTGCCGCCGGTATCGGTCCTTGACCTTCTGCGACAGGAACGGGTTGTCGTCGAGCCCGAAGTGCCAGACCGCCCAGTCGCCGGACAGTCGACCGCCGGGCTTCGCCTCGTCGATGCCGTTGACCTTCAGCCAGTGCCGCGGGTTGTCCGGGTTCGTGTTCCCGAACAGTTGGGCGCCGTCGAGGGAGCACCGGCCGAGGAGCTGCTCGTGGAAGCTCTGCGGCATCAGCGACCACTCGTCGACGTACCCGGAGGCACAGGTCATGCCCCGGAGTCGGTTCTCGGACCGCTCGTCGTTGAAGGTGATGACTTCGACGGTGCGGCCGAGGATGGTCGCCGTCGGTGCGCCCCGGGTGTAGGTGGTGGCCTTGGCGAGCGGCCCGAACAGGCGCGAGTCGCGTAACGGGTTGAAGATGTTCCGGACCGCCGTGTCGTACGTCTTCGCGCAGACGACCAGGTCACCGGAGGTGGGGGCGTCGGCGACCTTCATCATCCAGCGCAGCAGCCCAGAGGCGGTCTTGCCGGAGCGGATGGCGCCCTCGGCGAGGTTGACGAAGGCGTCGGAGTCGACGACGTAATCGATCTGCTTCTCTGACAGCGGCAAATGCCGGATGTCGACGCTCACTCGGCTGCCCTCGCGCCGTCGCGTGCGGCGCGTAGTTGGTCGCGCAGCTCCAGGAGCATGCCCTTCTCGTCCTCGTTGCCGGTGGCCTTGTCGTACTCGGCGAGCTTCAGGGCGGTGCCGGCGAGGGCCTGGATGGCGTTGGCGATGTTCCGCTTGTCGGCGAACGGCGGCTCGTCGAGGGTGGTCGAGTTGTAGTCGTTCTCCTTGCCGCCGAAGTTGTAGACCAGGGCGGGGGCGAACATCTGGCCCATGAGCCGTTGGGCGGCGGCGAGGGCGTCGACCTGGAGGCGGGCACGGCGGGCGGCTCCGTCGGCCTTCCGGGCTTCGGTGGCCGCGGCAGCTGCTCCGGTGCGTTCGAAGCTGAGGCCCAGTTCAGCGGCGATGTGGCTGATGGTCTTGCCCGAGCGGCCCAGTTCCTTGGCGATGGCGTTGCGGCCCAGGCCTTCGGCGTGCAGCTCGCGGACGCGGTCGTGGTCGGCCTGGGTGACGGGGCGGCCTCGGGGCATGGTGATCACTCCGTCCCGGCGCCTTGTCCGGTCAGGGGGTTGGGCTTCGTAGCGACGGCAGGACTCGAACCTGCGACCTCTGGGTTATGAGCCCAGCGAGCTACCTGCTGCTCCACGTCGCTCCGGGTGCGGCCGGCCGGCTAAAGGCCGTACCGCCGCCAGGGGCCGACAGCGCGCTGGTGGACCGGGGTGGCGTCGGGGCTCCAGTAGCAGATGGGGCGGTGGCCGTCGCGCCACGTCCAGCCGAGCGACAGGTAGCCGAACTGGGCGGTCGGCCCGAGGCTGATGTCGAGCTGCGTCCGCTTGTGCCAGCGGTACAGCAGGAAGATGCGGTTCTTCACGGGCCTCCCGTTCTTCGTGCTGGGTGGTGAGGATGCGGGCCGGCCTCCCGTCGCGGTGACCGGCCCGCTCTCCCCGCCCCGGCGTCCCGACCCAGGACGCACGTCAGCCCGGGAGCGGTGTTCGCTCGACCGGGCTGTGGGGACACTCCACCTGCGTGGGGTGTGAACAAATCATGCGGCGGGGGTGGCGGCAAGGTCAAGTCGGCGCGGCCGGCCGCGTGTCGCGCGTCGGGTGGCCAGCTCGATCGCGCTGGCTTCGTCGAGGGGCGAGTGGCCGGCCACCGTGGTGAGGCCTTTGCGGTCGCGCCAGCGGCGGACCATGGCCACCGTGACGTCGGGGCCGAGCCGGGCCGCGAGTTGGGCGGCGGTGCCCCACTCGCGGCCGTCGCGGTCACGGATCAAGGTGGTTCCTCCCTGGTCTGCGCGGGATTCCCACGGAGACACCATAGCGGTGGTTATGGTGCGCGGCATTCCGGTCACATCGGACGGCGGGTGGCCCGAGACGCGCGTCTGAGGCGCGTCTCGGGCCGGGCCGGTCATGTGGTGGCGAGCTGCGCCAGCGAGAGGCTGCACATGTCGTCGCCGCTGTCGAAGTCGACCGGGTAGGTGCCGGCGGGCAATTCCAGATCGCCGGCGGCCTCGTCGAGCTGGTCGTTGTCGCGGACGAAGCAGTCCTCGGTCCGGACCATCCACCGCTCGTCCATGTAGCGGTGCTCGACGTCGTGCACGATCTGCTGGTCGTCGTCCTCGTCGAGGTCGTAGGCGAGCGACTCGCACTGCTTGCAGTCGCGCCACATGCGGCAGTGGTCGGTGACGCCGGGGCACTCGATGGCGTACTCCTGCTCGGTGATGCCGCCTTCGGTGGTCTCGGTGATGGTCAGGATGTGCGGCGGGTGCTTCACGGTGCTCTCCTTCGGTCGGGTCGTCTCGGGTCAGTTGGTGGGCTGGGTCGGTGCGGCCCCCGCGACCACGCCGGGCTTTGGGGTCGCGTTTGGGGCGGGTGACAGGACGTCGGCCCGGGGCCAGATGTGCGCCACGCCCTCCACCGCGCCCGGCATCCCGCACCCGCACTCGGTGCCGGTGCAGAGGCGGCCGGTGGCGCAGATGACGGTCCAGGCGTCGACCGGCCCGGCGGTCTGGACGACGAGCCGGCGCTCACCGCAGTGCGGGCAGTCGACGCCGATGAGCGGTGCCCGGCCGGGGCCGATCCCGATCGCCTCACGCACCCACCGCTCCTCGTCGGCCAGGTGGCGGCCGACGGTGGCGGCGGTGCCGGGCGACATCGCCGGGATGCACTCGATGATGCGGTCGATGCCGTCGTCGAGTCCGTACGGGAGGTGGATGGCGTCGGCGATCCAGTCGAGCTTGTGGTCGAGCCGGTCGCGCATCTCGGCCCACCGGTTGCGGCGTTCGGTCGGTTCGGCGACGGCGATCGCGCGGGGCGTGGGGTCGCTGTGGCTGCCGCTGACGCGCCCTCCGCCGTAGACGGGACTCCGGAGTAGGGACGGCGCTTCGAGGCGCTCAGCGGCGATCTGGGCGGCCTCGTCGTGGGCGAGGTCGGCGAGCGTGCGCCGCGCGTCGTGGAGGGACCAGGCGGCAGCGGTGGCGTGGAGGTGGTGCGGCGTCACGGTGCTCCTCAGGCGGCGATCTGTCGGGCATGGGCAAGGCCAGCGGCAACGGCGAGGATCGGCGTCCCGAGTCCAGGCGGGATGGCGTTGCCGACCTGGAGGAACTGCGAGGTCTTCGTGCCGTGCCAGGGGTAGTCGGCGGGGAAGCTCTGGAGGATCGCGGCTTCGGCGACCGCCACCCGTCGGGACTCGCCGCCCTCACGGTTGCGCCGCTCGCCGTGCTCCTCCACCCACTTCGGGCTGTCGCGGCGGTTGACAAGCTGCCAGCGCAGGTTGCCCGGTCGCGAGCAGAAGATGGTTCCGGCCGGCTCGTCGACCGATCGGGCGGTGGCGTTCTCCTGTGCCCCGTTGACGAGTTGCCAGCGGTCGGTGTTCGCCATGACGGTCGGCGCGGGCCGGGTGGTGTCGCGCTCGTACGGCTTGATGTCACCGGCGCGGGTCACCGTGGAGTTCTGGCCGGTGCTGACCAGACCGCCCCAGCCAAGCGCCTCGGCCATCGACACCCACGGCCGCCGGGCACCAAACAGGGCGTCGGCCGGCGGCGCCTCCTCGTGGGTCGTCTCTGGGCTGTGGACGGCCCTGACTCGCGAGGCGATGAGCACGGCGCGGCGTCGGGTTTGCGGCACCCCGTAGTCGGCGGAGTTGAGGACACCGACCCACACGGAGTAGCCCCAGCCGCGGAGCACGTCGCCGATGTGCCGCCAGAGGTCGAGCACCGGCGGCACCTGCTCCATGGCGACCCATTCGGGGCGTAGGTCGCGGATCCAGCGGACGGTCTGGGCGGCGTGGTGGCTGCGCTCGTCGGCCCACCCAGTGCCGGGGTCGTCGCTGCCGGCGGCGTAGGCGTTGACGAGGTCGTGGACGCGGGCCTTGTCCTGCTCGCCTGCGCGCTTGCCGGCCATCGACCAGGCCTGGCAGGGCGGGGAGGCGATGAGGCCGGTGACGCGGCCGGCGAAGGGGGCGGTGGGGTAGGTGGCGATGTCGCAGCGGATGCGGGGGTGGCCGGCGCGGACGGCGGTGACGCAGGCGTCGTGCCACAGTTCCAGGCCGATGGTGGTGAGGCCGAGGTGTCGTGCGGCTTCGTCCCAGCCGCCGGCGCCGGCGTAGAGGTCGAGGTTCATCGGGTGCTCCGGCGGATGGTGCGTGCGAGGGGGCGGATGGCGAGCGAGGTCCACACGGCGGCGAGTGCGACGAGGATGGCCCCGCCGGGGTTGAGGTGGGCGTCGGACGCGGCGGCGAGGGCGAGGACCGCCGTCACCCCGGCGATGAGGGCCAGGGCGACGGCGGCGGCCACGGTGCGGGTGGGCACCGGTCAGCCCTCCCGCGTCCGCTTGCCGGCCTCGTCGAGCAGGTCTTGCCAGCTTGCCCAGGTGGGTGGGCTGATGCCTTCGCCGCCGTCGAGGCGCATCAGCCTTGCGAGGGCGGCAGCGAGGCGGGCGATGAGGTCGTCGGGCGCCGGCGGCTCGGCGGGGCTGACCGCGTACAGCAGCTCCGCGACGGCCTCGGCGAGCGTCGGCCGGGTGCTGACCGCCGAGGCGACCACATCGCCGTCCCGGAGCACGCCCAGGCCGTCGCGGTGCAGGGCGGTGGCGACCACCTGGTAGCCGGCCGGCGGGGTGTCGTCTCGCGTGTTGGCCGGGTTGTTGGCCGGGTCCTGGTCAACGCCCTGCACGCGGGGCTCGGCGGAACCGGGGGGCGGCGTCGAGTAGTCGGTGCCGCAGGTCTGGCAGACCATGCCGACGGTTTCCCGGCTCGGCCCGGAGCAGGTGGGGCACGGGTTCTGCCGCGCCCGGGTGGCGTAGCCGGCGCGGGCCCGGTCGATGCGCTCGGTGGCGTCGTCGACCACGGCGATCAGCTCCTGCGCGGCGCCCAGCTCGGCGCGGGCCTGCTCCAGGTCGGCGCGGAGTCCGGCGAGCTGGGCGGTGAGGGCGTCGGCGCGGGCCTTCTCGGCGTCGGCGTGCAGCCGGGCGGCGTCGCGGCAGTCGAGGGCCTCAGCGCGGTCGGCGCGGAGGCGGACGACGGCGTCGGGGAGGTTGTCGATGGGGTCGCCGCCGTTCATGCCGAGGGCGGCGGCGGTGGTCTGGATGAGGTCGGCGTAGTGGTTGCGGGAGCGGGCGTAGTCGTCGCGTTCGGCGCGGGCCTGGTCGCGCTGGGCGGTGACGGTCTCCAGGTCGCGGCGGAGTTGCTCGACGAGGGGCAGCCCGTCGTCGGTGCGGAGCGGGGTGCGGTCGGCGCGGATCTGCCGGGCGTGGTAGGCGGCCTGGTCGAAGAGCTGGTCGCCGAGCGGGGCGTGGGGCGGCGTGGTGGGCATGGTGGCCTCCGTGGCGGTGAGGGTGGCGTCGATGACGGCGATGAGCCGGTCGGCCCGGCTGCGGGCGGTCATCGGGCGGCGTCGGTGTCGGGCTGGCAGAGGTGGGTCTTGCGGGCGGTGTGGACGGTGCGGATCTCAGCCATGGCGGCGTGTCTCCTCGATGTCTTCGCGGATCTGGCGGCAGCGGGCGCGCCAGGCTTGGGGGCTGGGTGGCCATGCGCCGTCCCAGGGGTCGTCTGGGTCGGCGGCGGGCGGTGGGGTGATGTGGGATCGGGCGCGGGCGATGGCGGCTTGGGCGGAGGCGCGGGCGCGTTTCATGCCCGGGGTCAGGTGCCGGTACGGGGTGGTCACGCCGCCACCCGGCGCCGGCGGGACCGCTCGGCGGCCTTGCGGCGCAGCGCGGCCCGGCGGCGCTCGTACTCCGCAGGGTCGATGACGTCCGCCTCGGGGGCGGCCGGTGGCGTCGGAGTGATGCCGACCAGGCGGTTGAGGGCGTCGGAGTGCTGGGGGGCTGGGCGGTCCACGGGTCTCCCTTCAGGCGGTGCGGGCGAGCGGATGGCAGGTGGGGCAGCGGCGGATCACGCCGTCGATCTCGACCTGCCGGTTGGGCCCGCAGGCACCGCACTGGGGCGGGAGGCTGCTGGTGGGTCGGCGGCTGGTCCGGATCTCGTCGAGTAGCTCGGCCAGGTCCTCGGAGGGCAGAGCCCGGACGTACGCGCCGACGCTGCGCGGGGTGAAGCGCGTCTTGATCGTCTGGATCAGAAGTCGCGCTTCGTCGTCATCCGCGGCCCCGTGGTCGAGCAGGTAAGCCACGGTCGGTGGCCGTTGACCGATGACGGGTTCGGCTACGTACGGAGATGGGGGAACTGGAGCGTCAGGCTGACGGAACTGTGGTGCCGCCTGACGGAACCCTGGTTCCGCCTGACGGAACCCTGGTTCCCCCTTCTCAGCAAGGGGGAACGGAGGTGCCTCCTTGCTGACCTGCGGATCCTCGGAAGGGGGAACGGAGGTGCCTCCTTCAGGGGGAGCCTCAGCTCCCCCTTGCTGGCAGGTGCGGCACCCGCAGTCCGGCGGCGGCGGGAAGGCCGGGAGCACCCACCGCGGCGACTTGCCGGGCACCGCGTAGAGCGGCTTGCCGCGGCGGTCGACGCCCAGGGCGACGCGGACCGCGATGCCGTGCTTCGCGAGCCGGCTCACCGCCATGCGGAGGCCTCGCCGGTCGACGCGGGCACGCCGGGCGAGATCCTCGACGGGGATCTCGCGGTGCTCGCCGCGGGTCCGGGTCTCCTCGCCGATCGCGACGAGGACGAGCACCTCGGCGGCGGTGAGGTTGGCGGGCGCGTGGTCGAGGACCTCGGCGACGAGTTGGTACACCCGGTGGCTCCTGATCTGCTGGTGCGGTCTGTGCGGGGTGGTGGCCCGGGCCCCGGGGAAGTGAGGCCCGGACCGACCGGTCAGCGGGGCTCGGCGTCCGGGAAGCAGGCCCGCTTGGTGCACGCGGCGGCACCGATGTGATTGGCCATCTCGCTGCTCAGCTCATGGTGCGGCTCGTCCGGCATCTGATCGGCCGGCAGGCACGCCGGAACGATGAGGACGCCGCCCTTGTTGTTCTCCCAGCGGAGCTGGCCGGCGGTGCGCTCGCCGTCGTAGACCCGCTCGACGCGGTGGGCGATCATGCCGGGCGTCTTGCGGACGGGCACGGCGACGAAGCCCATGAGGTTGGGGATGCGGTAGCCGGTGGCAGTGGTCATGCTGCTCGGGTCTCCTTCAGACGGTGGGCCGGGCTCAGCGCCAGGCCGTGCTTGCCGGCGAGCGCGTCGAGCACCCGCCGGGACTCAGTCAGTGCGGGGCTGCCGAGGACGCGGACGACCCAGTCGACGAGGGCGACGTCCCGGTCCTCGTACTGCGGTAGCTCGTGGTCCTCGTATTCGCGGTGCGCTTCGGCCCGCTCGTAGCACCAGGCGGTGAGGTCCACGTCGGCGGCCGGCGGGGTGCGCTCGGCTTCGACGGCGTGGAGCGCGCCGAACCGCTCCACCAGGAGGGCTGCCGGGGCTGGCACCGGCTCGGCTGGCGCGGTGGCGATCAGGAGCTGGCCGTCGTGGTGCTCCCAGCCCTCCAGCCCCTCGGCCGGGATGAGCCGCCAGCTGGTCGGGCCGGTGATCCGGGCTCCGGCGTCGGCTGCGACGTCGCGCAGCTCTCCGGCGGCGATCTCGACGAGGTGTTCCATGCCGGCGCGGTCGCGGTCGACGGGCCATACGGCGAGCAGGTGGTGGCCGGTCACTGGTCGCCGCCGATCCGGCGCAACTGCTCTGCGTGGGCCGCCTCCACCTCGGCCGACACCGCCGGCTGGCGATGCACGGCGTTGGCCTTGGCCCGACCGCACACGCACGGGATCAGCCCGTTGTGGTCGGCCGGGATCAGCCCCGAGGCGGTGTACGGGTGCGTGCGGGCCGGCTCCCGCCGGCGGCTCCGGCGGGTCACGACCGACCCCCGTAGATTTCCGGCGCGGTGATCCGCCCCTTCAGCACGTCCGACGGCAGGTGCCCGATGTGCCAGTGCCCCCGGACCAGGCGGCACGGATACTCGCGCATCCCCCGGTGGTGGCGGTGCTCGCGGATCTGCTTGCGGGCCTGCTTCCGGCTGGAGTAGAGCCGCTTGGCGTGGCCGTTGCAGTAGCCCATGTGGCCGGGACGCTGGTCGACCATCACGCGCCGCCCTGCGCCAGCTCGGCTGCCTTCGCCACGCACGCCCGGTGAGACAGGCCCATCGGCGAGGCGAGCCACACCGTGTCGTCACCGGAGCGGATCGGGTCGCCGTAGACCTTGCACCGGCCGATGACGGGCGGCGTCTTGGCCCGCTGCCGGCCCAGGTTGTTCATCGGCTTCGCCATCACGCACCGCCCCGGATCCGGTCCAGCTCGTCGGCCAGCTCCCGGCGCAGGGCTTCGACGCGGGCGACCTCACCGAGCCACGCCGGGGTGTCGTCGGCGACCGCCCGAGCGAGCAGGTCGGCCTCGCGCTCCCGGCCGCTGTCGCGGGCCTCGCAGTAGGCGACGTAGCGCTCGCCCATGCCGTCGAGGTCGGCGGGGACCGCCCGGGGCCCCGGGGCCGGCAGCACGCCGGCCCCGGGGAATTGGATGACGTCAGCCACGGGGAGCCCCCGCAGCGACCGGAGCCGGCCATGTCGCCCGGACCGCCGGGTCGCACAGGAAACACGGCCGGTCCCCCGTGCACGACATCCCGGGCGCCGGCGTGGGGCCGGTGTGCTCGTCGGCGATGTCGACCAGGTCGGCGAGCGGGTCCGGGGCGTCCGGCAGGATCGCGTGCTCCGGGTGCACCTTGCCGGTCACGGGGTCCGGGCCCTGCCCGGCGCCGACGTACCGGTCCACCCAGGCCAGGCCCTCCCGGTCGAGCTGGAGCTGCGCCCGGGTCACCGCGACGTACGCGAGCATCGCCTCGTCCCGGGCGATCCGGACCGCCCCGTCTTCCTGCGCCCGCGGCTCCGGGAAGTCGTCGGCGATCCGGACGCTGCCCCACTCGCGGCCCTTGGCCTTGTGCGCAGTGGAGACCACGACGTCGGCGTGCCGCTCGTCGACCAGGGCGTCACACACCCGGATCACCTCCCGGGTGCCGTGCCGGTCGATCAGCCGCACGAACACCCGCAGGTCCGCGCCGGCCGCGTCCATCTCGACGTACTCCTGGACCTCCGCCCAGGTCTGGAAGGCGAACAGCTCGGGGTGGTCGGTCGGCTGGCCAGCCTTCAGCCGCTCAGCGGCCTCGGCCATGCGGCGGATGTCCTGCCCGCCGCCGACCAGAGCCGGCCGGCGGCCCTGCCCGAGGGCGTCCATCACGCGGATGATCGCGCCGCCGTTGGAGCGGCACAGCACGGCGTCGGGGTCGTCGTCGGGCCCCACCCGGGACGGGATCCGGTCGTAGCCGGTGAGCCGCAGGTCGGTGTTGTCGAGCAGCGACAGCCACTTGTTGGCCTCGTCCGCGACGGCCGGGCCGAACCGGAAGCTCTGCGAGAGCTGGAAGCGGCGGCCGTCGAACGACGCCATGGCGTCCGTCGCCCCGCGCCAGCCGTAGATGGCCTGCGCGCGGTCGCCGACCAGGATCCGCTGCGCCGGCTGCCGCGACACCAGACCGGCCACCGCCGGGTTGGAGTCCTGCGCCTCGTCCAACAGCACGTAGTCGGCGTGGATCACCGGGTCGGTCAGGATCCACTGCTTCAGGTAGCAGTCGTGGGTGTAGCGGAGCTGCCCGTCGAGCTGGGTCAGGTCGGTGTCCCACGCCCGCTGGGCGATCGGCACCAGGTACTTCGCCAGCTCGGCCTGGCCCGGCTTGTCGAGGCCGTTGACCAGCGGCACGTTCATCCGCTGCACCGTGCGGTCGTCGGAGTAGCAGAACCGCTGGATGGTCTCGCCGACCAGCCGGGCCAACTGCTGAGGGGCGAGCATGACCTCGCCGACCTTCACCGGCTCGTTGAGGCCGAGGATGATCGCGGCCTGCCGGGCGGGCACCCGGGGGCCGTTGAGGCGGTGGGCGAACTGCCGGCCGACCGCCCCGAACGCGAAGGAGTGCGCCGTCTTGCAGGTGACGCTGCTCGGGAACTCCTTCGCGGCGTCGGTGGCGATGCTGCGGTTGTAGGCGAGGTACGCGCCGCGGCGGCGTCCGGCTTCGCGGGCGAGCATCTTCAGGGTGCTGGTCTTGCCGGTGCCGGCGCCGGCTTCGATGGTGAGGTCGTGGCCGTCGCGGGCGGCGTCGATGATCTCGGCCTGCTCCGGGGTCGGGGTGTGGCTCATCAGGCGGCCTGGCCTTCCTGCTCGGCGGGCGGGTTGTTCTGCGCGACGACGACCTTGAGCCGGTCGATGACCGCGCTGGCCTCGTCGACGTTCAGCCGGTTCTGGGTGTCGATCTCCCGGCCGGTCACGTCGGACAGGAACCGGAGGCGGCTGTCGCGGTCCTCGATGCCGGCCTCCTTGCACATCGCGTGGATGCGCTTGTGCTGGGCGTCGACGGCCGGCTTCGAGGGGAAGAGCTGCTCCTTGCGGGCGGCCCAGCGGTCGCGGATGTAGTCCGACTCGGCGAGGCTGACGCGCTGTTCGGAGGTGGCCTGGCCGGCGTCCCGCCAGACCCGGCGGAGTGCGGTCTCGTCGTACGCCTGGGCGAGGTCGGCGAGGATGCCGGTTGCCGCAGCGCCGAGGGCGTCCGGGGCCGGGTAGTCGCCGACGGCGTACTGCCGGGGCGGGCCGGACACGGGCCGGTCGGTGGCCGGCGGACCCGACATGGGGCGGCTCTCGGCCTCGCGGCCGACCGAGTCGTCCTCGGTGGAGAGCGGCACGAGGTCCCGGACGTGGGCGGTCTCGGGGTTGCACTTCAGGATGTCGAAGACAAGCTTCTCCAGCGTCAGTCCCGGGACCGGCCGGGGCCGGTCGACGCCAGGCCGGATGCCGGCGTGCACCGACCGGGCGCCCACGACCATCGGCGGGTGATCGCGGGAAACGCGGACCCAGACCGTGGCGTCGTAGGCCAGGTTCTTCTGGCCCTCGACCTTGTACTCCTTGGAGCCCTCGACCGGACGGCCACCGTTGTCGAGCGCAGCCACCTCCTTGCCCCTGGCGGTGACGACGACGATCCCGGGGAAGGTCATCAGGTGGGTCATCAGCCGCCGGTGCTTGGCGTTGATCTCGTTCCACAGGTCCATCGAGATCTGCGGCTCGGCGTCCGGGGCGATCTGCTTCCCGCGCTTCGCGAGTCGCGCTCGCGCCTTGGCGTCGGCGATGCCCTTGAGGAGGTCCCACTCCAAGGTCCCGGAGTCGATGCCGAGCACGACGGGGGGCTGCTTGGCGGCGGCGACGCGGGCAGCTTCGGCCTTCGCGGCTTCGACCTGGCCGAGGATGTCGGCGAACGTGCCGTCGTGCTCGACGATCTCGTACCGGGCTCCGGGGATGGCGCCGTACTCGTCGCCCGCGCCCTCGCCGAGGTCGATCCAGTAGGTCTGGCCGACCTTCGGCGACGCGGACAGCTCGGCGATCATCCAGCTCTTGCCGGCCTTCTCGCCGCCCTCGATGAGGATGAGCGGCCACGGCACACGGCCGGTCGGCTTGCGGGTACGCAGGGCGGTCACTGGTCGCTCCCGGTCTGGTCGTCGATGGGGCAGCCGTCGGCGACCCACGCCTCCATCTCGGCGAGCGCCTCGGCCGGGGTGGTGGTGATCGCGGCGCGGGTGGCGTCGATGTCGGCCCGGTCCATGACGGCGGTGGTGCCGGTGGACAGGGGCGGCGGGACGTCCTCGGGCCAGTAGTCGTCGTCGACGGGGTTGGCGATCGTGTGCCAGGTGCCGCGCGGTTCGTGCTGGTCGGCGGGTCGGTGCAGGCCGACGTAGGTGGTGCTCACGCGATCCTCCAGACGATGAGGGTGATGGCGGCCACCGTCAGGAGGCCGGAGAGGGCGAGGGCGACGAGGCAGCCGGCGGCGGTCCGCATCAGGCGGCCCCGCGCTCTCGGCGCTCCTGCTCGGCGGCCGTGGTGTGCTCCGCGAGGAGCCGATGCAGGTCGAACGGCGGCCTGGCCACCGGGGTCATGAACGTGCCGTCCGGGGCGGGGTACTCGCCGAGGGCGACACCGCGCCAATAGGCGCAGTCGTCGTCGTGGGGCTCGCCGGGCAGGTGGCCGCACAGCGGGTCGGCGACGGTGGTGGTGGCGGGGTGCCGGTGGCCGAGCGGGACGGTGACCACGCCGGGTGGGACGGGGATGGTGTCGTCGAGGTCGGCGCGGTCGTGGCGCATCGCGTCGGGGCCGGGCATCGGCATGGACGGCCCCGGCATCGTCGGGTGCGTCGGGTGGCTCATCGCGCGCCGCCGCCCTGCGCGAGCTTGGCCTCCAGCTCGGCGACCCGGGCCGCCAGCGCCGCTTTCTCCGGGTCGACCGGCTCGGGGACGTGCGCCCACGCCCGCACACCGACCTTCCCGATGCTTGCCTTGGCCTGGTGCTTGGGAAAGGACCCGTCCGGCGTCGTGGCGGCCGTGGTGCCGAACGCGGCGGCGATGGCGTCGACCACCGGGATCATCGCCTCGGGGTCGCCGGACCACGTGCTGGCGCAGATGTCCACGGAGAGGCCGGAGCGGGGTGCCGGCGTGCCGGCGAGGGTGGCGAGGATGTCGGCGACCATGCGCAGGTCGTCGGCGGCCGTCACCCAGTAGTCCGGCTCGGTGGCCTCACCGTCGGCGACGTTCGCGTCCTCGTCGACGTGGTAGTCGAGGGCGCTGCCATCGGCCAGGTGGGCGATGACGGTGTCGCCGCTCCGGGTGATCCGGGTGATGGCCGTCGGGGCGTCGAGCACGATGTGGTGCTTGGTGGTCAGGTCGCGGGCCTTGATGGTCTGGGTCGGCTGTTCGGTAGGCTGCTGGGACATCTGGACTCCTCGGTGTGCGTGGATCCGGGTGGGAGCCCCTGCCGGTGGTGCGGCGGGGGCTTCGTTCTCGTCAGGCGGCGGACTGCTTCGCGGCTGCCTGGCGTCGCCAGATGGCGACCTGGATTTCGGCGAGCGCCTGAGACAGCGCCTCGCTGGCCGCGCGGCCGGCGTCGCTGTCCGGGTCGAGCGGGGCGACCTTCGGGACCCGGGGGCCGGACGGCGGCGGCGGCGTCTGAGGGCCGCTCGGTGGGTGCGTCACGATGCGACCTCGAACAGCTCGTCGACGGTGGTGCCGCACGCGGCGGCCATCCGCATGGCGACGTCGAGCGTCGGCGTGACCTTGCCCTTGCGGATACGCCAGAGGGTGGCCCGGTCGAGGCCGAACAGGTTCGCCCGGTCCTGCTCGGTGGTCGCGAGGGGGGTCGCGAGCCGGTCGAAGACGTCGGTCCGCAGCCGGATCGGCGACGGTGTTGCACTGTCGCATCGTGTCGGTGCTGCACTCATGCAGCAGACCGTACGCCGCCTCGGGGTGATGTTGCAACCATGCAACACATCAGCCGTTCGGCTGATTTGAGCGCGACCGGTCGGACCCCTAACGTTGCACGCATGCAACGTGGAGAAAGTGACGTCCGTCTACTTCGTCGGCGACGTCAGAGGCTGCGGCACGAACGCCACACCACCCACCCAGACCCGCCGCGACCTGCGGATATGCACGGCGGATTGCTCTACGGTGTGCACGTGGGCACCACTCCAGCACCCGAACGCGGCACCTGGGCCCCATACGTGCGCGCCACGCGAGAGCACGTCGGGATGACCAAGGTCGAGCTGGCCCGCCGTCTCGGTATAGACCGCGGCACCATCGGCCGCTGGGAGTCCGGAGAAAGCCGGCCGGAGAAAGCGCCCGTCGTCGAGGCGTTCGCGAGCCTCTTCGGCCTGGACCCGGACGAGGCGCTCGCTGCGGCAGGTCTACGCAGCAGCACCGTCACGCAGGTCCGACCCACGCGGGACATGCCCCTCGACCCGGATCTGAAGATCATCATGCGTCGACTCACGAGCCCGGCCGCCAGCGACGCCGAGAAGGCCAGCATCCGTGCCACGCTGCGCTACCTGGCCCAGGTCGCCGAGCAGCAGGAGCGCGCCACGCAAGGGCCGGACCGCGCCGCGAGCTGATGCCCCGCCGCCGCACCCTCGCCGCCGTCCCCGACCGACCCACCCGCGTCGTCCTCTACGTCCGGGTCAGCTCCCTCATGGGCCGCGGCGGTGAGGACTTCCACTCGCCCGACGTCCAGACCGCAGCGATGCGCCGCGCCACCCACGGCATGACCGAGGTCGCCGTCATCGACGACATCGACGTCTCCGGCACTCACTTCTCCCGCGAGGGCATCGACCGCGTCCGCGCCCTCGCCCGCTCCGGCCAGCTCGACGCCCTTGCCGTCTACGACGTCAGCCGCTTCGGCCGCGACGTCCTGGAGAGCCTGCTCTTCCTGCGTGAGTTGGCCGCCGCCGGCGTGCGGATCATCTCCGCCACCGAGCACATCGACACGTCTACGCCGGCCGGCGAGATGATGCTGATCAACATGCTGAACGTGGCCCAGTACCGGGCCCGGGAGATCGGCCGCGGCTGGTCCGCCGCCATCGCCAGGCGGGCCGAGCGGGGGCAGCACCACGGCCGGCCGCTCGGCTACGTACGGCAGGGCAAGCGCCTCACCCCGGACCAGACTCTGGGCCCGGCGATCACCGAGGTGTTCCGGCGGTACGCCGCCGACGAGCCGATCAGCGAGGTCACCGCATACCTGGCCGGGGTGCGTGCCACCCCCATGCATACCCCGAACGTGAAGAAGCTGCTGCGCAGCCCGGCGTACCTCGGCCTCGTCGTCACTGGCGACCAGGTCCTCCCCGGCGAGCACCCCGCCCTGACCGACCCGGACACGTGGATCCGCGTGCAGCGCCGGCTCGCCCGCGAGGCGAGCACCCCGCCGCGCGCTCTCGCCGCCACCTGGTCGCTGGTCGGACTGGTGGCGTGCCCGGCCGGGCACAAGCTCCAACGGGAGGGTGACCGGCTCGTCTGCGGTCAGGGTCGCGGCCAGGTCCAGGGCGGCCGGTGCCCGGGCGTCGGCCGGCCCCTGCTGGCCCGGGTGGAGGACGAGGCGCTCGCCCAGGTCGCGGACTACGCGCGCAAGCTGCGTACCGACGCCGGGGTGCGGGCGGCGCGGGTGGCGAGGGCGACCGCTGGCAACGCGGACCGGGGCCGGCTGGAGCGGGAGGTGGCCGAGGCGCGGGCCGCCATGGTGAAGCTGGCCACCCGCAACGCGCTCGACCAGCTCCCCGACGCCGTCTACCAGGAGGCCCTGTCCGGGCTGCGCCGCACCGAGCAGGCCGCTGTCGCCGAGCTGGCGCGGCTGGCGCCGGTGGTCGAGGTGCCCGACCCGGAGCAGGAAGCGGCGATGGTGGAGACGCTGCTGGGGCTGTGGCCTGACATGACGATGGCCGAGCGCGGAAAGGCGCTACGTGCGGTAGTGGACCGGGTCGTGGTCCGGCCGGCGGAGCAGTGGAGAGAGCCGGAGAATAAGCGCGTGACCGTGCGATTCCGCTGGTAGGCGTATTCGGCTTTCCTAATACCTCACGATCGTCGGCAACGTGCTGACCGCGCCGGAGTGGCGCCGGACCAACCAGAGCGGCACGCTGGTGGCCAACTTCAAGGTCGCCTCGACCGCGCGCCGGCTCGACCGGGACAGCGGGCGCTGGGTGGACGGCAACAGCCTTCGGGTACGCGTCAACTGCTGGCGACGCCTGGCCGAGGGAGTGGCCGCCTCGGTGGCCCTGGGCGACCCGGTGATCGTCGCCGGCCGCCTCTACACGCGCGACTGGACCGACGAGGCCGGCAACCACCGCACGATCTACGAGCTGGAGGCGGTCGCGGTCGGGCACGACCTGTCCCGGGGTCGGTCCCGCTTCCTGCGTAACCAGCCGCGCGCGGCCACCAGCACGATCGAGGACGCCGAGGCGGAGCAGCGGGTGCACGGCGAGGCCACCGAGGCGGTGCCCGACGAGGAGGCGCCCGCCACGCTCGACAACCGTCCGTTCGACGACGACTTCCCGCCGGAGTTCGAGCCGGCGCGGGTCGGCCTCGCCGGCTCGCTCGGCCGGACGGTCGAACTCGACCCGTTCGACGACCAACTCGGCGGCAGGAGCGTCCAGCCCGGCGGCGGGGGCGTCCAACTCGGCGGGACGGGCGGCGAGGAGGGGGACGAGCTGGGCGGCGAGGAGGGGGACGAGCTGGGCGGCGAGGAGGGCGACGAGCTGGGCGGCACCGGGGACGACGAACTGGCCGAGGTGAAACCGACCCTCGCCGAGGGACGTGCCGGCGCGGGGTTGACCGGCGCGGACCCGGGCGACGAGGGGCCGGTCGGCGGCCGGGCCGCCTCGGGTCGTCGCGGCCGGCGGCGTACCCCGGTGCCCGCCTGACCGCCCGGACGTGCGACGGGGGTGCGGGGTGGCGCCGCCGACGTCGCCACCCCGCACGCACGACGGGTGCCGCGCCGCGGCGCTACTGGCGGTAGGTGGAGAGGAAGGTGCGGATCCGGGAGACGGCGTCGTCGAGGACGTCCGTGGCGGCCAGGAAGACCAGGCGGAGGTGGTCCGGGGTGTCGAGGTTGAAGCCGGAGCCGTGGGAGATCAGGAGGTGCTGCTGCTCCAGGAGGTCGATCACCAGGCGCTCGTCGTCGTGGATCTTGTGGACCTGGGGGTCGAGACGGGCGAAGAGGTAGAGGGCGCCGGCCGGTTTCACGCAGTCGACGCCGGGGATGTCGACGAGAGACTGCCAGGCGTGGTCGCGCTGCTCCATCAGGCGACCTCCGGGGCGGGTCAGCTCCTCGATGCTCTGGTAGCCGCCGAGCGCGGTCTGGATGGCGTGCTGGGCCGGCACGTTCGGGCAGACGCGCATGTTGGCGAGCAGTTGCAGCCCGTCCAGATAGTCCGAGTCGCCGCCGCTGAAGCCGCTTGTGGCGAGCCAGCCGGAACGGAAGCCGGCGGCCCGGTAGACCTTGGACAGGCCGCCCATGCTTACCACCGGCACGTCCGGCGCGAGGGCGGCGAGGGTGTGGTGCGTCGCGCCGTCGTACACGATCTTGTCGTAGATCTCGTCGGCGAAGATCAGCAGATCGTGCTTGCGGGCCAGCTCGATCATGCCGAGCAGCACCTCCCGGGAGTAGACCGCGCCGGTCGGGTTGTTCGGGTTGATCACCACGAGCGCGCGGGTGCGGTCGGTGATCCGGGACGCCATGTGCTCCAGGTCCGGCGCCCAGCCCGCGCTCTCGTCGCAGCGGTAGTGCACCGCGCGACCGCTGCACAGGTTCACCGCGCCGGTCCAGAGCGGGTAGTCCGGGCTCGGCACCAGCACCTCGTCGCCGGTGTCAAGCAGCGCCTGGAGGACCATCACGATCAGCTCGGAGACCCCGTTGCCGAGCAGCACGTCGTCCGGCTGCACGTCGGGCACCCCGAGAGTCTGGTAGTGCTGGGCCACCGCCACGCGGGCGGAGTAGATGCCTCGCGCGTCGCTGTACCCCTGGGCGGCCACGATGTTCTGCACGACGTCGGCGACGATCGGCTCCGGCGTGGCCAGCCCCCACGGCGCCGGGTTGCCCAGGTTGAGCTTGAGGATCCGGTGCCCGGCCGCCTCCAGCTCCTGCGCCCGGCGCAGCACCGGGCCGCGGATGTCGTACCGGACACTCTTCAGCCGCTGCGCCTGCCGCATCGGACCCCCTCCACGAAACGCCGTGTTCCGATGCTTGATGCTAGGGCGTTGTGGTCGCACGTTCGCCGGGTGTGACCAGTCAGGCGGCCATGGCGACGAACACCGGTGGGCTTGTCCCGGTATGTCGCCGGCCTGGCGAGGTTCGTGGTCAACCCGCTGGCGACGACGCAAGGTCGACTCCACTTCCGCGAGGTGGTGGCATCAGCGCGGGGCCGACCCCGCCACCTCGGGGAAATGGAGTGGATCTTGTCGGGTGGTCGTCAGGTCGGCTCTTCGTCGGCGAGGCGCCGGCCGCGTCGTTGGGCGTAGGCCCGCACCTCGGCCGCGTCCCATATCCGGCCCACGCTCAACGTCTCCACGGGAGGAGGAAAGTCCGGGCGCTCGACCAGGACTGCGGCGCGCTGGCGCGATACGCCCAGATAGTGAGCGACCTCGGAAAGCGCCACAACTCGCACGGCGGCACATTCCGGGGCCAGGGGTGGGCAACTCGTCAACGGGGTCGTTGACTACCTGTCACCCCGCCAGCAGGAAACGTGGCGGCATGCTCACACCGCGTACACCAAAACCCAACACGAGTCCCGAGAACCGGTGGCACGCGCGCACTTCACTCGTACCCCTGGCTCCGCATCGGGGCTGCGGCCCGGACTGGGCCTGCGAGCGGTGCGGGGAGCCGTGGCCCTGCCCGACGTTGCGGGCCGCGCCCACCGACGCCGCCCGGCGGGCGACGCTGATCCCCGAGTTCTCCCGGCTCACCCGGCAGGCCATCCGCGACCTGCGAGGGCAACCCGGAGGGCCGGACCCGGTGGCGATCGTGCGGCGTTTCCTGTGGTTCCTGTCGCTCACCGACGAGGAGGCCCGCGCGGTCGCGCTGAGGCTCAGGTGAGCGTCGACGACCGCGCGCACCGGCAGGTACGCCCGATCTGGCTCTGCCGGGTGGACGCGGAGCCGTGGCCGTGCGCGCCGGCGCGGGCCGCGCTGCTGCGCGAGTACGAGGGAGACATGGTCGGGCTGGCGGTCTACCTGGCCGTGCTGCTGCACGACGCGGTCGGTGATCTCTACCGGCTGAACCCGAACGAGATGCCGGAGCCCGCCGTCCTCTGGGACCGATTCCTGGCGTGGCTCGACCGTTCCCGCCGAGGCACGGACGGACCGCCCTGAACCGCCGGTACGGCTAGGCTGGCCGGCCGGAGGTGGTGACGGGTGCGGCAGGCGACCGCCATGGCTAACGCGACCGGGCTGGTGGCGGGCTACGCGCTCGACGCGCTGCTCGGCGACCCGCGCAGGTGGCATCCGGTGGCCGGCTTCGGCCGTGCGGCCGGTGCCCTGGAGCGGCGGATCTACCGGCCCGACCGGGCGGCGGGCGCCGCGTTCACCGCGCTCGCGGTCGGCGCGCCGGTGCTGCTCGGGGTCGCCGCCGCGCGTGCCACCCGACGTCATCCGGTGGCCCGGGTCGCGCTTGTGGCCGCCGGCACCTGGACCGTGCTGGGCGGGCGCACGCTGCGGCACGAGTCCCGGGTGATGGGGCGGGCGCTGCGCCGGGCCGACCTGCCCGCCGCCCGGGCACGCCTCGGTCACCTCTGCGGGCGGGACCCGTCCGCGCTCGACGAGCCCGAGTTGGCCCGGGCCACCGTCGAGTCGGTCGCCGAGAACACCTCCGACGCGGTGGTCGCGCCGCTGGTCTGGGGAGCGGTCGCCGGCCTTCCGGGCCTGCTCGGCTACCGGGCGGCGAACACGCTTGACGCCATGGTCGGGCACCGCTCACCCCGGTACGCGCGTTTCGGCACCCCGGCTGCCCGGCTGGACGACCTGCTGAACCTGGTGCCGTCCCGGTTGACCGGGCTGCTCACCGTGGCCGTCGCGCCGGTGGCGCACGGGGACCGCGCCGCGGCCTGGCACGTGTGGCGGCGGGACCGGGCCGACCACCCGAGCCCGAACGCCGGGCAGTGCGAGGCGGCGATGGCGGGCGCGCTCGGCGTGCGGCTGGGCGGGCGCAACATCTACTTCGGCCGGTCCGAGACGCGGCCGTACCTCGGTGACGGGCCCCGGCCGGAGGCGCGGCACCTGAAGCGGGCGGCGCGGATCTCCGGCGCGGTGGGCCTGGTCGCGCTCGGCCTGGCCGCGCTCTACCCGGTGACCGTGGGCCGGCTGGCCGGCGCCACCGCCCGCGCCGCGCTTCGCCCGCTCGCCCGCGTCGGCGAGGCCGCGTCCCACGACGCCGGGTCGGGCCGCGCCGGAGGGCCGCCGGAGCGCCGGGGGAGCGGGCGGTGAGCGGCGGGCTGCTTGTCGCCGGCACCACCTCGGACGCCGGCAAGAGCGTGCTCACCGCCGGCATCTGCCGCTGGCTGCGCCGTCGGGGCGTCCGGGTCGCCCCGTTCAAGGCGCAGAACATGTCGAACAACTCGGCGGTGGTGGTCGGCCCGGACGGCCGGGGCGGCGAGCTGGGCCGGGCGCAGGCGATGCAGGCCGCCGCCGCCGGGCTCGCCCCGGACCTGCGGTTCAACCCGGTGCTGCTCAAGCCGGGCAGTGACCTCGCCAGCCAGGTCGTGCTGCTCGGCGAGGCGGTCGACACGGTCACCGCCGGCAACTACCAGGCGCTGCGGCCCCGGCTGGCCGCCACCGCGTACGCGGCGCTTGCCGAGCTGCGGGCCGAGTACGAGGTGGTGATCTGCGAGGGCGCGGGCAGCCCGGCGGAGATCAACCTGCGGGCCGGCGACTATGTGAACATGGGGCTGGCCCGGCAGGCGGGGCTGCCCGCGATCGTGGTCGGTGACATCGACCGGGGCGGCGTGTTCGCCTCGATGTTCGGCACCGTGGCGCTGCTCGACGCGGCCGACCAGGCGCTCGTCGCCGGGTTTGTGGTCAACAAGTTCCGCGGCGACCTCGGGTTGCTGCGGCCCGGGCTGGACATGCTGCGTCAGGTCACCGGCCGCCCCACGTACGGGGTGCTGCCCTGGGCGCTCGACCTGTGGCTGGACGCGGAGGACTCACTCGCGTACGGGCGGGTGCTCGGCCGGCCGGCCGCGCCGCGCGGCACGGACTGGCTCGACGTGGCAGTGGTCCGGCTGCCCCGGATCAGCAACGCCACAGACGTCGAGGCGTTGGCCACCGAGCCCGGTGTGCGGGTCCGGCTGACCGTGGAGCCCGCCGAGCTGGCCGCCGCCGACCTGGTGGTGCTCCCCGGTTCCAAGTCGACAGTCGCCGACCTGGCCTGGCTGCGGGAGACCGGGCTGGCCGACGCGGTGCGGTCGCACGCCGCCGCCGGTCGCCCGCTGCTCGGCATCTGCGGCGGGTTCCAGATGCTCGGCCGGGCCGTCCACGACCCGGTGGAGAGCCGCCGGGGCAGCGTCCCCGGCCTCGGGCTGCTGCCCGTCGAGGTCACGTTCGACAGGCGCAAGACGGTACGCCGGGCCGAGGGCACGGCGGCCGGCGACGCGGACGTGCCGGTGCACGGGTACGAGATCCACCACGGTCGGGTCTCCGCCGCCGACCCGGGCCTGCCGCCGCTGCTGCGGTACGCCGACGGCGCCGGCGAGGGCGCCCGGCTCGGTGCGGTGTACGGGACCCACTGGCACGGCGCGTTCGAGTCCGACGCGTTCCGTCGCCGGTTCCTCACCGAGGTCGCCGGTGCGGCCGGGCGGACCGGTTTCAAGGTCGCGCCGGACACCTCGTTCGCGGCGGCCCGGGAGCGCACGCTCGACCTGCTCGGCGACCTGGTGGAGGAGCATCTCGACACCGACGCGCTGTGGCGGCTGATCGAGTCCGGCGCGCCACCCGGCCTGCCGTTCGTGCCACCCGGCGCACCCGGTTGAGAGGTCAGGGCCGTACGTCGCCCGGGCGGTCGGACATCGGCAGCCCGGCCTCCCGCCAGCCCTGCACGCCGCCGATCATGTCGGTGGCGTGACGCAGGCCGAGCGTCTGGAGGCTGGCGGCGGCCAGGCTGGAGCTGTAGCCCTGCCGGCACACCACCACGATCTCGCGGTCGTACCCGGTCGCCTCCGGGATGCGCCACGCGCTCGCCGGGTCGAGCCGCCACTCCAGCACCGTACGGTCGATGACGATCGCGCCGGGCAGCTCACCCTCCTCGCGACGTTGCGTCTCGGTGCGCGTGTCGACGAGCAGCGCGCCGCCGCGTACCGCCTCGACCGTCTCGTGTGGAGTGAGCCGGCGGAGACCGGCGCGGGCCTGTTCCAGGAGGGCGTCGACGCCCGGACACATCACGTCATGGAGCACCCCCAGATCATGCCCGCGGCACCGCCCCGCCGCCTGGCGAAACGGCCCGCCCGGGTCGCAGGATCCAGCGGACGGGGGAACGTTAACGTCGGTCGGGTGAACGTGGCGGTGGTCGAGGCGTACGCCGGGTTGGCCCGTCGGGTGCTGGCCGGGCCGGCGCGGTTGGGGCGTACCCGACTGGTGGCTGTCGACGGGCCGAGCGGCGCGGGCAAGAGCGTGTTCGCGACGCGCCTCGCGGACGCGCTCGCGGCGGTGCCGGGCGGCGGCCGGCCGCCGCTGGTCCGCACCGACGACCTGCTCGACGGCTGGGACGACCAGCTCACGTTCTGGGACCGCCTGGAGGAGTGGGTGCTCGGGCCGGTGCGGGCCGGCCGGCCGGGCGGCTACCGCCGGTACAGCTGGGTCCGCCACCGCTTCGCCGACCGGGTGGTGCCGGTGCCGGCCGCGCCGGTGCTGATCGTCGAGGGGGTGAGCGCGGCGCGCGCCGCCGTACGCCCGGAGTTGACGCTTGCCGTGCTCGTCACCGCGCCGGCCGGGCTGCGGCTGTCCCGGGCGCTGGCCCGCGACGGCGCGCGGGTCCTGCCCGAGCTGCGTCGCTGGCACGCCGGGGAGCGGGCGCACTTCGCCGCCGACGGCACGCGGGCGGCGGTGGACCTGGTCGTCGACGGCGCTCCCGACGTGCCGCACGATCGGGACCGCTACTACGTGCGGGCCGGACGGCGGCCGGGCTCGGACGGTGTGGCCGGGTAAGGCCGGCATACGATTCCGGTCATGACCACTCCGATCATCTCCGAGTCCGAGGTCCGGGCCGCCGTCGCGCGCGAACTGCCAGGTGTCCGGGCCGACCTGGAGCGACTCGTCCGCATCCCGGGCATCGCCTTCGAGGGCTTCGACCACTCGCACGTGGAGCGCTCCGCCGAGGCGGTGGCGGAACTGCTGCGCGGCTGCGGCCTGGACACCCGGATCGTCCGTTCCGGCGGCCAGCCGGCGGTGATCGGGACGAAGGCGGCTCCGGCCGGCGCGCCCACCGTGCTGCTCTACGCCCACCACGACGTGCAGCCGGTCGGCGACCTGGCGCTGTGGGAGTCCGACCCGTTCGAGCCGGTGGAGCGCGACGGCCGCCTCTATGGCCGGGGCGCCGCCGACGACAAGGCCGGCATCATGGCGCACGTGGCCGCGCTGCGGGCGTACGGCGACCGGCTGCCGGTCGGCGTGGTGCTGTTCGTCGAGGGCGAGGAGGAGTACGGCTCGGACTCGCTGGAGCGGCTGCTCGCCGAGCACCGCGACGACCTGGCCTCGGACGTCATCGTGATCGCCGACTCCACCAACTGGGACGTCGGGGTCCCGGCGCTCACCACCTCGCTGCGCGGCATCGTGAACTGCTTCGTCGAGGTGCGCACGCTCGACCACGCGGTGCACAGCGGCATGTTCGGCGGCGCGGTGCCGGACGCGCTCACCGCGCTGGTGCGGCTGCTCGGCACGCTGCACGACGACGCCGGTGACGTCGCGGTGGACGGGCTGGCCGGGCGCGTGGGCGCGAGCGTCGACTACCCGGAGGACCGGTTCCGCGCGGAGGCCGGCCTGGTCGACGGCGCACGGCTGTTCGGCACCGGCCGGATCACCGACCGGCTCTGGACCAAGCCGGCGCTGGCGATCCTCGGCGTCGACGCGCCGGCCACCGGGGAGGCGCCGAACGCGCTGGTCCCGGCCGCGAAGGCGAAGCTGAGCGTACGGCTGGCGCCTGGTGACGACCCGAAGAAGGCGTACGCCGCGCTCACCGCGCACCTGGAGCGGAACGCGCCGTGGGGCGCGCAGGTGACTGTGACGTTCGAGCACGACGGCGCGCCCTGCGTGATCGACGCCAGCGGGCCGATGTTCGACGCGGCGCGGGCGGCGTTCCGGGCCGCCTGGGACGGCACCGACCCGGTCGACATCGGGGTGGGCGGGTCGATCCCGTTCATCGCCACGTTCCAGGAGATGTTCCCCGGTGCGACGATCCTGGTGACAGGCGTGGAGGACCCGCACGCCCGCGCGCACGGGCCGAACGAGAGCCTGCACCTGGGCGAGTTCGCCCGGGTCTGCCTGGCCGAGGCGCTGCTGCTGGCCAAGGTGGCGGAGGTGTAAGGCGGGGGCCCCGCTTAACGCATTCTGCATAGGCGGGGGCCCCGCTTAACGTTCAACACCGACACGTGAGGTGTCAGAACCGTAACTTCGGGATGGATGTCGGAGTTTGCGGCGTGTCGACCGGCCGGGTGTTATAGCCTTTCGAACATGCGTACGAATGACGAGATGGCGCGGCTCCAGGCCGCCGTCCGTGCTCTGGGGGACGTCGACGTCTCCGCGTGGCCCGAGGCCGCGCTCAAGGAACAGCTCGGTGAGCTCTCGGCCACGCTGGTCACGCTCGACGCGCTGCTCACCCGGGTCGCCGACGGGGTGCGCGGGCGTGGCCTGCGGGTCGAGGAGCCGGTCTCGGCCTGACCGGCCTGACCGCCGGAGATCTTGGTGCGAAAGCGCCCTCGGAGGGCTATTTCGCACCAAGATCTCGCCCGGCCCTCACGGACGGGCACTCGCGCGGGTTGCCGGAAGCGCCCGGGTTGTCGCAGGTGACTGGCAGGATGTGGGCGTGCGCTTCGCGGAGTTGGCGGCCACCTCGGCCGCGGTCGGCGCCACCGGCGGCCGGCGGGCCAAGGTGGAGCTGCTGGCCGCCGCGCTGCGCGGCCTCGACCCGACCGAGATCCCGGCCGGGGCCGGCTACCTCGCCGGTGAGCTGCGCCAGCGGCAGACCGGCGTGGGCTGGGCGGGCCTGCGTGACCTGCCCCCACCGGCGGCCGTGCCGACCCTGACCGTGGGCGCGGTCGACGCGGCGATCGACGAGATCTCCCGGGTCGGCGGCGCCGGCTCGCAGGCCCGGCGGCGGGAACTCGTCGGCCGGCTCTTCGCCGCGGCGACCGCCGACGAGCAGCGCCTGCTGGCCGGCCTGTTCCGCGGCGAGCTGCGCCAGGGCGCCCAGGCCGGCCTGCTCGCCGAGGCGGTGGCGCGGGCCGCCGACGTGCCGGTCACGGCCGTCCGGCGGGCCCTGCTGCTCGCCGGTGACCTGCGGGCGGTGGCGGGCGCGGCGCTCACCGGCGGCGCCGCCGCGCTTGCCGGGTTCGGGCTCCAGGTGGGCCGCCCGCTCGCGCCGATGCTGGCCCAGAGCGCGCCAACTGTCGACGAGGCGCTCACCGCCACCGGCGCCCCGGCCGTGGTCGACGTCAAGCTCGACGGCATCCGCATCCAGGTGCACCGCTCCGGGGCGGACATTGCGGTCTTCACCCGCAGCCTCGACGAGATCACCGGCCGGCTGCCCGAGGTGGTGGCAGCCGTCCGCGCGCTGCCCGCCCGCGAGCTGGTGCTCGACGGCGAGGCGATCGGGCTGGACGCCGCCGGCCGGCCGCTGCCGTTCCAGCAGACGTCGAGCCATGCGGCGCGGCGCACCACGCCCAGCACCACCGGCCGCAGCCCGGTCGCGCCCGCCGTGCTCGCCGCCGCCGAGCGGGCCGGCGAGGCGGTGCTCACGCCGTACTTCTTCGATCTGCTGCACCTCGACGGCGCCGACCTGATCGACCTGCCCGGGCGGGAACGGTGGGCGACGCTCGCCCGCGCGGTCGACCCGGCGCTGCTTGTCGGCCGGGTGGAGGTGGCCGACGCGGCGCAGGCCGGCGCGGCGTTCGCCGCCGCGGTCGACGCCGGCCAGGAGGGCGTGGTGGTGAAGGATCCGGCCGCGCCCTACGACGCGGGGCGGCGCGGCGCGGCCTGGGTCAAGGTGAAGCCCCGGCACACGCTCGACCTGGTGGTGCTCGCGGTCGAGTGGGGCAGCGGCCGGCGTCAGGGTTGGCTGTCCAACCTGCACCTGGGTGCCCGCGACCCGGGCACCGGCGAGTTCGTCATGCTCGGCAAGACGTTCAAGGGGCTTACCGACGAGCTGTTGCGCTGGCAGACCGAGCGGTTCCTGTCGCTGGCGGTGGAGAAGGGCGACTGGGTGGTCCGGGTGCGGCCGGAGCAGGTGGTCGAGATCGCCTTCGACGGGGTGCAGGCCAGCAGCCGCTACCCGGGCGGAATGGCATTGCGTTTCGCCCGCGTGGTGCGCTATCGGGACGACAAGACCGCCGCCGAGGCGGACACCATCGACGCGGTCCGGGCGATCCACGCCGGCCGGGTCACCGGCTGAGCCTTTCCACCGGCGAAGCCGCCCGATCCACCGGTACGCGCGGGCCGTCCAGGCCGGCTCGGCGGCGGGCCTCCCGGCGCGCCACCCAGCCGTAGCCGACCAGGCTCATCACCGCGAAGATCCACCACTGCCACACGTAGCCGAAGTTCTGCCAGTTGTTGGTGTGCCCGATCGGCACCGCCTGGAAGGCCGGGTCGGCGGCCGGCGTCTGCCCGTCCAGCAGCACGTATCCGCCGGTCACCGGGTACGGCAACTGCTTCGCCAGGCGGGCGATGTCGATCCGCCGGGCCTCCAGCTTGCCGTCCCGCCGGGCGACGCCACCGCCGCCGCTCTCGCTGCCCACCACCCGGCCGGTGACTGTCACCTCGCCGGTGGGCGCCGCCGGCACCGGGGGCTGGACGGTCGCGGCGCCGCCCGGGACCGGCGGGATCCAGCCGCGGTCCACGAGCACGGCGCTGCCGTCGGCCAGGACCAACGGGGTCAGCACCTCGAAGCCGACCGTGCTGTCGACGGTCCGGCCGCGGACCAGGACGACGTTCGCGCTGTCGTAGCGGCCGGTGGCGGTGACCCGGCTCCAGGTGAGCCGGTCGGCCGGGGCGGGGCCCACGCTGCCGGGGCCGCCGGCCGGCGCGGGCAGGGCGTCACGCAGCGGCGCGGGGGTCATGGTCGCGCCGGCGTCGATCCGGTCGTTGACCGCCGTCCGGCCGTGGTAGCGGTCCAGTTGCCAGTTGCCGAGGAACACCATCACGGCGGCGGCCACAAGCGTCAGCGCCAGGTAGCCGAGCCAGCGCGGGGTCAGCAGGAACCGGTACACGTTTGCCAAGGCTACCCGTATGAGCGGGCACACTTTCGCGGCCGGGCGGGAAAGCGACGGCGGGCGGCCGTCGCGAGCCGGACCGGACGGGTATGGTCACGCGGGCGGAAATCCCCGGATCCAGGAGTCGATGATGACCGACGTGCCGCGCGTCGTGCTGAGCGCGCCCTCCTCGGGGCACGGCACCGGCGCCCTCTCCCTCGGCCTGCTCTCGGCCCTCGGTGACCGGGACCTGGCGGTGGCCGGGTTCAAGGTCGGGCCGGACCAGGTGGACGCGGCGTACCTCGGGTTGGCCGCCGGCCGGCCCGGACGCACGCTCGACCCCCGGCTGGTCGGCCCGGAGCGGATCGCCCCGCTCTTCGCGCACGGCGCGGCCGGGGCCGGGTTCGCGCTGGTCCAGGGCACCATGGGGCTCTACGACTCGGTGGCCGGCCGGCCGGAGAGCGAGTCCACCGCCGCCGTCGCCACCGCGCTGCGCAGCCCGGTGGTGCTTGTCGTGGACGTGGGCGCGATGGGCCAGTCGGTGGCCGCGCTCGTGCACGGCTTCCGGGCGTACGACGAGCAGCTCTGGCTGGGCGGCGTGATCCTCAACCGGGTGGCCTCGCCGCGACACGAGACGTTGCTTCGCGAGGCGCTTGACGACGTCGGGGTGCCGGTCTATGGCGCGCTGCGCCGGCACGAGCTGCCCCCGGTGCTGCCGGCCCGCCGGCACGGCACGGCGCCTGTGGTGCGCGGTGACGCCGAGGCCGAGCGTGGGGTGCGCCGCCTCGGTGAGGCGGTGGCCGCCACGGTCGACCTGGATCGGCTGCTGACGCTTGCCCGATCGGCCCCCGCGCTTACCGTCGAGCCCTGGTCGCCCGAGCCGGCGGAGGGGCCGGCCACGTCCGCCGAGCGGCCGGTGGTCGCGCTTGCCGGCGGCCCGGCCGGCAGCTACAGCCACCCGGAGACCGCCGAGCTGCTGCGCGCCGCCGGTGTCGAGGTGGCCACGCTCGATCCGCTGCGCGACGAGGCGCTGCCCGCCGGGACCCGTGGGCTCGTCGTCGGCGGCGGGCTTCCGGAGACGTACGCCGAGCAGCTCTCCACCAACCGTCGGCTCTGCATCGCGGTGGCGGAGCTGGCCCGCTCCGGCCGCCCGGTGGTCGCCGAGGGCGCCGGCCTGCTCTGGCTGGCCCGGGAGCTGGACGGCCAGCCGATGTGCGGGGTGCTCGACGCGGTCGGGACGGTCCGGGACGGCCTGGTGGTCGGCTACCGGGAGGCCACCTCGGTCACCGGCAGCGTGGTGGCGCCGGCGGGTGTCACGGTGACCGGGCACAAGCAGCACGCCGCCGTGCTCACCCCGCGGGCCGGTGACCGGCCGGCGTGGCAGTGGGGCGGCGGCACCCCGGAGGGCTTCGTGCGCCTCGGCGTGCACGCCTCGCAGCTCGTGCCGCACTGGGCCGCGCTCCCCGGCATCGCCCACCGCCTGGCGACCGCCGCCGCCACCCCCACCCCAGCCTGACCACCCCACCCCCGCCCGGCCGCCCCCGCCCCGGCCGGCCTGATCGGCCGGCCGGCGAAGTCGATCAAGGAGTTCGCGTCGGGGATCCCGGACGCAAACTCCTTGATCAACTGACCCGGGCGCACCCCCGGGCAGACCCAGGGTTCAGCCGACGATCTGGTCGGAGGGCGGGGTGAACTGGCGGGTGGGCTGGCCCTTCAGGGCGTCGCGAAGCGTCTGCGCCACCGCGTTCACCGGGATCTGGGACTGGCCGTCGCCCACCGCGTTGAACGGGTTGTCCGGATCGGCGATGAAGCTCGCCGCGGCCAGCTCCGGCGTGTAGCCGACGAACCACGCCGACCGCGTGCTGTCCGTGGTGCCGGTCTTGCCGGCGACCGGCCGGCCCACCGTGCCCCGGACGCTGTCCGCCGTCGACCAGCCGCCGCAGCTCCCCTTGGCCGGGGTGTCGCCGGTCGGGCAGCGCGCCGCGTCGGTGGCGGCCCGGGCCGCGTCGGCGCTCACCACCTGGCGGCACCGGGGCTTGGCCACCTCCCGCTGCACCCCGCCCGGGGTGGACCAGGTGGCCGGCGTGCCGTCCCGGTTCATGATCGCGTTGACCGGGATCGCCTCGCAGTAGCGCCCGTCGGCCGCGACTGTCGCGTACGCGTTGGCCATCTCCAGCGGGGTGGCGTCGGAGACGCCGAGCGTGAACGCGCCCCACTTCCTCGCCTTGGTCGGCGACGCCTGCTCCCGGTCCACGTCGGTGCGCCAGCGCAGCCCCAACTGCTCGGCCAGGCGCACCCCGGCGTCCGCGCCGACCTTCTCCTCCAGTTGGACGAAGTAGGTGTTCACCGACTTGCCGAAGCCGGACCACATGGTCTGCCGGCCGGTCATCGCGCCGCTGGCGTTCGACGGCGCCCAGCCGTCGTAGACCGCCGACTGGTACCGGTACGGCGAGTCGTACGCGGTGGACAGCGGCATCCCGGAGTTGAGCGCGGCGAGCATCGGGAACATCTTGAACGTCGAGCCGGCCTGGTAGCCGGGGAGCGTCCCGCCGCCGAGCAGCGGCGCCACCGTGTTCGGGTAGTTCGCCTTGACCTTCGGGCCGGCCTCCGGATTCGAGCTGTTCGGGTTCTCGGCCAGGTCGAGTGAGTAGTTCCGGTTCACCGCCATCGCCTTGATCCGCCCGGTGCCGGGCTCGGCGACCACGATCCCGTTGGCGAACGGGCTGCCGGTGTTCTCCTTGGCGCCCACGTTCCGTTCGGCCGCCGCCTGGATCTTGGGGTCGACCGCGAGCACGATCCGGTAGCCGCCGCGGCGCAGCTTGTCCATCCGTTCCAGGCGGTTCTCGCCGAACGCGGGCTGCGCGCTCCACCAGTTCTTCAGGTAGTCGCAGTAGAAGCCCCAACTCCGGTGCGCGTCGTCGATCGCGGCGCAGTCGTTCGGCGGATCGGTCAGTTTCAGCTTGATCGGCTGGGCCTTGGCCGACGCGGCGGCGTCCGGCGACAGGTATCCGAGGCGGGTCATGTTGTCCAGCACGTAGTTGCGCCGGCCGGTGGCGTCCTTCTGGTCGGAGGTGATCGGGTCGTACTCCGACGGGGACTTGACCAGCCCGGCAAGTGTGGCGGCCTCGACCGGGCTGAGCGTGGCGGGCGTCTTCGAGAAGAAGATCTGCGAGGCGGCGTAGATCCCGTACGCGCGGTGGCCGAAGTAGGCCGAGTTGAGGTAGCGCTCCAGGATCTGATCCTTGGTCAGGTGCTTCTCGATGTCGAGCGCCATGCGCATCTCCTTGACCTTGCGCAGGCTGGTCTGCTGGGTGGCCTCCTGGACCTCCTTCGGGGTGCTCGCGCTGTCCCGCAGGGCCATCCGGACGTACTGCATGGTGAGCGTGGAGGCGCCCTGGGAGACGCCGCCGGAGCGGGCGTTGGAGACGAACGCGCGGGCCACGCCCTTCGGGTCGACGCCGTGGTGCTGGTAGAAGCGGTTGTCCTCGGCGGCGACGATCGCCTGCTGGATGTTCGGCGACATGTTCTCGATCTTGGTGTACTGCCGGTACTCCTCGTAGAACATGGTCAGCACGGTCCGGCCGTCAGGCGCGTAGACGTACGAGGTCTCGGCCGGCAGGGCGGTCTTGAGGATGCTCGTCTTCTGCTGCACGGCGTGTGCGGTGGCCTTCGCGCCGATGCCGGTGGCGGCGGCCAGCGGATACATCGCGGCGGCGACGACGATGCCGGCGATCAGCCCGGCGCGAAGGAGGGGCACGGCGCGACCAGCAGAGGCAAGGGGTCGGTTGCTCACGGGGTCAAGCTATGACATTTCCGATTCGGAAATGAGAAGAATTCATAAACGGGTGGGTCGTGACGCGACGCACGCCGGGATGCGCTGTCCCGGGCGGCGGCTTCCCGGCAGGATCGCGGTCATGCCCGCAACACCGACCGGGACCGTCGCCGCGCCCGCGGCGTCCACCCAGCCCGCCGTGCCCAGCGCGCCAGCCGTGCCCAGCGCGCCCGCCGAGCCCGACCTGGGCCACCACGGGGACGCCGAGGCCACGCCCGGCCTGGTGGACCTGGCCGTCAACGTGCGCCGCGCGCCGATGCCCGACTGGCTGGCCGACCCGCTCACCGCCGCGCTCGGCGAACTGGCCGCGTACCCGGATCCGGCGCCCGCCCGCGCCGCCGTCGGTCACCGACACGGGCGACCCCCGGAAGAGGTACTCCTCACCGCCGGCGCCGCCGAGGGTTTCGTGCTGATCGCCCGCGCGCTGCGCGACGCCCGCCACCCGGTCGTGGTGCACCCGCAGTTCACCGAGCCGGAGGCCGCCCTGCGCGCCGCCGGCCACCGGGTGGACCGGGTGCTGCTCGACCCGGCCGACGGGTTCCGCCTCGACCCGGCCCGGATCCCCGCCGACGCCGACCTGGTCATGGTCGGCAACCCCACCAACCCGACCTCCGTGCTGCATCCGGCGGACACGATCGCCGCGCTGGCCCGCCCCGGCCGGGTGCTGGTGGTGGACGAGGCGTTCGCCGACACCACCGTGGCCCCCGGCGTCGACGGCGAGCCGGAGTCCCTCGCCGCCCGCCGGGACCTGCCCGGCCTCGTGGTGGTCCGCAGCCTCACCAAGACCTGGGGGCTGGCCGGGCTGCGGATCGGCTACCTGCTCGGCGACGCCGGGCTGCTGGCCCGGTTCGCCGCCGCCCAGCCGCTCTGGGCCGTCTCCACCCCGGCGCTCGCCGCCGCCACCGCCTGCGCCGCGCCGGTCGCCGTCGCGGCCGAGCGCGCGATCGCCGCCGCGATCGCCGCCGACCGCGACCACCTGGTGAGGTGCCTGTCCGCCCTGCCCGGGGTACGCGTGGCGGGCCACCCGTCAAGCGCCTTCGTCCTGATCCACGCCCCCGGCGCGGGCGCGGTGCGGGAACGGCTGCGCGAGCAGGGCTGGGCGGTACGCCGGGGCGACACGTTCCCCGGGCTCGGGCCGGACTGGCTCCGGATCGCGGTGCGCGACCCGGCCACCACCGACGCGTTCATCGAGACGTTGGCACGGATCCTGGAGGCATGATGCTGGAGCCCACCGTCGCGGCGATCCGGCCGCTCGACGAGACCGCCATGGCGGCGGCCCGCGAACTCCAGGGCCGGCTGACCAAGCCCCCCGGCTCGCTCGGCGCCCTGGAACCGCTCTCGGTGCGCCTGGCCGGGCTGGCCGGGTCGTGCCCGCCGCCACTGCCCGGGCCGGCCGCGGTGGTGATCTTCGCGGGCGACCACGGCGTGCACGCCCAGGGGGTCAGCCCGTGGCCGCAGGAGGTCACCGCCCAGATGATCGGCAACTTCCTGGCCGGCGGCGCGGTGGTCAACGCGTTCGCCCGCCAGGCCGGCGCCTCGGTAACCGTGGTGGACGTCGGCGTGGCCACCCCGGTCCCGGCGGCGCCGCCCGCCCCGCCCGCCGACCTGACCGGTCCGCCCGCCGGCCCGGCCGCGCTCCCCGCCGACCTCGTCGCCACGCCCGCCGATCCGGTCGGGCCGCGTCTGGTGGCCGCGAACGTGCGTGCCGGCACCCGGGACCTGACGGTCACCGCCGCGCTCACCCGGGACGAGGCCCGGACGGCGGTGGAGACCGGGATCCGGATCGCCGGCGAGCTTGTCGACGCCGGCGCGGGCATCCTGCTCACCGGCGACATGGGCATCGGCAACACCACCCCGGCCGCCGCGCTCGTCGCCGCGTTCACAGGCGTGGACGCGGCGGCGGCGACCGGCCGGGGCACCGGGGTGGACGACGGGACGTACGCCCGCAAGGTCGACGTGGTGCGGGCCGCGCTTGATCGGCACGCCCCCGACCCGGCCGACCCGCTCGGCGTCCTCGCGGCGGTCGGCGGGCTGGAGCACGCCGCGCTTGCCGGGCTGATCCTCGGCGCCGCCGCGCGCCGGGTGCCGGTGCTGCTCGACGGCGTGATCGCGGTAAGCGCCGCGCTCGCCGCCGCCGCGTTCGCGCCGGACGCCGTGGGCGCCATGGTGGCCGGGCACCGCAGCGCCGAGCCGGGCGCCACGGCCGGGCTGCGGCACCTCGGGCTCGACCCGCTGATCGACCTGGGCCTACGGCTCGGCGAGGGCACCGGGGCGCTACTCGCCCTGCCGGTCGTCACCGGGGCGGTCCGGGTGCTGCACGAGGTGGCCACGTTCGACGCGGCCGGGGTGGCCGAGAAGTGAGCGAGCCGAGCCCGTACCCCCTGGGGTTGCGGCTTGCCGGCCGGCGGGTGGTCGTGGTGGGCGGGGGAGCGGTGGCCACCCGGCGGGTGCCCGCGCTGCTTGATGCCGGCGCGGACGTCCTGCTGGTCTCGCCCGAGCTGACCCCGGCGCTGCGTGCCCACGCCGACGCCGGGCGGCTGCGCTGGGAGCCGCGCCGGTTCGCCGCCGGTGACCTGGACGGCGCCTGGCTGGTTCAGGTGGCGGTGGACGACCGGGCCGCCGCGGCGGCGGTGAGCGCCGCCGCGGCCGAGCGCCGGATCTTCTGTGTCCGGGCCGACGACCAGGTGGCGGCAAGCGCGTGGACGCCCGCCGTGACCCGCCACGGCCCGGTGACGGTGGCCGTCCTGGGCGGCGGCGACCCGCGCCGCGCGACGACCGTCCGCGACGCCATCCGCACCCTCCTCGGTGCAAGGCGGGGGCCCCGGTTAACGGATTCGGTAGAGGCGGGGGCCCCGCCTAACACCTCAGGTGGGCGGGTGGCGCTCGTGGGCGCCGGGCCGGGTGACCCGGAGCTGATCACCGTGAAGGGCTGGCGGCTGCTCACCGAGGCGGAGGTGGTGGTCGCCGACCGCCTCGTCCCCGGGCTGCTCCTGGACGAGCTGCGGCCGGACGTCGAGCTTGTCGACGCGTCGAAGATCCCGTACGGGCCGTCGCGCGCCCAGGAGGAGATCAACCGGATCCTGGTGGACCGCGCCCGGGCCGGCCGGGTCGTGGTCCGGCTCAAGGGCGGCGACCCGTACGTCTTCGGCCGGGGCGGCGAGGAACTGCTCGCCTGTGCCGAGGCGGGCGTGCCGGTGACCGTGGTGCCCGGGGTGACGAGCGCGATCGCGGTGCCCGGGGTGGCCGGGGTGCCGGTGACCCACCGGGCGGTGGCGCACGAGTTCACAGTGGTCTCCGGCCACGTCGCGCCGGACGCGCCGGCCTCGCTGGTCCGGTGGGAGTCGCTTGCCGGCCTGCGCGGCACCCTGGTGATCCTGATGGGTCTGAAGAACCTGGCCGCGATCGCCGCCACGCTCATCGCGCACGGCAAGCCGCCGCACACCCCGGTCGCGGTGATCCAGGAGGGCACCACGGCGGCGCAGCGCACGCTCCGCTCCACGCTCGCCGCGGTCGCCGCCGACGTCGAGGCCGCCGCGTTCCGCCCGCCGGCGATCGTGGTCGTCGGTGACGTGGTGGACGCGCTCACCAGGTGAACGCGGCGCGGCCCGGGACCGTGGTGGTCCCGGGCCGCGTGACGTGCTCGGCTCACTGCTTGAGCATGTTGTCCAACAGCAGCGCGCAGCGGATCAGGCCGAGGTGGCTGTACGCCTGCGGGTGGTTGCCCAGCCCGCGCTCGGCCAGCGGGTCGTACTGCTCGGGGAGCAGGCCGGTCGGCCCGGCCGTGTCGACCATCTGGGCGAACAGCTCCTCGGCGTCGGTGCGGCGGCCGGTGCGCAGGTACGCCTCGATCAGCCACGCCGTGCAGATGTGGAAGCCGCCCTCCCGGCCGGGCAGGCCGTCGTCCCAGTGGTAGCGGTAGACCACCGGGCCGCTGCGCAGGTCCGCCTCGATCCGGAGCACTGTGGAGAGGAAGCGCGGGTCGTCGCCGGGGAGCAGGCCGGACAGGCCGATCCAGAGCGACGAGGCGTCCATCTCGTCGTGCCCGTACGCGACGCTGTACGCCTCCACGTCCTGGTGCCAGCCGTGCTCCAGCACGTTGGCCCCGATCCGGTCGCGCAGCTCGGTCCACTCCGGCCGGTCCTCGCCGCCGTGCTGCCGCACCACGTGCAGCGCCCGGTCGACTGTCATCCAGAGCATGACCTTGGAGAACACGTGGTGCCGGGGTGGGAGGCGGGCCTCCCAGATGCCGTGGTCGGGCTCGTGCCAGCGGCGGCGTACCGCCTCGACCATGTTCTCCAGCACCCGCCACTCGTCGTCCCGGACCGAGCCGCGGGCGTCGGCCACGGCGGCGATCAGGTCGGCCACCGGGCCGAAGACGTCGAGCTGGAGCTGGTGGTTGGCGAGGTTGCCGACCCGGACCGGCCGGGAGCCGGCGTAGCCGGGAAGCGTGTCGATGACCGCCTCGGCGCCCAGCTCGAAGCCGTCCACGGTGTAGAGCGGGTGCAGCCGCTCCGGGTGCCCGCCGGTGCGTTCCACCACGCCGTCGATCCAGCGCAGCAGCCCTTCGGCCTCCTCGGTGGAGCCGAGGTCGACGAGCGACCGGGCGGTCATCGCCGCGTCCCGCAGCCAGCAGTAGCGGTAGTCCCAGTTGCGGACCCCGCCCAGTTCCTCGGGGAGCGACGTGGTGGCCGCGGCGAGGATCGAGCCGGTCGGCTCGTGGGTGAGCCCACGCAGGGTCAGCGCGCTGCGGGCGACCAGGTCCCGGGCGGTGGCGGGCAGCCGCAGCGAGGCCACCCAGTCCTTCCAGGGCTGTTCGGCGGCGGCCTGCCGTTCGTGCACCGGCACCCGGTGCGGCTCCAGGCTCTGCGTGCCGAAGCGCAGCTCCAGCACCACCTGCCCGCCGGCGGCGGAGAGGTCGACCACCGCCTTCGCGGTCTCGTACCCGGCGTCGTTTGTGACCTCCCACTCCAGGCCGGGGGAGTGCAGCGCGACCGGCTCGTTGGAGCCGAGCACGAGCAGCCCGTCGTCGAGCGGCTGGAGCTGCACCGCGACCTGGCCGAACTCGGGGCGCGGCGCGAACTCGACCCGGGCCCGGCCGGTGCCGCTGAGCACCCGGACCAGGGTCGAGTCACCGCTGACCACGGCCGGGTCGTCAGGCGTGGTCTGCCGGACGGGCAGGTCCAGCCAGTCCGTGACGGTCAGGCCGGACCAGCGGGTCTCCACGGTCATGGTGTTGCTGCGGTAGCGCTGGCCCAGTGGGATGCCGCCGCGCTCCGGGCCGACGGTGAAGTGCCCGGCCGGGCTGCCGCCGACCAGGTCGGCGAAGATGGCCGCCGAGTCCGGCTTCGGGTGGCACAGCCAGGTGATCTTGGCTTCCGGGGTGACGAGCGCGACCGTGCGCCCGTTGGCGAGCATCGAGTGCCGCTCGATCGGCACCGCCCGCTCGCCGAAGAGCCAGTGCCGCCGGGTCTCCAGCAGCAGGCCCAGCGCCCGGGCCGCCTCGATCGGCTCGGCCACCCGGTAGTCGGCCTGGGTGTCCCCGGGACCGATCTTGATGCCGACGTCCGGCCCCTGGAGGTTGCCGAACGCGTTCTCGTCTGTGACGTCGTCGCCGATGAAGAGGACCGCGCCGGCCGCGAGCTGGGTGCGGAGCTGGTCGACCGCGGTGCCCTTGTGGGTCGCCACCACCGACAGCTCGATGACCTCCTTGCCCTGGGTGACTGTGACGCCGTCCCAGGTGGCGGGGCCGTTGCGGACCGCCTCCACGGCCGCCGCGGCGACCTGCGGGTCGACCCCGCGGGTGTGTACGGCCACGCTTGCCGGCTTGCGTTCCAGGCGGACCCCGGGGTGCACGGCGGCGATGTCCCGCAGTTCCTGCCGGAGCCGGTGCCGGACCTCGATCAGCTCGGGGGTGAGGCGTTCGACGAAGCCGATGTCGAACTCCGAGCCGTGGCTGCCGACGAGGTGCACCTCGCTCGGCAGCCGGGAGAGTGTCGCCAGGTCGCGCAGCGCGCGGCCGGAGACCACCGCGACGCTTGTCTGCGGTAGCGAGGCCAGGGCGCGGATCGCGGCCACCGACTCGGGCAGCGGCACGGCCTTTGTCGGGTCCTCGACGATCGGCGCCAGTGTGCCGTCGTAGTCGCAGGCGACGAGGAGTTGGGGGATCCGGGCGATGCGGCCGATCGCGGCACGCAGTTCCGGGTCGAGCACACCACCGGGCGCGGTGGCGGCGGCGGGCGGGGTCACGCAGCCTCCGTATCGGGGACGCCGAGCTCGCTGAGGAACGACTTGGCCCAGTGGCCCACGTCGTGGCTGCGCAGATGGCGTTGCATGACGCGCATCCGGCGGCGGGCTTCGGGCTTCTCGATGTGCACGGCCCGGAGCAACGCGTCCTTCACCGCGTCCGGGTCGTGCGGATTACACAGGAACGCCTGGCGCAGCTCGGTGGCGGCGCCGGCGAACTCACTGAGCACGAGCGCGCCGCCCTGGTCGGCGCGCGATGCGACGTACTCCTTGGCCACCAGATTCATTCCGTCTCGCAGCGGGGTCACCATCATCACGTCGGCCGCGACGTACATCGCGGCCAGTTCGGAGCGACTGTACGACTGATGGAGGTAATGCACCGCCGGCACGCCGACCCGGCCGAATTCGCCATTGATCCGGCCAACCTCGCGTTCCACCTTCACCCGAAGTGCCTGGTAGTGCTCCACGCGCTCCCGACTGGGCGTAGCGACCTGCACCATAACCGCGTCCGGAACTGTCAACTTTCCGTCAGCAAGAAGTTCGCGGAAAGCCTTGAGCCGAAGCTCGATGCCCTTGGTGTAGTCGAGCCGGTCGACGCCCAGGATGATCGTCTTCGGGTTGCCCAGCTCCTCGCGGATCTGCTTGGCCCGGGCCTGGATCGCCGGGTCCTCGGCCAGCCGTTCCATCTCCCGGGTCTCGATCGAGATGGGGAACGCGCCGGCCTTCACCTGGCGGCCGTCGACCTGGATCATCTGCCCCTCGTAGCGCAGGCCGAGCAGGTGCCGGGCCAGCCGGACGAAGTTCTGCGCCGCCAGCCGCTGCTGGAAACCGACGAGGTCCGCGCCGAGCAGGCCGCGCAGGATCTCGGCCCGGAACGGCATCTGCATGAACAGCTCGATCGGCGGGAACGGGATGTGCAGGAAGAAACCGATCTTCAGGTCGGGCCGGAGCTCGCGCAGCATCGACGGGACGAGCTGGAGCTGGTAGTCCTGCACCCAGACCGTGGCGCCCTCGGCCGCCACGTCCGCCGCGGCCTCCGCGAACCGGGCGTTCACCAACCGGTACGCCTCGCGCCAGCGCCGCTTGTAGGCAGGCGTCTCCACCGCGTCGTGGTAGAGCGGCCAGATCGTCGCGTTCGACTGGCCCTCGTAGTAGCGCTCCAACTCCTCGGCGCTCAACGGCACCGGGTGCAGTCGGATGCCCTCCAGGTCGAACGGCTCGGGCGCGGCGCCGGTGCCACCGGCCCAGCCGACCCAGGTGCCCTTGTGTTCGGCGAGCACCGGGTGCAGCGCGGTCACCAGGCCGCCCGGGCTGCGCCGCCACTGCCGCCCCTCGGGTGTGCTCACCTCGTCGACCGGCAGTCGGTTGGCCACTACGACAAAGGAGCTACGGACGGTCACGATCGGCCACCTCCGGGTGCTGACGGGTCCACCGCGATGAGCGTACTGAGCGTAGCTGCGGCGTCTGATCCCCCGTGCCGGACTCCTCTACCCGCCCCGAGCCGGCCGAATCCTGTTGGTGATCTTGTCGACACCCGCGGTTCTCACAGGTCGAGGATCGGCCACTCCTTCGGCAGCACCTCAGCGAACAGCTCGCGCCGATCCGTCATGATCGGCACGATCGGATGCACGGCGGCGTCGATGGCGAGTTGGGCGAGGTCCAGCCGGCCTTCCATGCGGCGCGACCACCCACCCAGATAGCCGCACATGTCCGCCTCGACGGCCGTGACCTGAACGTGGGGAAGCGCGCTGAGCAGTTCGAGCATCTCCCACTGAGGCGGTGTTGCGCGCTGGTGCGCGCTGGCGAGACAAAGTGCGGGCACCAGGACGTGCCAGCCGCGATCCGCGGTCTCCGCGATGCGGTGACCGACGTCCAGCTCGGTGGAGGAGTAGGCGAGCAGCGCAGTGGTGTCCAACGCGAGACCGAACGCGATCACCGACGGGCCTTGGCCCGCGCTGCCAGGATCTCGGCCTGTAGGCGAGCCGCCTCGATGCGCAGCTCGGGAGTGATGCCGGCCTCCAACTGCTCCATCTCGGTGTGCGCCCGGGCAAGGCCCTCGTCGGTGAGCTTGAAGCCGGCGCCGCGGAGGATCTCCCGTGTCCGCTCCGCGGCCACGCGCCGACGCAGCGACTCCGCCACGTAGGCGGAGACGTTCGACTCCTGGGACAGGCGTTCCGCAAGATCGTCAGGCAGGCTGATGGTGATCTTTTTGGTCATACCAGAGACGCTACATTGCCTTACCAGCGTCGACCACGAGGCGCGCCGGCGGGCCGCTGGGGTGGGGTGATGTGGGCGTGGCCGCCCGTACCTGTCAGGATTGACGACGGCGTGCGCGCGGCCGGCTCCCGGCCCGCGGCGGCGGGCGGAGGTCGAAGCCCGCGCCCCGCACCCACAAGCCCGCGATCGCAACCGACGGAGGTAGCCCGCACCGTGGCCCAGTACATCTACGTCCTGGAAAAGGCGCGCAAGGCGCACGGCGACAAGGTCGTGCTCGACAACGTGACGCTGAGCTTCCTGCCGGGGGCCAAGATCGGTGTGGTCGGCCCGAACGGCGCCGGCAAGTCCAGCCTCCTCAAGATCATGGCAGGACTGGACCGGCCGAGCAACGGCGAGGCCCGGCTGATGCCCGGCTTCACCGTCGGCATGCTCGCCCAGGAGCCACCGCTCAACGACGCCAAGACCGTCCTCGGCAACGTCGAGGAGGCGGTCGCCGAGACCAAGGCCAAGCTGGAGCGGTTCAACAAGATCGCCGAGCAGATGGCTACTGACTACTCCGACGAACTGATGGAGGAGATGGGCCGGCTCCAGGAGGAGCTCGACCACCTCGACGCCTGGGACATCGACTCCAAGCTCGAACTGGCCATGGACGCGCTGCGCTGCCCGCCGCCGGAGGCCGACGTCACCCAGCTCTCCGGTGGTGAGCGCCGCCGCGTGGCGCTCTGCAAGCTGTTGCTGGAGGCGCCGGACCTGCTGCTGCTCGACGAGCCCACCAACCACCTGGACGCGGAGAGCGTCTCCTGGCTGGAGCAGCACCTGGCCAAGTACGCCGGCACCGTCATGGCGATCACCCACGACCGGTACTTCCTGGACAAGGTCGCCGGCTGGATCCTGGAGCTGGACCGCGGCCGGGCCATCGGCTACGAGGGCAACTACTCCACCTACCTGGAGAAGAAGGCCGCCCGGCTCGCCGTCGAGGGTCGCCGCGACGCCAAGATGAAGAAGCGGCTCACCGAGGAACTGGAGTGGGTCCGCTCGAACGCCAAGGCCCGGCAGACCAAGTCCAAGGCCCGCCTCGACCGCTACGACGAGATGGCCACCGAGGCGGAGAAGACCCGCAAGCTCGACTTCGAGGAGATCCAGATCCCGCCGGGCCCGCGACTGGGCAGCACCGTGATCGAGGCGAACGGCCTGACCAAGGGCTTCGACGACCGGGTGCTGATCGACAACCTGTCGTTCTCGCTGCCGCGCAACGGCATCGTCGGCATCATCGGCCCCAACGGCGTCGGCAAGACCACGCTGTTCAAGACCATCGTCGGGCTGGAACAGCCGACCGGCGGCGAGGTCAGGGTCGGCCCCACCGTCTCACTGTCGTACGTCGACCAGAACCGGCAGGGCCTCGACGGCGACAAGACCGTCTGGGAGGTCGTCTCCGACGGGCTGGACCACCTCATGGTGGGCAAGGTCGAGATGCCGTCCCGGGCGTACATCGCCGCGTTCGGCTTCAAGGGGCCGGACCAGCAGAAGCCGACCAAGGTGCTCTCCGGTGGCGAGCGGAACCGGCTCAACCTGGCGCTGACGCTCAAGCTCGGCGGCAACGTCATCCTGCTCGACGAGCCGACGAACGACCTGGACGTGGAGACGCTCTCCAGCCTGGAGAACGCGCTGCTGGAGTTCCCCGGCTGCGCCGTGGTCATCTCCCACGACCGGATGTTCCTGGACCGGGTCGCCACGCACATCCTGGCCTGGGAGGGCACCGACGAGGACCCGTCGCGGTGGTTCTGGTTCGAGGGCAACTTCGAGGCGTACGAGAAGAACAAGATCGACCGGCTCGGCGCCGAGGCGGCCCGTCCGCACCGGGTGACCTACCGCAAGCTCACCCGTGACTGACAGGTTCGTCTACCACTGCGCGCTGCGCTGGTCCGACCTGGACGCGTACGGCCACGTCAACAACGCCCGCATCCTCACGCTCTACGAGGAGGCCCGGGTGGCGATGATGTTCGCCGGCGGCCGGGCGTGGGGGGTGGGCTCGTTCGCCGACGGGGTGGTCATCCGCCGGCACGAGGTCGACTACCTGCGCCCGGTCGACTACGCGCTGGGCCGGGCCAGCGCGGAGGCGGCGCCGTCCGTGCGGATCGAACTCTGGGTCGACGAGATCCGGGCCGGGTCCTTCGCGGTCGCCTACGAGATGTACGACGGCGACGCGCTGGCCGGCACCGCACGGTCGGTGCTCGTGCCGTTCGACCTGTCCGCGCAGCGGCTGCGCCGGATCTCCCCGGAAGAACGGGCCTTCCTGCTCCGCTACGCCCCCGGGCTGGCCGGATGACCGGGCCCGGGGCGGAGCACGGGTTGACCGGGGCGGCCGACGCCGGCGCCTTCCTCGCCCGGCTGGTCCGGCTCGACCCGGCCGCCCTGGTCCGGCTGCGGCCGGTGCCCGACGCCGGCCGTACCGCACTCTGGGCCCGGCTGCCCTGGGGAGTGCTCGTGGTGCGCACCGTGGCCGGCGGCGCGCCCGGCGACGCCACCGTCGCCGCGGGGGAGTTGCTCACCGAGCTCTCCGCCGGCGGCGTGACGCTGCCGCGCCGCCGCGACGACGGCTGGCGCTGGCCGCTGCCGCCGCCGGCCAGCCGACCGGTGGAGGTGCTTCCCGGCGCGGAGGTACGCCGGATCGCGGACGCGGCGGCCGGGACGCTGCGCGAGGCGGCCACCCACGGGGTGGCCGGCCGGGCGGTCGGCCAGCGGGCGCTGCGGGACGCGCTGCTGGACCACGTCGCCGTCGTGGTGACCCCGGACGACGAACCGGGTACGCCGGTGGAGGTGTCGCAGCGGCTGGTGCAGGGCGTGGTGCGGATGGGCTTCGTCGGGGCCGGCGACGTCCAGGTGCGGGCGGCCGGCCGTTGGGTCGGGCTGATCGGGCCGTACGGGGCGGCGTGGTCGCGTACCGTCGCGGATCTTGCACTCACGCCTATCCAAATTCATCCGAACGGATGACCCGGCCTCATTCTTCCGGGCTGGGGCGGTCGTTGGGGGGGTGCCTCCTGCCGGCTGTCCGGGTACCGTCCATCCTCGGATCCAACGCACCGTAGGCGTCTGGATCCGCTGGGGAGTGAGGTGCGCGAGCGATGCCGTGGTGGTCATGGCGCCCCGGTCCCGCCGGTGGCGGCGATCCGGAGACTCGAAGCGGGACCACAGTGGACGACGCCGTCCGGGTCGGGCCGCCGATCCCGCGACAGCCGGCGGACGACTCGGCGGCGCCCGAGCGACAGGTCATCACGGACATGCCGGCCACCGTCGCTCCGGTCACCCTGTGCCGGGTCCGTGACGCGCTCGACCTGCTCGACGTGCGTTACCTGGCCGACGGCGACGGCAACCTGCTGGCGATGTGGGAGCGGCACGCCGTGCTCGTCGCGTTGGAGGGCCCGGAGGACGAGATCCTGGTGATGCGGGCCCGTCCGCACGCCACCGTGCCGCCGGACTGGGCCGACCGGGCCTACCGGGTGGTCAACGAGTGGAACCACACCCGACGGTTCTGCAAGGCGTACATCGGCGATCCGACCGAGCGTGGCCAGTTGCCGATCTATGCCGAGCTTCAGGTGCCGCTCGGCGCCGGCACCCACGACGCCCTGCTTGTCGAGATGCTCGACTGCGGCGCCGCGGTGGCCACCACGTTCGTCGACTGGCTGCACGACGAGGGCGCCCTGCTCTGAGCCCGCGCCGGCCGCCGGTCAGCCGACGGCCGGGTCGTCCTCCGCGTTCACCATGAAGTAGGCGGCCCGCTCCAGGTAGTCCCAGAGCGCGGCGGCGAGCTGCGGCGGCAGGTCAAGCGCGTCCACCGCCCGCCGCATGTGGCGCAGCCAGGCGTCCCGCTCGGCGGCGCCGATCCGGAACGGGGCGTGCCGCATCCGCAGCCGCGGGTGCCCGCGCTGATCCGAGTAGTCCCGCGGGCCGCCCCAGTATTGGATGAGGAAGAGGGTCAGCCGGTCCGCCGCCGGGCCCAGATCCTCCTCCGGATACATCGGCCGCAGCAGCGGGTCGTCGGCGACGCCGGCGTAGAACTCGTCGACCAGCTTGCGGAAGGCGGGCTCACCACCGATCGCCTCGAAGAGCGTCATCGACTCGCCTGGGGAAGTCACGCTTCCATCCTGCCAGGTACGACCGGCCACCCGCGCCCACCCGCCGGGCGGTGGTGGTCACGTCACCGCGTGCCGGCGTCGGGCGGGCTCCCGCCCCCGGTCGTCCGCCCCCGGCCCCCGAGGTGGGGTGTGCGGGCCCCGGACGGGCGACTCCGCCCGGGCGGTCCGGACGGCCGCCTCGATCGTCGCCGGGCGGGGCCAGGTGATCGCCGCGACGACCATGAGGAGGACGCCTGCCGCGCTCCAGAACCCGACCACCGTCGGGATCGGGAACCGCTCGGCGAGCGCGCCGGTGGCCAGCACCGAGGCGCCCTGGATGATCTGCGTGCCGCTTGCCATCACCCCGAACGCCCGGGCCCGGTAGCCGTCCGGCAGCGCCTGCATGAACAGACCGTTTGCCATCGGGAGGATCCCACCTACCGCGAAGCCGCACGCGCCGGCCAGCAGGGCCACCACGGCCGGCGGGGGATCGAGCAGCGCGGGCACGAGCACCGCGGGCGCGGCGATCGCCAGCGCCGGCAACAGGGCCAGCCGGCGGGCCGGGTTGACCAGCCGCCCGATCACCAGCCCGCCGATGACGTATCCCACCGGGTTCGCGGCCATGATGACCGCCTGGGCGGTGCCGGCGTTCATGCCGCCGCCGGTCCGCTCGGCGGCCCAGCCGGCGGCGAGCCCCTCGGGGACGATCGAGAAGACCATGGCGCTGAACACCAGCACCGCGATGGCGCGCAGCACCGGCCGCGCGAAGACGATCCGGAACCCCTGCCCGGTCTCCCGCAGGAGGTGGCTGCGGGGCGCCTCGGTGATCGCCGGGGCCCGGTCCCGCAGGCCGAACCGGACCAGCGCGGCGGACAACGCGAACGTGCCGGCGTTGATCAACAGGGCGGTGCTCGGGTTCAGCACCGCGATGGCCGCGCCGGCCAGGTAGCCGACGACCTGGGCGGCCTGCACCGCACTCGTGGAGGCGGTGAGGCCCACCACCAGCCGGTCGCCGCTGAGAATGTGCGGCAGCAGCGCCGAGCGCGCCGCCTGGCTCGGTGGGTTGGCAAGCGTCGCCAGGAAGATCAGGCCGATGATCGACCAGGCCGGCATGAAGGGCATGGCGACAAGCGCCATCAGTGCCATCCGGATCAGGTCGCACAGCACCATCACCCGGCGGTAGCGGTGCCGCTCGGCGAGCGCCGACAACAGCGGCCCGCCGATCAGCCAGGGCAGGTAACTGGCCGCGAAGGCGGCGGCGGAGAGCGCGACCGACTGGGTCTCGCGCAGGACGAGCACGGTGACCGCGGCCTTGGCGAGATAGTCGCCGACCCAGGACAGGACGTTCGCGGCGAAGAGCGCGCGGAACTCCGACTGGCCGAACACGTCGCGGAAGGTGGCCGCGCTCTCCTGGGCGGGCCGCTCGTCGGACACCGTCGCCTCCATCGTTCCGGGTCGACCACTTGTGATGGCCCGACCGGGAACCGTCGTCGGATCGGTCGATCAGCGAGGACACGAAGCGCACTCCCCGGTGGAGTGCGTTCACCGGATTCTGCCCGATCGTCTGACTGGTGCCTAGGGCGAACGGATCGATCGTCGCATCTCCGACTGAACCGAACGGACGATACCCGAGGGGCCGTGCGGCGCGCGACCCCCGGCGATCGTCCGTCCCGCCCCGACGTCAGGTGGCCGCGCCGGTGCCCGTTCCCTCCGGCCGGGGCGGCGGCGAAGGCTGCGGCGGCAGCCCGGGATAGAGCCGGGCCGCCGCGATCTGGGCGGTGATCCCCGAGTTCTCCAATGCCTCTGCCAGCCGGCGGCGCAGCTCGCGACCGACCGCGAACTGCCCGTCCGCGGTGGTCTTGACCACGGTACGGATCACCGAACCGTCGACCGTCACCTGCTCGACGCCGAGCACGTCCGGCTGCTCCACGATCTTCTGCGACAGTTCCGGGTCCAGCGCCACCGACGCCGCCGCCGTCCGCAGCACGGCGGTGGCCTCCTCGGTGCCGGCGAAGCCGATCGGCAGGTCCACCACGACGAGCGCCCAGCCCTGGCTCTTGTTGCCGACCCGGATGATCTCGCCGTTGCGGATGTACCAGAGCACACCTCGACCGTCACGCACCGTGGTCACCCGCAGGCCCACCCCCTCCACCACGCCTGTCGCCTCGCCGAGGTCGACGGTGTCGCCCACGCCGTACTGGTCCTCGATCAGCATGAACAGGCCGGCGATCAGATCCTTGACCAGGCTCTGCGCGCCGAAGCCGAGCGCCACCCCGGCGATGCCGGCGCTTGCCAGCAGCGGCGCCAGGTCGAAGCTGAACTCCTTGAGCACCATCAGCAGCGCGATGCCGAAGACGAACGCGGTGACCATGCTGCGCAGCACCGACCCGATCGCCTCCGCGCGCTGCCGTCGCCGCTCCGGCACGAACTGCTCCGGGGCGAGCGTGGCGCTGGGGATCCGCTCCCGCAGCGGGCGGAGCATGGTCGGCACCGCGCCCTGGGTGGTGGTGCGCACCAGCCGGTTGATGGTCCGGTGCAGCGCCCAGCGGGCGGCCACGGCGAGCAGCAGGATCAGGGCCACCCGCAGCGGCTTCAACAAGATCCAGTAACTGCTCTCGGCGAACCAGGCGGAGTTGGTGAGTCGGTACAGGAACTCGCAGGAGCTGCTGCCCTGGCAGTCCGGCCGCCGGTCGGAGAGCGCGGAGAGCACTGCGGTGATCAGGTCGGAGACGTTCACCGTGCTTTCGTACCGCATCGGGGGCAGGCGTCCACCGCGGACCCGCCGCGCCCGGTCCGCCGCTCGGGTGGAGCGAACCGGTCATCTTGGCATGCCCGGGTCAGCCCCGAGGTGGGTACCCCGGATTAGTACGTGCAATCCGGGGCGCGATCAGGGACTATTGGCCCAACGGACGTCTGTGGTTCCGCCGGCGTCGGGACCGTTCCGCGCTGTGCGCGGGGCGGTCTCGCCCGTGGTGGCGGCGGGAGCGGCTGGACCGGGAGGGTGAGCGCGATGCCTGACATACGACCCACGGCGGGCTCCGGTGCACTCGTTCTGAACGCCACCTACGAGCCCCTGTGCGTCGTGTCGGTGCGTCGTGCCGCGATCCTCGTCCTCTCCGCCAAGGCGGTCTGCGTGGCCGACGGCGAGGGCATCCTGCACAGCGCGCGCAACACGCTCCCGATCCCCTCCGTGGTGCGGCTGACCCGCTACGTGCGGGTGCCCTACCGCACCCACGTGGGGCTCTCCCGCCGGGCGATCTTCGCCCGGGACGCATGGCGGTGCGCCTACTGCCGGGGGCCGGCGGAGACGATCGACCACGTCTTCCCGCGCAGCCGGGGCGGACGGCACGCCTGGGAGAACGTGGTCGCCGCCTGCGCCCGCTGCAACCACACCAAGGGCGACCGGACCCCGGCCGAGCTGGGCTGGCGGCTGCACCACCTGCCGGTCGCCCCGAAGGGCAACGCCTGGCGGGTGCTCGGCCACCGCGCGCCCGACCCGCGCTGGGCGGACTGGCTCGACCTGCGCGAGCCCGAACACGAAGCGGCCTGAACCCCGGGTCAGCGCGCCCGGACCAGCGCGGCGTAGACGACCAGGTTGTCGGCGTACCCGGTCTCGCCGCCCACCCAGCGCCCACCGCAGGTGATCAACCGCAGGCTGGGGCGGCTGAAGTCCCCGTAGACCTCCTGCACCGGCAGCTTCTCCTTGCCGTACCGCTCGATCGAGGTCACCTCGAACACCGCCACCGAGCGGTCCTGGCGGGTCACCTCGATCCGGTCCCCGTCGTCGAGTTCCCGCAGCCCGTGGAAGACGGCCGGCCCGGTGGTGGTGTCGACGTGCCCGACGAACACCGCCGGGCCGTACTGGCCGGGGGTGGGCCCCTGGTCGTACCAGCCGACCTCGCCGGCACGGCTCACGTCCGGCACCGCGATGCTGCCGTCGGGCGCGATCCCGACCCGGCGCACCGGCGCCCGCAGGTCGAGCTTGCCGATGGTCAGGTCGGTCGGCGGGCTGGCCGGCAGCACCGGGAACTTCTTCGGCGGCGGGCGCAGGCCGGCGACGATCCGGTCCGGCAGCATGCTGACGCCCGTCACCCGTTCCACCCCGAGCATGGCCACGATCATCGCCATCAGGGCCGCCACCACAAGCACCGGTACGCCGGGACCGCGCCCCGGGGCGTACCGGCGCGTGGTGGTCGTGGTGGCGCGGGCCGCGACCGGGCGGGCCGTCGGGTCGGCGGTGGTGACGCTTGCCGAGAAGGCGTGCCCGGCGGTGTGGCCGAACCGGCGCGCGGCCCGGGACGTCAGCCGCAGCGCGGCCCGGAGCCGCCCGGTCCGGTCCGGCGGCGGTCGGCCGGGGTGTCTCCGGCCGCGACCGCCGGCGCCGCCGTGGCGCGGTGAGCGGGCCATTGCCGCACCCCGTCAGACGCGGCTACCGGTCTTGCGGCGGGCGCTCACGCCGGCCACCACGGCCACCGCCACCAGGCCGCCGACGAGCAGCAGCGAGCCGGTGCCCCGGCCACCTCCGGCGGTGCCGCCGCCACCTGTCGCCGGTCCCTTGCTCGGCTGCGACATGTTCAGCACGGTGAGCATGGCCGAGGCGGTTTCGCCGTTGGCGCAGTCCAGGTTCACCGGGTAGTCGCCGGGCGCCTTGTTGCCGGGCACGGTGACCGAGCCGGTGAGGAAGCCGCTGTTCGCCCGCAGCGTCACCCGGCCGAACGCGTCCGAGGTGACCTGCGCCTGCTTGTTGTTGCTGTTGTCGCAGCCGGCCCGGAGGTTCACCCGGGAGCCGGCCTGGACGCTGTTCGGCGTCACCTCGATGAACACGTTCTCCCCGGCCCGGGCCGGCGCGGCCGTGGTCAGGACGAACGCCGCGACCAGGCCGACCAGGCCCAGGACGGACGACAACGCGCGATGTGACAGAAGCCCTCGCATGGTTCCCCCCCCTCCCGGTGCGACGAGGCACCGGACCCACTGACGGGCAGCGGGGGCTGCCTTCCCGGTCAGCGGGGCTGTTAACAGGGGCCCCCTCCTCTACCGGAGGCGTTAAGCGGGGGCCCCTCCTTTCGCCACGGGGTGCCAGGCGAGCGGCGTGGACAGGACCATGGTGCTTGACGGCTGGCCGTAGGGGGCCAGGCGGTCGATCACCGCCTCGAACTCGCCCATCGAGGTGGCCGCGACCTTGAGCATGCTGCACGCGTCGCCGGTGATCCGGTGGATCTCCATGATCTCCGGCCACTGCGCCACCCGCGGGTCGTTGAGGATGCAGCGGGAGCCGTAACAGGACATCCGGATCAATGCGAGCACGGTCCGCCCGGCCCGGGGCAGGTCCACGTGCGCGTGGTAGCCGATGATCACCCCGGACTCCTCCAGCCGCCGGACCCGTTCCGCGACCGCGGGCGGGGACAGGTGCACCCGGCGGGACAACTCGCTGTAGGAGAGCCGGGCGTCGGCCTGGAGTTCGCGCAGCAACGCCCAGTCCATGTCGTCCACGCGGGGACCTTTCGTCCGTGAAGTCAGTGTCCCGAGAAGCTTTCAGCTCGTGAGGTCAGACCACCTTACCCCCGTTGAACAGGCATTCCATCCGCCCGTCCGCCAGCGAGATCATGGCATCCACCCCCGCACGGACGGAGAAGACGGTGGAACACACGACGGCGGTACGCCCGGCCACCCCGGAGCAGCGGGCGGCCCGGGCGGAGCGCAACGGAGGCGAGCCGACGCTTGAGTTCGCCGAGCGCGTGCCCTACGACGCGTACGTGCACGCCAGCGCGCTGCACCGGCTCCAGCAGCCGCTCAGCGACGACCCGGGCGAGATGTCCTTCCTGATGGTCAGCCAGATCATGGAGCTGTACTTCAAGCTGACCTGCCACGAGCTGGGGCACGCCCAGCGCGAGCTGCGGGCCGACCGGGTCTGGGACGCGTTGCCGCCGCTGCGCCGCGCCGCGCTGCACCTGGAGGGGCTCAACGCCGCCTGGCAGGGGCTGCGGTGGATGACCCCGGCCGACTTCAACAGGTTCCGCGACCTCCTCGGCGAGGGGTCCGGCTTCCAGTCCGCGATGTACCGGCACCTGGAGTTCCTGCTCGGCCTGCGCGACCCGGCGCTGATCCGCCCGTTCCGCCGGCAGACCGACGTGTACGCGGAGCTGACCGCCGCGATGGCCACGCCGAGCCTCTGGGACGACGTGGTCGCGCTGCTCGCCCGGCGCGGCTTCGACGTGCCGGCCGAGCTGCTGGCGCGGGACGTGACGGCCGAGCACGAGTCGCATCCGGGCGTGGAGGCGGCCTGGGTGCGCGTCTACGGCGACAGCGGGCCGGACAACCACCTGCGGATGCTCGGCGAGGCGCTGACCGAGGTGGCCGAGCAGTTCGGCGACTGGCGGTGGAACCACGTCAAGGCGGTGCAGCGTGCCATGGGGGCGAAGGTCGGCAGCGGCGGTTCGGCCGGGCTGGCATGGTTGCAGCGCAGCATGGCCCGGGTCGTCTTCCCGGAGCTGTGGTCCGCCCGTACCGCGATGTGAGGCGAAAGAGCAGCCGATGAACATCCCCGAGAACGAAGCCCACCGGCTCGACGCCGCCGACCCCGGCCACCGGCACCTGTTCCACGTGCCGGCCGCCGACGGCGGGCGTTACCCCGAGGCGGCCTACCTGGCCGGCAACTCGCTGGGCCTGCAACCCCGGGCCACCCGGGACGAACTCGTCGCCGACCTGGACGCCTGGCGCCGGCTTGGCGTCGAGGGGCACCTGGAGGCGGACCGGCCCTGGCTGCCGTACCACGAGCTGTTGTCGGCCCCGGCCGCGCGACTTGTCGGCGCGTCGCCCGCGGAGACCGTGGTGATGAACTCCCTCACGGTCAACCTGCACCTGCTGATGGTCAGCTTCTACCGGCCGGCCGGAGAACGCACCCGGATCGTCATCGAGGACAGCGCGTTCCCCTCGGACAGCTACGCGGTGCGCAGCCAGGCCCGTTTCCACGGCCTGGACCCGGACGCCATGGTGGTGCGGCTGAAGCCCCGCCCCGGCGAGGACACCCTGCGCACCTCCGACATCACCGACCTCCTGGCGGCCGAGGGACACACGGTCGCGCTGCTGCTGCTGGGCGGCGTCAACTACCTGACCGGCGAGCTGATGGACATCCCGGCGATCACCGCCGCCGGGCGGGCCGCCGGCGCGGTCGTCGGATGGGACCTGGCGCACGCGGCCGGTAACGTGCCGCTGGCGCTGCACGACTGGGACGTCGACTTCGCCGCCTGGTGCTCCTACAAATACCTCAACTCCGGGCCGGGCGCGCTCGGCGGCGTCTTCGTCCACGAGCGCCACCTCGGCGATCCGTCGCTGCCCCGCTTCGAGGGCTGGTGGAGCACCGAGGCGGCCACCCGGTTCGAGATGACGCCGGTGTCCCGCCCGCCGGCCACCGTGGAGGCGTGGCAGATCTCCAACCCGCCGATCTTCGCGATGGGCCCGGTGCGCACCTCGCTGGAGCTGTTCGACTCCGTCGGCATGCCGGCGCTGCGGGAGCGCAGCCTGCGACTCACCGCCTGGCTGGAACGGCTGCTCGACGACGTGACCCCGGGCCGGCCGCTGACCGTGGTGACGCCCCGTGACCCGGCCCGGCGGGGCTGCCAGCTCTCGGTCCGGGTCGGTACGGTCAGCGCCGGCGAGCTGACCAAGCGGCTGCGGCACGAGCACGGCGTCATCGCCGACGCCCGGGAGCCGGACGTGGTCCGGTTCGCCCCGGTGCCGCTCTACTCGACGTACCACGACTGCTGGCGCGTCGCCGAGGCGCTTGCCGCGACGGTGGCGAAGGAGGAGGGCGCATGACGGAACGCGACGAGATCGCGGTGGTCGGGGCCGGGCTGGCCGGCTGCCTGCTTGCCTGTTTCCTGGCCCGGCGTGGCTATCCGGTCGCCCTCTACGAGCGGCGGCCCGACCCGCGTGGCGGCGCCGCCGAGCGGGGCCGCTCGATCAACCTGGCCCTCTCCGAGCGCGGCCTGGACGCGCTGCGCCGGATCGGCCTGGACGAGCAGGTGATGGCGGACGCGCTGCCGATGCGCGGCCGGATGATCCACCCGGTCCAGGGCGAGCCGCAGTTCCAGTCGTACAGCGTCTCCGGCGACCGGGCGATCAACTCGATCAGCCGGGGCGCGCTGAACAACGCGCTGCTCGACGCCGCAGCCGCGCTGCCAGGCGTGCGGATCGCGTTCGACCACCGGCTGGTCGGCCTCGACCCGGTGCGCGGCGAGATGACGTTCGAGACGCCGCAGGGCAAGACCGCCGCCGCCGCGTCTGTCGTCCTGGGCGCCGACGGCGCCGGCTCCGCGGTCCGCGGGCAACTGCTGGCGTACGGGGGGTTGAGCGAGAGCCTGGACTTCCTCGACTACGGCTACAAGGAGCTGACCATCCCGCCGATCGGCGGGGAGTTCGCCCTCGACCCGGGCGCGCTGCACATCTGGCCGCGCGGCACCTCGATGATGATCGCGCTGCCGAACCCGGACCGCTCCTTCACCTGCACGCTCTTCTGGCCCACCCACGGCACCCGCAGCTTCGCGTCCCTCAGCAGCCCGGCCGCGATCGAGCGGTTCTTCGCCGCCCACTACCCGGACCTGGTGCCGCTCGCCCCGAACCTGGTCGACGACTACCAGCACAACCCGGTCGGCGTGCTCGGCACGGTGCGCTGCACGCCGTGGCAGGTGGCCGGCACGGTCGGCCTGGTCGGCGACGCCGCGCACGCCATCGTGCCGTTCTACGGCCAGGGCGCGAACTGCGCGTTCGAGGACGTGGTCGAGCTGGACCGCTGCCTCGACGAGTGCGACGACGAGTGGGCCGCCGCGCTGCCGCTGTTCCAGCGCCGCCGCGCGGACGACGCCGAGGCGATCGCCCGGATGGCGCTCGCCAACTTCGTGGAGATGCGGGACAAGGTCGCCTCCCCGGTGTTCCGGGCCCGCAAGACGGTCGAGCACGCGCTGGAACGCGCGCTGCCCGGCCGCTACGTCTCCCAGTACGAGCTGGTCTCGTTCTCCACCACGCCGTACGCGCAGGTCCGTCGCCGGGTCCGCCGGCAGTACGCGGCGGTCGGCGCGGTCGCGGCCGGCGCGGCGGCGCTGCTGGCCGCCGGCGTGGGCGCGGCGCTGGGGAGGCGGCGGTGACGCTCTGGGACCCCCGGCTGATGACCGGACACGCGCCGGACGGCCCCGGCCTGCTGCGCAACTTCGTCGACGGCGCGTTCGTCGACACCGGCACCCGGTTCACCAAGCGCAGCCCGGTCACCGGCGAACCGGTCTTCGAGGTGGTCGAGGCGTCGTCCGCGGTGGTCGACGACGCCGTCGCCGCCGGCCGGGCGGCGCTGCGCGGCCCGTGGGGCCGGATGGGGGAGCGGGAACGCGCCGAGGTGCTGCGCCGGGTCGCCGACGAGCTGGAACGGCGCTTCGACGACCTGGTCGCCGCCGAGGTGGCGGACACCGGCAAGGCCATCTCGCAGGCCCGCACGCTCGACATTCCGCGCGGCGCGGCCAACTTCCGGGCGTTCGCCGAGATCGTGGCGACCGCGCCTACCGAATCGTTCACCACTGTCACCCCGACCGGGGGCCGGGCGCTCAACTACGCGGTCCGCAAGCCGGTCGGGGTGGTCGCGGTGATCGTGCCGTGGAACCTGCCGCTGCTGCTGCTCACCTGGAAGGTCGCCCCGGCCCTGGCCTGCGGCAACGCCGTGGTGGTCAAGCCCAGCGAGGAGACCCCGGCGTCGGCGACGCTGCTGGCCGAGGTGATGGCCGCCGCAGGCGTGCCGGACGGCGTGTTCAACCTGGTGCACGGCTTCGGCCCCGGCTCGGCCGGCGAGCACCTGACCCGGCACCCGGGCGTGGACGCGATCACGTTCACCGGCGAGTCGGCCACCGGCGCCGCGATCATGCGGGCCGCCGCCGACGGGGTGAAGGCGGTCAGCTTCGAGCTGGGCGGCAAGAACGCCGGCCTGGTCTTCGCCGACGCCGACCTGGACGCGGCGGTCGCCGGCTCGGTGCGCTCCAGCTTCACCAACGGCGGCCAGGTCTGCCTCTGCACCGAGCGGATCTACGTGCAGCGGCCGGTCTTCGAGGAGTTCACCGCGCGGCTGGCGAAGCGCGCGGACGAGCTGGCGTACGGCTGGCCGTCCGACGAGGCGACGGTGAACATGCCGCTGATCTCGCACGGCCACCGGGACAAGGTGCTCGGCCACTACGCGCTCGCCCACATCGAGGGCGCCGAGGTCCGCGCCGGTGGCGGGACGCCGCGCTTCGGCGACGGCCGCGACGGCGGCGCGTACGTGCAGCCGACGGTGCTCACCGGGCTGGGGCCGGACGCCCGGACCAACCGCGAGGAGATCTTCGGCCCGGTGGCGCACGTCGCGCCGTTCGACACCGAGGACGAGGCGTACGCGCTCGCCAACGGCACCGACTACGGCCTGGCCGCGACGGTGTGGACCCGGGACGTGGGCCGGGCGCACCGGGCCGGGATCCGGCTGGACGCCGGCATCGTCTGGGTCAACACCTGGTTCCTGCGCGACCTGCGTACCCCGTTCGGCGGGGTGAAGGCATCAGGCGTCGGCCGTGAGGGCGGCGTGCACTCGCTCGACTTCTACTCCGAGCTGACGAACGTCTGCGTGGATCTGGCATGAGAGGAGCCGCCATGACCGTGGACATCGAGGCCGCCAACCGGGAACTGGCCGTGGCCCGGCAGGAGGGGGAACCCTGCCCGCCGCTGCGCGGTCGGCTGCTGCCGGAGGGCGACGTCGAGGCCGCGTACCAGGCGCAGCAGGTCTACACCCGGCAGCGCCTGGGCAAGGGGCACCGCCGGGTCGGCGCGAAGATCGGCCTGACCTCCCGGGCGGTGCAGGAGACCTTCGGCGTCTTCCAACCCGACTTCGGGGTGCTCTTCGACGACATGGCCGTCGGCGACGGCGAGGAGGTGCCGATCGGCCGGCTGCTCCAGCCCCGGGTGGAGGCCGAGATCGCCTTCGTGCTCGGCGCGGACCTGCCGGACGAGCGGGTCACCACAGTGGACCTGGTCCGCGCCGTGGACCACGTGCTGCCGGCCATCGAGATCGTCGACTCGCGGATCGCCGACTGGGACATCTCCATCGTGGACACGGTGGCGGACAACGCCTCAAGCGGGCTGTTCGTGCTCGGCACCGCGCCCCGCCGGCTCGCCGACGTGGACCTGCGGCTGTGCGGGATGGTGCTGGAGCACGCCGGGGAGCCGGTCTCGGTCGGCGCGGGCGCGGCCTGCCTCGGCAACCCGCTGCACGCGCTGCGGTGGCTGGCCGCCACCATGGCCCGCGCCGGTGACCCGTTGAAGACCGGTGACGTGGTGCTCTCCGGCGCACTCGGCCCGATGGTGCCGGTCACGCCGGGCGCGGCGTACGAGGCGCGGATCTCCGGGCTCGGCTCGGTGCGTACCTGTTTCTCTAAGGAGACCTCATGACTGTCGGTGTGGCGGTGCTCGGGTCGGGCAACATCGGCACCGACCTGATGATCAAGGTGCTTCGGCTCAGTGACACCCTGCGGATGGTGGCGATGGCCGGCATCGACCCGGCTTCCGACGGCCTGGCCCGGGCCCGCCGGCTCGGCGTGGCGACCACCGCCGAGGGCGTCGACGGCCTGGTCGCGCTGCCCGGGTTCGCCGACGTCGAGCTGGTCTTCGACGCCACCTCGGCCGGCGCGCACCGCCGCCACGACGAGGTGCTGCGCGCGCACGGCCGTACCGTGGTCGACCTGACCCCGGCGGCCCTCGGCCCGTACGTGGTGCCGCCGGTCAACCTGGACGAGCACCTGGGCGAGCCGAACGTCAACATGGTCACCTGCGGTGGGCAGGCCACCGTGCCGATCGTGCACGCGGTCGGCCGGGTCACCCCGGTCGCGTACGGGGAGATCGTCGCCTCGATCGCCTCGAAGTCGGCGGGTCCGGGCACCCGGGCCAACATCGACGAGTTCACCGAGACCACCGCCCGGGCCATCGAGGTGGTCGGCGGTGCCGGGCGCGGCAAGGCCATCATCGTGCTGAACCCGGCCGACCCGCCGCTGCTGATGCGGGACACGGTCTACTGCCTCTGCCCGGACGCCGACGCCGACCGGGTGGAGATCGCCGCCTCGGTGGCCGACATGGTGAAGACCGTGCAGGAGTACGTCCCCGGCTACCGGCTCAAGCAGGACGTGCAGTTCGACCCGGTGGACACGTACGCGCCGGTGCTCGGCCGGCACTTCCGCGGCCTTCAGGTGTCGGTGTTCCTGGAGGTCTCCGGCGCCGGGCACTACCTGCCCGCGTACGCCGGGAACCTGGACATCATGACGTCGGCCGCACTGCGCACCGCCGAGCGGCTGGTGGCCCTGCGGGAGGTGGCGGCGCGATGACCGATCTCTACATCCAGGACGTGACACTGCGCGACGGCATGCACGCCATCGCCCACCGCTACACCACCGACCAGGTCCGCGCCATCGCCGCGGCGCTCGACGCGGCCGGGGTGGCCGCGATCGAGGTGGCGCACGGCGACGGCCTGGCCGGCTCCAGCGTCAACTACGGCCACGGCGCCGCCGCCGACGCGGACTGGATCTCCGCCGCCGCCGAGGTGCTGACGAACGCGCGGCTCACCACGCTGCTGCTGCCGGGCATCGGCACCATCGCCGACCTGAAGGCGGCGAAGGCGCTCGGGGTGACGAGCGTGCGGATCGCCACCCACTGCACCGAGGCGGACATCTCCGCCCAGCACATCGCCTGGGCCCGGGAGAACGACATGGACGTCTCCGGGTTCCTGATGATGTCGCACCTGAACGACCCGGCCGGGCTCGCCGCCCAGGCCAGGCTGATGGAGTCGTACGGCGCGCACTGCGTCTACGTCACCGACTCCGGTGGCCGGCTGCTGATGTCCGACGTGGCGCAGCGGGTCGACGCGTACCGGCAGGTGTTGGCGCCGGAGACGCAGATCGGCATCCACGCGCACCACAACCTGTCCCTGGGCGTGGCGAACAGCGTGCTCGCGGTCGAACACGGCCGCGTGCTCGGCGACGGCCCGGTCGGTCCGGAGGCCGCGGACGGCCGCACCGTCCGGGTGGACGCGTCGCTGGCCGGGATGGGCGCGGGCGCCGGCAACGCGCCGCTTGAGGTGTTCGTCGCGGTCGCCGAGCTGCACGGCTGGAAGCACGGCTGCGACGTGTTCGCGCTCATGGACGCCGCCGACGACCTGGTGCGCCCGTTGCAGGACCGGCCGGTGCAGGTCGACCGGGAGACGCTCTCCCTGGGGTACGCGGGCGTCTACTCCAGCTTCCTGCGCCACGCCGAGCGGGCCTCGGCGAAGTACGGGGTGGACGTCCGCTCGATCCTGGTCGAGCTGGGTCGCCGCCGGATGGTCGGCGGCCAGGAGGACATGATCGTGGACGTGGCACTGGACCTGGCCGGCGACAAGGAGAAGACCTCATGAGCGGGCCGGACGTGGCGGGAATCGCGGAGAAGCTGGGCGCGGCGGCCGACACCGCCACCGCGATCCCACAGCTCGCCGCCGAGACCGGCCTCGACGTGGACGCCGCGTACGCGGTGCAGGCGGCGCTGGTGCGGCGCCGCCTCGACCGCGGCGAGCGGCTGGTCGGGCTGAAGATGGGGCTGACGAGCAAGGCCAAGATGGCCCAGGTCGGCGTGGACGAGGTGATCTGGGGTCGGCTGACCGACGAGATGCGGGTGCCCGACGGCGGCACGGTGGACGTGGGCGGCTTCATCCACCCGCGGGTCGAGCCGGAGGTGGCGTTCCTGCTGGACCGGCTGCCCGACCCCGGCGAGCCGGTCGGCTCGTTCACCCGGGCGGTCCGCGCGGTCGCCCCGGCGATCGAGCTGATCGACTCCCGGTACGCGAACTTCACCTTCTCGCTGCCGGACGTGGTCGCCGACAACACCTCGGCCGCCGCGTTCGCGATCGGACCCTGGTCACCGGTGCCGGACGGGCTGGACAATCTGGGTGTGCTGCTGGAGGTCGACGGGCGGGTGGCGCAGGTCGGCTCGACCGCGGCCATCCTCGGCGACCCGCGCCGCGCGCTCGACGAGGGCCTGCGGCTGGCCGGCCGGCACGGCGTCCGGCTGCGCAGGGGCTGGGTGTTCCTGGCCGGCGCGGCCACCGCCGCGGTGCCGCTGCGACCGGGCGCGCACGTCCGCGCGGTGGTGGAGAAGCTCGGTACGGCCTCCCTGAAGGCGGCGGCGTGACGGCCCGCGTGGTGGCGGGCAAGGCCGTGCCGCGTGGGGCGTTCCCGCACGTCAAGGTCGCGGGCGGGTTCGTCTTCGTCTCCGGTACGTCGTCGCGCCGGCCGGACAACACGTTCGCCGGCGTGTCGGTGGACGAGTTCGGCACCACCGACCTCGACATCCGGGCGCAGACCCGGGCCGTGATCGACAACATCCGCGACCTGCTCCGCTCGGTCGGCGCCGAGCTGACCGACCTGGTGCAGGTCACCAGCTACCTGGTCAGCATGAACGACTTCGGTGGCTACAACGAGGTCTGGGCGGAGTTCTTCGACGCCACCGGTCCGACCCGGACCACGGTGGCCGTGCACCAGCTTCCGCATCCGCACCTGCTGATCGAGATGCAGGCCGTGGCCCTACTTCCGTCGGGAGGTCCGTCATGAGTGAGATCGCCGAGCCGTTCAGCTTCGCCGGCTGGATCGGGGACAACCAGCACCTGCTCAAGCCGCCTGTGGGCAACAAGGAGATGCTGCCCGGCAGCGACGACTTCATCGTCATGGTGGTCGGCGGGCCGAACCAGCGCACCGACTTCCACGTCGACCCGTACGAGGAGTTCTTCTTCCAGGTCAAGGGCAACATGCACATCAACCTGATGACGCCCGAGGGTCCGCGTACGGTGCACGTGCGCGAGGGTCAGATGTGGATGCTGCCGCGCAACACCCCGCACTCGCCGCAGCGCCCGGAGGCCGGCTCGATCGGCATGGTGATCGAGCGGGTCCGCGAGGAGGGCACGCTTGAGAAGTTCCAGTGGTACTGCGCCGAGTGCAGCCACAAGGTGCACGAGGTGGAGTTGCAGGTGCGCGACATCGCCGCCGACCTGCCGCCGGTCTTCGCCGCGTTCTACGGTGACGAGAACGCCCGCACCTGCGACAACTGCGGCACGCTGCACCCGGGCAAGGGCTGATGCCGGTGCCGGTGGTGGACGTGCACACGCACGTCGTACCGAAGGGGTGGCCGGATCTCGCCGCGGCCTGCGGCGGGTCCGGCTGGCCGTGGCTTCGGGTGGACTCCGAGCGCGCCGCCATGATCATGGTGGGGGAGACGGAGTTCCGGCCGGTCGGCGCGCCGGCCTGGGACGCGCCCACCAGGCTCGCCGACATGGCCGCCGACGGCGTCGACGTGCAGGTGGTCTCGCCCACCCCGGTCTTCTTCGGTTACGACCGCCCGGCCGACCAGGCGGTCAAGGTGTCCCGGATCTTCAACGACCTCACGCTCGAGGTCACCGCAGCCGGCGGCGGCCGGATGGTGCCGTTCTGCCAGGTGCCGCTCCAGGACCCGGACGCCGCCTGCGCCGAGCTGGACCGCTGCCTCGCCGCCGGGCACGCCGGCGTGGAGATCGGCAACCACGTCGGCGACCGGGACCTCGACGACGCCGGCATCGTGCAGTTCCTCACCCACTGCGCCGAGGTCGGCGCCCCGGTCTTCGTGCACCCGTGGGACATGCCGGGCGGGCCCCGGCTGAACCGGTGGATGGCCCGCTGGCTGACCGGGATGCCGGCCGAGACGCACCTGTCGGTGCTGGCGCTCATCCTCGGCGGGGTGTTCGACCGGGTGCCGGAGACGCTGCGGATCTGCTTCGCCCACGGCGGCGGCAGCTTCCCGTTCTGGCTGGGCCGCGCCGACAACGCCTGGCACCGCCGGGGCGACCTGGTACGCGGCGCGTCGGCCGCGCCGCCCAGCTCCTACGTCGGCCGGTTCAGCGTCGACTCGGTGGTGTTCGAGCCGGCCGCCCTGCGGCTGCTCGTGGACACCATGGGCGCCGAGCGGGTGCTGCTCGGCAGCGACTACCCGTACCCGCTGGGGGAGCGGCCGGTCGGGCAGGTGGTGCACCGCTCCGACTTCCTCACCGACGCCCAGCGGGCCGCCCTGCTCGGCGGCAACGCCCTGCGCTTCCTCGGCGCGGACGTGATCGCCGAGCGGAGCGAGGCGATTCGGGAGCTGCTGTCGATCGAACGGGACTGGACAGGCATCGTCGACGACGACAAGGTGGCGCCGGCCTGACGCGACGGGTGCGTCCGTTGCCGATCCGGCTACGGACGCACCATGTTGCGGACGGGCGGGTCAGGAGTGCGGGCAGGTGTCGCGGTACTCCTCGATGGCGCTGCCCCGGGGCGCCGGGCAGAGGAACTGCTCGTAGCGGGTGTCGTCGTCGACGAACCGCTTGAGCCAGGAGATGCTGTACTTCGCGACCGTGACGTTCGGCGAGGTCGGCGCCGAGTGGGTCGCCGCGTTCAACTCCAGGTACGCCTTGTCCAGGCTGGCCGGCAGGCTTGTGTAGAACGGCTCCGAGTGGGACGACACCGGGGCCACGGTGTCGTTCTCGGCGCCGATGACGAGCGTCGGCACGCGGACCGACGACCAGTTCTTCACCGAGTGCCAGCCGGTGAGCGGGATCGCCGCCTGGAGCGAGGGCCGGGCGCTGGCCGCCGAGAGGCTGCCGCCGCCGCCCATCGAGTGCCCCATCACGGCGAGCCGGTTGCGGTCGATCCGGGTCCGCACCGCGCTGGTGCCGGTCAGGTAGTCCAGGGCGGCCAGGAGTTGGGTGCCCCGGCTGGCCGGCTGGTCGTAGACGGAGAGCGTGTCGATGGTGATGACCACGAAGCCCTGCGATGCCAGGCGCGGTCCGAGCCAGGCGACCGCGGACTGGCTGGAGGTGAAGCCGGGGGAGATGGCCACCGCGCCGAAGGTTCCCTCGGCGGTGCTTGTCGGGTAGTAGATGGTGCCGCCCCGGAAGCCGCTCACGCTTGACGCGGCGACAGTGGTCTGGGCGATGGCGAACGGGCCGCGTGTCGCCTCGATGCCTGCGACCGTCGGCGCGGGGCCCCGTTCGTAGGGGTTGGCGGCGAGCGCGGCGGCCGGAGCGCCGTCGCGGGCCCCGGCCGGCGTGGTGGGCAGGGCGGCGAGGCCGGCTGCGGTCAGGGCGAGGGCGAGCAGCGGTCGGAGGACACGAGGGAGCCGGCGGTGGGCCGGTCGGGCCTGCGGGACGGGTACGGATGGCACGGCACGCTCCTGGGTGGTGTTATCGATCGGAGCTGATCGATGCATCTCATGCTGCGCGGCCGGGTCCGTCGGCCGGCAATCCCGATCCGGTCATGTCAGTCGGATATGGGGCGGATCCGGAGCCCGGTCGTGTCGCCCGGCAACCGGGCACGGCACCGGGCAGGATGGTGGGCATGGCCGAGCCGCACGACCTGACCGCGCTGGAGCAGGCCGCCGCCATCCGTCGAGGCGAACTGTCCAGCCTGGAACTGGTCGAGCACCACCTGCGGCGGGTCGACGCGCTCGGCGACAACGTCGGCGCGTTCGTCACGGTCACCGCCGACCGGGCCCGGTCCGCCGCGCGGGCCGCCGACGCCGTCCCCGACCCGGAGCGCGGGCCGCTGCACGGGGTGCCGACCGCGATCAAGGACCTGACGCTCACCGCCGGGGTGCGGACCACGTTCGGCTCGGCCGCCTTCGCCGACTTCGTCCCGCCCGTCGACGCCGACGTGGTGCGCTTCCTGACCGGCGCCGGGCTGGTCAGCCTCGGCAAGACCACCACCTCCGAGCTGGGCTGCTCGCTCTACTCGGAGGGGCGGGTCGCGCCGCCGGCCCGCAACCCGTGGAACCCGGCGTACACGGCGGGCGGGTCCAGCGGCGGCGCGGCGGCCACGGTGGCCGCCGGCCTGGCGCCGGTGGCGCAGGGCTCCGACGGCGGCGGTTCACTGCGCATCCCGGCCGCGCTCTGCGGCCTCGTCGGCCACAAGCCGAGCCGAGGGCTGGTCTCCGGCGGCCCGCTCGGCTTCGGCGCGTTCGGACTGCCCACCAACGGGCCGCTCGGCCGCACCGTCACCGACGTGGCGGCGCTGCTCGACGTGCTGGCGCAGCCGGTGCCCGGTGAGCCGTACCTGCCGCCCGCCGCGCCCGCCGGCGGCCACCTCGGCGCCGCCCGCCGCGCCGACCCCGGCCGACTGCGGATCGGCCGCTTCACCACCCCGATGCTCGCCGACGAGCCGGTCCACCCCGACTGCGTGGCCGCCGTCGACCGGGCCGCCGCGCTGCTCGCCGACGCCGGCCACGAGGTGGTCGACGTCCCCGCGCCGCTCGGCCCCGAGGTGTGGCCGATGTTCGAGACCGTCTGGTACGCGCTGGCGCTCGCCCCGGTCCCCGCCGGCCGGGAGGACGAGCTGCTGCCGCTGACCCGGTTCCTGCGCGAGCGGGGCGAGGCGATCGGTGCCGGCCGGCTGATGGCGGCGCTCGGCGAGCTACAGGCCCAGGTGCGCCGCGGCGCACGCCGTACCGCCGGTTGTGACCTGCTGCTCTGCCCCACCCTCGCGGCCCCGCAGGCGCCGGTCGGCGCGTTCGCCGCGCTCGACCCGGCGGAGGATTTCGACAGGCAGCGGCGCTTCTCGCCGTACTGCGCCGTCTTCAACGTCACAGGCGACCCGTCCGTTTCGCTGCCGGTCGGCCGGACCGCCGAGGGCCTGCCGGTCGGGGTGCTGCTCACCGGCCGGTACGGCGACGACGCCACATTGATCGCCACTGCCGCGCAACTGGAGCACTGCTGTGGCGGGTGGGATCAGCACCCCGCAATCTGGCGGGCCGTCGACTCCGCTAACGTGAACAGCACAAGTGAGGTCGGGCGCGGCCCGTCGTGACCGTCCACCCGACCCGGAACATTCCTGGTCTCTTTCCGCCTGGGGGCGTTGGGATTGTCTGTTACCGAGACGTTGGTGTTCTTCGTCGGCATCCCGCTCGCCGCGGTGCTGCTGATCGCCGGCCTGGCGGCAGCCGGCAGCCGTGGCCACGGTGGCGGCGCGAAGCGCTACCGGCCGGGCCGGCCCTTCGACTTCACTCCGGTGTGGTTCCTGGGCCGCCCGGAGCAGTTGGCCGACTCGGCCGGCGCCGCGCTGACCGCCGGTGCACAGGCGCCGGCGCTTACCAGCCGCAAGCAGGAGCAGGCCGGCCGGGAGGCGCCGGCCGGTGGAACCGGAGGCGCAAGTGACCGTTGGTGAAGCGCGGCCCACGACGGGGACGGGCACCCCGCCGGACGTGCTGGACGGGCCGTTCTCGACCCGGCAGCTGCTCCGCATCGACGAGGCGCTCCGCCTGGCCGACCAGGGCACCGGCCTGGTCTTCTCGATCTACGTGGGTGGCCTCGACGAGCCGGTCCGGGAACACGCCGAGCGGCTGCACCGGCAGCTCGCCGAGCCGGACAAGTCGGTGCTGATCGCGATCTCGCCCAATCAGCGCAAGCTGGAGATTGTCACCGGCAAGTACGCGCGCAAGCGCATCCCGGACACGTACGCGAAACTGGCCGCGCTCTCCATGGTGGCCGCCTTCGGCGGCGGCGACCTGGCCGGCGGCGTCATCCAGGGCCTCGACCAGCTCGCCAGCCACGCCGGCAAGGGCTGAGCACCGGGCCTCATGCACGACGAAGCCCGGCCCGCGTACGTGCGGGCCGGGCTTTTCGTCGCGTCAGCGGGGCCAGGCGGACGGGTCGAGCCGCATCGGCCACGGCTCGTCGATCTGCACCGGATCGTCCGGCCCGACCGTGCCCAGCGATTCGTAGTGCACGCCCTTGGTCAGCTTGTAGCGGTAGATCACCGGACCGAATTCGCCCCGCTCCACCCGCCAGTAGTGCGGGATGCCGGCCTCGGCGTAGACAGATGGTTTGGTGAAACGGTCGTGCCGACGGCTGCTCGGCGACTCCACCTCCACGACCAGTGCCACGTCCGCCGCGTGCAGCCACAGACCGTCGCGAGGAGCATCTGGCCTGATGAGGCTGATGTCCGGAATGAGATTGCCGCCGGGTGCGCGTAGGCCGACTTCCCGGATGACCCGCCACCCTTCAGGCGCGGCGAGACGCAGCGCCATGCGCAGATCATCCGCCAACTCCTGGTGGGCGAATCCCGGGGGTGGAGTCACGTGCAGGCTCCCGTCGATGATCTCGTAGCGGTTACCGTCTTCGGGGAGGTCGAAGAGATCCTGCTCCCGCCAGTCGCGCTCGGGTGGCCGCCACTCGTAGATCGGTTGTGCCATCAGGTCCACCTCCTCCGTACACGATAAACGGCCGGGGCCGGCGCGGGCCCGCGCCCACGCCGGCCCCGGCCGGCGTACCCCTGGTCAGGCGCTTCGGGTGTCCCGCTCGCGGGCCTTGAGCGCGCGGACCACGCCGTCGCGGCCCTCGGCCACCAGGCGGCGCAGCGACGCCGGCTGGCCGTCGCGGGCCAGCCAGGCGTCGGTGGCCGCGACCGTGTCCTCGTCGACCAGGTACGACGGGTAGGCGAGCTGCACGAACTCCTGCGCCGGCTCGCTGTCCCGCTGCGCCCAGACCTGGTCCACCACGTCGAAGTAGCGCTCCCGGTAGGGCGCGGTCAGCTCCACCTGCGCCGGGTGGGTCAACCCCTGCAACAGCGCCCGGTTGCGCCAGTTGGGCAGCGCCTCCGGGCCGGTGAGCTGCGCCCACACCGCGGCCTTGTTCGCCTCCGTCGGCACCAGCGCGTACCCGTACGCGGCCTCCCGCTCGCCGCTCGCGGTGCGGTCGTTCGCCAGCTCGGCGTCCAGCTCGGCGGCCCCGGCCGCGCCGTTGGCGACAAGCGACTGCAACACCATCCAGCGCAGCTCGGTGTCGACGGTCAGCCCGTCCGGCACCCCGCTGCCGTCCAGCCAGCCGCGCAGCGTCGCCAGGTCCTCGCTGGAACGGGCCGACGAGGCGTACGCCCGGGCCCAGGCGAGCTGGAACCCGCTGCCCGGCTCGGCCGCGGCGAGCGCGGTCCGCGCGGTGCGGGCCACGTCGGCCCAGCCGGTCGGCGCCCACGCCGGGTCGGCGTAGAAGGTGAGCGCGGTGGTCGCCTGCCGCAGCGTGGCGGTGACCAGGTTGATGTCGGTCTCGGCGGTCAGCCCGGCCAGCACCAGCGCCACGTAGTCGCGGGCCGACAGCTCGGCGTCGCGGGTCATGTCCCATGCGGCCGTCCAGCACAGCGCCCGGGCCAGCGACGAGTCGAAGCCGGCGATGTGCTGCACCACCGTCGACATGGACCGCTCGTCCAGCCGCAGCTTGGTGTAGGTGAGGTCCTCGTCGTTGAGCAGCAGCACGTCGGCGGCGGGCTTACCGTGCAGCGCGGACAGCTCGGTCAGCTCGCCTGTCACGTCCACCTCGACCAGCTCCCGGCGGACCAGCCGGCCGTCGGTCAGGTCGTAGAGGCCCACGCCGATCCGGTGGGTCCGCAGCGTCGGATGCCCGGCCGGCGCCTCCTGCCGGACCACCACCCGCTCGTACGCGCCGTCCGCGCCGATGGTCACCTCCGGGCGCAGCATGTTGACCTGCGCGGTCTCCAGCCACTGGGCGGCGAACTTGCGCAGCTCCCGGCCGGAGGCCGCCTCCAACTCGGAGAGCAGGTCGTCGAAGGTGGCGTTGCCCCAGGCGTGCTTGCCGAAGTAGGCCCGCAGACCGGCCAGGAACGGCTCCTCGCCCACGTACGCGACGAGCTGCTTGAGCACGCTGGCGCCCTTGGCGTACGTGATGCCGTCGAAGTTGACCTCGACGGCCTCCAGGTCCGGCATCTCGCAGTAGACCGGGTGGGTGGAGGAGAGCTGGTCCTGCCGGTAGCCCCAGTTCTTCCGGATGGACAGGAACGTCGTCCAGGCGTCGGTGAAGCGGGTGGCGTGGGTGTTGCACCAGTGGCTGGCCCACTCGGCGAACGACTCGTTCAACCACAGATCGTTCCACCAGCGCATGGTGACCAGGTCGCCGAACCACATGTGCGCCAGCTCGTGCAGGATCGTGTTGGCGCGCTGCTCGTACTCGAAGTCGGTGACCTGCGAGCGGAAGATGTAGTGCGACTCGGCGTGCGTGACGCAGCCGAAGTTCTCCATCGCGCCGGCGTTGAAGTCCGGCACCCAGAGCTGGTCGTACTTGGGCAGCGGGTAGCGCACCCCGAACTTCTCCTGGAAGAAGTCGAAGCCCTGCGTGGTGATCAGGTGCAGGTCGTCCGCGTCCATGTGGGGCGCCATGCTGGCCCGGCAGAAGTAGCCCATGTCGATGCCGTCGTGGGTGTGGCGCACCTCGTGGTACGGCCCGGCGCAGAGCGCGGTGATGTAGGTGCTCATCCGCTCGGACACGGCGAAGTGCAGCGTCTTCAGACCCTCATCGGCGGCCTCCTCGCGGGCCACCGGCATGTTCGACACGACCTTCCAGTGGTCGGCGACGGTGGCGTGCCAGGTGTAGACGCTCTTCAGGTCCGGCTGGTCGAAGCAGGCGAAGACCCGCTGCGCGTCGGCGGTCTCGAACTGGCTGTAGAGGTAGGTCTCGCCGTCGACCGGGTCGACGGTGCGGTGCAGGCCCTGCCCGCTGTTCGAGTAGCCGAAGTCGGCGTCGACCACGAGGACGTTCTCGGCGGCGAGGCCGGGAAGCGTCAGGCCCTTCTCGGCGGACCAGTCGGACAGGTCGACCGGCTCGCCGTTGAGCGTGGCCGAGCGCACCGAGTCGGCAGCCGCCTCGATGAAGGTGGTCGCTCCCGGCTCGGCGCAGCGGAACCGGACCTCGGTCACCGAACGGAACGTGCGACCGGTGGGCTGCACCGCGGTCGACAGGTCAAGGCTGATGTCGTACCCGGTCACCTCGAGCAGGCGGGCCCGCTCGGTCGCCTCGACCTGGGTCAGGTTGCGCACTCCCGGCACTGTTCGTCTCCATCCCACTCGTCTCGCCGCGCCCCGCGGCACCGGTCTCTGCCGGGTCCGCTCGTGACGGCCCGCCGAGAACCGAGTCTTCCATGCACGCACCGCATTCGGTGGTCGAGGTCACGCTCTCATTCCGCTACCGGTCGATGCGGCGCGGGGTGAGGATCGGAAGGTGAAGGCGTCGGGGTTCCGGCGCGGAAATGACGTGAAGGGACGACACCGTGACCGATCGTGTCACCGCGGACATGTGGTTCGACCCGCTGTGCCCGTGGGCGTGGATCACCTCCCGCTGGCTGCTTGAGGTCGAGCAGGTGCGGGACGTGGACATCCGCTTCCACGTGATGAGCCTGTCCGTGCTCAATGAGGGCCGGGATGTGCCGGAGTTCTACCAGAACCTGTTGGCCAAGGGCTGGGGCCCGGTGCGGGTGTGCATCGCCGTCGAGCAGGCGCACGGCGCCGAGACGTTGGCGAAGCTCTACACCGCGATGGGCAACCGGATCCACCTCGGAAAGGAGGAGTTGGGTCGGGACATGCTCGTGGGCGCGCTCACCGACGTCGGGCTGGACCCGGCGCTCGCCGACGCCGCCGAGTCGACCGAGTACGACGACGCGCTGCGGGCCAGCCACGAGGCCGGCATGCGGCCGGTCGGCACCGAGGTGGGCACCCCCGTGGTCCACGCCCCGGGCCCGGACGGCACCGGGCAGGTCGCCTTCTTCGGCCCGGTGATCACGCCGGCGCCCAAGGGCGAGGCGGCCGGCCGCCTGTGGGACGGCGTACTGCTGGTCTCCGCCACCCCCGGCTTCTACGAGCTGAAGCGCACCCGCACCCAGGACCCCATCTTCGACTGACGTGTAAGGAGGGGCCCCCTCTTAACGCTTTCGGTAGAGGAGGGGGCCCCGCTTAACAACCCCACGCACCCCGCATCCGCGTGCCGAGCCCCGCACCGCCCCGTCACCGGGCCGGTGCGGGGCTCGTTTCACCGGGTGTTCCAGCCGGCGGCCCGACCGTGGCCGCGCCACGGCAGCTCCGGGAGGCGTACTCATGGGTAAGCACCGCCGTCTGTCCGACGACGTGCCGCCGTCGGCGGCCGAGGACTCCGGTGCGACGTACTGGTCGGTGGCCGAGGGCGGCTGGCCCTCCGGCGCGCCCGAGCTGGCCGACCTGCTGGCCCCGCCGATCGTGGTCGGCGTGGCCCGGGTGGTGGCCACCTCCCGCATCACCCCACCCGGCGGCGCCGACCCGGCCACTCCCGGGGTGACGACGGTACGTCTTCACGCCGGCTCCCGCCCGGCCGTGCCGGCCCGTCGCTCGCCCGCCGCCGGCCGGCACCGCAACGTCACCGCCTGATTCGCCCGGCTGTTAAGCGGGGCCCCCTCCTCTACCGGAAGCGTTAAGAGGGGGCCCCTCCTTTCACTCAGTGAGAGGGAGTGAGTCCGGCGGTGAGGGCGGGGCGGGCGCGGGTAGCGTCAGCGGGCATGACGGTCGTGCATCCGATCGCCCGGGCCTGGATCACCACTGGCGGCACCGGCGCGCAGAACTACGACGAGTTCGCCGACGACGCGGAGATCACCGCCATCGTCGAGGCGAACCCGCACAGTGCCCTGGGCATCGAGATGCCCCACCGGGCGCCGGGCAGCCTCGGGAGTTCGTTCCTCGAAGCGCTCCCGGACGCGGTGGCCCGCCTCACCGAGGCGAAGGCGGACGGCAGCTACACCCCGGCCGAGCAGGTCGTGGTGCTCTACCGGATCAGCGCGCCGGGGGAGGAGAGCGCGTACGGGCTGTGGGCGATGGTCGACACCGACCAGATCTCCACCCGCGCCGACGAGCCCGGCCTGGTGATCCGCAACGAGGACGTGTTCATCGCGAAGGTGCGGGAGCGCGTCGCGCTGGCCGAGGCGCTCGGTCACCTGCTCTCACCCGTACTCCTGCTCCAGACCGGGCGCGGCGACGAGCTGCACGCGGCGCTCGCGGCGGCCACCGAGGCGGCGGGCGCGCCCGCCGCGACCGACCTCGACCAGTCCGGCCGTACGCACGCGATCTGGCTGGTCGGCCCGGGCCCGGCGCAGGACGAGCTGACCGCGCTGGCCGGCGGCGGCGAGCTGGTGGTCGCGGACGGCAACCACCGCAGCCTGGCCGCGCAGACCGGCGGTTTCCCCCGCTTCCTCGCGGTGGTCACCACGCCCGCGTCGGTAGCCATCCAGCCCTACAACCGGCTGGTCAGCGAGCTGACCACCACCCCGGACGAGCTGCTCGACCGGCTCCGCGCCGCGGGCGCCGAGGTCACCCCGGCCGCCGGCCCGGTCGAGGTCCCGGCCACCGGCGGCACCGTCCACCTCCACCTCGCCGGCGCCGGGTACGCGGTGACGCTGCCGCAGACGGGCGACGGCCGGCTGGAGAACCTCGACCACGCGCTCGTCGAGCGGTTGCTGCTGCGCGACGCGCTGGGCCTCGACCCGGGCGACAAGCGGATCACGTACGTCGGCGGCGACTACCCGGCGAGCTGGCTCACCGGTGAGGTCGACGCCGGCCGGGCCGAGCTGGCCGTGCTGGTGGCGCCGGTGACCGTGGACGACTTCGTCGCGGTCAACCTGGCCCGGGAGAAGATGCCGCGCAAGAGCACCTGGTTCACCCCGAAGGCGCGGGCCGGCCTGGTGGTGGCCGAGATCCCCCGTTGATCGGCGTGTGACGAATCCGCCTCCGGGTCGCTGCCCGGGCGTCGGCTTGGAGGCGGGCCTGTCAGACTGCGCGGTATGCGCGTCTACCTGGGATCCGACCACGCCGGTTTCGAGCTGAAGGTGCACCTGGCCAATCACCTGGCCAAACAGGGCTACGAGGTGGTGGACGTGGGTCCGCGCACCTTCGACCCGGACGACGACTACCCGGCGTTCTGCCTGCACACCGGCGATCGTGTGGTCGGCGACCCGGGCAGCCTCGGCGTGGTGATCGGTGGCTCCGGCAACGGCGAGCAGATCGCCGCGAACAAGGTGGCCGGGGTCCGGGCGGCGCTCGCCTGGAACGTCGACACCGCGCAGCTCTCCCGCGAGCACAACGACGCCAACGTCATCGCGCTCGGGGCGCGGCAGCACACGCTTGACGAGGCCACCGCCCTGGTCGAGGCGTTCCTGACCACCGCGTTCTCCGGTAACCCGCGGCACAGCCGGCGGATCGCCCAGGTGGCCGACTACGAGAAGAGCCGCCGGCTGCCCGAGCTGCCCGCCTGACGCGCCCGCTTGCGTGTGGGCGGGCGTGCTTGCGCGTGGGCGCGCCGCTTGCGTCTGGTCGCGCCTGCTTGCGCGTGGGCGCGCTGCTTGCGCCTGGGCGCCCGTGCTTGTGGCGCGGGTTGCCGCGTGCCGTGCCCCTGCGCCCGCCTGACGCAAGGCGCCGTGTGCCGCAAGGCGCCGTGTGCCGCAAAGTGCCCTGTGCCGCAAAGTGCCGCCTGGCGCGCCGCTCAGCGATTGCCGCGTGGAAGTTCCTCGCGGGGCACCCAGTTGCGGCGGACGAGCACCACCCGTTGTTCCGCCTCGGCGAGGTCGTCCTCGCTTGGGCGGGCGGCGTCCCGGGCCCGCATCGCGGCGGTCACGCTCACCTGTGACGATCCCGAACCGACGAGGCCCCGCAGTCCCCGTTCGCCCTCGTCGGCGGACGGGGCGCCACGCCTGCCGCGTTCCGGCGGCTCCGGCTCGGCGCGTCGGGCGCCGCGTGGGGGTCTGGGCGCGACGTCGTCGTGCACCTCGGCCGTGCTCGCGCTCGTCTCCCCGGCGTTGCCACCAGCGCCGGGCGCACGGGCGTTGTCGGCGGCGCCGGGCAGACGGGCGTTGTCGGCGGCGCCGGCGGGCTCGCTCGCCTCGCCGTGATGCCGCAGCCGCCGTCGCCGTCGCTCCGCCTCACCCACCCCCCGACCGTACCGCCCCACGGCCCGATCGCCCGCCCACCATCCGCCCACCATCCGCCCCGCCGCACCGGCCGATCATGAAGTTGGCGGGAACGATCCAGACGAATCGCACCGCCAACTTCATGATCACCCCCGACCTCGACCCCGGCCCCGACCCCGACCCCGACCCCGACCCCGACCCCGGCCCCGGCCCCGGCCCCGGCCCTCAGGCGGTCGCAGGGGCGCCGGCCGGCCGCCCAGCCGGATCTCATGAGCCTGACGACCTTCAGTCGCAGATCACCGGCGTGAGCCCGGAGGGCGGTCAGAAGACCTCCATGGGGGAGGGGGCGCGGTGCCAGGTGAAGGCCGGGGTGGTGGCGGTCAGCGTGTTCGGGAGCAGCTCACGGACCCGGCCGGTGGCGGCCAGCGCGGCCGGGGTGACGCCGCCCAGGTAGAGCTCGCCGAGAGCGCGGACGTCGCAGGCCAACCCCGCCGGCCCGGTGGTGGCCGTGCACTCCGCCCCGGCCGGCCCACCGACCAGCCGCCACCGCCCGCTGTTCTCCGGCAGCAGCTCGTCGGTGACCTCGATCACCACGTCGACGTCGGCGGCGTAGCGGCGGGCGGCGAGCGCCGCCGGCACGTCCACCACCCGCACCCAGAGCGCGTCGGCGAGCTGCGGGGCGAGCTGTCGGGGCTCGTCCACCAGGCGCAGCAGCGGCTCGTCCACGGCGGCGGTCGGGAAGGACAACCGCCGGGTCAGGTCGACCGAGAGCAGCAGCCGCCACAGCGCCAGGGACGCCTCCGGGGTGACCGCCAGCACCTCGTCGACCCGCACCTCGCCCCGGGGCACGTCGCCGCTCCACCCCTCCTTCGTCCGGTAGAGCGCGTACCCGTCGAGCCCGTCCGGGCCGTCGTGCAGCAGCACCCGGCGCTCGGTGGCGCCGTCCCGCCGGCTCTTCACGTCCGCCAGGACGTACGCCCACCAGCGCTCGTCCCGGCGGGACCAGCCGGGGCGGTCGGCGCGCGCCCGCTCGTACAGCCGGGCCAGTTCGTGCCGGTGCGCGGCCGGTCGGTCCAGGCGGAGCGTGCCCTCGGCGGACGTCGGGGCGGGCAGCCGCAGCCCGGTGGTGTCGGCGGTAAGCACCAGCCGCTGCGCCGCCGAGCCGTAGCCGAACCGGGGGTAGATGCGGCCCTCGCTGGCCCAGAGCACCGCGACCGGCTCGCGGCCGGCGTCGCGGCTCTCGCGCAGTTGCCGCCGCATCAGCCCGGTGAGCAGGCCGCGCCGGCGGTGCGTGGGCGCGACCGCGACCATTGACACGTGCGCGGCCGGAACGGTCGCCCCGGGCACGGTCAGGTCGCGGCCGAACGCGGCGGCGTGCGCGACAGCGGCCCCGCCGTCGCGGATCAGCAGCGAGCGTTCCGGCTCGAAGATCGGGCGTTCGACCTCCTGCACCTCCGGGTCGACGTCACCGTGGAAGGCCAGAGCCAGCAGCGCGGCGATCTCGTCGAAGTCCTCGGCCCGGGGCACCACCGCGTCGGTCATCGCACGTGTCTACCCCACCACCGTGGGGGTCGGCACCCTATTTGCGGGGTGGCTACCCTCGGAACCGAGGCCGACGTCGGTCGAGGGGGAGGACGGAAGATGGCGGACCAGACACAACCGTGGGCGGAGCGCACCGTGGAGGTGCCGCCCCAGCCGGGTGTGGCGCCCGGGCAGCGGGACGCGTTCCAGCGCGGGGTGGCGGCGGTCGGCCAGCCGCGCACGCCCCGCACCGAGCCGTTTCCCACGCTGGAGCACGGCGACTGGGCCGGTGAGCAGGCGCCGCGCCGGTCGATGAGCTGGCATCTCGCGCAGGCCCGGCGGGGCGGGGAGTGGAGCGCCGCGGGCGCCCTGTTCGCGTTCGTCTGCTGGGGCATCTGGGCGATCTCCGGCCGGGGCAACCTGATCGCGCCGCTGCTCACGTTCGTGCTGAGCCTGCTCACCGCCGTCGGGGTGTTCGCGCTGGTGCGGCTGCTCGGCCGGCTGGTCCTGGAACGGCAGCTCGGCCGGGTGCGCCGCAGCGCCCGCGGCGCGCACATGATCACCGCGTTGTTCCTGGCCGGCGTGGGCGTGGCCTACCTCCAGCAGACCGAGTGGGTGGTCTCGGCCTGGAACTGGGTCACCGGCAACTGAGCCGCGTGGCGGCGGGCGGGTCGGCGTGGTGCCGCCCGCCCGCGCGCCCGGTCGCGGTACGCCGCGACGCCGGCCGTCACTCCACCAGGATGGCGCTGGCATTACCCGGCCCGGCCCGGTTCATCCGTCGCCCGTGGGGGTGAGCGGTAACCGGGTCTCGGCCGGGCGGTCACCCGGCGAACCGGTACAGCCGGAACTCCTTCTCCGCGCCGCACACAAGCATCGACGTGTTCCAGGAGCAGGACTCGCTGCGGATCTGCGTCACCTTCCCCATCTCGTACGGCTTGCCGTCCACCGCGAGCCCGGCCAGGACGCGGTCGTCCTCGTAGCCGCTCGGCTCCTTGTCGAACAGCAGCAGGTTGCCGGCGTCCAGCCGGACCGCCACGCCGTCGCGGTCGCGCAACGTGACCGTGCCGTCCGGCGCGAACAGCGTCACCGCGTCCCGTGGGGTGTCCCGCTCGGCGAGCAGGTGGTCGCCGAGCGGCACCAGCCGCCGCGTCCGTGGCGCCGGCCAGGTCCGGCTGTCCTCGCCCTCGGTGGCCACCACCACCCGGGCGTCGTCCGCGCCGGCGCTTGGCACCACAAGCAGGCAGGCGCGGTGCTCGCCGCAGCTGACAAGCGCCTGCGCCCGGCTGCCGGCCTCGGTCGCCTCGTACAGCACGTCGGGCACGCCGAGGGCGCCGAGATCGTAGGAGACGAGCCGCAGGCCCCGGCCGTTCTCCGCCACGTACAGCCGGTCGTCGCGCGCGGCCACCGGGTCGTCGAGGTCGGCCACGTTGCCCCGGCTGTGCAGGATCTTCCCGTCCTTCATGGCCAGCACCCGTACCGACCGGTCCGCGCCCACCTGCACCAGCCGGTCCGCGCTGCCCGACCACGGCGCGCGCGGCGAGCCGTCCGGGTAGCCGGCGCCGTCAAGCGCCGCGCCGGTGCCGACCGGCACCACGACGGTCCGCGCGTCGCCGTACTCGGTGCGCGGGTTGTCCCGCGTCCACCGCGGCCGGCCGTCGTCCAGCCGCAGCCCGACCAGCCGGTTGCCGGCGCGGTCCACCCAGACAAGCGTCCCGTCGCCGGGGAAGATCTCGTCGTCGCCGTGGATGTCGACGGCCCACCGCTGGTCACCGCTGCCGCCGTCGAGCACCAGCAGGGGCCGGGGCGTGCTGGAGCCGGAGGCGTCGGCGAGGACGGCTACCCCGTCGGGCAGCGCCCGGATCCCGGCCCACCGGTCGGCGCTCGCCGGGGTCGGCCTCTCCCAGATCTTCCGACCGGTGGCCGGGTCCACCGCCACCACGTTCAGCCTGCCGTCCGGCAGCGACCAGGCCAGGTAGGCGCGGTCGGCAAGCGTCGCGGTGAACATCCCGTCCGGCCGCTCGGCGCCCGCGGCGATGCTCTTGACCAGCTCCGGCGAGTGGAAGTCCAGCGCCGGGTGCCGGTCCCGGAACACCCAGAGCAGCGTCGCGGCCACCAGGCCGACCACGGTCAGACCGGCGCCCAGCGCGATCCAGCGACCCCGCCGGCTCCGTCCCGGCCGGCCACCGCCGTCCGGCGGTGCCACAGCCGGTGATCCGGGCACGCCGGGACCGGCCGGCGATCCGGACCAACCCGGGGGTACGCCGGGAGCGGCGTACCCCGGCGCGTACGCGGGCGGTGTCGACGCCGCGGCGTACCCGGGCGGGGTGGGGGCGGGCGGTGCGGAGGTCGGGGCGTACCCGGGTGGGGTGGGGCGGGCCGGGTCGGCGACGAGCGTGCCGTGCGGGCCGCCGGGTGCGGTGGTCGCCGCGTCCGCGGCCGTGCCGTGCGGGCCGAACGCCGCGGCCCGGTCCTCCCGGGTCGGGCCGGGCGTCGCATGGGCCAGGGTCGTCTCCCCGCCGACCGGGCCGGCCGGCTCGGCCACCGTGTCGTTCGCGTCGGCGTGCGCCGGTGGTCCTTGGGGTTCTGCCGGCGTGCGCGCGGGTTGCGGCGGTACGGCGGGCCGGCCGGTCCGGCGGGGCAGCGGCAGGTCGGTAAGCGCGCCCTCGGCGACCGGTAGCTCCGGCTGTTCCAGGACGGTCGGCGCGATGCCCAGCTCGGCGTGGAGCAGCCGGGCCACGAGCGGCACCCGGGTCGATCCGCCGACCAGGAAGAGGCCGGAGAGCTGCTCCGGGCGCAGACCGGCGGCGGCGGTCACGTTCCGGGTCTCGGCGACCGCGCGCGCGAGCAGCGGCGCGGCTAGGCGCTCGAAGTCCGCCCGGGTCAACGGGAACGCCGCCTCGACGCCCGGTACGGCCACCGGCGCGACAGTGGCCCGGGACAGCATCTCCTTCGCGCCGCGCACGTTGTCCCAGAGCTGCTGCCGGTCCCGCCGGTCGGCGGTGGCCGCCGGCTCGGCCAGCCGGGCCCACTGCCGGGGGTGGGCCGGCGCGACCAGCTCGCCGAGCCGCCCGAGCAGGGCCGCGTCCAGGTCGAGCCCGCCGAGGTCGGCGATCCCGCCGGTGGCGACGAGGTGGAACCCGGAGTCGCCCCACGGGTCGGCGCCCTCGTTGCGGAGCACGGCCACGTCGAGCGTGCCGCCGCCGAAGTCGAACACCGCCACCGCGCCGCCCACCGGCACCGGCCGGCGCAGCACCTGGGTGTAGTAGCGGGCCGCGGCCACCGGCTCGCGCAGCAGACGGGTGCCGGGCGCGATCGGACCGGCGAGCGTGTGCTCGGCCGCCGCCGGCCAGCCGGCGAGTTCCAGCGCGTCGTGCAGGACCTGCCGCCGGGGCGCGTCCCAGGCCGCCGGGTGGGTCACCACCGCCGGGGGCAGCAGGCCGACCGAGGCCACCGCCGCGTCCGCGACCGCCCGCAGCGCCGCGGCCAGCAGCTCCGCCGGCCGGTACGCCCGCCCGGCCAGCTCGACGGCCGGCTCGTCGATCCGGCGCTTCGGGTTCGGCTCGTAGCCGACCGGGTCGGCCTGGGCCAGCCGCTGGGCGTCCCGCCCGACGTGCAGGTGGCCGTCGGTGTCGGCGTACACCCCGGACGGCAGGATCGGCTGGCCGTCCACGAGCACCGGCCGGGTGGTCCCGTCCGGCCGGCGCAGCACCGCCACCGTGTTCGAGGTGCCGAGGTCCACGCCCAGGGCGAGACCGTCCCGCTGGCCTGACATCCTTGCTACCTCCACCCGACGAGGGCTTGTCCGGTCCCGCATCGTACGCAGCCCGCGCCGTCGCGCTCGCCGGCCCGCGTCCCGGGCGGGAAACGGGTGGCCGGCTCGTCGGAGCCGAACCTGGTGGTCACGGTTGTCGTGTTGCCGACCCCGCCGCCTCACCAACTGGCCTATTTCTGGCTGTCTGCGCCGTTTCGTGCATCGCCGACGGCGTCTCGGAGCTGGGCCGGGCCGATACCCTTTGCGACTACACGTGGGCCACCCAGACACGGAGGTATTTCGTGGACGACGGCACCGTCCTGATGGATGAGTACGGCGTTTCCCTGTCGGCCGCGATCGGGCTGCTCCGCTCCGAGCTCACGGAGGCACTAGCCGACGGCGCCGACTCCCAGATCCGGTTCGCGGTCGACCAGATCGAGCTCGAGTTGGAACTGGTGGTCGACGCCGCCCGTGACGCCTCCGGCAAGCTCACCCTGTGGCGCGTGCTGTCGGTCGGCGGTGGACGCAAGCACACGAACACGGCCACGCATCGGATGACTCTCACCCTCAAGCCGAGGGACACCCTGCTACCGACGTCCGGGGAGACTCTCATCGGCGACGACAGCTGAGCCGACCGGGGGACATCGGGGATGCAGTCGGTCGCCTCGCACATCTCTCGCCTGGCTCTGGTGCGGGGGGCGCGGCGTGGTTCCGGATATGTGGTCGGCCGCGATCTGGTGCTCACCGCCGGCCATGTGGTCGGCCCGCTTGGCGCGCCCTGCCGGGTGCGGGTGCACGGAGCTGACGAACGCGACGGCGCCGTGGTGTGGCGGGCGGACCACCTCAACCTGGACGCCGCGCTGGTCCAGGTGCCGCAGGCCGGCTGGCCCGCGTCCACCCTCGCCACCCGGTACGGGGAACTCGTCGGCCCGCAACCCGTCGAGTGCCTCACGGTCGGCTACCCGTTGGCCAGCGTGGGCGCCGACGGGCGGAGCGGGGTCGAGGAGCACACGTGGCTGGTGGCGCCCGGCACCGGGGTCGAGCGGGACCGGTATGCGCTCAACAGCCTTCTCACTCCGCCGCACGAGCGGGTGGCCACGTCCACCGGAGCGCGGTCGGGTTGGGCCGGCCAGTCGGGCGCCGCCCTGCTCAGCGGTGACGGCCGTGTCGTACTCGGGGTGGTGGTCGCCGACCCGCACGGCTTCGGGCCGGGCCGCCTGGAGGCGGTGCGTGTCAGCGCACTCGCGCAGGACGGCGTGTTCGGCAACTGGGTCGGAGTCGCCCCGGACGGCATCGTCCGCCTCACCGCCAAGGGCCAGGACGACGACCCGCAACTCCCGCCGGGAATCGTCCCGCACGCGGACGAGGTGGCCGGCCTGGACGGGCTCTTGCGCAACCTGCAGGAGGAGTGTCTGCCCTTCGTGCCGCCGATGGACGCCACGGCGCCCACGCATCCCGACCGTCTGCTGGAGCGGCTGAGCGAGTCGGCCGGACGATCGGGCGTGCTCCTGGTCGGGGCCGCCGGGGCCGGGAAGACGCGCACCTGCTTCGAGGTGGGCATGCGGGCGGAGAAGGACGGGTGGACCGTCCTGCACGTGAAGTCCGGTGAGCCGCTTGTCACAAACGCCGATGTCGCGGAGGCGCTGCAGTGCGTGGGCGGCGAACGGACTCTGGTGATCCTCGACTACCTCAACGAGTGCCGGGGCCTCGACCTGCCGGGGCTCCGTCAGCAGGTGCTGCCGGAGGCCAGGCGCCACGGCGCACGCGTGGCGTTGCTGGCTTCCGCGCGGCCGGGTTGGCAGCTTCAGACGGCGGCCGAGCTCACTCCGCTGTTCGACCTCGTCCGCCTGGCTCCGGACGACCAGCAGGCGGCCAGGATCCGCCAGCAGGTGGTGACCTCGCTGTCCCCGACCGCGCTGAGCGTGCTGGGCGAGGAGCGCCTTCTGGAGCTCTGCGGCAGCCGGCCGATCATCGCCATGCTCGTCGCCATCGAGGCGGAAGCGCGCGCGAAGGCGGGGACCCTCAATCGCGCGCTTCCCAGCGTGCGTCCCGGGGAGCTTGTCGACTGGCTGAACCGGCGGCTGCGCGAAGACGGCCTGCTCCCGCAGGCGGTGAGCCTGATCAGCGACCCCGACCCGAGTGTGGAGCTACAGACGTGTGTCGCCATGGCGATCGCCGCCCCGCAGGAGCGGACGAGCCTGATCGCCTGCGGGGGCCGCGTCGCGGGGGGCGACACCGAGCGGGCGGATCACCTGCTCGGCATCCTGCTCACGATGGGCTGGCTGGTGCCCAGTTCCGGCGAGTACACGACCGTGCACGACATCGTCACGGACCAGCTGACGGACAGCACCTTCCACCGACCCGGCAGTAGGACTGTGCGCTCCGCGGTCGCCGACCGGATCCTGTCCGCCTCGCTGACCCGCGGCCGGACGATCGGGAGGTACGCCACAAACCTCGGCCGGTTGATGCGCGACCTCATGTTGGAGAAACGGGCCGGCCCGTTGCAGGACTACTGCCGACACTGGCTGGAGGGCCACGAGCAGGAGGTGGGCGCGCTGCTCGCCGAGCAACAGGACGAGGGGGCGTACGCGCTCGGCGCGGTGATGGACAACCCCTCGTGGTCGCCCGTCGCGTTCGGCAGGTGGGACACCGTCGTGGCGCCGTGGCTGGCGGTGCACGCACGGACGTTCTCCGCCCGCCACCTGCTCTACAAGGGCCTGCGGGCCTCGGTGTCCGACGATCGGTTGGTGCGCGAGTCGATCGAGTGGCTCGCGGTCCACCACCGGGTGGAAGCCACCTTCGTCCTGCGCCCCCTGCTGCAACGGGACCTCTCCGACGAGCAGGCCAGAGTCGTCGTACGGCGGGCCCTGGCGTGGCTCGACGACCATGCCACCACTCTGAACGCGCAGTTCGTGCTCCAGTCACTGCTTGATCGCGAGTTGTCGGGCGAGCAGGCGGGCGTCGTCGTCCGCCATGCCATGGCGTGGCTCGACGATCACGCGGCCACCTTCAACGCGCGGTTCGTGCTCCAGTCGCTGCTCGGTCACGAGTTGTCGGGCGAGCAGGCGGGCGTCGTCGTCCGGCACGCCATGGCCTGGCTCGACGATCACGCCGCCGCTCTCGATGCCGGCTTCGTGCTGTGCCCGCTGCTGGGCCGTGAATTGTCGGGCGAGCAGGCGGGCGCCGCCGTCCGGCACGCTCTGGCGTGGCTCAATGATCACGCGGCCACCTTCAACGCGCGGTTCGTGCTGCGCTCGCTGCTGGATCGTGAGATGTCCGGCGAGCAGAACAGCGTCGTCGTCCGGAACGCCGTGGCCTGGCTCGACGATCACGCGACCACTCTCGACGCGCAGTACGTGCTGCGCGCGCTGCTGGATCGTGAGTTGTCCGACGGGCACGCCGCCCTGGTCGTCGGGCATGCTCTGGCCTGGCTCAGCGCCTACGCCGACAACGTCGACGCCGGCTTCGTGCTGCGTCCGTTGCTGCAACGTGGGCTGCCCGACGGCCAGGCCGCGACTGTCGTCCGGCAGGCGACGGTGTGGCTCACCCACCATGCCGCCACCCTCGACGCGCAGTTCGTGCTGCGTCCGTTGCTGCAACGCGAGCTGCCCGAGGAGCAGGCCGGCCCGGCCGTCCGGCACGCCCTGGTGTGGCTCACCGTCCACGCCGCCAACCTCGACGCGCAGTACGTGCTGCGCCCGCTGCTTCAACGCGGGCTGCCCGACGGGCAGGCCGCAAGCATCGTCCAGCACGCCCTGGCGTGGCTCACCGACTATGCCGACAACGTCGATGCCGGCTTCGTGTTGCGTCCCTTGCTGCAACGCGAGTTGCCCGACGGGCAGGCCGCCACGGTCGTCCGGCACGCGCTGGCGTGGCTCACCGACTATGCCGGCAACGTCGATGCCGGCTTCGTGTTGCGTCCGTTGCTGCAATGTGGGCTGCCGGACGGGCAGGCCGCCACGGTCGTCCGGCACGCGCTGGCGTGGCTCACCGAGCACGTCGCCACCCGCAACGCCGGCTTCGTGCTGCAACCGTTGCTGCAATGTCCACTGCCCGACTGGCAGGTCAACGCCGTCGTCAGGTACACCTCGGCGTGGCTCACCGTCCACGCCGCCGCCCTCGACGCGCAGTACGTGCTGCGCCCGTTGCTTGATCGTGGGCTGTCCGGCGATCAGGCCGGCGCAACCGTCCGGGCTGCTCTGACCTGGCTCACCGAGCACGCCGACAATGTCGACGCCGGCTTCGTGCTGCAACCGTTGCTGCAACACGAGCTGATCGATGACCAGGTCACCACGGTCGTCGGGCACGCGTTGGCGTGGCTCACCGCGCACGCCGGCACTCTCAACGCCGGCTTCGTGCTGCGTCCGTTGCTGCAACGTGAGCTGCCCGGCGAGCAGGCCGGCACCGTCGTCGGGCACGCGTTGGTGTGGCTCACCGCGCACGCCGGCACGCTCAACGCCAGCTTCGTGCTGCAACCGCTGCTCCGACGTCCGCTCTCCGGCGAGCAGGCCGGCACCGTCGTCCGGCACGCCCTGGCGTGGCTCGCGGCGCACGCTGCCATCGCCGGCGCGCGGTTCGTGTTGCGACCCCTGCTGCAACGACCGCCCCGCGACGAGCAGGGCGTTTCCGTCGTCCGGTACGCGCTGGCGTGGCTGGCCGTCCATGCGGTCACGCCCGGGGCGCGGTTCGTGTTGCAGCCGTTGCTGCAACGGGAGTTGCCGGATGACCAGGGCGTCAAGGCCGTCGGATACGCGTCGGCGTGGCTGGCCGCCCACGCGGTCACGCCGGGAGCGCGGTTCGTGTTGCAGCCGTTGCTGCAACGGGAACTGCCGGACGATCAGGGCGGTTCGGTCGTCCGGCACGCGCTGGCGTGGCTCACCACTCACGCCGCCACCCCCGGCGCCGGCTTCGTGCTACAGCCGACGCTGCGACGCGAGCTGTCGGATGAGCAGGCCGCCGTGGTCGTCCGGCACGCGTTGGCGTGGCTGGCCGTGCACGCCGGCATGCCCGGGGCGCGGTACGTGCTCCAGCCGTTGCTGCAACGGGAGTTGTCGGACGATCAGGCCGCCGCGGTCGTCGGGTATGCCCGGGTGTGGCTCACCGACCGCGCTGGCGCCCCGGGCGCGGACACCCTGCGCGTGCTGGTGGAGCGGGCGACGGGAATCGAACCCGCGTAGTCAGTTTGGAAGACTGAAGCTCTACCATTGAGCTACGCCCGCGAGCACCCCCCAGCAGCGGGGCGCATGCGACAGCGTACCGAATCCCCGTGCCGGCCGCGCAGCGCGTACCCCACGCGGCCCGGCGGCCCCCCAAGATCCACGCAGGGCCTGTCCACGGCCCGCGCGCGGCGCGAAGCCCGCCGCGCGCCCCGGTCACCCACGCGCGGGCCCGGACGGCATACACTCTTCGTCGCCACGGGGTGTGGCGCAGCTTGGTAGCGCACTCGCTTTGGGAGCGAGGGGCCGTGGGTTCAAATCCCGCCACCCCGACTGTCGTTCGCGACCGGATCGTCCCGGGAACCGCCGGTTTCTCCGCGCGGTGCCCGGGCGCTGCCGACGCCGCAGCCCGACTCGCCTACACTCGATGCGCGCAATCACGCCCCAGATCTCAACACCCAGATCCGTCAAGGAGTACGCCTGTGAAGAGCACCGTCGAGACTCTGAGCCCGACGCGCGTGCGGCTCGCCATCGAGGTGCCGTTCGTCGAGCTCGAGCCGAGCCTCAAGAAGGCGTACCGGGAGATCGGCCAGCAGGTCCAGGTTCCCGGCTTCCGCCGGGGCAAGATTCCCAGCGCGGTGATCGACCAGCGGGTGGGCCGGGGGGCCGTCCTCAATGAGGCGATCCAGGAGGCCATCCCGCAGAACATCCTCGCCGCGGTCCGGGAGCACGACCTCAAGACGCTCGGCCGTCCCGAGGTCGACATCACCGAGTTCAACGACGGCGACTCGCTCAACTTCACCGCCGAGGTCGACGTCCGCCCGGAGATCATCCTGCCGGACCCGGCCACCATCGAGGTGACCGTCGACGAGATCGAGATCGCCGACAGCGAGATCGACGAGCAGGTCAGCAGCCTGCGTGAGCGGTTCGCCACGCTGAAGACCGTCGAGCGGGCCGCCCAGGAGGGCGACTTCGTCCAGATCGACCTGAACGCCACGGTCGACGGCGAGGACGTGCCCGGCGGTTCGGCGAGCAACATCTCCCACGAGGTGGGCAGCAAGCAGCTCCTGCCGGGCCTGGACGAGGCGCTCGTCGGCCTGGCCGCCGGCGACAGCACCACCTTCACCACGCAGCTCGTGGGCGGCGACTACGCCGGCCGGGACGCCGACGTGGCGGTGACCGTCCGCACGGTCAAGGAGAAGGAGCTCCCCGAGCTCGACGACGACTTCGCGCAGATGGCAAGCGAGTTCGACACGATCGAGGAGCTTCGCGCCGACCTGCGGGAGCGGGTCACCCGGGGCAAGCAGGTCGAGCAGATCTACGCCGCCCGCGACAAGGCCCTCGAGCAGCTGGTGGCCGCCGCCGACGTGCCGGCGCCGGAGGGCGTCGTCAAGGACGAGGTGGAGAGCCGCAAGGCCGCGATGGTCGACCAGCTCGAGCGCATCGGCGCCTCCCTGGAGGAATACCTCGCCGCGGAGGAGAAGACCGAGGAGCAGATCGACACCGAGCTGACCGAGGCCGCGACCGACGGCGTCAAGATCCAGCTTCTGCTCGACACGCTCGCCGACGCCGAGGACGTGCAGGTCTCCGACGACGAGTTCGGGCACGAGATCGTGCACCGGGCGCAGCGCGCCGGGATGGCTCCGCAGCAGTACTACGACCAGCTCGCCCGCTCCGGCGCCGCGGCGGCCGTCTTCGGCGACGTCCGTCGGGGCAAGGCGCTTGCCGCGGTGATGGAGAAGATCAAGATCAAGGACTCCGCGGGCAACGAGGTCTCCCTCGACGCCCTGCGGGACCAGAACGAGGCCGAGCACGACCACCAGCACTGATCGTTCCGGTGACGGCCGCCGTCCCGCGCTGCGCGCCGGGCGGCGGCCGAAACCCTTTCCGGGGTACGCCGAACGGGTGACTGCGCTGAGAGCGAACAGTGCCCCGACCGGGAGTGCGCCCGGAGGGCGAGCGGTTAGTGTCGGACAGGACGGTACGGAGAGCGAAGGGCTGCCATGACCGACATGCACATCCCCAAGAAGCCGCTCCGGGCGATCGAGGCCCGCGGTGGCGACTCCATTGGCAACCTCGACGACTCGGTCTACAACCGGTTGCTCAAGGAACGGATCATCTTCCTCGGCAGCGAGGTGAACGACCAGGTGGCCAACCGCATCTGCGCGCAGCTCCTGCTGCTCGCGGCGGAGGACCCGGACCGCGACATCTTCCTCTGGATCAACTCGCCGGGTGGCTCGGTCTACTCCGGCATGGCGATCTACGACACCATGCAATACATCGACAACGACGTGTCCACCGTGGCGATGGGCATGGCCGCCTCCATGGGCCAGCTGCTGCTGTGCGCGGGCACCAAGGGCAAGCGCTACGCCCTGCCGCACGCGCGGATCATGATGCACCAGCCCTCGGGCGGCCTCGGCGGCACCGCGTCGGACATCGCGATCCAGGCCGAGCAGATGCTCTACACCAAGCGGATGTTCCAGGAACGGGTCGCGCACCACACCGGCCAGAGCCAGGCCCAGATCGAGGCGGACTCGGACCGTGACCGCTGGTTCACCGCCCAGGAGGCCATGGACTACGGCTTCATCGACAAGGTGATCATCGGGGCCGCGCAGGTTCCGGATGGCGCCGGGACCCTGAGCTGATCGAGGAGCTGACGATGACCGACCTGAGCCTGCCGCCCCAGTTCGCGGCCGTGCACAACCGTTACGTCCTGCCGTCGTTCGTCGAGCGCACGTCGTACGGGATGAAGGAGTCGAATCCCTACAACAAGCTCTTCGAGGACCGGATCATCTTCCTCGGGGTCCAGGTGGACGACGCGTCGGCGAACGACGTGATGGCCCAGCTGCTGACGCTTGAGGGCACCGACCCGGACCGCGACATCATCATGTACATCAACTCGCCGGGCGGGTCCTTCACCGCCATGACGGCGATCTACGACACCATGCAGTACGTCCGGCCGGACATCCAGACCGTCTGCCTCGGGCAGGCGGCCAGCGCGGCGGCGGTGCTGCTCGCCGCGGGCACCCCGGGCAAGCGGATGGCGCTGCCGAACTCCCGGATCATCATCCACCAGCCGGCCACCGAGGGCGGCTACGGGCAGGGCTCGGACATCGAGATCCAGGCCCGGGAGATCCTGCGGATGCGGACGCAGTTGGAGGACATGCTGTCCCGACACTGCAACCGGCCGATCGAGCAGGTCCGGAAGGACATCGACCGTGACAAGATCATGACGGCCGAGGAGTCGAAGGACTACGGGCTGGTCGACACCATTCTGACCAGCCGCAAGAAGGGTCTGCTGGCGACTCACGCCGCGGGCTGAGCACTTGGTGGTTCGGAGGTCGGTCGGGGCGCTGTTCCCGGCCGGCCTCTGACACACCCGTTTTGGGGGTCGGAGAAAACCCGGCCACCGGGTAACGTCGGGTCTGTACCGCTCCGGGGTCGGATCGGTGGATCCGGCAGCATGGTGAGACGACAGGACGGACGGGCGCCGAGGCGCTCGCAGGTCAGGGCCGGCGCTTCGGCCGATGAGTGCAGGGAGAACGTAGGTGGCACGGATCGGTGACGGCGGCGACCTACTGAAATGCTCCTTCTGTGGCAAGTCACAGAAGCAGGTCAAGAAGCTCATCGCGGGCCCCGGGGTCTACATCTGCGACGAGTGCATCGATCTCTGCAACGAGATCATCGAGGAGGAGCTGGCCGAGTCCGGCGAGGTGAAGTGGGAAGAGCTTCCCAAGCCGATGGAGATCTGCCAGTTCCTCGACAACTACGTCGTCGGTCAGGAGCAGGCCAAGAAGGCGCTCGCCGTCGCGGTCTACAACCACTACAAGCGGATCCAGGCCGAGGCGGCCGGCGCCCCCGGCTCCGGCAGCGACGGCGTGGAGCTGGCCAAGTCCAACATCCTGCTGCTCGGCCCCACCGGCTGTGGCAAGACCCACCTGGCGCAGACCCTGGCCCGGATGCTCAACGTCCCGTTCGCGATCGCCGACGCCACCGCGCTCACCGAGGCGGGCTACGTCGGCGAGGACGTGGAGAACATCCTCCTCAAGCTGATCCAGGCCGCCGACTACGACATCAAGCGCGCCGAGACCGGCATCATCTACATCGACGAGGTCGACAAGATCGCCCGCAAGTCGGAGAATCCGTCGATCACCCGGGACGTCTCCGGCGAGGGTGTGCAGCAGGCGCTGCTCAAGATGCTTGAGGGCACGGTCTCCAACGTGCCGCCGCAGGGCGGCCGGAAGCACCCGCACCAGGAGTTCATCCAGATCGACACCACGAACGTGCTGTTCATCTGCGGTGGCGCGTTCGCCGGCCTCGACCAGATCATCGAGGCCCGCACCGGCTCCGGCGGCACCGGCTTCGGCGCCCGGCTCCGGTCGGTGTCGGAGCGGTCCACCGACGACATCTTCAGCCAGGTCATGCCGGAAGACATGTTGAAGTTCGGGTTGATCCCCGAGTTCATCGGCCGGCTCCCGGTGATCACCAACGTGCGCAGCCTCGACCGCGGCGCCCTGGTCCAGATCCTCACCGAGCCGCGCAACGCGTTGGTCCGGCAATACCAGCGCCTGTTCGAGCTCGACGGCGTCGAGCTGGAGTTCGAGCAGCCGGCGTTGGAAGCCATCGCCGACCAGGCCATGCTCCGCGGCACCGGCGCCCGCGGCCTGCGGGCCATCATGGAAGAGGTGCTCCTCTCCGTGATGTACGAGGTGCCGAGCAACCCCGACGCCGCCCGGGTGCTGATCACCCGCGAGGCCGTCCTGGAGAACGTCAATCCGACGATCGTGCCCCGCGAGTTCACCGGCCGGCGCCGCCGGGACCGCGAGGAGAAGTCGGCCTGATCGTCCTCGCGACCGCGCCCGGGTCAGCTCGGGCGCGGTCCGCGTGACCGGGTTCGTCGGTCCCACTCGCCCGACGGGGTGACCACCACCATCATCAGGCGCACCGGCTCGTCGCCGGCCGCGCGGTAGCCGTGGTCCCGGTCGGCGTGGAACTCCACCGTCTCGCCGGCGCCGACCTGGTGGTCGACACCGTCGACGGTGACCGTGACGACGCCGTCCAGCACGTGCAGGACCTCCCGGGTGCCGTGTGCGTGGTCGGCGGAGCGAAGCGCCTCCCCGGGGCGCATCCGCCAGTCCCAGAGCTCGACCAGGTCGGGCTCGCCGAGGCCGCTGAGCAGACGCGCCGCGCCGCCGTGCTCGCCGCGCCACAGCACCGGCGCCTCGTCCGCCGGGGTCACCCGCACCGTGGCTTCCTCGGCCGGCTCCAGCAGGCGGGCGATGCTGACGCCGAACGCGTCGGCGACCCGGCAGAGCGTGCCGATGCTCGGATTGGTCCGCCCGCCCTCGATCTGCACCAGCATGCCCTTGCTGACGCCGGACCGGCCGGCCAGCTCCTCGAAGGACCAGCCGCGGGATGCCCGTAGCTCGCGTACCTGCTGGGCGACCGCGGCGGTCACCGCGCCCACCCGTCCACCGGTGTCGGTCATCATACTGTCCTTCACGGTCACTATTATGGTACGACTACGGGATGCTTCCCATTGTGCTCGCGGCGGTGTCCGCGATCGCATTCGGCACGGCTGACTTCTCCGGCGGCAAGGCGTCCCGGCACGCCGACCCGATCGCCGTGACCGTGGTGTCCCAGTTGCTCAGCCTGCCGCTGCTGATCGTTCTCGTGCTCGTCGTACCCGGCTCTCCGGGCCGCGCCGATCTGGCATGGGGTCTGCTCGCCGGGGTGGCCGGCGCGGCCGGCGTCATGCTCCTCTACCGTGCGCTGGCCACCGGCGTCATGTCGGTCGTGGCCCCGGTCACCGCGATCACCGCCGCGGTGGTGCCGATCGTCGTCGGCCTGGTCCTCGCCGACTCCCCCGGCGCCGTCGCGCTCGGCGGCGCCGGGCTCGCCGTGGTGGCGATCGCGCTCGTCAGCCTGGGGGAGCGCGGTGGCGCCGGCCGCGTCTCCGGTCGCGTGATCGGCATGGCGCTCGCCGCGGGCCTGCTCTTCGGCATCTTCTTCGCCCTGCTCGGCCAGGCCGACGAGAGCGCCGGAATGTGGCCGGTGCTCGCGGTCCGCGTCAGCTCCATCGCGTTCGGCCTCGCGCTGGCCGCCCGCAGCGGCGCGCGTCTGCGCATGGGCCGGCGGGTGCTCGGCTGGGCCGCCGCCGCCGGCCTGCTCGACTCCGCGGCGAACGCGCTCTTCCTCGCCGCGGCCGGGCGCGGCCACCTCAGCGTGGTGGCAGCCATCGCCTCCCTCTACCCGGCGAGCACCGTCCTGCTCGCGCTCGCCGTCGACCGGGAGCGGCTGCGACCGGTCCAGTTGGCCGGGCTCGGCTTCGCCGCCGCCGCGCTCGTCCTGGCCAGCGTCTGAGCCTGTCATCCGGCCGCCCGCGCCCGTACCCTCGATGTCATGCGCGTCGCCGTCTGCCAGCTCAACGCCCGTGACGATCGGGCGGCGAACCTCGCCGCCGCCGAGGCCCTGCTGGTCCGGGCCGCGGCGGCCGGCGCCGACCTCGCCCTCCTTCCCGAGTACGTCGATTACCTCGGCCGCGCCGACCGGATGCCACCGGCCGAACCGGTCGACGGCGAGGTGGGGCGGTTCTTCGCCGAGACCGCCCGCCGGCTCGGCCTCTGGGTGATCGCGGGCTCGTTCCACGAGGCCGGTCCGGACCCGGCGCACACCTGGAACACCTCGCTTGTCTTCGACCGCGAGGGCGCGCTCGCCGCCGCTTATCGGAAGATCCACCTGTACGACGTGGAGATCCCCGGCCGTGTCTCCTACCAGGAGTCGGCCACTGTCGCGCCGGGGGAGAAGCCGGTGGTGGTGGAGGTGGAGGGTCTCCGGGTCGGTCTGTCGATCTGTTACGACCTGCGGTTCCCCGAGCTCTACCGGCAGCTCGCCGTCGACGGCGGCGCCGAGTTGCTGGTCGTGCCGGCCGCGTTCATGATGCACACCGGCCGGGACCACTGGGAGGTGCTGCTCCGGGCGAGGGCGATCGAGAACCAGTGCTTCGTGGCGGCGGCCGGGCAGACCGGCGACCACGATCCGGGGCGGACCTGCTTCGGGCGGAGCATGGTGGTGGACCCGTGGGGGACGGTGGTGAGCCAGGTCGCCGACGGCCCCGGGCTGGCCGTCGCCGAGGTGGACCTCGATCGGCTCCGGACCATCCGCGCGGAGCTGCCCAGCCTCGCGAACCGCCGGCTCTGAGCCGGTCAGGTCTCCAGCAGGACACCCACCACGGTGAAGCCGGCGATCGCCGCGGCGGTGATCAGCAGCGCGGTGGTCATCCGGGAGGGGCCGCGCCGGACGAGGCGTCCCACCGACAGCACCAGCACGGCGAGCACGAAGGCCCCGATGACCAACTGCCAGAACGGCAGCAGGAGACCGAGCAGAGTCTCCTCGGCCAGCGCCGGGAGCTGTGACACGTCAGCCATGCGGACCACTCTGGCACGGCGACACCCCGGCGCGGACCTCCCCGACGGTTCCTTTCCGCCGGACGGCTCGTCGACATTCAATGACGATCATTGATTTGCCTTCCCGGGCCGCTCCGCGTAACTTTCTCTCTGCACGCGGGAGGCCGGGCAAACCGGCCGAGAACGGGCACCAGGTTGGTGGCGGTCACGCCGAGCCAGGCTGAGGATTCGGGTGGTGCGGGAAGACTCCGGAGACACGGGGTTGCGAATGCGAAGCCGGCCGGGTAGAGTTCGATAGCCGGCAGGGAGCCGGGCGGGTGGCTGCGAAAGCGGCGCCGGCCGGTCCGCCGCAAACCACGACAGCAACGACCGCCGGAAACGGTGAGCGTCAGCGTGGGTCGATTCGAGCCAAGTTGATCACCTCGAATGCGAGGTTGACAGCGAAATTCGACTCGGGTAAGTTCGAGAGGTTGCCCCAAACGGGGGTTCTACGGTGTAGGGCCTCTGGTTGGTGTGTGGTTGTTCTTTGAGAACTCAACAGGGTGCTTGATAAGCCAGTGCCAATTGTTTTATACCCCCGGCTGGTCGGGCCTTTGATGGTCTGTCTGGTGGGGATTCCTTTGGCAACATTTGTTTGTTGTCAGGACATTGTGTCCAGCAAAGGTTTTTGTTGGAGAGTTTGATCCTGGCTCAGGACGAACGCTGGCGGCGTGCTTAACACATGCAAGTCGAGCGGAAAGGCCCTTCGGGGTACTCGAGCGG
>NZ_JAXCFT010000015.1:0-126363 GCF_056150385.1 Micromonospora marincola | reverse complement strand
TCACTTCCCTCGGGGGCGGGGGGTGGGGGGTTCGGGGGGTGGCTCGGACGGGCCGGCGGTGGGCGGACGCCGTTTCGGGGCGGTCGGGCGCGCGGCGCGGGGGGGGGGGGGGCCGCCCGCCCCGCCCCGCCCGGCGCGCTCAGCCGACCTGGAGCGTCACGTCGTCGATGACGAAGCTGGTCTGGAGCGAGGCGTCCTCGACACCTGTCCACTTGAGCGTGACCGTCTGTCCGGCGTATCCGGCCAGGTTGAAGCTGCGCTGGGTGTAACCGGTGGCCTTGTTCAGGTTCGAGTAGGTCGCCAGCGTGGTGGAGCCGACCTGCACGGTCAGCTTGTCGTACGCGGTCGAGGTGGTGGTCTCGGCCGAGTCGATGTGCAGCCAGAACGCCAGGGTGTAGCTGGTGCAGCCGGCGGGCAGCGTCACCGACTGGGACAGCGTGTCGGTGTGCGACGAGCCGTACCCGTCCAGCCACGCCTTGTACGAACCGGTGCGGGCCGGCTGGCCGGGGTCGTTGGTGATGACGCCCGAGCTGGCCGTCCACGACGTGCTGCCCGACTCGAAGCTGCTGTTGCCGATGAGCTGACCGCCGGTGCAGCCGCCGCTGCCACCGGTCACGGTGAGCGTGTAGCTGGCGGTGCGGGTGGCCGAGCCGGTCCCGGTGACGGTGATCGTGAACGTGCCGGTGCTCGCCGTGGACGAGGCGCTCACCGTCATGGTGGCGGAGCCGCCGGAGGTGACCGAGGACGGGCTGAAGCCGACCGTGACCCCGCTCGGGGCACCGCTCGCCGACAGCGTCACCGTCTGGGCGCTACCGGCGGTGGTGGCGGTGCTGACCGTGGCGGTGGTGGAGCCGCCCCGGGCGACGCTGCCGGAGGTGGGGCTCACCGCGACGGAGAAGTCGTTGGTCGGGGTGCCGCCGCCGACCGCCAGCGCCCAGATCGCGTACGCCACGCCGTCGGCGCTGCGGTTGAGGACTGTCGTGTTGATGTTGCTGGTGGTGTCGCAGGAGCGGTGGTAGCAGCCGTCGTACGCCGCGCCCGAGGTGCCGCCCCACTTGGCGGCCTGCGCCGCGGTCTTGGTGTAGCTGGCGCCCGCCGCGTAGCCGGAGGTCTGGATGCCGGCGTTGGCGAACGAGTAGTCGTCGGAACGGCCCTGCCCCTCGGTGTTCTCCTCCGGCGAGATGCCGAACGAGTCCCAGTACGCCTTCAGCGGCGCCGCGGTGGCCGAGGTGATCCGGTTGATGAAGTAGCCGCCGTTGGGCGAGCCCACCATGTCGAAGTTGTAGTAGCCCTTGATGTAGCCCCGCTGGGTGGTGCTGAGCTGGTTGACGTAGTGCTTCGAGCCCTGGAGCCCCTGCTCCTCGCCGTTCCACCAGGCGAACCGGACCCGCTTGGTCATGGTCGGGTTCTGCGCGGCCAGCACCAGGGCGTTCTCCAGCAGCGTGGCCGAGCCGGAGCCGTTGTCGTTGATGCCGGGGCCGGCGGCGACGCTGTCCAGGTGGGAGCCGAACATGACCACCTGGTCGGTGGGGCCCTGCGGCCACTCGGCGATCAGGTTGCTGCCCGGGTAGGTGCAGCTGGTGCAGTTCTGCTCGGTGACCGTGTAGCCGGCGGCCTGGAGCTTGCCCTTGACGTAGCTGACCGACGCGGCGTAGCCGGCCGAGCCGGCCCGCCGGTTGCCGCCGTTGCTGCTGGCGATGGAGTTGAGCTGGGTGAGGTGGGCCTGGACGTTGGTCAGGGAGACGTCCGGTGCGGCGAGTGCGGCGACGGCCGGGGCGGGGGCGGCCGGGGCGGCGGAGGCGGTGCCGGCCAGGCTCGCCGTCGTCAGGGTGGCGACGAGGGCGAGCGCGAGGCTCGTGGTCGGCGTGCTGCGTCTCATGGAGACTCCTCGTGGGAACGCGGGGGTGACGGACCGTTGGACCGTTGATCGGAACAGTTACATGCATCGATCGCACAGTCAACGGGATGTCACATCCCGCGAACCCCCTCCCCCGCAAGGGATGCACCCGCCGGCGGGTCAGCCCCGGCGCAGCACCGCCAGGAACATCGCGTCGGTGCCGTGACGGTGCGGCCAGAGCTGCACCGTCGGGCCGTCGCCCAGCCCCGGCATCCCGGCCGGAAGCAGCGGCCGGGCGTCGACGAAGTCGACCGGGAAGCCGCACCGCCGGGACGCCTCGGTCACCGTCACGTGCGTCTCCACCACGTGCGGCGAGCAGGTCACGTACGCGACCACGCCACCCGGGCGGACCGCGCGCAACGCGGCGGTGAGCAACTCGCGCTGGAGCCGGGTCAGCGGCGGCAGGTCCGACGGCTGACGCCGCCAGCGCGCCTCCGGCCGGCGGCGCAGCGCGCCAAGGCCGGTGCACGGCGCGTCGACGAGCACCCGGTCGAAATGCCCCTCCGGCAGCTTCGGATCACTGCCCACGGAGCGCCCGTCGGTGTGCACCACGGTGACCGGCAGGCCCCGGGTGGCCTGGTCGACAAGCCGGGCCCGGTGCTCGGCCACCTCCACCGCGGTCAGCCGCGCGTCGCGCGTCGCCGCCAACGCGCCGAGCAGGCCGGACTTGCCGCCCGGACCGGCGCACAGGTCAAGCCACCGGCCGTCCGGACCGTCGAGCGGCGCGGCGACGAGCGCGTCCGCCACCAACTGCGAACCCTCGTCCTGCACGTGCGCCCGCCCGTCGGCCACCGCCGCCAACTCACCCGGCGCGCCGCCCGGCAGATAGACCGCGTACGGCGAGAACGCGCCGGGCGCGCCGCCGACCTCGTCCGCGAGCGCCACCGCGTCGGCCCGGCCGGGCCGGGCGCACAGGTGCACCGGCGGACGCTCGTTGTCCTCGATCAGCAGGCGGGTGGTCTCCCCCAGGTCGCCGCCGAGCGCCTCGGCGAACGACCTGACGATCCACTGCGGATGGCTGTACGCCAGCGCCAGGTGCCCGATCGGGTCGGTCTCCTCGGCCGGGGCGAGCTTCGCCACCCAGCCGTCGACGTCCCGGCCGGCGATCTCCCGCAGCACCGCGTTGGCGAACCCGGTGGCGCCCGGCCCGACCATCCGGACCAGGTCCACCGTGGACGACACCGCGGCGTGCGCGGGCACCCGGGTGTGCAGCAACTGGTAGGCCCCGAGCCGCAGGGCGTCGCGCACCGGCGGGTCGATCCGCTGCACGTCCCGACCGGCCGCGTCGGTGACGATTGCGTCCAACGTGCCGGTGTGCCGCAGCGTGCCGTAGGTCAACTCGGTGGCGAACGCGGCGTCCCGGCCGTGCAGCCCGGCCTCGCGCAGCATCGCCGGAAGCACCAGATTGGCGTACGCGTCGTCGCGGTGCACCGCCGCGAGCGCCTCGTACGCGACGTGCCGGGGCAGGTCCACCGCCGGCCGGACCGGACGCTGCCCGCCCCGCCGGTCGGCGCCGCCCCGGAACGACCCGCCGGGCCGGCCCGCGCCACGCGGACGATCGCCGCCGCTGCGCTCGTACCCCCGGGCACGCTCGCCCTCGACGGGCCGCTCCGGGCGTGACGGGCCCGTCACGCGGAGCCCTCTTCCGTTCGCGACCGCGGGGCTCGCAAACCCGGCTCACTCCTCGCGCTCACGCGAACACCTCGCCACCGGCGACCCGGGCGCCGCGCGCCCAGTCCCCTGCCGACATGGCCTTCTTGCCGGCCGCCCGCACCTCGCCGAGCCGCACCGGCCCGGTGGCGGTGCCCACAAGCACCTGGGACTTCTCCACAAGCAGCTCACCCGGCTTCAGCTCGGGGCCGTTCGCCAGCGGGACGACCGGGCCGAGCTTGACCCGGTCGTCGCGGAACGTGGTCCACGGGCCGGGTGCCGGCGTGCACGCGCGCACCCGCCGGTCGACCGCGAACGCCGGGTCGGCCCAGCGGATCCGCGCGTCCTCGACGGTCAGCTTCGGCGCCAGGGACACCCCGTCGGCCGGCTGCGGCTCGGCCCGGGCGGTGCCGGCGCCGATCGCGTCGAGCACCGCGACGAGCAGCCCGGCGCCGGAGTGGGCGAGCCGCTCCAGCAGGTCGCCGGACGTGTCGGCGGGCCGGATCTCGTCGGTGACGGTGCCGAAGACCGGGCCGGTGTCGAGCCCTGCCTCCAGCTGGAAGACGCTCGCCCCGGTCAGCTCGTCGCCGTGCAGCACGGCGTGCTGCACCGGCGCCGCGCCCCGCCACGCGGGCAGCAGCGAGAAGTGCAGGTTGATCCAGCCGTGCCGGGGGATCTCCAGCGCCACCGGCGGCACAAGCGCGCCGTAGGCGACCACTGGCACGCAGTCCGGCGCGAGCGCGCGCAACCGGTCGAGGAACTCCGGCTCACGCGGACGGGCCGGGGTGAGCACCTCGACGCCGTGCTCGTCGGCCCAGGCGCCGACCGGCGAGCGGTGCAGCCCCCGACCGCGCCCGGCCGGGGCGTCCGGGCGGGTCACCACGGCGAGCAGCTCGTGGCCGGAGGCGGCGATCGCGTCCAGGGCCGGTACGGCGACCGCAGGCGTGCCGGCGAAGACCAGGCGCATCCGGGTCACCGCCCCAGGCCGAACGGGTTGTTGAGGTGCGGGCTCATCTTGACCGTGGGCGGGGCGGCGTGGTCGTACCACTCGGCCTGACGGATCGCCTTCATGGCCTCCTTGCGGCCGGCCGGGTCGAGCCGGTCGACGAAGAGCACCCCGTCGAGGTGGTCGGTCTCGTGCTGGAGGCAACGGGCCATCAGGCCGGTGCCGACGATCTGCATCGGGTCGCCGTGGGCGCTGAAGCCCTTCGCGATCACGTTCTGCCGGCGCTTGGTGTCGAAGTAGAGGCCCGGGATGGACAGGCAGCCCTCCGGGCCGTCCTGCTCCTCGGCGTCGGGGAACTCCAGCACCGGGTTGACCAGATGGCCGAGCATGTCGTCCACGTCGAAGGCGAACACCCGAAGGCCCACCCCGAGCTGCGGCGCGGCCAGGCCGGCACCGCCCTGCTCACGCATCGTGTCGGTCAGGTCGGCGACCAGCTTGCGCAGCTCGGCGTCGAAGTCGACCACCGGGTCGGCCGGCGTGCGCAGCACCGGATCGCCGAACAGACGGATGGGCTGAACGGTCACGCGGCGGGGCTCCTTGTCTGGGACGGCTGGTGCGCCCCCAGTCTACGGAGTCGGCCCGACCGCCCCGGGCGGCGTACCGGCAACGGTGACCGGGGCCGCCTCGCGCCCCGGTGTGACCGGCAGCGTGGCGTACCCGCGCAGGGTGAGCCGGACCCGCCGCTCGGGCCGGCCGGCCACCGCCAGCTCGGGCAGCCGGCGCAGCAGCAGCGGGAACGCCACCTGCGCCTCCAGCCGGGCCAGCGCCGCGCCGAGGCAGTAGTGCGGCCCGGCGCCGAAGGACAGCGGATGGACCTGTGGCCGCCACGGGTCGAAGCGGGCCGGCTCCGGATAGCGGCGGGGGTCCCGGTTCGCCGCGCCGAGCGACACCATGATCCAGCTCTCGGTGGGCAGGTCGACCCCGCCGTGCCGGGACGGCGCGGTGCTCATCCGCGAGGTGAGCTGCACCGGCGAGTCGTAGCGCAGCAACTCGTCGACGTACGCGGGGGCGAACTCCGGGTGCTCCCGCAGCGCCGCCGCCGCGTCCGGGTGGTCGAGCAGCGCCACCAGGCCGTTGCCGAGCAGGTTCGTGGTGGTCTCGAAGCCGGCCACCAGCAGCACGATCAGGTTGGCCAGCAGCTCGTCGCCGGACAGCCGATCACCCTCGCCCTCGTGCGCCTGGACCAGCGCTGTGGTCAGGTCGTCGGCGGGGGCCCGGCGGCGGGCCGCCACCAGCTCGGTGAAGTAGGCGCGCAGCTCGCCCGCGCCCCGGTCGGCCACGGCCAGCTCCTCGGGCGTGATCTCCGGCTCCAGCACGTTCGTCAGGTCGGTGGCCCAGCACCGGAACAGCGGCCGGTCCGCCGCCGGCACGCCGAGCAGCGCGCAGATCACCGCGACCGGCAGCGGGTACGCGAACCCGGCCATGAAGTCGACGGGCGATCCGCCCCGGCCACCGGCCACCATCGCGTCGACGAGTTCGCCGGCCTGCTCCTCGACCACCTGGCGGATGGCGGCGATCCGGCGTGGGGTGAACGCGCCCGCGGCCAGCCGGCGCATCCGGCTGTGGTCGGGCGGGTTGGTGCGCAGCATCGACCGGGAGATCGACATCATCGCCGGGCTCTCCCGCCAGCCGGGCAGGAACTTCTCGCGCAACTCGTCGTCCATCACCAGCGGATCGGTCGATCCCCTCGCCCGGCGCGCGGGAGGGTCAGGCGCCGGCGCCGGGCTCCCCGGCCAGCACCGCGCCGCCGCCGAGCAGCGCGTGTTCGGGCAGCGGCAGCGCGATGCCGTGCGCGTCCTCCCAGTCGTGGATCAGGGTCGGCCGGGCCTGGGCGGCGAAGAAGTCGACCGCGCTCATCCCGCCGACCACCGGCTCGTCCACCTCGGCGACCAGCCGGGCGGCGACCATCGGGAGGCCGCCGCGCACCGCCGCGCTGAGCCGCCGGTGCCCGTCGACCACGAAGAAGTATTCCCCGGTGTAGCCGATGCTCAGCGGCTCCACCGCCTCGGCGTCGACCGCGGTCGCCTCGGCCGCGTGCTCCGGGTCCCAGAGGCCGCGCAACGTGGCCACGTCCTCGGTGGGATAGACCCGGGTCGGGTCGAGCAGCAGCAGCGGCTGGCCGGCGCGCAGCACACCGGCGCCGAGCCGGCCCTCGTAGACGTCGACGACGTGCTGGATCACCTGTTCCGGGGTGGCCCGGGTGGTGTCGCAGATCAGGTCGTAGTTACGCAGCCGGGCCTTGTCCACGCCGTACCGGACGATGAAGCGGTTGCGCTCGCTCTCGCTGCGCTCCCGCAGCTTGGCCCGCGCCTCCTCGAGCGAGGTGTAGCTCTCGGCCGGGCCGGACGGCCGGGCGAGCACCCGCCGGGCCGCCTCGGTCGGCTCGGTGATCATGTGCACCTTGAGCGCGTCGGTGAAGAAGTGCCAGGCCAGGCGGGAGTCCATCACCAGCGACTCGCCGGAGGCGGCGATGTCCCGCTGGAGCTGGTCGACGTAACCGTCGACGGCCTGGTCCAACTCGGCGTGCAGGTTGAGCTGGAGCGCGGTCATCTGCCGCTCCTGCGCCATCTGACGGTAGAGGTCGCCGACGCTGACCCGGCGCAGCCCCAGCCGCTTGGCGATCTCGACGGAAACGGTGCTCTTGCCGCTGCCGAGGTCACCGTTGAAGACGATCGACTGACGAACGGTCACGACTGGTCCACCCCTGCTCACCGGCTGACTGACGAGATCGAATCCGTGTGGCCCGACGTGCCCGGAGCACCCGCCGCGCCGCGTCCCGTGCGGAAAATTCGCACGGCTGGGCATGACGGGCGATGCTATCACCGCGCGCTGTCCAATTGCCGGACCAGGTGTGCGCCAAACCCCAGCTCACGACCGTACGCAAGGGGGCAGGTGCGCTCGGTGACGGCGCTCCTCAGAACAGGCTGAGCGGGTCGACCTGGAGCCGGACCGGGTCGGCGGCCTTGCGGGCGCTGCGCTGCCCGGCGGCGGCGTGCAGCGCGTCGGCCAGGACGGCGGCCCGGGTCCGTGGCACCCGGACCAGCATCCGCTCCCGGCCCTCGTCGGCCGGCACCGGCCCGAGGATCTCCGCGTCGTCCGGCAGCCCGGCCCCGGCCAGCAGGTCGGCCACCGCCTCGGCCGGGCCGGTGACGCTCGCCATCCGCACCGCCGGCGGGAAACCCAGCTCGCGGCGCTCGGCCAGCTCCCGCGCCGCGAACCAGCCCGCGTCCCAGCGCAGCAGCGCCTGCACCGGGACGAGCGCGCCGTCGGCCACCACCACCACCCGGCCACCTGCCGCACCGGGCCGGGCCAGCGCGGCGGCGGCCAGCCACCGGCGCAGCGCCTCCTCCCCGGCCCGCAGGTCGGCCCGGGTCAGCAGCGCCCACGAGTCGAGCAGCAGCACCGCGCCGTAGCCGCCCTCGGCGACCGGCTCGGCGCCCGGCGTGGCGATCACCAGACCGGCGCCGCCGGGCACGGCCGCCAGCACCTCCTCCCGCCCGGAGGTCCGCACCGGCACCCCCGGGAACGCCCGGCCCAGTTCCTCGGCCGTGCGCCGCGCCCCGGTGACCGAGGCGCGCAGCCGCCGTCCACCGCACTCCGGGCAGGCGTACGCGGCGGCGACCCGACCGCACCACCGACAGGCCGGTGTGCCCTGCGCCGACGGCAGGCCGAGCGGACCGGCGCAGTGCGGGCAGCGGGCCGGCGCGCGGCAGTCGGCGCACGCGACCGAGGGCAGGTAGCCGCGGCGGGGCACCTGCACGAGCACCGGCAGGTCGGCGCGAAGCGCGTCCCGGGCCGTGGTCCAGGCCAGGCTGGGCAGCCGGGCGGAGGCCGCACCGGGGTCCCGGGCCAGCTGCGGGTCGTCGCCGGTGGGCGCCATCGCCGGCATCCGCGCCCGCACGGTGGCCCGGTCGGCGACCACCTCCCGGGCCCACCCGGTCTCCACGAGCAGTTGGCCCTCGGCGGTCCGGGCGAACCCGCCGACGAGGGCGGCGGCGCCGGCGAGCTGCGCCCGGGTGAGCAGCACCTCGCGGGCGTGCGGGTAGGGCGCCCGGGGCTCGGAGTGCAGGTCGTCCCCGTCGTCCCAGACCGCCACCAGGCCGAGCCGCTCGACCGGGGCGAACATGGCCGCCCGGGTGCCGACCACCACCGGCACCTCCCCCCGGCGGGCGGCCAGGAAGGCGCGGTAACGACGGGCCGGGCCGGCGGCGGCGGTGAGGCAGGCGTGCCGGCCGGCGCCGAGCACCGCGGTCAGGGCGGCGTCCAGGCGATCCAGGTCCCGACCGTCGGCGACCACCACCACGGCGCCCCGGCCACCGGCCACGGTCGCCGCCACCGCGTCGGCGTACCTGTCGGCCCAGTCCTCCCCCGGCAGGGCGGACCAGACGGCGCGGGGCGCCCGGCCGTCGGCGAGCGCGCGCAGCAGCGCCGGCCCGGCCGGGTAGTCCCGCCAGCCCCGCGGATCGACGGCGGCCCCGGCCGGCGCGGCGGCGTCGGCGGCCTGCGGGTCGGCGGCCTCGGCCGGTGGGTCGGCGGTGGCGGACTTCTCGGCGCGGGCGTGGCGCGGCGGCACCGCCAGCCGGAGCACGTCGGCCAGGCTGCCCGCGTACCTGTCGGCCACCGCCCGGGCCAGCCGCGCCACCTCCGGGGCGAGCACCGGCACCGGGGAGACGACCTTCTCCAGGTACGCCAGCTTCGGGTGGTCGGACTCGGCGACGCGCTCCAGCAACCACCCGTCGACGAGTTGCCCGGCGAAGCGGACCTTCACCCGGACCCCGGGCCGCGCGTCGGCGTCGAGCGTCTCGGGGACCAGGTAGTCGAACGGGCGGTCGAGGTGCGGCAGCGGCACGTCCACGCAGACGCGAGCGACCGGCGACCCCTCGGCGGGTCGCCGGTCGCGGCGCGTGGTCGCGCTCAGGCTCCCGCGGCCGACTTGAGGTCGGCGGCCCGGTCGGTGCTCTCCCAGGTCAGCTCCGCCTGCTCCCGGCCGAAGTGGCCGTACGCGGCGGTCTGCCGGTAGATCGGGCGCAGCAGGTGCAGGTCCCGGATGATGGCGGCCGGACGCAGGTCGAACACCTCGGCGACGGCCTTCTCGATCGAGGCCACCGGCACCGTCTCGGTGCCGAACGTCTCGACGAACAGGCTCACCGGGTGCGCCTTGCCGATCGCGTACGCGACCTGCGCCTCGCACCGCTCGGCCAGCCCGGCGGCGACCACGTTCTTGGCCACCCAGCGCATCGCGTACGCGGCCGACCTGTCGACCTTCGACGGGTCCTTGCCGGAGAACGCGCCACCGCCGTGCCGGGCGTACCCGCCGTAGGTGTCCACGATGATCTTCCGGCCGGTCAGCCCGGCGTCGCCCATCGGGCCGCCGATCTCGAACCGCCCGGTCGGGTTCACCAGCAGCCGGTAGCCGTCGGTGTCCAGGCCGAGGCCCTCCAGCTCCGGCGCGATCACGTGCTCCCGCACGTCCGGCGTGAGCAGCGACTCAAGCGAGATGTCCGCCGCGTGCTGGCTGGACACCACCACCGTGTTCAGGCGCACCGGGCGCAGCCCGTCGTACTCGATGGTCACCTGGGTCTTGCCGTCCGGCCGCAGGTAGGGGATCGTGCCGTCCTTGCGCACCTGCGACAGCCGGCGGGCCAGCCGGTGCGCGAGCGCGATCGGCAGCGGCATCAGCTCGGGCGTCTCGGAGCAGGCGAAGCCGAACATCATGCCCTGGTCGCCGGCGCCCTGCGCGTCGAGCGCGCTCTCCGAGCCACCGGTGCGCAGCTCGAACGCGTTGTCCACGCCCTGGGCGATGTCCGGCGACTGCGCGCCGATGGACACGCTCACCCCGCAGGAGGCGCCGTCGAAGCCCTTCTTCGACGAGTCGTAGCCGATGCCGAGGATGGTCTCCCGCACGATGGTCGGGATGTCGGCGTACGCCTTGGTGGTCACCTCGCCGGCGACGTGCACCTGGCCGGTGGTGATCAACGTCTCCACCGCGACCCGGCTGTGCGGGTCCTGTTCGAGCAGCGCGTCGAGAATGCCGTCGCTGATCTGGTCGGCGATCTTGTCCGGGTGGCCTTCCGTGACCGATTCGGACGTGAACAGACGTGTCACGGCACTCCTAAGCATGTGAAGACTTTTAAAGGTCGCTCGGCGGCAGTTTAGTCGTCCCCGTCGCACCGTGGCTGCGGGAATGCCAGCTGACCAACTCTCAGGACGGTTCGTCGAGTCGGGTGACCACGAGGTCCCAGACGGCGTCGGCCAGGGCCTCCTTGGGCTGCTCGGGGAGCCGGTGGACGGCTCCGTCGGCGCCGATGACGGTGGCCGCGTTGGTCTCCGCGCCGAAGACCTTGTCGACGCCGACCTCGTTGACCACGATCAGGTCGGCGCGCTTGCGGGCCAGCTTGGCGCGGCCGTTGACCTCGGCGTCGTGGGTTTCCGCGGCGAACACCACGAGCACCTGCCCGGGCCGACGGCGCCGGCCCAGCTCGGCGGCGATGTCGGGGTTGGTGACCAGCTCGATGGTCGGCGCGACGCCGTCCTCCGATTTCTTGATCTTCCCGGTCGCGTAGGTGGCCGGGCGGAAGTCGGCCGGCGCGGCGGCCATAACCACGGCGTCCGCGTCGGCGGAGGCCGCGAGCGTCGCCGTGCGCAGCTCCTCGGTGGTGCCCACCCGGACCAGGTCCACCCCGGCCGGGTCGGCGAGCGCCACGTTCGCCGCGACGAGAGTCACCCGGGCGCCCCGGGCCACGGCGGCGCGGGCGAACGCGTACCCCTGTTTGCCGGAGGACCGGTTGCCCAGGTAGCGGACCGGGTCGAGGGGCTCGCGGGTGCCGCCGGCGGTGACCACGACGTGCCGGCCGGACAGGTCGGCCGGGGCGTCCACGCCCCGGGCCAGCGCCCGGCGGGCGACCGCGAAGATCTCCGCCGGATCGGGCAGCCGGCCCTTGCCGGTGTCCCGCCCGGTCAGCCGCCCGACCGCCGGCTCGATCACCCGGACGCCCCGCGACCGCAGCGTGTCCACGTTGGCCATGGTGGCCGGGTGTTCCCACATCTCGGTGTGCATGGCCGGCGCGAGCACCACCGGGCACCGCGCGGTCAGCAGCGTGTTGGTGAGCAGGTCGTCGGCGAGACCGTGGGCGGCCTTGGCGAGCAGGTCGGCGGTGGCGGGCGCGACCACGACCAGGTCGGCGTGCTGCCCGAGGCGCACGTGCGGCACCTCGTGCACGTCGGACCAGACGTCGTCGGCGACCGGCTGGCCGGAGAGCGCCGCCCAGGTCGGCGCGCCGACGAAGCGGAGCGCCGAGGCGGTCGGCACCACCCGGACCCGGTGACCCGACTCGGTGAAGAGCCGGAGCAGCTCACACGCCTTGTAGGCGGCGATGCCGCCGCCGACCCCGAGGACGATCTCGGCGGGCATCGGCGTGGGCGCGGTTACGGCTGGTCGGTCGGCTCGGCGGTGAGCAGGCCCGCGTTGATCTCGCGCATGGCGATCGAGAGCGGCTTCTCCTGCGGGGTGGTCTCCACGAGCGGGCCGACGTATTCCAGGAGGCCTTCGCCGAGCTGGCTGTAGTAGGCGTTGACCTGACGGGCGCGCTTGGCGGCGAAGATCACCAGCGCGTACTTCGAGGTGGTCTTCTCGAGCAGCTCGTCGATCGGCGGGTTGGTGATGCCCTCGGGGTTGGTGGCGATGGATCCCACGAAATTTGACCTCTGCGTCTCGTGCGCCGCACGGGGGCGGTCGGTGGCCGCTCAACCGCCCGGGGGCGGTCGGGCCGGAGCCAGGAATGACGAACCGAGCAATCCTACCAGCTCGGCCGCCGCACGCTCGGTCCGGTCGTGCGCCACGGCGTGTGCGAAGACGGCCGCGACGGCCGGGTCGGCGCGGTACGCCGGCGGCGCGAGCAGCACCAGCCGGGCCTCCGGCGCCGCGTCCGCGACGGTGAGCGCGCCGGCCAGGTCAAGCGGCAGCAGCACCGGCCGGCCCTGCGCGAGGCGGGACCGCACGTCCGCGCGGGGCACTCCCCGGCGGTACGGCCCGATCCGGCACCACTCCAGCAGCTCGCCGGCGTCGACGAGCCGGTCGAAGCCGGCCCGGTCGAGGAAGAGCCGGTCGACGCCGTCCCGCTCGCCGGGCCGGGGTGGGCGGGTGGTGGCGACCACCGGCACCCACACCGACGCAAGACGCGCCCGGACCAGCTCGACGACACTGCCCCGCCCGGCCCCGGAAGGGCCGGACAGGACAGTGAGCCGAGCCGCCGAGCGCGCCTCGTCATCCGTGCTCACCGCTTGTTTCTACACGGTGGTCCGTTCAGTTGGCGGCGAACTCACCGAGCAGCGCCTTGCGCTGCTGCTCGCCGAGGCCACGCAGGCGACGGCTGTCCGCGATCTTGAGCTTCTCCATGATCTGGGTGGCCCGGATCTTGCCGATGCCCGGCATCGCCTGGAGCACTGCCGAAACCTTCAGCTTGCCCACGACGTCGTCGTTCTCGGCCCGCTCAAGGACGGTGGCGAGGGTGGTCTTGCCCTGCTTGAGCTGCTCCTTCAGCTCAGCGCGGGCCTTGCGGATCTCCGCAGCCTTCTCCAGCGCGGCAGCGCGCTGCTCGGGGGTCAGTGACGGGAGCGGCACCAGTTCTCCTCAGGTCCCTAGTACGGCGGGCGGAGCCCCACCGCAGCTGTGAAACGTGGTGTCGCTGGCAACCAAAGGGGTCCGTGGTTCCCAGCGCGGGGAAAACTAGCGGTCAACGGAGCTTTCGGCAACGTGGACGCGCGATGATCAACGTAAAGTGACCGAGCCGTCAGTCAGTCAGGCGGCGCTCAGGGCGGCCCGGCACTCGGCCTGAGCGTGCTCGGCAGCGGCCCGCAGGGCGGCCGGCTCCGGCCCCGCGCCCAGCAACTCCCGGGAGTACGACGGCAGCACCGACGGCAGCGCGGCGCCGAAGACCGCGCGCAGTCCGGCCGGTGTGCCGCCCTGCGCGCCCATCCCGGGGGCGAGCAGCGGACCGTTGAGGGCGTCGAAGTCGTGACCTGTCTCACCGATCGTCGCGCCGACCACCAGACCGAAGCTGCCGAGCGGCCCCGCACCCCGGTTGAGCTGGGAAATCTCGTCGATCACGTGCTGCGCGACGGTGCGCCCGTCGGCCCCGACCGCACGCTGCACGGCGGCGCCCTCGGGGTTCGACGTGAGGGCCAGGACGAAGACTCCGCTGCCGTGCGCGGCGGCCGTCTCGATCATCGGCGCGAGTGAACCTACTCCCAGGTAGGGGCTCGCGGTGATCGCGTCGACATACAGCGGGTTGGATGGATCGAGGTACGCCGAGGCGTACGCGCGGACAGTCGATCCGATGTCGCCGCGCTTGACGTCGAGGAGAACGAGCGCGCCCGCATTTCGCAACTGTCGGATAGTTGACTCAAGTACGCCGACCCCGCGCGAGCCGTAGCGCTCGAAGAACGCCGACTGCGGCTTGACCACGGCGACCCGGTCGCCGAGCGCCTCCACCACGGTGCGGCAGAACCGCTCGAGCCCGTCCACGTCGTCGGGCAGCCCCCAGTCGGCCAGCAGGCCCGGGTGCGGGTCGATCCCCACGCAGAGCGGACCGCGTTCCGCCATGGCCCGGTGCAGTCTGGTGCCGAACGTCTCCATCGCGTCTCTCCCTCTCCCGGCGGCCTCGACCGCCTCCGTGTCACCGCGACGGGCCTCCCGTCGCGTCAGGTCGTCACGGCCGGGCTCAGCCGGCCTTGACCGCCGCCGCCACGCCGGCCGCGATCCGGGCCACGTCGGTGTCGTCGCAGACGTACGGCGGCATGGTGTAGACGAGGTCCCGGAACGGGCGCAGCCACACCCCCTCGGCCACCGCGGCGGCGGTCGCCGAGGGCAGGTCCACCTCGTGGTCGAGCTGCACCACGCCGATCGCGCCGAGCACCCGCACGTCGGCCACCCCCGGGGCGTCGCGCAACGGCGCCAGGCCGGCCCGCAGCCCCTCGGCGATCCCCGCCACCCGTCCGGCCCAGTCACCGGCCCGCAGCAGGCCCAGGGAGGCGTTGGCGACCGCGCAGGCGAGCGGGTTGCCCATGAACGTCGGCCCGTGCGCCAGCACCCCGTCCGCGGAGATCGCGGCGGCCACCTCCGCGGTGCACAGCGCCGCGGCGAGGGTGAGGTAGCCGCCGGTGAGCGCCTTGCCGACGCAGAGCACGTCCGGCGTGACGCCGGCGTGCTCGGCGGCGAACATCCGCCCGGTCCGGCCGAAGCCGGTGGCGATCTCGTCGAAGACCAGCAGGATGCCGTGGCGCCGGGTCACCTCGCGCAGCACCCGCAGGTAGTGCGGGTGGTGGAACCGCATCCCGCCGGCGCCCTGCACGACCGGCTCCACGATCACCGCGGCCAGCTCGTCGGCGTGCCGCTCGACGGCGTCGCGGAGCGCCGCCTCGTACGCCGGGTCCGGCGGTGCGTCGAAGCCGGCCGGCGGCAGCGGCGCGAACACCTGCCGGGGCAGCACGTCGCCCCAGAGGTGGTGCATGCCGCCCTCCGGGTCACAGACGCTCATCGGGTGGAACGTGTCGCCGTGGTAGCCGCCTCGCCAGGTGCCGAGCCGGCGACGCTCCGGGCGCCCCACGGCGCGCTGGTGCTGGAGGCACATCTTCACCGCGACCTCGACGCTCACCGACCCGGAGTCGGCCAGGAAGACGTGCTCCAGGCCGTCCGGGGCCAGCTCGACGAGCGTCTCGGCCAGGCGTACCGCCGGCTCGTGGGTGAGCCCGCCGAACATCACGTGGCTCATCCGGCCGAGCTGGTCGGTCACCGCGGCGTCGAGCACCGGGTGCCGGTAGCCGTGGATCGCCGCCCACCACGACGACATGCCGTCGACAAGCTCCCGCCCGTCGGCCAGCCGCAGCCGTACCCCCTCGGCGCTCCGCACCACGAGCGGCGGGCTGGCCGGCGGCAGCGCCGCGTACGGGTGCCATACGTGCCGGCGGTCGGCGGCGAGGATCTCCTCGGGCGTCACGTGTGCTCCTTCGTGGGGTGCGCCCGGCCCGGTCAGCGTCCGGCGACCGCCCGGACGGCCGACCGGACCAGGGCCGGGCCCCGGTAGATGAATCCCGTGTAGAGCTGGACCAGGTCGGCGCCGGCGTCGAACATCCGGGTCGCGTCGTCCGGGTCGAGGATGCCGCCGACGCCGATCACCGGCAGCCGTCCTCCGGTCTCCCGGTGCACGAACCCGACCAGTTCCCGGGCCCGCCCGGTCAGCGGCCGGCCGGACAGGCCGCCGGCCTCGGCGCCGCGTGCCCGGTCGGCGGGGGCGAGCCCGTCGCGGCCGAGCGTGGTGTTGGTGGCGATGACGCCCGCCGCGCCCCGGTCGAGGCAGACCTCCAGCAGTTCGGCGACGGCCGCCTCGGTCAGGTCCGGGGCGATCTTCACAAGCACCGGCTTCTCCCCGACCAGCGCGGCGAGCAGCGCGTCCAGATGGGACCGGTCCTGAAGCGACCGCAGGCCCGGGGTGTTCGGCGAGGACACGTTCACCGCGAAGTAGTCGCCGTGGCCCGCCAGCGCCCGGTAGGAGGCGAGGTAGTCCTCGACGGCGTCGTCGAGCGGGGTCACCTTGGACTTGCCGAGCGAGATGCCCAGCGGCACGCCGAGCGGGCGCGGCAGCGCCGCCAGCCGGGCCGCCAGGGCCGCCGCGCCGGCGTTGTTGAACCCCATCCGGTTGACCACGGCCTCGCTGTCGCGCAGCCGGAACAGCCGCGGCCGGGGGTTGCCCGGCTGGGCGTGCGCGGTCACGGTGCCGACCTCGACGAAGCCGAAGCCAAGCGCCGGCCAGGCCGGCAGCGCGACCCCGTTCTTGTCCATCCCGGCCGCCAGCCCGACCGGGTTCGGGAACCGCACCCCGAACACCTCACGCGGCGAGGCCCGGAAGTAGACCCGCCGCAACCCCGCCAGCACCGCCGGCCGCCGCGACGCCCGGGCGAGCCGCCCGAGTGTCCACTCGTGCGCCACCTCCGCATCCCCGCCCCCGAGCGCGAACAACCGAGGCCGCACCACCTTCTCGAACATCACCCCGCGCCCTCCGGTCCGTTGATCATGAAGTTGACGGCGGCGGTGGAGATCCACATCGCCGCCAACTTCATGATCGACGCGGACGTGTGGGTGGTCACTCGTTGGCCCGGAGGGCGGCGTTCAGGTCCTGGAGGGGGCGGACCTGGAGGTCGCCGTTGATCCGCGCCTCGATGCCCATCACCGCCGCCGCCGCGCCGGGGACCGTGGTGACGCAGGGGATGTCCGCCGTGACGGCGGCGCTGCGGATCTCGTAGCCGTCCGAGCGGGCGCTCGCGCCGGAACCCTGCGGCGTGTTCACCACGAGCGCCACGTCACCGCCGAGGATCAGCGAGACCGCGTCCGCGCCCTCACCCGCCTCGTAGTGCTTACGGATCTGCTCGCAGGCGATGCCGTGCCGGCGCAGCACCTCGGCCGTGCCGGTGGTGGCGACGATCTCGAAACCCAGGTCGGCCAGGCGCTTGATCGGGAAGATCATGCCGCGCTTGTCCCGGTTCGCCACCGACACGAAGATCTTCCCGGCGGTGGGCAGCGACCCGTACGCGGCGGCCTGCGACTTGGCGAACGCCTGACCGAAACCGGTGTCGATGCCCATCACCTCACCGGTGGAGCGCATCTCCGGGCCGAGCAGCACGTCGATGCCCTTGCCCGACGGGGTGCGGAACCGCTTGAACGGCAGCACCGCCTCCTTGACCGCGATCGGCGCGTCCGGCGGCATGACGCCGCCGTCCCCGGTCGGGGGCAGCATCCCCTCGGCGCGCAACTCGGCGATGGTGGCGCCGAGCGCGATCCGGGCCGCCGCCTTGGCCAGCGGCACCGCCGTCGCCTTCGAGACGAACGGCACGGTACGGGAGGCGCGCGGGTTGGCCTCCAGCACGTAGAGCGTGTCGCCCTGGAGCGCGTACTGGACGTTGAGCAGGCCGCGTACCCCGACGCCGCGGGCGATCTCCTCGGTGTAGCGGCGCACCTCGGCCAGGTGCGAGCCGGCAAGCGTGATCGGCGGCAGCGCGCACGACGAGTCGCCGGAGTGGATGCCGGCCTCCTCGATGTGCTCCATCACGCCGCCCAGGTAGACGTCGCCGTCCGCGTCGACGAGCGCGTCCACGTCGATCTCGATGGCGTCGTCGAGGAAACGGTCCACAAGCACCGGGTGGTCGGGCGAGATGTCGGTGGCCCGACCGGTGTAGTCGCGCAGCGTGGGATCGTCGTAGACGATCTCCATGCCCCGGCCGCCGAGCACGTACGACGGCCGGACCAGCACCGGGTACCCGATCTCGTCGGCGATCGCCTTCGCCTCGTCGTACGAGGTGGCCATGCCGTGCGCGGGCGCGCGCAGCCCGGCCCGGGCCAGCACCGCGCCGAACGCGCCCCGCTCCTCGGCCAGGTGGATCGACTCCGGCGAGGTGCCGACGATCGGCACGCCCGCGTCCTTGAGCCGTTGGGCCAGGCCGAGCGGGGTCTGACCGCCGAGCTGCACCACCACCCCGACCACGCCGGGACCACCGGCCGCCTTGCCGGAGGAGTCCTCGGCGTACCAGACCTCAAGCACGTCCTCGAACGTCAGCGGCTCGAAGTAGAGCCGGTCGGCGGTGTCGTAGTCGGTGGAGACGGTCTCCGGGTTGCAGTTGACCATGACGGTCTCGTAGTCCACGTCCCGGAGAGCCTGGACCGCGTGCACGCACGAATAGTCGAACTCGATGCCCTGACCGATCCGGTTCGGTCCGGACCCCAGGATGAGCACCTTCGGCCGGGCCGAGGGCGCCACCTCGGTCTCCGCGTCGTACGTCGAGTAGTGGTAGGGCGTGGTCGCCTCGAACTCGGCCGCGCAGGTGTCCACCGTCTTGTAGACCGGCCGGATCCCCAGCCGGTGCCGCAGCGTCCGGACCCCGTCCTCGGCGGCCAGCTCGGGGCGCAACGCGGCGAGCTGCCGGTCGGACAGGCCGGTGCGCTTGGCCCGCCGCAGCAGGCCGGCGTCGAGCACCGGCGCGTCGACGATCTCCGCGCGCAACTCGACGAGCGCGGCGATCTGGTCCAGGAACCACGGGTCCATCCCGCCGGACGCCTCGGCCACCTCGGCGATCGACGCGCCCAGGCGCAGCGCCCGCTCGACGGTGTAGAGCCGGCCGTCGTGCGGCATCCGCAGCGCGGCAAGCGTGTTCTCCTTCGTGGCGCCCGCCGGGTCGGGGACGGTCCAGAAACCAGATGATTTGGTTTCCATCGAGCGCATCGCCTTGTTCAGCGCCTCGGAGAAGTTGCGGCCCAGGCTCATCGCCTCCCCCACCGACTTCATGGTGGTGGTCAGCTCCGGGTCGGCGCCGGGGAACTTCTCGAACGCGAACCGGGGGATCTTCACCACCACGTAGTCGAGCGTCGGTTCGAACGCGGCGGGCGTCTTGAGCGTGATGTCGTTGGGGATCTCGTCAAGCGTGTAGCCGACCGCGAGCTTCGCGGCGATCTTGGCGATCGGGAAGCCGGTGGCCTTCGACGCCAGCGCCGAGGAGCGGGACACCCGAGGGTTCATCTCGATCACCACGATCCGGCCGTCGACCGGGTTGACCGCGAACTGGATGTTGCAGCCGCCGGTGTCCACCCCGACCTCGCGCAGCACCGCGATGCCGAGGTCGCGCAGGTTCTGGTACTCCCGGTCGGTGAGCGTCATCGCCGGGGCGACCGTGACGCTGTCGCCGGTGTGCACGCCCATCGGGTCGACGTTCTCGATCGAGCAGACCACCACCACGTTGTCGTGCCGGTCGCGCATCAGCTCCAGCTCGTACTCCTTCCAGCCGAGCACGCTCTCCTCGATCAGCACCTCGTGCACCGGGCTCGCGGCCAGGCCCGCGCCGGCGATCCGGTCGAGGTCCGCGTCGGTGTGCGCCATCCCGGAACCGAGGCCACCCATGGTGAACGACGGCCGGATGACCACCGGCAGGCCCAGCTCGCCGACCGTCTCGCGCACCTCGTCCATGGAGTGGCAGACCCGCGAGCGCGGCACCAGCGCCGCCGGGTCGTCCAGACCCAGGCGTACGCCGGCCTTGGCCACGATCTCCTTGAACAACTGCCGGTCCTCGCCCCGGTTGATCGCGTCGATGTTGGCGCCGATCAGCTCGACGCCGTACTTCTCCAGGACGCCCGCGGAGTGCAGCGCGACCGCCGTGTTCAACGCGGTCTGCCCGCCCAGGGTGGGCAGCAGCGCGTCCGGGCGTTCCCGGGCGATGACCAGCTCGACGAATTCCGGGGTGATCGGCTCCACGTACGTGGCGTCGGCGAACTCCGGATCCGTCATGATCGTCGCCGGGTTGGAGTTGACCAGGCTGACCCGGATCCCCTCGCTGCGCAGCACCCGACAGGCCTGGGTGCCGGAGTAGTCGAACTCGCAGGCCTGTCCGATCACGATCGGCCCCGAGCCGATCACCAGGACGTGCTTCAGATCGGTCCGCTTGGGCATCACTTACCGCCTTCGATGAGCTCCGCGAAGCGGTCGAACAGGTAGTCCGCGTCGTGCGGGCCGGCCGCCGCCTCCGGGTGGTACTGGACGGTGAAGGCGGGCACGTCCTCGGCCCGCAGCCCCTCGACCACGTTGTCGTTGAGGCAGACATGGGAGACCCGGACCCCGCCGAAGTCGGTGTCGACCACCTGGTCCGGCACCACCGCTCCGTCTCCGGCACCCGGCACCCGCACCGCGAAGCCGTGGTTGTGGCTTGTCACCTCCACCTTGCCGGTGGCCCGGTCGAGCACCGGCTGGTTGATGCCGCGGTGGCCGTACCCGAGCTTGTAGGTGCCGAAGCCGAGCGCCCGGCCGAGGATCTGGCTGCCGAAGCAGATGCCGAACAGCGGGATCCGCCGGGTGAGCACCTCCCGCGCAAGTGCCACCGGGGCGTCGGCGGTCGCCGGGTCGCCCGGGCCGGGCGAGAGGAACACCGCGTCCGCACCGGTGGCGAGCAGGTCCTCGATCGTCGAACCGGCGGGCAGCACGTGGGTGGTGACGCCACGCGCGGCGAGCCGGCGCGGCACGTTGCGCTTGATGCCCAGGTCCAGCGCGGCCACCGTGAACCGGTGCTCGCCCAGGGCCTCGACCACGTACGGCTTCGCGGTGGTCACCTCGGCGGACAGGTCCGCGCCGACCATCGACGGCGCGCGGCGGACCCGCTCCAGCAGGGCGTCCGGATCGTCGTCGACGCTTGAGACGCCGACCCGCATCGCGCCGCGCTCGCGCAGGTGCCGGGTCAGCGCCCGGGTGTCCACCCCGCTGATGCCGACCACGCCCTCGGCGGCGAGCCGGTCCTCCAGGCCGCCGGTGGCCCGCCAGTTGGAGCCGATCCGGGCCGGGTCGCGCACCACGTAGCCGGCCACCCAGATCCGGCCGGACTCGTCGTCCTCACCGTTCACACCGGTGTTGCCGATGTGCGGCGCGGTCTGCACCACCACCTGGCGGTGGTAGGAGGGGTCGGTCAGGGTCTCCTGGTAGCCGGTCATGCCGGTGTTGAAGACCGCCTCGCCGAAGGTCTCCCCGACGCTGCCGTACGCCTCGCCGTGGAACGTGCGCCCGTCCTCCAGGACGAGAATCGCGTTTCTCCGCCTACTGCTCACTGCGCCCGCCTTCCGTTCGCGACTGCGGGACTCCGCTGCGCTGCGTTCCTCGCGCTCACTTGACAGCCTTTCCGTCCAGGACCGTCGGCTCGCCGCGCAGGAAGGTCGCCACGATGCGACCCGGCAGCGTCATGCGGGCGTACGGGGTGTTGCGACTGCGACTGGCCAGCTCGGCCGGCTCGATGACACGCCGGGCGGCCGGGTCGACCAGGGTCAGGTTCGCCGGCACGCCGGGCGCCGGGTCGAGCCCGTGCCCGTCCAGCCCGGCGATCCGGGCCGGGACGCGCGACATCCGCTCGGCGATGAGGTCCCAGCGCGGGCCGAGCACGTCGAGCGCGATGGAGAGCGCGGTCTCCAGGCCGAGCATGCCCGGCCGGGCGTACGCCCACTCGCACTCCTTGTCCTCCACCGCGTGCGGCGCGTGGTCGGTGGCGATGACGTCGATCACGCCCTCGGCCAGCGCGGCCCGCAGCGCGGCGATGTCCGCGGCGGTGCGCAGCGGCGGGTTCACCTTGAAGACCGGGTCGTAGCTGCTCGCTGGGCTCCAGTTGTTCGCGAGTGCGGGGCTCGCAAGCTCACTCCTCCCGCTCACGGCCTCGTCGGTGAGAAGAAGGTGATGCGGCGTCACCTCGGCGGTCACCCGCACCCCGCGCGACTTGGCCTGCCGCAGCACCTCGACGCTGCCGGCGGTGGAGACGTGGCAGACGTGCAGCCGGCTGCCCACGTGCTCGGCGAGCAGCACGTCCCGGGCGATGATCGCCTCCTCGGCGACGGCCGGCCAGCCGGTCAGCCCGAGGCGGGTGGACACCTCACCCTCGTGCATCTGCGCGCCCTCGGTGAGCCGGGGCTCCTCGGCGTGCTGGGCGATCACCCCGTCGAACGCCTTGACGTACTCCAACGCCCGGCGCATCAGCCGCGGGTCGGCGACGCAGTGCCCGTCGTCGGAGAAGATCCGCACCCGGGCCGCGGAGTCGGCCATCGCGCCCAGCTCGGCCAGGCGCTCGCCGGCCAGCCCGACCGTGACCGCGCCGATCGGCTGCACGTCGACCAGGCCGGCCTCCCGGCCGAGCCGCCACACCTGCTCGACCACGCCGGCGGTGTCGGCGACCGGCGACGTGTTCGCCATCGCGCAGACCGCGGTGTAGCCACCGAGCGCCGCCGCCCGGGAGCCGGACTCGACCGTCTCGGCGTCCTCCCGGCCCGGCTCGCGCAGGTGGGTGTGCAGGTCGACCAGGCCGGGCAGCGCGACCAGGCCGGTCGCGTCGACCACGACGGCGTCGGCCGCGCTCAGACCGGCGCCCACCTCGGCCACCACGCCGTCGCGGATGAGCAGGTCGGTCGGCTCGCCGCCGACCGGGCTGACGTTCTTGACCAGGTACGCGGTCACCGGTTGTTCCCTCCGAGCAGCAGGTAGAGGACGGCCATCCGCACGGAGACCCCGTTGGCGACCTGTTCGACGATTGTGGAGCGGGGCGAGTCGGCCACCTCGGGCGTGATCTCCATGCCCCGGTTCATCGGGCCGGGGTGCATGACGATCGCGTGCTCGGGCAGCCGGCGCATGCGCGGCCCGTCCAACCCGTACCGGCGGGCGTACTCCCGGGCCGACGGGAAGTAGGAGTCGCTCATCCGCTCCCGCTGCACCCGCAGCATCATCACCACGTCCACATTCGGTGCAACGGTGTCGAGGTCGTAGGAGACGTCGATGCCGGGGGCGAGCGCGGGCGCGATGTCGACCGGGATGAGCGTCGGCGGGCCGACGAGCGTGACCTTCGCGCCGAGCGTGCTGAGCAGCAGCACGTTGGAGCGGGCCACCCGGGAGTGCAGCACGTCGCCGACGATCGCCACGTGCAGGCCGGCGAGCCGGCCCAGGCGGGAGCGCATGGTGTACGCGTCGAGCAGCGCCTGGGTGGGGTGCTCGTGGGTGCCGTCGCCGGCGTTGACGACCGACCCGTCCACCCAGTCGGCCAGCCGGTGCGGGGCGCCGGAGGCGGGGTGCCGGACGACCACCGCGTCCGCGCCCATGGCCTGGAGGGTGAGCGCGGTGTCCTTCAGGCTCTCGCCCTTGGCCACGCTTGAGCCCTTGGCCGAAAAGTTGATCACGTCGGCGCTCAGTCGCTTGGCCGCCGCCTCGAACGAGATCCGGGTCCGGGTGGAGTCCTCGTAGAAGAGGTTGACCACGGTGCGTCCGCGCAGCGCGGGCAGCTTCTTTACCTCGCGGCCCGCCACGGTGGCCATCTCGGCGGCGGTGTCGAGCACAAGCGTGGCGGTGTCCGCGTCCAGGTCCGCGCCGGAGAGCAGGTGCCGGATCATGAGAGGGCCCCTCCGTACAGCCGTACCTCGTCCGCGCCGTCGGTTTCGGCGAGGGTGACCTTGACGTTCTCGGCAAGCGCGGTGGGGATGTTCTTGCCCACGTAGTCGGCGCGGATCGGCAGCTGGCGGTGGCCGCGGTCGACAAGGACGGCGAGCTGCACGGAGGCCGGGCGGCCGACGTCGCTGAGCGCGTCGAGCGCGGCCCGCACGGTGCGGCCGGAGAAGAGCACGTCGTCGACGAGCACGACCCGCCGGCCGTCGATCCCGCCCGGCGGCAGATCGGTCGGGCCGACCGCGCGGGTGGCGTGCCGGCGCAGGTCGTCGCGGTAGAGCGTGATGTCGAGCACGCCGACCGGGACGGTCACGTCCTCGAACGTGCTGATCCGGGCCGCGAGGCGGCGGGCCAGGGGCACGCCCCGGGTGGGGATGCCGAGCAACACGGTGTCGGCGGCGCCCTGGGTCTTCTCCAGGATCTGGTGGGCGATGCGGTCGACCACCCGCGAAACGTCGGGTGCGGCGAGGATCACCTTCACCGAGGGTTGTCGCGGCGGCGACGGATGGGCAGCCGGTGGGTAGGCCACAGCGGACCTCCTTCCCCGCCTCACGGGACGGGTCGTTAAAGGACGTCTATCGACTCCGGGCGGACCCTCGACGGGCCCGGACCGGGGCTTCACGCCACGTTACCAGCGGTCATCGGACCCGCCGTCGGCGGTCCTGACCTGCCGGTCAGCCCGGAGAAATGCGGACAAGCCACACCGGTGCCCGGACCTCGTGGACCGTAACACTTGACCACGTGTCGCAATCCCCGTACCGTCACGCTCCGTAGCGATAGCTGGGAGAACCCCGAGCAGCACTGGGAGTGTCCGAATGCCCTCTGAATACGCCAAGTCGCTGGGCGCCCGCCTGCGCTCCATCCGCCAGCAGCAGGGCCTGTCCCTGCAGGGGGTGGAGGAGAAGTCGAACGGGCGGTGGAAGGCCGTGGTGGTCGGCTCGTACGAGCGCGGCGACCGCGCCGTCACCGTGTCCCGCCTGGCGGAGCTGGCCGACTTCTACCGTGTTCCCGTCTCCGAGTTGCTGCCCGACGGCAGCGGGGTGCGCCACGAACCCACCAGCAAGATCGTGCTGGACCTGGAGCGGCTCTACGACGAGGCCTCCGAGGACCTCGCGTACGTCGCCAGGTACGCCCGCGCCATCCAGCAGCAGCGCGGTGACTACAACGGCCGGGTGCTCTCCATCCGCGCCGACGACCTGCGTGCCCTCGCGATCGTGTACGACGCCTCGCCGTCGGGCCTGATCGAGCGGCTCACCGAGCACGGTGTGCTTGTCGCCGACCCGCGCGCGTTCTTCGCCTCCTGACGACGCCCGCTGCCACGAAGGGTCCGTGCCGTCCGGCACGGACCCTTCGTCGTTCCTGCCCGCGGCGGCGCGGCCCCGCCCGGAACCTCAGCGGGTGGCGTACTCGGCGATCCGGCCGAGGATGCCGTTGAGGAAGCGGGGCGAGTCGTCGGTCGACATCTGCCGGGCCAGCTCGACGGCCTCGCTGATCGCCACCGCGTCGTCGATCTCGTCGACGTAGAGCAGCTCGTACACGGCGATCCGGGCCAGGTTGCGGTCGACCACGGGCATCCGGTCCAGCGTCCACCCCTCGGCGTAGCTGGCGATCGTCTCGTCGATCCGGTCGAGGTGCGCCGCGACGCCCTCGACCAGCCCGACCGCGTAGCCGATGTGGTCGGGGCGGGGCTGCTCGATCCGCTCCAGATAGCCGGCGAGCACCTCGACCGGAGGGCGGTCCCGCAGGTCGGCCTCGAAGAGCACGTCAAGCGCCCGCTTGCGCGCCTTGCGACGCGCCGGCATCTGCTGCTTCGGACCCTCGGCCATCAGGCTCGGCCGAGGTAACGGCCGTCGCGGGTGTCGACCTTGATTTTCTCACCGGTGGTGATGAACAGCGGCACCTGCACGGTGGCGCCGGTCTCGACGGTGGCCGGCTTGTTGCCGCCGGTGGACCGGTCACCCTGCAGCCCCGGCTCGGTGTAGGTGACCTCGAGCACCACCGAGGTCGGCAGCTCGATGTAGAGCGGCACGCCCTCGTGGGTGGCGACGGTCGCCTCGGCCTCCGGGAGGAGGTAGTTGGCGGCCTCACCGACGGTGCCGCCCATCACGGGGATCTGGTCGAACGTCTCCAGATCCATGAAGACGTAGTCCTCACCGTCGGCGTACAGGTATTGCATGGTGCGCTTGTCCACGGTCGCGGTCTCGACCTTGGTGCCCGCGTTGAAGGTCTTGTCGACCACCTTGCCGGACAGCACGTTCTTCAGCGTGGTGCGCACGAACGCACCACCCTTACCGGGCTTGACGTGCTGGAACTCGACGACGGCCCACAGCTCGCCGTCCAGGTTGAGTACCAGGCCGTTCTTCAGGTCGTTGGTGGAGGCCATTTCCTGCCTTGATCATCAATTGGCGGACGGACCTGGAAAGTCTACTCGCTGTGTCGAATCGGACTCGCACGCTGCGCCAGATGGTGCAGCGCCAGCCGGTAGCCGTCCACCCCGAGCCCGCAGATCACCCCGGTGGCCACCGCCGAGACCACCGAGTGGTGCCGGAACTCCTCCCGGGCGTGGATGTTGGAGATGTGCACCTCGACAAGCGGGCCGCGGAGCATGGCGCAGGCGTCCCGGACCGCGATCGAGTAGTGCGACCAGGCGGCCGGGTTGAGCACCACCGCCGCCTCCTCGTCCGCCGCCGCGTGCAGCCAGCCCAGCAGCTCGTGCTCGGCGTCGGTCTGCCGCACCACCACGTCCAGCCCCAGCTCGCGCCCGGTCCGCTCGCACCTGGCCACCAGGTCGGCGTAGCTGGTCACCCCGTAGACGTCGACCTGGCGGGTGCCGAGCCGGCCCAGGTTCGGCCCGTTGAGCACGTACACCCTCACGAGCTGATCTCCCGGTAGGCGGCGGCCAGCAGGTCGTCCGGCGGCGCCTCGAGCATCGCCGGGCGGGCGAGACCGTCGAGCACCACGAACCGCAGCCGGCTCCCCCGGGCCTTCTTGTCCACCCGCATCGCGGCGAGCAGCTCCGGCCAGGCGTCCGCCCGGTAGCCGGTGGGCAGGTCCAGCGCGGCAAGCACGCTCCGGTGCCGCCGGGCGTCGTCGGCGTCGAGCCGGCCGGCCAGCCGGGCCAGGGTCGCGGCGTAGACAAGCCCGACCGCGACCGCGTGGCCGTGCCGCCACCGGTAGCCCTCCACCTTCTCGATCGCGTGGGCGAGCGTGTGCCCGTAGTTGAGCACCTCGCGTACCCCGGACTCGCGCAGGTCCCCGGCGACCACGTCCGCCTTCACCCGCACCGCCCGCTCCACCAGCTCGCGCACCACCGGGCCGGTCGGGTCCAGCGCGGCGGCCGGGTCCCGCTCGACCAGGTCGAGGATCACCGGGTCGGCGATGAAGCCGCACTTGACCACCTCGGCCATCCCGGCGGCAAGCTCGGCCGGGGGCAGGCCGTCGAGCGTCGCCAGGTCGCAGAGCACGCCGGCCGGCGGGTGGAACGCGCCGACCAGGTTCTTACCGGCGGTCGTGTTGATGCCGGTCTTGCCGCCGACGGCGGCGTCGACCATGCCGAGCAGCGAGGTCGCCACCGGCACCCAACGCACCCCGCGCAGCCAGGTGGCCGCGACGAAACCGGCCAGGTCGGTGACCGCGCCGCCGCCCACCCCCACCACCGCGTCGGTACGGGTGAAGCCCGCCGCGCCGAGCCGGTCCCAGGCGGCGGCGGCCACGTCGACGTGCTTGCCCGCCTCGGCGTCCGGCACCTCCACCAGCAGCGGCGTCACGCCGTCGGCGCGGGCCCGCTCGGCGAGTCGCTCCGCGAGGGCCTTGAGCGGCGCCGCGTGCAGATAGGCCACCCGCTCGGCGCCGGGCAGCAGCGCGGGCGGCGGGTCGAGCAGGTCACGTCCCACAAGCACGTCGTACGGCCGTTCGCCGCCGACCGGGATCCGGGTCACCTCGTCCATCGCCGGCAGCCTAGTCCAGCGCCCGGCCGCATGCGGCGACTGTCCACTCCGTGATCGGTGCGGCTGGCGCTGCTCGGCGCGTTCCACCGCCGGTCAGGGCTTGAGCAGCGCGGCGATCTCGTCCGCCAACTCCTGCGGCGACCGCCCGTCGGTGACCACGGTCGCGGTCGCCACCTCGGCGTAGAGCGGGCGGCGTTGGTCCAGCAGGTGCTTGAGGGTGGCGCGCGGGTTCAACGCCAGCAGCGGCCGGCCGGCGCCCAACCCGACCCGCCTGATCGCGTCCGGCAGCTCCACCGACAGGTGCACCACCGTGTGGCCGATCAGCGCGGCCCGGTTCTCCTCGGCCAGGACCGCGCCGCCGCCGAGCGCCAGCACACCTGCGTGCGAGGCAAGCGCCGCCGCCACCGCGGCCCGCTCAAGCGTACGGAAGTGGTCCTCGCCCTCGTCGACGAAGATCTCCGGGATGGGTTTGCCGGCGAGGCGCTCGATGTCGGTGTCGGTGTCCCGGAAGTCGACGCCGAATGCCTCGGCGAGCGCGGCGCCCACCGTGGTCTTGCCCGAGCCGGGCGCCCCGACCAGCACGACCACCGGCCTGGTGCTCACTTGCGCCGCCCTTCGTTCGCGACTGCGGGACTCCGCTGCGCTGCGTTCCTCGCGCTCACTTGACCACCAGGCTGTCGAGGTAACCGGACAGGTTGCGGCGCATCTCGGCGATCGAGTCGCCGCCGAACTTCTCCACCGCCGCCTCGGCCAGCACCAGCGCGACCATGGCCTCGGCGACCACGGCGGCGGCCGGCACCGCGCACACGTCGGAGCGTTGGTTGATCGCGGTGGCCGGCTCACCTGTGGTCACGTCGATCGTGGCGAGCGCGCGGTTCAGCGACGAGATCGGCTTCATCGCCGCCTTGACCCGCAGCGGCTCGCCTGTGGTGATGCCGCCCTCCAGGCCGCCGGCCCGGTCGGTGATCCGGCGGACGCCGGTGGCGGTGGGCATGATCTCGTCGTGCGCCTCGGAGCCACGGGAGCGGGCCTGCTGCCAGCCGTCACCGATCTCGACGCCCTTGATCGCCTGGATCGACATCAGCGCGGTGGCCAGCCGGGCGTCGAGCTTGCGGTCCCACTGCACGTGGCTGCCCAGGCCCGGCGGCACGCCGTACGCGAGCACCTCGACCACGCCACCGAGCGTGTCGGCGGCCCTCTTCGCGGCGTCCACCTCGGCGACCATCCGCGCGCTCGCCTCGGCGTCGAGGCAGCGCAGCGGGTCGGCGTCGATGCGGGCGGCGTCCTCCGGCGTGGGCCGCAGGCCCGGCTTCACGGCCACCGGTCCCAGCTCCACCACGTGGGAGACGATCTCGACGCCGAGCGCCTGCCGCACCAGCGCCTTGGCGACCGTGCCCACGGCGACCCGGGCGGCGGTCTCCCGGGCGCTGGCCCGCTCCAGGATCGGCCGGGCGTCGGTGTGCCCGTACTTCTGCATGCCGGCCAGGTCGGCGTGTCCGGGGCGGGGACGGGTCAGCGGGGCGTTGCGGGCCTGGCTGGCCAGCTCGTCCGCGTCGACCGGGTCGGCGGCCATCACGGTGCGCCACTTCGGCCACTCGGAGTTGCCCACCCGGATCGCCACCGGGCTGCCGAGCGTCACCCCGTGCCGCAGCCCGCCGATGATCTCGATCTCGTCCTGTTCGAACGCCATCCGGGCGCCCCGGCCGTAGCCGAGCCGGCGGCGGGCCAGCTCGCCGCCGATCTCGGCGCTCGTCACCTCGATGCCGGCGGGTACGCCCTCCAGCATCGCAACGAGGGCGGGTCCGTGCGATTCACCTGCAGTCAGCCAGCGCAACACAGCGGTAAGTGTGTCACGGCGGGTGGTCACCGCCGTACGCCGGCCGCCGCGTCCCGCCCTGCGGACATGGTCGTCCGCGCATCGGCCGCCGTCTCGCTCCCGTCACGTCGCCGGCCACCCCGCGCCAACCGCCGGCCCCGCGAAGCCGCGAGGGTGTTAAGCGGGGGCCCCGCCTCTACCGGAGGCGTTAATAGGGGGCCCCGCCTTACCCTCAAGCGCGGCGCGCATCGCGGCGCGGGGGGCGGGGGCGCCGGTGAAGCGCTCGAACTGGCCGAACGCCTGGGCCAGCAGCAGGTCCAGCCCGGAGATCACCCGGCAGCCGGCGGCAAGCGCGCCCGCCGCCAGCGGCGTCGGCCACGGGTCGTAGAGCGCGTCGAAGAGCACCGTCTCCGGCCGCCAGTCGAAGTTCTCCGCGAGCGGGTCGGCGACCCCCTTCGGCACCGTGGAGATCACCAGGTCGGCCCGGGCGTGCGCGGGCGCGCCGTCCCACTCCGCGCCGGCAAGCGGCACGCCGGCGGCTGCCGCCACCGGACGCAACTCCTCGACCGCCTCGGGCCGGCGGGCCACCACCGTCACCTCGGCGGCGCCGATCCGGGCCGCCGCCGCGATCGCCGCGCGGGCGGTGCCGCCGGCGCCGAGCACCGTCACCACCGCCCCGGCCACGCAGCCGGCGCCGGTGAGCACCTCGACCATGCCTGTGACGTCGGTGTTGTCCGCATACCAGGTGCCGTCGGGTCGGCGGACGAGCGTGTTGGCGGCGCCGACCGCGGAGGCGACCGGCGAGACCTCGTCGGCAAGCGCGAGCGCCGCCTCCTTGCCGGGCATGGTCACCGACAGCCCGGCCCACTCCGGGCCGAGGCCCGCGACCAGGCCGGGCAACTCGTCCGCGCCGGCCTCGATCCGGGTGTACGACCAGTCGGTCAGCCCGGCCGCCGCGTAGCCGGCGGAGTGGATCGCCGGGGAGAGCGAGTGGGCGATCGGCCGACCCACCACGGCGGCCCGCATCAGGTGCAGTTCTCCCCGGTGAGCACCTTGTTGTCGCACATCTGCCGCTGCAACTTGCGGAAGTCGGCGTCGTCGGAGCCGTAACCCATGGTGCCCTTCTTGTCCACCGTCATGAAGAAGATCCAGTCACCGGGCGGCGGCTCCAACGCGCCCTTGAGCGCGGCCTCGCCGGGGTTGCTGATCGGGGTGGGCGGCAGGCCGGCGACGTTGTGCGTGTTGTACGGGTTCTTCAGGTCGTTGATCTCACTCTGGAGCAGGTCGTCGGAGTCCTTCGGGTCCTTGCCCTGCAACCGCAGGTAGTAGTTGATGCCGCTGTCGATGCCGAGGCAGTTGCACCCGATCTTGCCGCCGTAGACCCGGTTGTAGATCACCCGGGAGACCTTCGGCAGGTCGACCGCGTTGACCGACTCCGCCTCGGCGATCGAGGCGGTGATCAACGCCTCGTACGGGGAAATCTTGCGTTCCTTCTGCGCCCGGTCGACGAAGTCGAGCCCCTTGGTCACGCTGAGGAACTGCTCCACCATCAACGACAGGACCTGCTCGGCGGTGGCCTTCGGCGGGATCTCGTAGGTCGACGGGTAGAGGAAGCCCTCCAGGCTCTTCGCGCCCTTCTTGCCGTCCTCGCGCTTGAACCAGAAATCCGGGACGCCCAGCTTGACCGGGTCCTTCGCCGCCGCCTGGAACTCCTTGACCGGAATCTTGGTCTCTTCCGAGAGCTTCTGGTAGATGTTCAGCGTGATGGCGCCCTCGGGGATCGTCACGCCGTTGACCACCCGGCTCTTCGGATCGAGCATCAGGGTGATGACGTCCGCGGCCTTCATCTCCTTGCGGACCTTGTAGCGGCCCACCTGGATGTTCTTGCTGCGGGTGTTCGCGTCCGCGGCCTCCACGAACGCCTTGGTGCTCTTCACCACACCGGCGTCGTAGAGCGTGTTGCCGATGTCGGTGAGCGACTGGCCCGCCTTCACCTCGACCAGCGCCTCACCCGTGCCCGGGCCGCTGTAGTCGGGAGTGACGAAGTGATTACGGATCCGGTCGAAACCGACGTAGGCGCCGCCGCCGATGCCGCCCAGCAGGACGAGCGCCATCAGGAGCGCGAAGATCGTCTTGCCCTTGCCGCCGCCGGACTTGCCCTGCCGGCGGAGCACGGCGCCGCGCCGGTGCCGGCCCTTCTCACCCCTCTCCGCCTCGTCGAACCCCAGGTCAAGGTCGTCGATCATGCGTTCGCCTCCGCTGCGCGTCCAGCCAGCTCTGCAGAATCTCCACCGCGGCGGCCTGGTCGACCACCGCTCGTTGGCGCTTTCCCCGGACGCCCCGTTCAGCCAGCCTACGACTCGCGACGACGGTCGACATCCTCTCGTCCGTCAGCGTCACCGGAATCGGCCCCATCACATCCGCCAAACGGGTGGCGTAGGCGGAGACGTTCACCGCCGCCGGGCCGTGCTTTCCGGCGAGGTTGACCGGCAGCCCGACGACGATCCCCACCGCCTCGTGCTCGGCGGCCAGCCGCACCAGCTCGACCATGTCGGCGGGCACCGCGTCCGCCTCGGCGGTCAGGTCGCGGGCCAGGGTGACGAGCGGGGTGGCGAGAATGCCGTGCGGGTCGGACCGGGACACCCCGACCCGCACCTGGCCGACATCCACCCCCAGCCGGACACCACGCGCGAACTCAGCCATCTACCGCCACCCCTCCGGGAGGTACGGGCCAGGGCGGACCGGCAGGTCCGCCCTGGCGTCGAATCAGTACGCTCATGCCGTGCCAACCGGGCATGCCCTCACGGCCCTCGCTCCGCTCGGTGCGTTCGCTCATGCCGCGTCGGCGACCGCTTTCTCCACGGTGACCAGCAGGTTCGGCGCCTCGGTGGCGGGCAGCCCGCCGCCCTGGGCCAGGTCATCGCTGCCGCCGCCCCGGCCGGAGAACGCCGCCTTCACCAGATCCTTCGCGCTCAGGCTCCGCCCCCGGGCGGCCTGGTTGACCGCCACCACCAGGGACGCCTTGCCGTTGGACCGGGCGGCCACCGCGACCACCGCCGGTCGGGCCGCGTCGATCCGGCCCCGGATCTCCTGGGCCAGGGTCCGCACGTCGTTCGCCGCCGCGCCCTCGGGCGCCTCGGTGCCCACGTACGCGACCCCGCGCACGTCCTTGGCCTGCGCCGCGAGCGCGCCGGCCCCGCCGAGCACGAGCTGGGCGCGGAGCTTCTCCAACTCCTTCTCCGCGTCGCGCAACTGGGTGACGGTCTGCTCCACCCGGTCGGCGACCTGCTCGCCCGGCACCCGGAACATCTCGGCCAGGCGCGACACCAGCAGGTGCTCGCGGGCCAGGAAGCCGAACGCGTCCATGCCGACGAGCGCCTCGATCCGGCGTACCCCGGAACCGACAGACGCCTCGGAGAGGATCTTGACCAGGCCGAGCTGGGCCGACCGGGCCACGTGGGTGCCGCCGCACAGCTCCCGGGCGTAGTCACCGACCTCGACCACCCGGACCCGCTCGCCGTACTTCTCGCCGAACAGCGCCATCGCGCCGATCCGGCGGGCCTCCTCCTGGCTGGTGACGAACGCGTGCACCTCCAGGTCGGCCAGGAGCACCTCGTTCACCTGCTGCTCCACGTCGTGCAGCACGCTCGGCGCCACCCCGGTCGGGGTGTTGAAGTCGAACCGCAGCCGGCCCGGCGCGTTCAGCGAACCCGCCTGGGTCGCCGACTCGCCGAGGAAGTTACGCATCGTCTGGTGCACCAGGTGCGTGGCGGTGTGCGAACGCGAGATCGCCCGCCGGCGGGACACGTCGATCTCGGCGTACCCGGTCTCCCCGGCCCGGACCTCACCGCGTACCACCCGGGCCCGGTGCACGATCAGGCCCGGCACCGGCTGCTGCACGTCGAAGACCTCGACCTGACCGCCGCCGACCGTAATCAGGCCCTGGTCGGGCTGCTGGCCTCCGCCCTCGGCGTAGAACGGGGTGGTGTCGAGCACCAGCTCGACGGTGTCCCCCTCGACCGCCGCGCCGACCGACGCGCCGCCGGCCAGCAGCGCGCGCACCCGGGACTCCCGGTTCAGCTCGGAGTAGCCGGTGAACTCCACCGGCCCGCCGCCGTCGAGCACCGACCGGTACGCCGACACGTCGGTGTGCCCGGTCTTGCGGGCCTGCGCGTCGGCCTTGGCCCGGCCGCGCTGGTCGGCCATCAGCCGTCGGAAGCCGTCCGCGTCGACCTGTAGGCCCTGCTCGGCCGCGATCTCCAGAGTCAGGTCGATCGGGAAGCCGTACGTGTCGTGCAACTGGAACGCCTTGTCACCCGAGAGCGCCGGCCGCCCGGCCGACTTCGTCTCCGCGATCGCGGTGTCCAGGATCGTGGTGCCGGCGCGCAGCGTGGCCAGGAAGGCGTCCTCCTCGGCGTACGCGTACTGCGAGATCCGGCCGAAATCCTCGGCCACCTCCGGGTACGACGGCGCCATGCAGTCCCGCGCCACCGGCAGCAACTCCGGCAACGCCCGATCCTGGTAACCCAACAGCCGCACCGACCGGATCGCCCGGCGCATGATCCGGCGCAGCACGTAGCCACGCCCCTCGTTCGACGGGGTCACCCCGTCGCCGATCAACATCAACGCGGTGCGCACGTGGTCGGCGACCACCCGCAGCCGCACGTCGTCCGGATGCGACTGGTTGGCCGCGTGCCCGGAGTGCGCGCCGTACCGCTTGCCGGTCAGCTCGGCCGCCCGGTCCAGGATCGGCTTGACCTCGTCGATCTCGTAGAGGTTGTCCACGCCCTGCAACAGCGAGGCCATCCGCTCCAGGCCCATGCCGGTGTCGATGTTCTGCGCCGGCAGGTCGCCGAGGATCGGGAAATCCTCCTTCCCGGCGCCCGGACCGCGCTCGAACTGCATGAACACGAGGTTCCAGAACTCCAGGTAGCGGTCCTCGTCGACCTCCGGACCACCCTCGCGGCCGTACTCCGGGCCACGGTCGTAGTACAGCTCCGAACACGGGCCGCACGGGCCGGGGATGCCCATCGACCAGAAGTTGTCCGCCTTGCCCCGGCGCACGATCCGCTCCGCCGGCACGCCCGTGGCACGCCAGATGTCGTACGCCTCGTCGTCGTCGAGGTAGACAGTCGCCCAGATCCGCTCCGGGTCCAGCCCGAAGCCGCCCGCCTCGACCGACTTCGTGGCCAGATCCCAGGCCAGCGGAATCGCCCCGGACTTGAAGTAGTCACCGAAGGAGAAGTTGCCGTTCATCTGGAAGAACGTGCCGTGCCGGCTGGTCTTGCCGACCTCGTCGATATCCGGCGTCCGGATGCACTTCTGCACACTCGCCGCCCGCTGGTACGGCGGCGTCTGCTGGCCCAGGAAGTAGGGCACGAACTGCACCATGCCCGCGTTGATGAACAACAGGTTCGGGTCGCTGATGGCGGGCAGCGGAGCGGACGGCACCACGGCGTGCCCGTTCGCCTCGAAGTGGGCGAGGAACCGCCGCTTGATCTCCGCCGTCTTCATCGCTGGTGCTCCTCCGGGAAACTCTCTCGGTCACCGATCCGCGGGTCCTCCCGCAGCTCGGCGAACTCGTCGTCGTACGCCTCGCCGCGGGCGAAGGCCTCGTGGATCTCCTGCTCACGCTCGGCCATCGAGACCCGGACGTCGTCCACGAAGGCACGCACCGACTCGACCAGGCCACCGGCGGACTCGGACAGCCCGCTGGCGATGCCCGCCGGGGTGTACGCCTGCGCCGTCCGGGTGGCCTTGCGCACCACCAGGACGCCCACGGCCAGGCCGATGCCCAGCCAGAACAACCGCCTCATGCTCTCATCCTCCCGCGTACGCCGGTCGGGGTCAGCGGTTGCCGCGCTTGGCGGCCCGACGCTGCTGCTTGATGGTGTCGCGCACCTCGCGCTCGGTCTCGGCGTGCCGGCGCGCGGAGGCGGCCTTGCGCACGCCGTAGCCGAACGCGGCCACCTTCACCAGCGGGTTCGCGGCGGCGGCGGAGACCACGGTGGCCAGGTTCGCCACGTTCGCGGTGACGTTCTGCGCGTGGCTGGTCATGGTGTCGACCTTGGCGAGCTGGAGGTTCACTCCGTCCAGCGAGGTCTGCACCTGTTCCAGCGCGGTGTTGACGTTCTTCACCGTGGTGTTCACGTCACCGAGCAGCGGCCCGGTGCGGTCGTTCAGGTCACCGATCATGCGGGTCGTCGCGTCCACGGTGTGTCGCAGCCGCAGGATCGGCACCGCCAGCACGAGCACAAGCATCAGGAACGCACCGGCCGCGATCAGCGCAGCGATCTCTCCACCACTCACGCGTATGTCCTCCTCAAGCAGTGTCCCGGGACACGACGTCCCGGAACGCGCGACCGTTCCTACCCTTTTCGCGCCACACCGACCCGGTCACCGGGCGCGGGCGGGCGCGCCAGCCCCAGACCCTACCGTCCGTGATGGAAGTCGGCTCATGACGGTGAGGGGGTCGGCTCGCCGAGGGGGTCGTCGGTCAGGGTCGGGTACGGATCCTCACCAGTGAGTGACGGATCGGTGGTCGGGGTCGGCCCGGTGCGCTCGTCGTCGATCGCGTTGCGCACCTTCACCGACACCAACGAGCCGGCGCACGTCCCCGCTTCGGTCGCGGGCGGCGCGGACGGCGCCGGTTCCCCGTCCACCGGCGGCGGCGTGCAGGTGGGGTCGCGTACCCACAGGTCGAGCGTGAGTTCGTCCCGACGCCAGCAGGTGTAGCTGCCCTCGACCTTCTCCTCCGGGCAACGGTCGACCTTCCAGCGCCGCCAGCCGTCCTTGGCCAGGGCACGGTCGTAGACGGCGACGGTCTGCTTCCACCCCTGCTCGGACTCGACCGCGCGTTCCCGGAGCCGGCAGTCCTGGAGGCACCAGCGGCTGCCACTGACGTTGTCGACAGTCTTCGTCGCCGCCCAGGACGGCACGTCGAGCGCGTCGAGGGTGTCGAAGACCGGGTCGTGGCTGAGCGTCCGCATCCCGAAGTAGAGCGGCACCGCGCCCAGCAGCACGAGGCTGACCAGGGCGAGGACACCCATCCGCAGCCGACGTCGCTCCCGCATCTGCCGCCGCAGCTCGGAGCGGGCGCCGCGCGGGCCGTCCGCCTCCGGCTCGTCCTCGGCCACTACCGGGCCGGCCGGTCGCGGCACCGGCCCGTCGCCCGCGTCGGGCCGTGCCCCCACCGGCTCCCCCGGCGGTACGACCGCAGCCGCCCGCGCCACCACCGGCGCGCCGCTTGTCGGCGCTCCGGCAGCCGGCGCACCGGCGGCAGCGGGCCGGCCCGGCTCCGCCGTGGGCGGGACGGCCCGCCCGGTCGTCCGCTCGTCCGGCGCGGCCGGACGCGCCACGCCCGCAGCCGCCCGGGCCACCACCTGCCCGGCAGCCGCGCGCGGCCCCGGCGCTGCCGCCGGCCCGGGTGCGCCACCGGGCGGGACGCCGCCGTCGGGCCTGGCCGGACCACGCCCGTCGCCGGTGGGCCGTACCGTGGCGGCGCCCTGACCAGGTGCGGCACGTCCGGCGGCGGGCGGGCGACCGCCGGCGCGCGTCGGGTCGTCGGCCGCGCCGTGACCACCGGGGCCACCGCCGACCGGCATGCCACCGCTGCGTTCCGGGTCGCCGTGCGGCCCGAACCCACCGGGGCCCATCGGCGGTACGCCGGCACGAGCCGGACCACCACCGGCACGGTCACCACCCACCGGCGGCACGCCGGGGCGCGCCGCGCCTCTGGCCGGGCCGGGCTGGCCGGCTCGGACCGGCGGCACGGCCGGGCCGGGCTGCTCGGGGCGTACCGGCGGCACGGCGGCGCCGGCCCGGGCACCCGGACCGCGGTTGGCGCCGCTCGGGCGTCCGGCCGGCTCCTCGACCGGCGGGCCGGACGGACGGCGAGCGGCCGGCATGGCGGGATCGGTGTGCGACGTGCGGCCGGCCTGCCGCAGCCAGTCAGCGGGGCGTTCCGGCCGCTGCGGGCGGGATTCACCCGCCTCGTCGACCGCCCGGCGCGGAGTCCGGGCCGGGTCGGTGGCGGATTCGGCCTCGCCAGGCGCGGCCCCGCGACCACGGGCCGGGGCGCGGCGCGGCGCGGGCGAGCCCGCGCCCTCCACCTGGCCACCGGAGACGGGCGCGGTGGCGCCGGGAAGGGCCGGGGCATTTCCGCTGCGCGGCACGACCACCGGCCGGTCCGGCTCCACGGCGGCTCGATGGCCGGCGCCCGGACCAGGCCGGGCGGGGTCGACCGCGCCGGCCGGCGAACGGTGACCACCGGCGGGCGGCGCCTCGTCGGGCCGGGACCGCCGACCAGCGTTCATGCCGGCCGGCGCATCGTCCCGCCGTGCACGCCGACCCACCGCCGCACCCGGCGGCATGCCGGCCGGCGCATCGTCCGGCCGCGCGCGCCGGCCCGCTCCGGAAACCGGCCGGATGCCACCGGAGTCGTCAGAGGCGTCGGGCCGCGCACGGCGTCCACCGGGGCCAGGCCGGACCGCCGGGTCGACCGCGGCCTGGTGCGCGTCCGTCGCCTGCGCGCCGTGCCGGCCGCGCGGGGTGGGTGGCGTCGCCACCCGGGTGCCGTCCGCATCACCGGCCGGCGGCCGACCCGGAGCCGGGTCGCCCGGGCCGCGGTCGGGCACAAGCCCTCCGGAGCCCGGACCGCCCGGGGGCGTGACCCGGGGACCGGCCGGTCGGCCGGGGACCGGCGGTTGCTGGCCGGTGGGGCCGTCCGGGCCGCGGCGGGGCGGCGGACCACCCGGCCGGGGCGCCTCGGGCACTCCGGGCCAGGGGCCGTCCACCGGACGACGCGGGCCGGTCGGATCGGAGCCTGCGGGGTGGCCGGGCGGGGACCCCTCGGGGCCGCGCCGTGCGACCGGGGCACGGGGGTCGGCGCCCGGAGGCGTCTGCGGGCCGGAACGACCGGCGCCCGGAGGAAGATCCCCGCCGGGACGGCCGACGCCCGGAGGCATCGCGGCTCCGGGCGGCATCGCCGCCCCGGTACGACCGGGGGGCGGCCCCTCGGCACCGGGACGGCCGCCGCCCGGGGGCGGCGCCGCGCCGCGCCGACCCACCTGTGGCATCGTCGCCTCGGGTCGGCCGGTGGGCTCTGGTCCCCCCGGGTGGGGGCGGCCGGGAGCCTGCGGCGCGGGACCGGCCTGGCCGGCCGCCGGCGACGGACCCGGGCGGCCTCCCACCGGAGGCTGCGGACCCGGCCGAACCGGTCCCGGTGGCTGCGGACCCGGCCGAACCGCCGCCGGTGGCTGCGGACCCGGCCGGACCGCCGCCGGCGGGTGCGAACCTGGCCGAGGCTCGGCCGGTGGGTGCGGACCTGGCCGACCGGGGGCCGGAGGCGGTGGGCCCGGCCGACCGGCGGGCGGGGGCTGCGGGGCTCGCCCGCCGGTTGCCGGTGGCACACCGGGGCCGGGCCCGGGCGGGCCCGCCGGCGCCGCGTCCGGGCGGGGCGGACGGCCCGGCTCCGGCGCGGGGGCACCGGGCCGTGGCGACGGGCCGGCCGGCGCTTCCCCGTCCGGGCCCAGCTCGCCGCGCTGCTGCTTGGCCGTACGCAGGTCGTCGATCCAGCCGAACTCCTCGCCCGGCACCGCCTGCTCCGGCTCGGCCTCGCCCCGACCGCGCCCCCACCGCCGGCCCTTGGCCCGCGGGTCACGCCGCTCGTCGGGGCCGTCCGCCGACCGATCCGGACCACGCGCCATCACTGCTGACCCCCCTCGGCGGCGTCGCCGCCGCCCTTGTTCGCCCCGCCGGCCGGCTCGGTGCCGTCCGCCCGCGCCCCGGTCGCGGCTGCCGGCGCGCCGGCCTCCCCCCGCGTCACCGGTGCGGGCAACCCGCGGACGATCCGGCGCAGCACCGGCAGCCGGGTGGCCACCGTCCGCTCCGCGCCGTGCCCACTGGGCCGGTAGTAGTCGGTCCCGACGAGATCGTCCGGAGCGTACTGCTGGGTGACCACCCCCCGGTGGTCGTCGTGCGGATAGCGGTAGCCCGCCCCGTGCCCGAGGCCGCGCGCTCCGGCGTAGTGGGCGTCGCGCAGCCCACGCGGCACCGGACCGCCGCGACCGGCGCGTACGTCGGCGACGGCGGCGCCGATGGCGGTGGTGGCCGAGTTCGACTTCGGGGCGGTGGCCAGGTGGATGACCGCCTGGGCGAGGTTGAGCTGCGCCTCGGGCAGGCCCACGTACTCGACCGCGTGCGCGGCGGCGGTGGCCACGGTCAGCGCGGCGGGATCCGCCATCCCGACGTCCTCGCTGGCGAAGATCACCATTCGGCGGGCGATGAACCGGGCGTCCTCGCCGGCCACGAGCATCCGGGCCAGCCAGTGCAGCGCCGCGTCCACGTCCGAGCCGCGCATGCTCTTGATGAAGGCGCTTGTCACGTCGTAGTGGGCGTCGCCGTCCCGGTCGTAGCGGACCGCCGCCACGTCGACCGCCTGCTCGGCCACGGCGAGGTCGATCCGCCGGGCGCCGGTGGCCGCCGCGGTGGCCGCCGCCGCCTCCAGCGCGGTGAGCGCCTTGCGGACGTCGCCGCCGGCGAGCCGGACCAGATGGTCCTCCGCCTCCTCGGTCAGGACCAGCGCGCCGTCGAGCCCACGCTTGTCGGTCACCGCGCGGCGCAGCAGCCCGCGGACGGCGTCGTCGTCGAGCGCCTGGAGCGTGAGCAGGACGCACCGGGACAGCAGCGGTGAGATGACCGAGAAGTAGGGGTTCTCGGTGGTCGCCGCGAGCAGCGTGACCGTGCGGTCCTCGACGGCGGCGAGCAGCGAGTCCTGCTGGGTCTTGCTGAACCGGTGCACCTCGTCGATGAAGAGCACGGTCGGCGGACCACCGGAGCGGCGCTGTCGGCGGGCGGTCTCGATCACCGCGCGAACGTCTTTCACACCAGCGGTCAGCGCGGACATCGCCACGAAACGCCTGTCGGTGGCGCGGGCCACGAGGTGGGCGATGGTGGTCTTGCCGCTGCCGGGCGGACCCCAGAGAATGACCGACATCGGTGCCGCACCCTCGACCAGCTGCCGCAACGGCGCGCCGGGGGCGAGCAGATGGTCCTGCCCGACCAGCTCGTCGATGCCGGCCGGCCGCATCCGCACCGGCAGCGGAGAATCCGCCCGGGTGGCGGTGAACCCGTCGCCGCCGCCGAGAGCCGCGGGCGCGTCGGGCGCTCCGGCGGGCTCGCCGAGGGTGAAGAGGGCGTCGGATTCCATCACGAGAACAGTACCGGGCCGGGCCGACGACGCCGGAATCGCGCCGCCGACCCGGCCCAGGTGGTCGTTTCCGGTCAGCCGCGACCCGGACGGCGACCCCGGTACCAGCGGCCACCACCACCGCCGCGCGGGCCGGAGCCGACCCCGGCCAGGTAGAGCGAGAGCAGCAGGAAGCCGATCAGCATGAGGGTTGAGGTGCTGAACAGATCGGGGGCGCCGAGGTCGGTGTTCATGAAGTCGAGAAGCAGCGCGAAGCCGAACACGATGGCCGCGAGAATGGCGAGCATGTCGTTCCTCCGGTGGGGGTTCCCATTGGGTCGGCGACGGATGTACCCGATCGGTCTGTTCGTCAATCTCCACGGTGGAACGGGTCGGTGGCGAGAATCGCGTACCGCGCCGAGTCCCGCCAGCGACCCCGCACGAGCAGGTGGTCGCGACTCACCCCCTCCGGCCGCAGGCCGGCCTTCTCCAGCACCCGCCGGGACGCGGCGTGGTCGGGTCGGGTGGTCGCCTCCAGCCGGTGCAGGCCCACCCGGTCGAACGCGAGACCCAGCAGCAGTCGCGCGATCTCCGTGCCCAGGCCGGTGCCCGAGCTTGCGGTACGCACCGCGTAACCGATCTCACCGCGCCGGTGCTCGACCGATGTCACGGTCAGCACACCGAGGCCGACCAACCGGTCGCCGTCGACAGCCGCGAGACGGTACGCCGGGCGCGGGTCGCCGCCGGCCGTCTCCCGCCACGCCGACAGCGCGGCGCGAACCGCGTCGAGGGTGGGCGTCTCGTCGTCCAGCAGCCCGTCGGCCACGGCCGGCTCGGTAAGCAACGCGTACAGGGCGGGCGTGTCCGCGTCGGTCCACTCGCGCAGCACGCAGCGTGGTCCGGGCAGGCGGACCGCCCGGACGGAGCGGATGGGGGTCATGACCTCTCCTCTCGTAGGCTGGCGGCATGATCGCTGCCGACCAGGTGCTGGCCGGACGGGACGAGCTGCTCGCCGCGACCGGCCACCACCCGTACGTCCGGCACGCGCTCCGGCGCGACCAGGCCGTGCGGGGGTGGCGACACGGGGGCGCGGTCGGTTGGCTGCTCCCGCCGGGTGAGTGGTCGGCCGGCGGCGCGGTCGGCACGCCCGGCCCGGCCCTGGACCTCTTCGCCGCCCTGTGGGCGGACGGGACGCTGCGGCCCGGCCAGGCGGTGAACCTGCCACGCGTCACGGCCGCCGAGGTGGCCGCGCGTCTGCCGGTGAACCGGACGGGCGAGTGGGACTTCCTCTGGACCACCGAGCCGCCCGCGCGGCAGCCGGGACAGGATCGGGTGGTCCGGCTCACCGAGACCGACCACCCCGCGCTGGCCGCGCTCGTCGAGGAGGCGTTCCCCAGCACCACCTCCCGGCCGGGCGATAAAGGCATCGTCGACTGGTACGGCATCCGGGACGGCGACCGCCTCATCGCCTGCGGCGCCGACCGCAGCCGGGGCGACATCGGCTTCCTGGCCGGGCTGACCGTGACGCCCGGGCATCGCGGCCGGGGCCTGGGCGCGGCGCTGACCGCCGGGATGACGCACGCCCTGTTCGCCCGGTACGACCGCGTGGCGCTTGGCGTCTACACCGTCAACGTGGACGCGATCCGGCTCTACCGTCGCCTCGGCTTCACCGGCACCGCGCCACGCACCACGGTCTACCTGGGCTGAGGCCCGCCACGCCGGCGCGCGGCTCGACGGCGCGCGGCGGGAACCGGTTGGCGACGTGGCAGCGGACCGACGAACGGGGTGAGGTGACGCGACGGAGGCCGCCGGGTAGGCGTGCGTGTCGCTACAAACTTGATGGCACGGATGGATCGGGCGCTGCCCGCTCCCCCGGTGCCTGGCGTGAGTCGTTCGTGCCATCAAGTTTGTAGCCTCCGGTGACCTCGTCGCCCCGGCGGCATCCGTCAGCGGGACCGGCCTGCGGCCCCAGCCCCGGCCCCAGCCCCGGCCCCAGCCCCGGCTCCGGCTCCGGCCCCGGCGTCAGTCCCCGTCCCGGCGGATGGTGCCCTCGCTGGAACGGCAACCGGACCGGGCCCGGCGGGACTCCCGTCGGGACCGGTGGCGAGGACCGGACCTACCCCGGGCCCGGCAGCCTCGGACTCGGCAACCCCGGGTCCGGCAGCCCCGGGTCCGGCAGCCCCGGGTCCGGCAGCCCCGGGTCCGGCAGCCCCGGAGCGCGCGGCGGCCCGGCTGGCGCGCCAGGCCGGCAGGTAGAGCGGCGCGGCCACGGCGAGCATCACGGCGCCGACAAGCATGGCGACGCTGATGCTCGTGGCGTCCGCCAGCGCGGTCAGCACCACCGCGCCGAGCGCTCCGGCCGGCTGGGCCATCATCGAGTTCAGCGACAGCACGCTGGTCCGGTACGGCCCGTCGACCTGGCGGTGCAGCAGCCCCATGTGCAGCGGGTTCGACGCGCCGTGCACGGTGTAGCAGGCCAGGTACGCGATGAGCACGCCGACCGGCCCGGCCAGCAGGCCCATGCCGACCACTGTCACGCCCTGGAGCACGCGCATCAGCGCGGCGGCCGGGGCGGCGCCGAGGCGGCGCAGCAGGAACGGGGTGAGCGCGGCGCCGGCCGCGTTGGCCAGCCAGGCGGCCGAGCCGGCGGGGCCGAGCAGCGCCGCCGCCCGGTCGGCGTCACCGAGCACCTCGGACAGCCGGACCGGCAGCAGCGACTCGAACGTGACCATGCCGAAGCCCCAGAACAGCTCGACCGCGACCAGGGCAAGCAGGACCCGGTTGCGGCGCAGCAGGCCGACGGCGTAGCCGACCATCCGGGGCGCCTCCACCACCGAGGCGCGCAGCGCGGCCGAGCCCGAGGCCGGGCGCTGCTCGGCCATGAGCGCCAGCAGCGCCACGATCGAGACCGCCTGGAGCACGACTGCGACGAGCACCGGCAGGGTCAGCGCGCTGATCGGACCGATCGGGCCGAGCGCGACCAGGCCGCCGCCGAGCAGCGCGCCGGCGCCGATGGCGACGCCGATGACGGTGCCGGCCCAGCCGAGGCCGCGCTCGTACTCGGCATCCGGGTCGGCGGCAAGCGTGGCGTCGACGTACCAGGACTCCAGCGGGCCGCTGTCGAGCGCCCGGTAGACCCCCTGCAACGCCCAGACCAGGAAGAACATCCAGAACGAGTCGGCCACCGCCATCAGCGTGAGGGAGGCCAGGGCGACCACCCAGGCGACAAGCAGCACCGGCTTGCGGCCGAGCGCGTCGGCGAAGCCGCCGGTGGGCAACTCCAGCGCCAGCACGACCAGGCCCTGCGCGGTGGCGACCAGACCGATCTGGGACAGCGTGAGCCCGCGCTCCTGCATCAACAGGATCATCACGGTCATGAGCAGGCCGCTTGGCAACCAGCGCAGGCCGTAGAGGGTGAGGTAGCGGAACCGGATCTGGCGTACGGACAGGACGCTCACGGCTTCTCCTCGGTGGTCGACATGACCGGGCCCAGCGGGAAGGCGGCGAGGTAGAGCTGCACCAGCTCGGCGTCGGGATCGTCGGGGTCGGTTTCGTCGCGGTGGCGCTCGAAGACCGCGAAGACCTCCGCCTTGATCGCCTCGAGGCGGGTGGCCGGTATGCGCATGAAGAAGTCGCCCATGCCGAACGCGTCGCGCCAGTCCGCCGACCACTCGTGCCGCCGGGCGGACCACCGCTCGGCGTGGTGCGCGAAGAAGCGGAAATAGTCTGCCTCGATCCACTCGATCGCGGCGCGCGCGTCCGGGTCGTCGTCGAAGTCGCTGCTCTCCCAGTTGGTCACGTCGTGCGCGGCCCGCCAGAACCGCTGCCGCGCGGTGCCCAGATTCGGGTCTTCGACCACCATGCCCACCTCGGCGAGCTGGCGTAGGTGGTAGCTGGTCGCGCCGGTGTTGGTGCCGAGCAGCTCGGCCAGCCGGGTCGCGGTGGCCGGCCCGTTCACACGCAGCGCGCCGACCAGGCGCATCCGCATCGGGTGGGCGAGCACCCGGACCTGTTGGTGGTCGAGCCGCACCTGACGCGGCTCGGGCTTCTCCGCACGTTCCATGAGTGCACAATAACTGTGCACACTTTCTGTGCACAAGACTCATGCAAAGAAATTGTGCAACCAGGGTCGGTCAGGCGAACAGCTCGGCGACGCCGCGCAGGCGGGTCCGGAGCAGGCCGGCGGCGCGGGTCGAGTCGAGGCGTACCTCGACCGGGCGGCGCAGGCCGGCGGCGACCGTGGTGGTGGTCCGCAGCCCGGCCGGGTCGACGCCGAGCCGGCGGGCCAGCAGCCGCCCGATGTCGGCGCGGCTGGCCTCGTCCGGGCCGGCCACGTTGAGCGGGCCGGCCAGGTCGGTCGGCAGCAGCTCCAACACCGCCGCGGCCAGGTCGGTGACGTCGACCGGGCAGCGGATCTCGTCGCTGAACAGCGTCGCCCGACCGACGAGCGCGTCCCGGCACCGCCGGATCTGCTTGCTCCCCTCCCCCAGGATCAGCGAGGTCCGCACCAGCAGCCCGCCCGGGTCCACCGCCCGCACCGCCGTCTCGGCCGCCGCCTTCGCCGCCCCGTACGGGTACACGGGCGTGGGCGCCTCGTCGTCAGCGTACGGCTCGGGCCGCCCGGCGTGCAGCGCGTCGCTTGACAGGTGCACCAGCCGCGCGCCCACCTCGGCGGCGGCGGACGCGACATGGGCCGCCCCGTCGGCGGTGACGGCCCAGTCGTCGAAGCGGTACGGGGTGCTGACCACCGCGTCGGGGCGTACCCCGGTCAGCAGCGCGCGCACCGCGGCCCGGTCGGTGACGTCGAGCCGGCGCGACGCGACGCCCGCAACCGCGACGGCGGCCGAGTGGTGGGTGCCGACCACCCGGTGCCCGGCGGCGACCGCCTGCCGGCACACCTCCCCGCCCAGGAACCCGCTGGCGCCCACCACGAGCAGGCGCATCAGGTCGGGTCGGCCACCGGCGCGGCCGGACCGGCGGTGCCGGCGTGCGGGGCGGCCGGGGCCTTCGGCTTGGCGTCGATGCCGGCCTCGGCGCGCTGCTGCCCGGTGATCGGGGTGGGCGCGCCGGTCAGCGGGTCGAAGCCGCCACGGGTCTTCGGGAACGCGATCACCTCGCGGATCGAGTCCGCGCCGGCCAGCAGCATGCAGACCCGGTCCCAGCCGAACGCGATGCCGCCGTGCGGCGGGGCGCCGTACTTGAACGCCTCAAGCAGGAAGCCGAACTTGTCCTGCGCCTCGTCGGCGGTGATGCCGAGCAGGTCGAACACCCGCTGCTGCACGTCGCCCCGGTGGATACGGATCGAGCCGCCGCCGATCTCGTTGCCGTTGCAGACGATGTCGTACGCGTAGGCGAGCGCCCGGTCCGGCGCGGACTCGAAGCGGTCCACCCACTCCGCGTTCGGCGAGGTGAACGGGTGGTGCACGGCCGTCCACCCACCCGCTCCGCCGTTCTCCTGGTCGGAGGTCCGCTCGAACATCGGCGCGTCGACCACCCAGCAGAACGCCCACGCGCTCTCGTCGACAAGCCCGGCCCGCTTGGCGATCTCGACCCGGGCCGCGCCGAGCAGCTCCTGCGCCTCCCGCGTGTTCGTGCCGGCGGCGAAGAAGACCGCGTCGCCGGGCTTCGCGCCGACCGCGTCGGCCAGGCCGGCCAGGTGCGCCTCGGAGAGGTTCTTCGCCACCGGGCCGCGCGCCTCGCCGGTCTCCGCGTCGAGCACCACGTACGCCAGGCCGCGCGCGCCGCGCGCCTTGGCCCAGTCCTGCCAGCCGTCCAGCTCCTTGCGGGTCTGCGACGCGCCGCCCGGCATGACCACCGCGCCGACGTAGCCGCCCGCGTCGATCGCGCCGGCGAACACCCGGAACGCGGTGCCGCGCAGGTAGTCGGTCAGCTCGGTCAGCTCGACGCCGTAGCGCAGGTCAGGCTTGTCGGAGCCGTACCGGGCCATCGCGTCGTGCCAGGTGATCCGCGGGATCGGCCGGGTGATCTCGTGGTCGGCCAGCTCGGACCAGAGCTTCGCCACGATCGCCTCGCCGAGGTCGATCACGTCGTCCTCGGTGACGAACGACATCTCGATGTCGAGCTGGGTGAACTCCGGCTGCCGGTCGGCGCGGAAGTCCTCGTCCCGGTAGCAGCGGGCGATCTGGTAGTAGCGCTCCATCCCGCCGACCATGAGAAGCTGCTTGAACAGCTGCGGGGACTGCGGCAGCGCGTACCAGCTGCCCGGCTGGAGGCGCACCGGGACCAGGAAGTCGCGGGCGCCCTCCGGGGTGGAGCGGGTGAGCGTCGGGGTCTCGATCTCCAGGAAGTCCCGCTCGTGCAGCACCGTGCGGGCGAGCTGGTTGGCCCGGGAGCGCAGCCGCATCGCCTTCGCCGGGCCGCCGCGGCGCAGGTCGAGGTAGCGGTACTTCAACCGGATGTCGTCGCCGGCCTCGACCTGGTCGTCCACCGGCAGCGGCAGCGGCGCGGCCTCGGAGAGCACCTCCAGCGCGGCGGCGGTCACCTCGACCTCGCCGGTCGGCAGCTCGGGGTTCTCGTTGCCCTCGGGCCGGCGGGTCACCTCGCCGGTGACCTTCACGCAGAACTCGTTGCGCAGCGCGTGCGCGTCCTCCTCGCGCAGCACCACCTGCACGACGCCGGAGGCGTCGCGCAGGTCGACGAAGACGACACCGCCGTGGTCGCGCCGGCGGGCCACCCAGCCGGCGAGCGTCACCGTCGAGCCGGCGTCCGCGGCGCGCAGGCTTCCGGCATTGTGGGTACGGATCACGGCTGGTGTCTCCTCATCGTTGGGCTGCCCCCGCATTCTGTCAGCTCCGCGGAGCGCCCCCCGCGCCACCCGCCGATCATCGCGGCTCGGCCGGAAGTAGGTGGTTGACCCGGATGTCGTCCTCGGCGAGCGCCCGGGCCCGTTCCTCCACCACCCGGTCCCCGCCGGTGAGCCGGCCGCCGTGCTGGCGCAGGTGCTCCTCCCACGTCGGCACCTGATAGACCTCGACGAAGCCGTGTGCCCGCTCACCGGCCCGGAACAGCCCCCAGCGGATCGCGCCGGTGCGCCGGCGGGACCGGCCGACCGCCCGCATCGCCTCGACGAACTCGGCCTGCCGCTCCGGGCGCACCGTGTACGAGACGGTGACAAGCACCGGGCCGTCACGCGGCGGCGCCTCCAGCACCAGGTGCGGCTCGGGCCAGAACATCGCCGGGTCCCGGTTCACGCTCCGGGTCTCCCGCAGCGGCCAGAGCAGCACGCTCAGCGCGCCGGCCGCCATCACCACGGCGGCCACGGTGAGCGCGCCGACCAGGCCGGTGACCTCACCGAGCGCGCCCCACGCGACCGCGCCGAGCGCCTGCCCGCCGGCGAAGACCATCTGGAAGACCGACAGGCCGCGGGCGCGTACCCAGCCGGGCAGGAACAGTTGCATGGCCGCGTTCACGCTCGACAGCACCGTCATCCAGGCCAGCCCGGCGGGCAGCAGCGCGACCACCGCGACGGCCGGCACCGGCACCAGCGCGAGCACGGCGAGCACCGCCGCGTAGAGCAGCCCGGCCAGGAGCAGCAGCCGGTTGTTGGTGAGGGCCAGGCGGATCCGGGGCAGGACCAGCGCGCCCGCCACCGCGCCGACGCCGAGCGCGCCGAGCAGCACGCCGTACCCACCGGCGCCGAGACCGAGCCGGCGGCTCGCGACGAGCGGCAGCAGCGCCCACAGCGCGCTTCCCGGCACCACGAAAAGGGCCGCCCGCAGCAGGATCCGGCGGACCACCGGGGAGTGCCGCACGTACCGGCCGCCGGCGCGCAGCGCCGCGGTGAACCGCTCCGGCGTGGCGTCGCGGTCCCGGCGTTCCGGGCGCCAGCGCAGCAGCGTCACCGCGAAGACGGCGAACGTGGCCGCGTTGACCGCGAAGACCACAGGCACGCCGGCCTGGGCCACCAGCACACCGGCCACCGCCGGCCCGACCGAGCGGGCCAGGTTGACGCTTATCGAGCCGAGCGCCGAGGCGGAGACGATCTGCGACCGGGGCACCAGCTCGGGGATGACCGCCTGCCAGGCGGGCAGCGTGAGCGCCTGCCCGACGCCGAGGCCGAAGGTGAGGGTGAGCAGCAGCGCCGGCGGCATCCGGCCGAGGGCGGTCAGCACGGTGAGCAGCGCCCCGACGGCGGCCAGGAAGCACTGCACGGCGATCAGCAGCCGCCGCCTGTCGAACGTGTCGGCGAGTGCGCCGGCCGGCAGCGCCAGCATCAGCACCGGCAGCATGCTTGCGGTCTGCACGAGCGAGACGAGCGTCGCCGCGCCGGGCCGGTCGACGAGCAGCCACTGGGCGCCGACCGTCTGCATCCAGATGCCGATGTTGCTGGCCAGCACCGCCAGCCACAGGCTGCGGAACGCGGCCGACCGCAGCGGCGCCCAGGCGGACGGCTGCCGTTCGCCCGCGTCGCCCGCGTCGCCCGCGTCGGTCACGTCGGTCGGGGAGGCGCTCACCGGCCGGTACCTACCCTGTTCACGGCCACACACTCCCACCCACCTTCCGGCCCGGTCCCACCCGGGTCCCTCACACCCGGGTCCGGTACACGCGGAACGGGCCGCCGGTCACCCGGCGGCCCGTTCGTGAGGTGCGGATCAGAAGACGCTCACGCCGTAGACGCTGAGCGGCTCGGTGACCGGCTGGAAGTAGGTCGTGCCACCGGAGGAGCAGTTGCCGCTGCCGCCGGAGGTGAGGCCGAGCGCGGTGGTGCCGCTGAACAGCGAGCCGCCGCTGTCGCCGCCCTCGGCGCAGACGTTGGTGCGGATCAGGCCGGAGACGCTGCCCTCGGCGTAGTTGACCGTCGCGTTGGTGGCCGAGACGGTGCCGCTGCGCAGGCCGGTGGTGCTGCCGGAACGGCGGACCGACTGGCCGACGTAGGCGTTACCGGCCGAGGTGATGTCCTGGTAGCTGCCGTTGTAGAGGTAGACGTTGCCGGCCGCGTTGGCCGAGTTGCTGTGCCGGACGATGCCGTAGTCGTTGCCCGGGAAGCTGGTGCCGGCCCGGGTGCCCAGGACGGACGTCTGTCCGGAGTTCGAGTACCAGGTCGAGCCCAGGTTGGTGCAGTGCCCGGCGGTGAGGAAGTAGTAGGTCGAGCCGCTGCGCACGTTGAAGCCGAGCGAGCAGCGGTAGCCGCCGGTGTAGATGGCCTGGCCGCCGGAAATCCGGGTGGTCAGGGTGCCGGCCTCGGCCTCGATCCGGACCGCGCCACCGGTGCGGGCGGCGGCGGCCTTGACCCGCTCCAGCTTGGCGCCGGTGACGGTGCTGTCCACCGAGACGACGACCTGGTTGGTCACCGCGTCGGTCCACCAGGCGGTGCCCGGGATCTTGGCGGAGCGCTCCAGCTCGCCGGTGGCGGCCTTGAGCTGGTTGGCGCCGCGGGTGACGAGCTTCGGGGTGGCGCCGGCGGCGTGCACCTGGCGGGCGGCAGCGGCGTCGGTCACCGTGACGACCATCTTGCCGCTGGCGTCGGCGTACGTGCCGGCGGCGCGGTCGCCGAGCGTGGCGGCGAGGGTGGCGGCGGCGTCGGGCGAGGCGGGGGCGGGGGCGGCCTGGGCGGGCGCGCCGAGCAGGGAGCCGGTGACCAGGGTTCCGGCCACGGCGACGGCGGCGGCGCGACAGAGCGTGGACCTCGTGGGTCGCATGTGACAACCTCCGAACGGGGGTGAACGGGCGCTGTGATGGGGACACGCCCGAGGACAGCCCGGCCGACCTGGGGAAACCGTCCGGGCTGACCAAAGTATTCACATATTTAAGATCGTAAGCAAGACGCAAGTTTGCCCGGATTCGCACCGCCACCCGATGTAACGCCAAAGCAACAACATCGTCACCAGGTGTCAGACCCCCGCCACCCCGACCCCCGCACCACACGGGTGATCATGAGGTTGGCGGCACCAGCAGAGATCAACACCGCCGCCAACCTCATGATCACCGGATTGCCTTCGGGGGTTAGCGGGTGGGGGTCAGGCGGGCGGCGCGGGCGGCGCGGCGCTCCTCGAACCGGGACGCCTGGGTCTCCAGCGTGTCGAGCTGGGCGGCGATCTGCTCGCGGGCGGCCTCGCCGTCGCCGTTCAGACCGGTCACCTCGAACAGGTTCCACTGGCGCAGCACCGGCACCACCACCTCGTCCCGGTGCTGGCGCAGGTCGTAGATGCCGGCCAGGGCGATCGCCACCGACTTGCGGGCGAAACCGTCGATGCCCACCCCGGGCATCTGGAAGTCGGCGAGCACGTCGGCGACCGCCCGCATGGCCTGGCTGGGCGCCAGCTCGAACGACGCGGTGAGCAGGTTGCGGTAGAAGACCATGTGCAGGTTCTCGTCCGCCGCCACCCGGGCCAGCAGCGCCTCGCAGGCCGGGTCGCCGGTGGCCCGGCCGGTGTTGCGGTGCGAGATGCGGGTGGCCAACTCCTGGAACGACACGTACGCGAGCGAGTGCAGCACCTCGTCGTCGTGCACGTTGTGGTAGCCGGCGGACATGTGCACCATCCGGGCCCGCTCCAGCGCCACCGGGTCCACGGCCCGGGTCACGGTGAGGTAGTCCCGGATCGCGGTGCCGTGCCGCCCCTCCTCGGCGGTCCACCTGTGCACCCAGGTGCCCCACGCGCCGTCCCGGCCGAACAGCGTGGCGATCTCGTGGTGGTAGGAGGGCAGGTTGTCCTCGGTGAGCAGGTTGACGATCAGCGCGGTGCGGGCCGCGTCGGGGATCGTCGAGTCCTCCGGCGACCACGCCTCGCCGCCGAGCGGACCGTCGAACGTGCGACCGGCGCTCCACGGCACGTACTCGTGCGGGAACCACTCCTTGGCCAGCGACAGGTGCCGGTCGAGGTTCTTCTCCACGACCGGTTCGAGTTCGGTGAGCAGAGCGGTCTGACTGAGCACGGACACGACGTTCTCCCTACGGTGGCGTAACTTACGCCACCGTAGGTGCAATCGGCGTCAGACGCCAGTTCCGGCGACCAGCGGCGCGAGGTCCGCCCGGGGCGGGGTCCACTCGCCCGCCGCTGCGGGCGCCTGCGCACCGGACCGGATGTCCTTCACCTCGTCGCCGTCCGCGCCGGGGAACCAGACGTACGGGATGCCGCGCCGCTCGGCGTACCGGATCTGCTTGCCGAACTTCGCCGCGGACGGCGACACCTCGGTGGGTACGCCCCGCGAGCGCAGCGCCGCCGCGACCGCGTCGCTTGCCGCCCGGTCCTCCTCGGCGGTGACCGCGACGAGCACGCAGGTCGGCACCGACCGGGACACCGACAGCGCGTCGGCGCCGAACAGCAGGCCGAGCAGCCGGGTCACCCCGATCGAGATGCCGACGCCGGGGAAGCGGACGTTGCCGGAGCTGGCCAGGTTGTCGTAGCGGCCACCGGAACAGACCGAGCCGAACCGCTCGTAGCCGACCATCTGCGTCTCGTAGACGGTGCCGGTGTAGTAGTCCAGGCCCCGGGCGATCCGCAGGTCGGCGACGCAGAGCCCCGGCGCGTGCGCGGCGGCGGTCTCCACCACCGCGGTCAACTCGGCGATGCCCTCGTCGAGCAGCGGATCGCGCACGCCGAGCGCGCGCACCGCGTCGGCGAAGGAGGCGTCCGGCGCGGAGATCTCGGCCAGCGCGAGCACCGCCTTGGCCTGCGCCTCGCTCGCTCCGGCGGTCTCCGCGAGCAGCTCGGCCACCTTCGCCGGGCCGACCTTGTCGAGCTTGTCCACGGTGCGCAGCGCGGCCTCCGGGTCGGTCAGCCCGATGCCCCGGTAGAAGCCCTCGCAGATCTTGCGGTTGTTCACCTGGATCCGCACCGGCGGGATGGGCAGCGACCGCAGCGCGTCGCCGATCACCAGCGGCATCTCCGCCTCGTAGTGCGCCGGCAGCGTGTCCCGGTCAACGATGTCGATGTCGGCCTGGAGGAACTCCCGGTAGCGCCCCTCCTGCGGGCGCTCCCCCCGCCACACCTTCTGGATCTGGTAGCGCCGGAACGGGAACTGGAGCTTGCCGGCGTTCTCCAGCACATAGCGGGCGAACGGCACGGTCAGGTCGAAGTGCAGACCGAGCGAGTCGTCCCCGGCCGGCCCGTCGGCGTCGGCCTGCAACCGGCGCAGCAGGTAGACCTCCTTCGAGGTCTCCCCCTTGCGCAGCAACTGGTCGAGCGGCTCGACCGAGCGGGTCTCCAGCGGCGCGAAGCCGTACAACTCGAACGTGGCGCGGATCCGATCAAGCACGAACTGCTCGATCATCCGCTGCGCCGGCGTCCACTCGGGGAAGCCGGAGATGGGCGTGGGCTTGCTCATGGCGTACTCCTTGGAAACCCGCGCGGCGCGCGGGCCGGGCTAGAGGCCTCGGGTGGGCGCGGCCGGGCGCGCGGACCCCGCCACCTCGACGAGGTACGGGTTTGTCGCGCGCTCGCGGCCGACTGTGGTCGCGGGGCCGTGGCCGGGCAGGACGACTGTGTCGTCGGCGAGCGGGAGGACCTTGTCCCGGAGGCTCGCGAGCATCCGGGGCATGTCGCCGCCCGGCAGGTCGGTGCGGCCGATCGAACCGGCGAAGAGCACGTCACCGGAGAGGCAGATCTGCTCCGCCTCCCAGGGCGAGCCGGCGCCGGGCAGCCGGAACAGCACCGACCCGCCGGTATGGCCGGGAGCGTGGTCGACGGTGATCTCCAACCCGGCCAGCGACAGCGTCGCGCCGTCGGTCAGCTCGGCCACGTCGTCCGGCTCGGTGTACGGCAGCCGCCCGCCGAACAGCGCGGTGAGGTCCATGGAGAGCGCCTTGGTCGGGTCGGCGAGCATCTCGCGGTCCGCCGGGTGCACGTAGGCGGTGATGCCCCGCGCGCCGCAGACCGGCGCGACCGAGAAGGTGTGGTCGAGGTGGCCGTGGGTGAGCAGCACGGCGGCCGGATGCAGGCGGTGCTCGGCGAGCACGGCGTCGAGCCGGTCGATCACCCCGATGCCGGGATCGACCACCACGCACTGCTCCCCCGGCCCGGTCGCCACCACGTAGCAGTTGGTGCCGAAGGCGTCCGCGGGAAAGCCGGCCACGAGCACGTCCGTCCCCTCTCCGTCCGGTCGTCGTCGTCGCTCAGCAGCCTAGTCGCACCGGCGAGCGGGTTTCTGCCGCCACCGGCCCCGGGCGTCCCAGCGATCCCAGTGACAACATCCGATAAGCACGGGCGGACCTCGTACACCACATTCACAGTCGCTACCCGTACACTCTGGCGGGCGTGTGGCGTGGCGCACCCCGATCAGCAGCGCGGGCGGTGCCGGCGACGCCGACGACGATCAGTGCAGAGGAAGGGGAGCACCTGTGGCTTCCAGCAGGGACCGGCAGCGCAAACTGGCGCGGGCCAAGCTCGACCGGCAACTCGCCCGGCGGGCCGCGACCGCGAAGCGTCGCCGGCAGATCCAGGCCGGGGTGGGCGCCGCGGTGGTGCTCGTGCTGATCGTGGCCGGCTCGGCCTGGGCACTCGGCGCGTTCGACTCGGAGCCGGACAAGCAGGCCGCCGAGGACACGTGCCTCTGGACCCCGCAGAACGCCGCCGGGAACGCCAACCTCAAGGACGTCGGCACCCCGGCCACCCGGGACCTGCCCACCTCGGGCACCCGGCCGATGACTGTCACCACGAACCAGGGTGGCCCGATCACCGTCGAACTGGACCAGGCCGCCGCCCCCTGCGGCAGCGCGAGCCTCGCCCACCTGGCCGGCCGGCAGTTCTTCGACAACACCAAGTGCCACGAGATCACCACCGAGGGCGCGCTGCGCTGCGGCGACCCGAGCGGCACCGGGATCGGCGGGCCGACCTACACGTTCTACGACGAGAACATCCCCACCGCGCCCGAGCCCAGCCCGTCGGCCTCGCCGGCGCCGGGCGAGCCGCCGGCGTACCCGAAGGGCACGGTCGCCCTGGTCGGCAACCCGCCGGGCACCAACGGCAGCCAGTTCCTGATCTTCTTCAAGGACGCCAACCCGGCCAAGCCGGCCTACAGCATCGTCGGCAAGGTCACCGCGGGGCTCGACGTGGTGGAGAAGATCGGTGCCCTGCCGACCGTGGACAATGGCAGCGGCGCCAAGGTCAAGCCGAAGACGGACGTGGTGATCCAGAGCCTCACCGTCGGCGAGCCGAACGCCTCGCCGCCCGCTCCGAGCGAGCCGGCGAGCAGCCCCAGCGCCGGATGACCCGCCGTTGAGTGGGCGTTGATCCACCTTTGACTCGGCGGCGCCCGACGCCGTCCCCCCGAACATCCAGCAGGTGAGGAGTGACCGTGACGTCCACGAGAGACCGCCAGCGGGCGGCGGCGCGGGCCCGGCTCGAACGGGAGATGGCCGAGCGGGCCGGAAAGGCCCGCAAGCGCCGGCAGACGCAGGCGATCGTCGGCGCCGCGGCCGTGCTTGTGCTCGTCGTGGCCGGCACCGTATGGCTCGCCACCTCGCTCGGCGACGACGACGACAAGCCGGGCGGCGAGGCCGCCGCCGGCTCCGCCCAGTGCGCCTACACCGAGGTGCCCAAGGAGGGCCGGCCGGCGCAGATCAAGGACGTCGGGCTGCCGCCGGCACAGCAGGCGAACAAGGGCAGTCAGACGATGACGATCGACACCAACCTGGGTCCGATCACCGCCAAGCTCGACCGTGCCGCGGTGCCCTGCACCGCCGGCAGCTTCACCCACCTGGCAAGCAAGGGCTTCTTCGACAACACCAAGTGCCACCGGCTTGTCACCGAGGGCATCAAGGTGCTCCAGTGCGGCGACCCGAGCGCCACCGGCAAGGGCTGGCGGGACACCGACGGCACCGGCGGGCCGAGCTACAACCTGGCCGAGGAGAACCTCCCCACCGACAAGCGCCCGCCGTACCCGGAGGGCGTCATCGCGATGGCCAACTCCGGCCAGCCCGGCAGCACCGGCAGCCAGTTCTTCATCGTGTACGGCGACAGCCAGCTCGACCCGAACTACACCGTGCTGGGCACCATCACCGGCGGCATGGACGTGGTGAAGCAGGTCGCCGCCGCAGGTGACGACGGCGCCTTCGCCAAGCAGGCAGGCGGCGGTCACCCGAAGAAGGAGATCGTCATGACCAAGGTGACGATGAGCGACATCGAGGGCTGACCCGGAGTCGACGAGAAACGCCCGCCGGTCGGACCGGCGGGCGTTTTCCGTGCGCGGGCTCTCAGGCCCCGGAGGTGACCCGGTACGCGTCGAAGACCCCGTCGACCCTGCGCACCGCGGCCAGCAGGTGCCCCAGGTGCTTCGGGTCGGCCATCTCGAAGCTGAACCGGCTGACCGCCACCCGGTCCCGGGTGGTGGTCACCGTCGCGGAGAGGATGTTCACCCGCTCCTCGGAGAGCATCCGGGTGACATCGGCGAGCAACTTGTGCCGGTCGAGCGCCTCCACCTGGATGGCGACCAGGAACGTGGAGGCAGATGTGAGCTTCCAGCTCACCTCGACCACCCGCTCGGTCTGCGCCCGCAGGTCCTCGGCGTTGGCGCAGTCGTCGCGGTGCACGCTCACCCCACCGGAGCGGGTGACGAAGCCGAACACCGAGTCCGGCGGCACCGGCGTGCAGCAGCGGGCCAGCTTGATCCAGACGTCGCTGACGCCACGGACCACCACGCCCGGGTCGGCGCTGCTCTGCCGGCTACGCGGCGGCCGGGTGGCGACGGCGGTCTCGGCGATGTCCTCCGCCGCGCCCTCCTCGCCGCCGTAGGAGGCCATCAGCTTCTGCACCACCGACTGCGCGGAGACCTGACTGTCGCCGACCGCCGCGTAGAGCGAGGCCACGTCCGCGAGGTGCAGGTCCCGCGCGATGGCCATCAGCGCATCCGAGGTGAGCATCCGCTGCAACGGCATGCCCTGCTTGCGCATCGCCTTGACGATCGCGTCCTTGCCGGCCTCGATCGCCTCCTCGCGCCGCTCCTTGTTGAAGTACTGCCGGATCTTCGTCCGCGCGCGGGGGCTCTTGACGAAGCCCAACCAGTCCTGCGTCGGGCCGGCCGTGTCGGACTTCGACGTGAAGATCTCGATCACGTCGCCGTTGGACAGCGTCGACTCCAGCGGCACCAACTTGCCGTTGACCCGCGCGCCGATGCACTTGTGCCCGACCTCGGTGTGCACCGCGTACGCGAAGTCCACAGGCGTCGACCCGGTCGGCAGCGGGATGACGTCGCCCTTCGGCGTGAAGACGTACACCTCCTGGCTGGACAGGTCGAACCGCAGCGCGTCCAGGAACTCGCTCGGGTCGGCCGCCTCGCGCTGCCAGTCCAGCAGTTGCCGCAGCCAGGTCATCTCGTCGATGTGCGCCGGCGGGCCCACCACCTGGGTGCCCTTGTGCTCCTTGTACTTCCAGTGCGCGGCGATGCCGAACTCGGCGGTGCGGTGCATCGCGTAGGTGCGGATCTGCATCTCCACCGGCTTGCCGGTGGGCCCGATGACAGTCGTGTGCAACGACTGGTACATGTTGAACTTGGGCATGGCGATGTAGTCCTTGAACCGGCCCGGCACCGGCTGCCAGTTGGCGTGGATGACCCCCAGCGCCGCGTAGCAGTCGCGCACCGTGTCGACCAGGATCCGCACACCCACCAGGTCGTAGATGTCGTTGAAGTCGCGACCCCGCACGATCATCTTCTGGTAGATCGAGTAGAGGTGCTTCGGCCGGCCGGTCGTCTCCGCCTTGATCTTGGCGGCCTTCAGGTCGGTCGACACCTTCTGCGTCACCTGGCGCAGCAGCGCCTCACGCTGCGGCTGGTGCTCCCCGATCAGCCGGTTGATCTCCTCGAACCGCTTCGGGAACAGCGTGCCGAAGGCCAGATCCTCCAGCTCCCACTTGATCGTGTTCATACCGAGGCGGTGCGCCAGCGGCGCCAGGATCTCAAGCGTCTCCTTGGCCTTCTGCTCCTGCTTGGGGCGGGGCAGGAAGGTGAGCGTCCGCATGTTGTGCAGCCGGTCGGCCAGCTTGATCACCAGGACCCGGGGGTCCTTCGCCATGGCGACCACCATCTTGCGGATGGTCTCCGCCTTGGCCGCGTCGCCGAGCTTGACCTTGTCGAGCTTCGTCACGCCGTCGACGAGCAGCGCGACCTCGCCGCCGAAGTCGGCGCGCATCGCGTCGAGGGTGTACTCGGTGTCCTCGATCGTGTCGTGCAGCAGCGCCGCCACGAGCGTGGTGGTGTCCATGCCCAGGTTGCCGAGGATGGTCGCCACGGCGAGCGGGTGGGTGATGTAGGGGTCGCCGGACTTGCGGTATTGCCCCGAGTGCCAGCGCGCGGCGGTGTCGAAGGCGCGCTGAAGCAGCCGGGCGTCGGCCTTCGGGTGGGCATCGCGGTGGGCGGAGATCAGCGGCTCCAGCACCTCGCTCACCTGCGAGGTCTGCCAGGGCGCGTTGAACCGGGCCAGGCGGGCGCGCACCCGCCGGCCGGTCGGCGCGTTGGAGAGGGCGAAACCGCCGCTTGTCGAGGGGTCACCGTCGGTCGGGAACGGCACCACCACCCCGTCGTCGTCGGCCGTCGCGTCAGGCGTGCCGCCGTTCGCCCCGGCGGGCGTGTTGCCGCCGTGCTCGGTCACCGAGCCGTCCGCGTCGCCTGTCGGGTGCACCGTGCCCTCCACCGGAGGGACGACATCGTTGGACACCGGCCTCCTCACCGTTCGCCGGGGATGCGCCGGCCGTCCGGCCGACGTCTGGTCCAACCGACCCGGGGGTCGGTGTTGTTCCGCGCCGGCCACCGGGACTGCGCCCCGGCGGCTTCGCCAACCGGACGGTCACCCACCCGGTCAGGCAATGGGCAATCCTACCGGTACGCAGGGTGCGCCGCCGCTCCACCGGACGCCCCGTACCGGCGGACCGACCGGGTGCCGGCGGCTCAAACGGTCAACAGGGCATGGACCGGGCGTGGGGCGAGCCGCTCCCGGCCCTTGAGGAAACCCAGCTCCAGCAGGACGGTGAAGCCGGCGACCGTGCCGCCGGCGCGCTCCACCAGGTCGAGCGTCGCCTCGGCGGTGCCGCCGGTGGCGAGCACGTCGTCGAGCACCAGCACGCGGTGGCCGGCGGTGAACGCGTCCTGGTGGACCTCGAGCGTCGCCTCGCCGTACTCAAGCGCGTAGAAGGCCGAGTGGGTCGCCCGGGGCAGCTTGCCGGCCTTGCGCACCGGCACCACGCCGACCCCGGTGGCGTACGCGACGGCCGCGGCGAGCACGAAACCGCGCGCCTCGATGCCCACCACGGCGTCGAACGAGTCGGGCCCGTGGTAGGCGATGATCCCGTCGATCACCTCACGGAACGCCACGCCGTCGGCGAACAGCGGCATCAGATCCTTGAACATGACCCCCGGCTTGGGGAAGTCCGGCACGTCGAGCGTCCGGCTGGCGACCAGCCGGGCGACCTCCGGGCCGCTGTCTCCCCGTACGCCTGCGGTGTGGGTCTCCGTCACGGTACGTCCCATGTCCTCTCGAAACGACGACGGCGTCCGCCATGCCGTGACAACAGCATGACGGACGCCGTCCGGTCGGTTCCGTCCGGGCTGTGCGGTCAGCGGCGCTTCGCGCCACCCGGCCGGTTGCCTCCGCCGGGGCGACCGCCCCGGGCGCCGCTGGGGCGCTTGCCGGCCGGCCGGGAGCCGACCTTCGGGGCGGCGCCGGCCAGAGCCGGGTCCGCGTCCGTCTCGACCGGCTGGTCACCGGCCGGCGCGGGGCGCGGGGCGCCCTTCGGGGCGACCTCGCCCCGGGAGACGGCCGCCCGGCGGGCGTGCACCCGCTTGTTGTGCGCGCTGATCCGCGGGTCCTGGTTCTTCAGCAGCACCAGCAGCGGGGTGGCCAGCAGGATCGAGGTGAGGAACGCCACCGCCATGCCGACGAAGAGCACCAGGCCGAGGTCCTTCAGGGTGCCCGCGCCGAGCAGGCCGGCGCCGATGAACAGCAGGCCGCCGACCGGGAGCAGCGCCACCACCGAGGTGTTGAGCGACCGCATGAGGCTCTGGTTGAGCGCCAGGTTCGACGCCTCGCCGTAGGTGAGGTTGTTGTTCGCGGTGATGCCCCGCGTGTTCTCCTGCACCTTGTCGAAGACCACCACCACGTCGTAGAGCGCGAAGCCCAGGATGGTGAGGAAGCCGATGATCGTCGACGGGGTGACCTCGAAGCCGACGAGCGAGTAGATGCCGGAGGTGAGGACCAGGTTGGTGAGCAGCGAGATGATCGCGGCGACGGCCATCCGCCACTCGAAGCGCAGCACCAGGTAGACCGTCACCACGGCGAGGAAGATCAGCAGACCGAGGAACGCCCGCGAGGTGACCTGACTGCCCCACGCCTCGGAGACCTGGCTGCCGCTGATCTGGTCGGGCTGGATGCCGAACTCCTCCGCCATCGCGGTCTTGGCCGCGTTGGCCTGCTCCTGGCTGAGCTGCCCGGTGCGCATCTCGTAGGTCTCGCCGCCGGCGCCGCCGACCTTCTGCGCGGTGACGACCTCGACGCCGGGCGCCTCCTTGGCCAGCGCGTCGTCGACGACCTTCTCGGCCCGGTCCAGTGTGCCGACGCTTGCCGGCACCTGGAACGAGTTGCCGCCGGCGAACTCGATGCCGAGCTTGAAGCCGTTGAGCGCGAAGCTCAGCACGGCGATCAGCACAAGCGCGCCGGCCACGCCGAACCACAGCTTGCGCTTGCCGACGATGTTGAGATCGGCCTCGCCACGGTAGAGCCGGGCGGCCAGACCACTCTTAGCCATCTCAGGCCTCCTTGACGCGCGGGTTGCGGGCGGCGCCCGACTCGGCCGACCGGGCCGGCAGCGCCCGGCCCAGACCGCTGACCCGCGGGGACATGAACGCCCGGGTGCGGGCGAACATCGTCATGATCGGGTGGCGGAAGAGGAACACGACGACCAGGTCCAGCACGGTCGCCAGGCCGAGCGCGAAGGCGAAGCCCTTCACCGCGCCGACCGACACGATGTAGAGCACCACGGCCGACATCAGCGTGATGGCGTTCGCCGAGATGATCGTCCGGCGGGCCCGGATCCAGGCCCGCGGCACCGCGCTGCGCGGGCTGCGGCCCTCGCGGATCTCGTCCTTGAGCCGTTCGAAGTAGATGACGAACGAGTCCGCCGCCACACCGAGCGAGACGATCATGCCGGCGATGCCGGCGAGCGTGAGCGTGAACCCGATCGACCGGCCGAGCACCACGAGCGCGCCGAAGACAAGCAGCGCGGAGAGCACCAGGCTGAGGAAGATGACCGAGCCGAGCAGCCGGTAGTAGAAGAACGAGTAGATGATGACAAGCAGCATGCCGATGCCGGCCGCGAGCAGGCCCGCCTTGAGGTGGCTGTCGCCGAGCGTCGCGGTGACGTTCTGGCTCTCCTGCGGCTCGAACGTCACCGGCAGGGCGCCGTAGCGGAGCTGGCTGGCGAGCGCGTTCGCCGACTTGTTGTCGAAGCTGCCGGTGATCTGCGAGTCACCTGTCAGCACGCCCTGGATCTCCGGCGAGGAAACGATCTCGTTGTCCAGCACCACGGCGACCCGGCACTTGCCGTCCTGGCCGAGCGCGGTCTGGTCGCACGCCTGACCCTCGTTGTTGAACGACTCGCGGGTCAGCGCGGTCCACTTCTCCTGACCCTTGCCGGTGAAGTTGAGACTTACCACCCAGGAGCTGGTCTGGTCGAGCTGGGCGGAGGCGTTCTTGACGTCGGTGCCCAGCACCTTGGCCACGTCGAGCAGGTATTTCGCGCCGGACTCGCAGGCCACCGCCTTCTGCTTCTCGTCCTTGATCGAGGCGGCCGGCCGCTTGTCGAGCTGGGCGCAGGTGATGGTGGGGACGTTGAACTGCATCTCCACCGGCAGCACCGCGACCTCCTGCGGGGTCAGCGTGCCGAACGGCTTGAGCTTGTCCCCCAGGGACGGGTCGGTGGCGAGGTCGGCCGGGGCCTGGAGGCCCGAGGCGGCGGTCCACGCGGCGGCGCCCACCTTCTGCTGCACGGCCTGGCGCTGCTGCTCGATGCTCTGCGGCACCGGCTCGGCGCTGGCGCTCGGGCTCGGCGCGGCGGCGCTCGGCGAGGCAGACGGCGTGGCGCTGGCGCTCGGCGCGGGGGCCATGCCGCCCTGCCCACCGGCGCTCGGCGACGCGCTGACCTTGGCGCTGCCGGACGGCTTCGGCGAGGCGCTGCCGGACGGCTGGGCGCTGCCGGACGGCGCCGGGGTGGCGCTCGGGCTCGGCGGCGGCGCGGCAGCCGCGCCGCTGCCGTCGGTCGCCTTGAGCACCTTGCGGAAGCGCAGCTCGGCGGCGCTGCCCACGTCGGTCAGGTCACGGTTCTCGCCGGGCAGGGAGATGACGATGTTGCGGTTGCCCTCGGTGACCACCTCCGCCTCGGCCACGCCGTAGCCGTTGACCCGGCTCTCGATGATCTGGCGCGCCTCTTCGAGGTTCTCCGAGGTCGGCGGCTTGCCGTCCACCGTGTTGGTGGCCTCCAGCGTCAGCCGGGTGCCGCCGATGAGGTCCAGGCCGAGCCGGGGCTCCAGCCGATCCTTCCAGCCACCACTGGCGCCACCCGAGAAGAACACCAAAAGATAGAGGACGACGAAGATGAACCCGAGCACGGCGAGCTGCCGTCCGGGGCGCATCTGTCCCTGAGGTGGTGCCACGGCTGTCCTGTCTCCCTGTACGGTCGCGCCGCTTCCACGGCGGCGACACCTGTCGGGCCGGGGGTGTCCGCCCGACTGCTCCGGCGGGCCGGGGCCGGTGACCGGCACGCCGACCCGAGCGCGACGCGGGGGCATCGCGCGGGCCTGGCCGCGTGCCGGCGTCGGACGCCGACCCAACTATCCACTTGTGGGGGTGTTTCCGCTGCCCCGTTCGGGGCGGATGGTCAGTCCTTGACCGACTCGGTCTCGTCGCTGATCGTCTCCGCCTCGGGCGCCTCGGCCCGCTTGACCACCCGGGCCACGGCGGGGCGGGCGTAGCGGGTCTGCACGCCCGGGGCGACCTCAAGCAGGACCGTCTCGTCCTCGATCGCGGTGACCGTGCCGTGCAGGCCGCCGATGGTGACCACCTCGTCGCCGGGGGCGAGGCCGGACTGCATCTGCTCCGCCTCGCGGCGGCGCTTCTGCTGCGGACGGATCATCATGAAGTACATGACGACGAAGAGCAGAGCGATCATGAGGATCGGCGTCAGACCGCCGGCTCCCCCGCCACTCGCTGCTGCGTAAAGCACGGTGTCGACCTTCCGGTTGGCCTCCGCCGACCCCGGGGGGCGCCGCAGCGGAGGCGGATTCTCACGTCCTGTACAGACCGCGGCGAAGTCTAGTCCCTGCTCCTGAGAAGACCGAATGCGACACAGATCACGAACGGATCACGCCTGGTCGGTCTGCGTCGAGAACAGGTCGGGCCCCGGAGGGGTGTCCGCACCAAATGTACCATTCGGGGGAATGCGGCCCAGATGGTGCCAGGCGGCCCCGGTGGCCACCCGGCCCCGGGGCGTACGGGCCAGCAGACCGGCCCGGACCAGGAACGGCTCGCAGACCTCCTCGACCGTGTCCGGCTGCTCCCCCACCGCCACGGCCAGGGTGGAGACCCCGACCGGGCCACCCCGGAACGAGTCGACGAGCGCGGTCAGCACCGCCCGGTCGAGCCGGTCCAGGCCGAGCGCGTCCACGTCGTAGACGGTGAGCGCGGACCTGGCGGTCTCCACCGTGACCACCCCGTCGGCGCGCACCTCGGCATAGTCGCGGACCCGGCGCAGCAGCCGGTTGGCGATCCGCGGCGTGCCCCGGGACCTTCCGGCGATCTCCGCCGCGCCGTCGGGCGTGATCGGCACGCCGAGGATCCGCGCGGACCGGTGCAGCAGCGTCTCCAGGTCGGCCGGCGAGTAGAAGTCGAGGTGCGCGACGAAGCCGAACCGGTCCCGCATCGGCCCGGTCAGCAGACCGGCGCGGGTGGTGGCGCCGACAAGGGTGAACGGCTCCACGTCGAGCGGGATGGCGGTCGCGCCCGGCCCCTTGCCCACCACCACGTCGACCCGGAAGTCCTCCATGGCGCTGTAGAGCAGCTCCTCGGCCGGCTTGGCGATCCGGTGGATCTCGTCGATGAAGAGCACGTCGCCCTCGGCCAGGCTGGTCAGGATCGCGGCCAGGTCGCCGGAGCGCTCGATCGCCGGGCCGCTCGTCACCCGGATCCCCGAGCCCAGCTCGGCGGCGACGATGTTGGCCAGGCTGGTCTTCCCGAGGCCCGGCGGGCCGGACAGCAGGATGTGGTCGGGTGGGGAGCCGCGCCGCATCGCGCCCTGCAACAGCAGGTCGAGCTGGTCGCGGACCCGGTCCTGGGCGATGAACTCGGCGAGCCGCTTCGGCCGGACGCTCGCCTCCGCGTCCAGGTCGGTGTCGCTGACGTACGCCGAGACCAGGTTGTCACCACTCATCGGGTGCGGCCCAGGAGGCGGATCGCCTGCTTGAGCAGGACCGGCACCGGCGGGGTCGCCCCGTCGACGGTCTCGGCGACCGCGACCACCGCCTGCTCGGCCTGGGCGGCCGACCAACCGAGCCCGACAAGCGCCTGACGCACCTGCTCCGGCCAGGCCCCGGCGGTCACGCCGCCCGCGCCGTCCGGGCCGATCGCCACCGGGCCGATCCGGTCCCGCAGCTCCAGCACAAGCCGCTCGGCGCCCTTCTTGCCGATGCCCGGCACCCGGGTCAGCGCGGCGAGGTCGGCGTTGGCGATCGCCTTCCGGACCGCGTCCGGGGTGTGCACGGCGAGCACGGCCTGGGCCAGCCGGGGGCCGACGCCGCTCGCGGTCTGGAGCAGCTCGAACAACTGCTTGGCGTCGTCGTCGGCGAAGCCGTAGAGGGTGAGTGAGTCCTCCCGGACCACCAGGCTGGTGGCCAGCCGGGCCGGCTGGCCGACCCTCAGGTCGGCGATGGTGCCGGGGGCGCACTGCACGGCGAGGCCGATGCCACCCACCTCCACCACCGCGTGGTCCGGACCGGTCGCGGTCACCGTGCCGCGCACGCTGGCGATCATCGCATGCCTCCTCGTCGGGCCCGCTGCGCCGCGGCGGCCAGCTTGGACCGGGTGCCGCCGCGCCACACGTGGCAGATGGCCAGCGCCAGGGCGTCGGCGGCGTCGGCCGGCCGGGGCGGCTCGTCAAGTCGCAGCAGCCGGGTCACCATGGTGGTCATCTGGGCCTTGTCCGCCTGGCCGGAACCGGTCACCGCCGCCTTCACCTCGCTGGGGGTGTAGGTCGTCACCGGCAGCCCGGCCCGGGCGCCGGCGAGCACCGCGACGCCGCTTGCCTGCGCGGTGCCCATCACGGTGCGCACGTTGTGCTGGCTGAACACACGCTCCACCGCCACCGCGTCCGGCCGGTGCTCGGCGACCAGGTCAGCAAGCGTTCGGTCCAGATGCAGCAGGCGCAGCGGCAACTCGTCGGCGGGATCGGTGTGGATCACGTAGTAGGCGACCAGGGTGCAGGGACGACCGGGCACGCCCTCGACCACGCCGACCCCGCACCGGGTCAGCCCCGGGTCGACGCCCAGCACGCGCACGCCGCCTCCTCCCCGAGCCGCCAGCAGTACGTGTGTTCGACACACCCTACCGATGCGACCCGGCGGCCGGACGGGCGGACACGCCGGGGGCGATCGGTGACGCACGGCACCACACACTGAAGCGGTCGAGTATGTGTCGAGGCCCCATGTGCCCGGGGCCACACGCCTCGTAACTTCGGCGCTATGACGGCAGAACCCGTGGCGGTCCCCCACGTCGTACACGTCGACCTCTCCGGTCGCACCGCCCTGGTGACCGGCGGTGGCAGCGGGATCGGGCGGGCCTGCGCCCTGCGGCTGGCGGCGGCCGGCGCGGCGGTGCTGGTGCTCGACCGCAACGTGGAGGCGGCCAAGGCGGTGGCCGCCGAGGCGGGCGGCCGGGCCGAGGGCGTCGACCTGGCCGACCCGGAGGCGGTGGACCGGCTCGACGTCGACGCCGACATCGTGGTGAACAACGCCGGGTTGCAGCACGTCGCGCCGGTGCAGGACTTCCCGGTGGAACGCTTCGAGTACATCCAGCGGGTGATGGTGGAGGCGCCGTTCCTGCTGATCCGCCGGGCGCTGCCCCGGATGTACGCCAACGGCTGGGGCCGGATCGTCAACATCTCCTCGGTGCACGGGCTGCGCGCCTCGCCGTACAAGGCGGCGTACGTCTCGGCCAAGCACGCCCTGGAGGGCCTGTCCAAGGTGGTCGCGCTTGAGGGCGCCGCGCACGGCGTGACGGCCAACTGCATCAACCCGGCGTACGTGCGGACCGCGCTCGTGGAGAGCCAGATCGCCGACCAGGCGGCAAGTCACGGCATCGGCGAGGACGACGTGGTGGAGAAGATCATGCTGGCCCGGGCGGCGATCAAGCGGCTGATCGAGCCGGAGGAGGTGGCCGAGCTGGTGGCGTACCTGTGCGCGCCGCCCGCCGCGTTCCTCACCGGCGCCTCGATCGCCCTCGACGGGGGCTGGACGGCCAACTAGTGGCGCCGCGCACAATGTCGGTCATGTCGTCGCCGGTCGAGTTCCTGGAGCTGCTGGCGCGCGAGGCCGCCGCGGTCGAGTTCGAGGGCCCGCTCGTCGCCGCGCGCGCCGCCGGCCTGCCCCCCGACCGGCTGGCCGAGCTGGAGCAGGCGAAGGTGGTGGCGCTGCGGGTCCGGGCGCTGCTGGAACGCCGGCGTCGCCGGGAGACCGAGCTGTCCGGCCTGTACGACACCGCGAGCGACCTGGCCGGCCTGCGCGACCTGGACGACGTGCTGCGCGCGATCGTGCACCGGGCGCGGATCCTGCTCGGCACCGACGTGGCGTACATGACGCTCAACGACGACGAGCGCGGCGACACGTACATGCGGGTCACCGACGGCTCGATCTCGGCCCGGTTCCAGCGGCTGCGGCTGGAGATGGGCGACGGGTTGGGCGGGTTGGTGGCGCAGACCGGCACCCCGTACGTGACCTCGAACTACCAGGAGGACGAACGGTTCCGGCACACCGGGGAGATCGACGGCGGGGTGGGTGAGGAGGGCCTGGTGGCCATCCTCGGCGTGCCGCTGCGGCTCGGGTCGAGCGTGATCGGCGTGCTCTACGCGGCCAACCGCTCCGCCCGCCCGTTCGCCCGGGAGGAGGTGTCGCTGCTGGTCTCCCTGGGCGCGCACGCGGCGGTGGCGATCGACACCGCCCGGCTGCTGGCCGAGACCCGCGCGGCGCTCGCGGAGCTGTCCGCGGCGAACACCACGATCCGGGCGCACAGCAGCTCGGTGGAGCGGGCCGCCGCCGCGCACGACCGGATGACCGCGCTCGTGGTCCGCGGCGGCGGGATGGAGGACGTGGCGGCGGCGGTGACCGAGGTGCTCGGTGGGGCGCTGCTGGCGCTCGACGCCGAGGGGCGGCGGCTGGCCCGGGTGGGCGAGATCGAGGAACCGGACCGGGCGGACATGGTGGAGGCGATCGCCGCCTCGCGCACCGAGGGGCGCAGCGTGCGCCGCGGCCCGCTCTGGTACGCCGCCGTGGTGGCCGGCGCGGAGAACCTGGGCGCGCTCGTGCTGCGCCCGGACGACGAACTGGTCGACGCCGACCAGCGGATCCTGGAGCGGGCCGCGCTTGTGACGGCGTTGCTGCTGCTGTTCCGCCGGACGGTGGCCGAGGCGGAGGGGCGGGTCCGGGGCGAGCTGCTCGACGACCTGATCGCCAGGCCGTTGCGGGACACCGACGCGCTGCGCAGCCGGGCCCGCCGGATCGGGGTGGACCTGGACGCCCCGCACGTGCTGGTGGCGGTCGGCGACGACGCGTTCGCCGAGACCGGCTCGGCCCGGCAGCGGGTGCTGTCCTGGGCCACCACGTACGCCTCGACCCGGGGTGGGCTGGCGGCGGCGCGCGACGGGCGGGTGGTGCTGATGCTGCCCGGGCAGGACGCGGGCGGCGCGGCCCGCGCGGTGGCCCGGGACCTGTCCCGGTTGACCGGCCGGCCGGTGACCGCCGGGGCGAGCGGGCCGTCGACCGGGCCGGCGTCGCTCGCGGTCACGTTCGCCGAGGCGGAGCGCTGCCTGACCGCGCTCGGGGCGTTGGGCCGGGCCGGGCAGGGGGCGAGCACGGCGGAGCTGGGGTTCGTCGGGTTGCTGCTGGGCGCGGTAGGCGACGCCGGTGACCGGGACGTGAGCCGGTTCCTCACCGCCACGGTGGGGCCGGTGGTCGACTACGACGCCCGGCGGGGCACCGCGCTGGTGCGGACGCTTGAGGCGTACTTCGGGGTGGGCGGCAGCCTGGCCCGGGCGGCCGAGCTGCTGCACGTGCACGTCAACACCGTGACCCAGCGGCTGGAGCGGGTCGGCCACCTGCTGGGCGCCGACTGGCAGAAGCCGGAACGGGCGCTTGAGGTGCAGCTCGCCCTGCGCCTGCACCGGCTGCGCGTCCCGGCCGACTAGGCGGACCCGGCCAGCTCAGCGGGCGCAGACCCCGGCCGGCTCGGCGCGCGGCGGAGCCGGCCCGGCCGGCTCAGCGGGCGCGCAGGCCGTCCAGGACCGCGTCCACGATCCGCTCGGGCAGGATCCGCTCGTCCCACTCGGGGTGCCAGGGCAGCATCCGCTGGGTCAGGATCGGCGCGGTGAGCAGCGCCATGGCGACGTCGATGTCGAGGTCGGCGCGCAGCTCGCCGCTGTCGATCGCGCGGCGCAGCACCTCGCGCATCGCCTGCCGCCGGGGCTCGATGATCGCCTCGTACGCCGCCCGGTGGGCGGAGCTGCGGCTCACCTCGGGCACCAGACACGGCATGATCTTGCGGACCCGCGGGTCGACGTGCTGGCCCACGGCGCTCACAAGCAGCACCAGGTCGTCCCGGACGGAGTGCCCGCCGGTGCGCGGCGGGGCGCCCTTGAGCCGGCCGAGCGCGTCCACCAGCAGCGCGTCCTTGCCCGGCCAGCGGCGGTAGATGGTGGCCTTGCCGACCCCGGCCCGGGCCGCGATCGCCTCGATGGAGAGCGCCTCGACGGTGCTGCCCTCGGCGAGCAGGTCGAGGGCGGCCTCCACGATCGCCTCGTCCGCGCGGGTGCTCCGCGGTCGCCCGGGCGACCGCGGAGCATCCGTCGTGGAAGTCATGTCAGACATTGTCCACGAACCTATGCGGTTCCGGCCAACTCCGGCTCGGTGGCCGGCGCGGCGTCGGGCACCGCGACCGGGCGACCGGGCATCCAGCGCACCACGATCACCACGCCGAGCGCCGCAGCCAGCGCGGAGACTCCGGCCGCCCAGTGCATCGCGGACATGAAGGAGTCGTTCACCGCGTCGATCAGCCCTGGCGCGGCCGGACCGACCTGGTCGGCGACCGCGTACGCCCCGGAGACCGACTCCCGGGCCGCGTCGCGGACCGGGGCGGGCAGCGCGGACAGCGCCGGGCTGACCTGGTCGCGGTAGACCGCGGAGAGCACCGAGCCGAGCACCGCCACGCCGAGCGCACCGGCCACCTGGCGGATCGTGTTGCTGACCGCCGAGCCCACGCCGGCCTTCTCCCGGGGCAGCGCGGACATGATCGACTCGGTGGCCGGCGGCATGATGTTCGCCATTCCGGCGCCCTGGAGGAAGCCCAGCGCCGAGAAGATCCAGATCGGCGTGTCGGCGTCGATGGAGGCGTACCCGGCCAGCGCGACGACGGTGAGCGCCAGGCCGACCGCCGCGACCGCCCGGCCGCCGTAGCGGCGGACCATCGCGGCGCTGCGCGGGGCGAAAATGAGCTGTGCCGCCGCGAAGGGCAGGAAGAGCAGGCCGCTCTCCAGCGGGCTGTAGCCGCGGACCAGCTGAACGTAGAACGCGCCGAAGAACATCACGCCCATCGCGGCGAAGAAGATCAGCCCGACCAGGGCCACCGGTGCGGCGAACCGGGGCACCCGGAACAGCCGCACGTCGAGCGACGGGTGGTCGCTGCGCAGTTCGTGGGTGACGAACCAGGCGAGCGCCGCGAGGCCGCCGGCGATCGAGACCCAGACCTGCGGCCGGCCGAAGCCGTGCTCGCCACCGTCGATGATGCCGTAGGTCAGCGCGACCAGGCCGATCACGGAGAGCAGCACGCCGAGCAGGTCCACCCGGCCGGGGGCGGGGTCGCGGGACTCGGGGACCAGGAGCGCGACAAGCAACACGCCGACCGCCACCACCGGCACGTTGATCAGGAAGACCGAGCCCCACCAGTAGTGCTCCAGCAGCGTGCCGCCGAGCACCGGGCCGATGGCCACGGCGAGACCGACTGCGCCGGCCCAGACCCCGATCGCCCGCCCGCGCTCGCGGGGGTCGAAGACGTTGGAGATGATCGAGAGCGTGACCGGCATGATGGCCGCGCCGCCGACGCCCATCAGCGCCCGGGCGGCGATCAGCTGCGCCGGGTCCTGCGCGTACGCGGAGAGCAGCGAGGCCAGGCCGAACAGCGCCAGCCCGAGGATCAGGAAGCGTCGGCGGCCGAGCCGGTCGCCGAGCACGCCGAAGGTGAAGAGCAGGCCGGCGAAGACAAGCGTGTAGGAGTTGATCGCCCACTCCAGCTCGCCCTGGCTGGCGCCGAGGCCGCGCACCGGGTCGGCGAGGGTGCGCAACGCGACGTTGAGGATGGTGTTGTCGAGGACGACCACGAGGAGGCTGATCACCAGCACCCCCAGGATCGCCCACCTCCTCGGGTGTCCGGTGTTCTCGTGCAGTTCCATGGTTGGGACTCCCCCCGCTCACCCGCATCAAGTACGACACGGGGCAAACTCGTAACGATGCCGAGCGTAGGTGAGCGATTTTCGATACGGAACTGGTTCGTATCGAATGTGTGCCAGGTCACGTTAAGCGGGGCCCCCGCCTCTACCGGAGGCGTTAAGCGGGGGCCCCGCCTTGCAGGCAGGCGGCGGTGGCTTCGGTGAGGGTGGTGAGGCGACGCGGGGCGGGGGCGGGTGGGAACGGCTCGATCCAGCCGGGCCCGGCGGCGAGGACACGCAGTCCGGGGGTGTCCCGCCCGAGCCGGACCAGGCGGTAGGCCCGGCCGGTCAGCGGGCTCTGCGCCCACACCACCACCACCCGCGGTCGGACCCGGGCCACGGCGCTTGCCAACGCCGTCCAGGGCAGGGCCGGGCCGAGGTGCAGGCTGTCCAGCCCCCGCTCGCGCAGGGCCGCCGCGAGCGCGTGCAGGCCGAGGCAGTGCAACTCCTGCTCGGCGCCGGCGAGCAGGACGCGGCCCGCCCGCCGCGCCGGGCCCGGTTCGCGCGCCAGCACGTCCAGGCCGGACCGGACGCCCTCGGCGAAGGCGTGTTCGACGGCCACCTCGGCGGGGCTGCGGCCGGGCAACGTTGCGAGCAGGGGCGCGCAGACCCGCTCCCACAGCGGCGTCACGCCCCACCGGTCCGCCGTCTCCACGACAAGCGCGGCTACCCGGCCGTCGTCCAGGTCCTCCGCGGCGAGCGTGAGCCGCTTGCGCGCGTCCTCGACGGCGTCGGCCGGCATCGGATCGGTCCTCCCCACCAGACGAACCCTCCCGGTAGACGGTCTCTACCGGGAGGGTTCGTCGGAACGGGACGGTCTGGATGCACCGACCCGTCGGGTCAGCGGGCCTCGCGGGCCTGGCGTACGGCGGCGGTCAGCCGCGGCTTCATCCACCGCGCGACCGGCCGCTCGACGAACCGGTGGATCAGCCACGCGCCGAGCAGCAGGCCGGCGAAGACGGCGCCGATCAGCAGCCATGGGGACAGGTGGTCCTGGGCGCGCTGGATCAACGCGATCCCGAGGGTCTGGTGGATCAGGTAGAGCGGGTAGGTGAGTGCGCCCGCCGTGGCCACCCAGGACCAGCGGACCCAGCCGAACCGGCCGAGGGCGACGGCCGCCATGATGACGAGGAAGAACACGACGATCGCGGCGGACGGCAGGTAGCCGACGTCACGGGCGCGGGCGAGGCCGGGCAGCCGGGTGAGCGCCACCAGGCCGGACAGCCCGACGATCGACCAGAGCAGCAGGTTGGGGCCGAAGCGGTGGATGAGGTAGAGCGCGACGCCGGCGATGAAGTAGCTGGAGTGGTTCGCCGCGGTCACCTGGGTGAGCCACGAGTTGCCGAACTTCGGCACCACGAGTGAGGCGACGGTCCAGAGAGCGCAGAAGGTGACCACGCCGCGGTAGCTCAGGCCGCGGGCGACCAGGATCGCGAAGAGCAGATAGAAGATCATCTCGACGGTGAGCGTCCAGTAGGACAGGTCGAGATGACCGACGCCGAGGAAGTCCTGCATCATCGTCAGGTTGGCAAGCACCTGACGCGGCTCGGGTCGGCCCTCGCGCGGCACCAGCAGGAGCACGCCGGCGGCGAGCAGGACCGCGAACCAGTACGACGGGTAGAGCCGCACCACGCGGGAGACGAAGAAGTCGCCGACGGTCCGGCCCCACGCGCTCATGCAGATCACGAAACCGCTGATGATGAAGAACAGTTGCACGCCGAGGAAGCCGTACTTGGCCGCGCCGTGCACCGGCCCGAAGATCGCCCCCGCCGACGGGTCCTGCCACGCGCCGAGCTTGTCCCCGACGAGGTGGTACGCGACCACCATGACCGCCGCGCCGAGGCGCAGCCCGTCCAGGACCAGCAGCCGCGGCCGGCGCGGGGCGGGCGCCCCGGCGGCGGGCGTCTCAGCGGCGGGCGTCGCGCCGGCCGGTTCGACGGGCGGGCCGGGCTGGGCCGGAACCGGTGCGAGGCGGTGGTCCGTCGCCTGCGTCATCGACGTCTCCTGGGGAACGGGGTGGTGGGGGGCGGCCGGTTCGACGGGCCGGGTCATGCCGGTACGCGCTCCGGCGAGATCGACGCCGGTGGGACGGCGGCGCGTCGCCGGTGCCACAGCCAGAGCCCGGCGAGCGCGAACAGTACCAGCGTGGAGCCGACGTAGGCATCGAGCGCCAGCGCCTGCGCTGCGCCCTCCAACTTGCCCGACTTCCAGATCAGGCCCAGCGGGATGACCTCACCGGTGCGGATGCGCCCCGGCCACATGAGGAACGGCAGCACGGCGGCCACCGCGACCAGGGCGGCGAGCACGCGCGTCGCACCGCCGGCGCGCCGCACCACGTCGACGAGCACCAGCACCATCGGGCCGATCCAGAGCCAGTAGTGCGACCAGCTCACCGGCGAGACGACGAGCATGGTCAGGCCCACCACGACCATCGCCATGGTCTCCTCGCCCTGCCGCTGGAGCGCGACGGCCAGGGCGAGCGCGCCCACCGCGACCACGACGACGGAGATCAGCCACCAGATGTTGTTCGGCTCGTTGATGTCGAGCACGCGGGCGACGGCGCCCTGGAGGGACTGGTTGCCGCCGTAGCGCGGGCCCAGCGTCATCAGCACCCGGCTGGAGTCGAACGCCCGGCCGGTGAGCCAGTAGTCGTACGAGCCGCCCGGCTGGATGATCACGCCCAGCAGGGTGAGCACGGCGAAGGTGGCCGACGCCACGACGGCCGCCCGGATCCGGCGGGTCAGCAGCAGGTAGACCACGAACAGGCCGGGCAGCAGCTTGAGCGCGGTGGCCGCGCCCACGCCGATGCCCTTGAACCGGCTCCGGTCCGGCCGGGAGAGGTCCGCCACGACCAGCAGCAGCACGAAGATGTTGATCTGGCCGAGGCTGAGGTTGCGCTGGAGCGGCTCGGTCCAGAGCAGCAGGGCGAGCGCCGCGGCGGCCAGGCCCAGCCGGCCGCGGACCCCGCGGTGACCGAGCATCCCTGTGGTGAGGTAGAGCGCGCCGAGCATGGCCAGCAGCCCCAGGGCGTTCCACGCGTACAGGGACGTGCGGGGGTCGAGCCAGGTCAACGGCGTGATGAACGGCAACGTCACAGGCGGGTAGGTGTAGGGCAGACCCAGCGAGGTGTAGCCGAGCTGGTAGACCGGCTCGCCGTCCAGGAAGGCGTGCGCGGCGCCGAGGTACATCTGGAAGTCGATTTTGATCAGCGGATGGGCGCGTACGAAGGCGACGTATGCCGCGACTGAGCCCACAAGCGCCAGCAGGCCCGGAATGAGCAACCAGTTCGGGAGGGTGACCTGCGGCGGCGCCGGGCGATCGGGCGGGGTCTCGGTGGCCAGCCGGCGGATACGCTGGATGATCATAGTGGCTTGGATCGTAGCCTAGCCCGGACGGCGCGGGGTACCGCCGTCCGGCCGCTCCGGACGGCCTCAGTCCGGGAACGTGACGACCCAGCGGGCGCCCTCGCCGCGCGCCAGCCGCGCCAGCGCCGCGGGCGCTTCCGACAGCGGCACCGTGCCACTGACGAGCGGGGTCAGGTCGAGGTCGCCGGCGGCGAGCGCGGCGGCCAGCTCCGGCACCTCGCGGTCCGGGTCGGTCGAGCCGTAGACCGAGGAGCGCAGCGTGCGCGCCGAGTGGAAGATGTCGAGCGCGGACAGGCTGAGCAGGTCGTCCCGGGCGCCCATGCCGACCACGGTGACCGCTCCCCCGCGCCGCGTCGCCCGCCAGGCGGCGCGGATGGTGACGGACCGGCCGACGCACTCGAAGGCGTGGTCCACCCCGCGCCCGCCGGTGCGGGCCCGGACCTCCGCGCCGAGCGTGTCGTCGGAGCGCAGGAAGTCGGTGGCACCGGCGGCGAGGGCCAGCTCCCGCTTGGCCTCCACCACGTCGACGGCGAGGATCGGCGCCGCGCCGCCCCGCCGGGCCGCGGTGAGCACGGCCAGCCCCACCCCGCCCAGCCCGATCACCGCGACCGACTCACCGGCGGCGACCCGGGCGGTGTTGCGGACCGCGCCGGCGCCGGTGAGCACCGCGCAACCCAGCAGCGCCGCCTGGGCCGGCGGCAGCCCGGACGGCACCGGCACGGCCGCACGCTCCGGCACCACCACCTCCTCGGCGAGCGCGCCGAGCCCGAGCGTGACGTGCAACGGCTCCCCGGCCGCGGTCTGCCCGCGCGCCACCGACGGGGCGGCGTTCGCGGCGCAGAGCCACGGCTCGCCGTGCCGGCAGTGCCAGCAGTCGCGGCAGGCGGGCGCCCAGTTGAGCACCACGGGCGTACCCACGGCCAGCCGTACGCCAGGCCCGACCCCGGCCACCACGCCTGTCGCCTCGTGTCCGAGCACAAGCGGGTACGCGGGCGTCAGCGTGCCGTTCACCATGGCCAGGTCGGAGTGGCAGAGGCCGGCGGCGCGGATCCGGACCCGCAGCTCACCCGGGCCGGGCGCGGGCAGGCGCACCTCCTCGACGGCCGGGGTGGCGTCCCGGCCGCGGACGACGAGCGCCCTCATCGCCGCGTCGCCGTCAGCTCGGTGCACAGATCCATGACGTCCCTCGGGTGGAAACCAGCGGTGGGAGTTGGCACGCTACCCGAGCGCTAGTTTGGGTGCCGACGTCGAGCCGAGGAGGCACCGTGGACTTCGCACTCTCCGACGAGGAACGCGCGATCCGGGACACCGTCCGGACGTTCATGACCCGCGAGGTGATGCCGCTGGAGCCCGAGGTGCTGCGCCGCGAACGCGCCCACCGGCCCGGCCTGGACCGCTCCGAGCTGCGCGAACTCCAGCTCAAGGCGAAGAAGTTCGGCTTCTGGGGGCTGGCCACCCCGGAGGAGTACGGCGGGATGGCGCTGCCGGCGGTCATGCAGTCGCTGATCTGGACCGAGCTGGGCCGTACCTTCGTGCCGTTCCGCTTCGGCGGCGAGGCGGACAACATCCTGTTCCACGCCACCGAGGAGCAGAAGCGGGAGTTCCTGCTCCCCACCATCGCCGGGGACCGGATCTCCTGCTTCGCCATCACCGAGCCGGGGGCCGGCTCGGACGCGGCGAACATCAGGATGCGCGCCCGCCGCGACGGCGACGACTGGGTCCTCGACGGCGAGAAGACGTTCATCACCAACGGCAACGACGCCGACTTCGCCATCGTGGTGGCGGTGACCGACCCGGAGAAGGGCGCCCGGCACGGTGGCGCGACCGCGTTCCTGGTGGACCGCTCGATGGGCTGGCGGTCGGAGTTCATCCAGACCATGGGCGAGGGCGGCCCGGCCGCGCTCGTCTTCGACGGCGTACGGGTGCCGCACCGCAACATCCTCGGCGAACCCGGCCAGGGCTTCACGCTCGGCATGGAGTGGATCGGCAAGGGCCGCTACACCATTCCCTCGCACGCGATCGGCATCGCCGAACGGGCCCTCCAGATGGCGATCGACCACGCCAACACCCGGGAGACGTTCGGTGCGCCGATCGCCACCAACCAGGCGATCCAGTGGATGATCGCCGACTCGGAGACCGAGCTGGAGGCCGCCCGCTGGCTGGTCCTGCGATCGGCCTGGACCGTCGACGCGGGCCTGGATCCCCGGCACGCCTCCTCGATGGGCAAGCTCTACGGCGCCGGCATGGTCAACCGGGTGGTGGACCGGGTGCTCCAGATCCACGGCGGCATGGGCTACACCCGCGAGCTGCCGATCGAACGCTGGTACCGGCAGGTGCGGCTCTACCGGATCTTCGAGGGCACCGACGAGATGCAGCGGCTGATCATCTCCCGGGACCTGCTGCGCGGTTACACGAAGATCGGCGGCCACCTGGCCTGAGCGCGCCGGTTCAGCCGGTCAGCGCGTCCAGGGCCAGGTCGACGTCCGCCTCGGTGGTGTAGAGGTGGAACGAGGCGCGCACCCGGCCGGCCCGGACCGCCGCCCGCACCCCGGCCCGGGCCAGCTTCTCCTGCGCGCCCGCCACCTCGACGGTGACGATCGCGCTGTCGCCGGGCGGGCGGCCCAACCCGGTCAGGAAGCGGTTGGCGAGCGCCACGTCGTGGTCCCGCACCTCCGCCAGGTCGAGATCGGCGAGCAGTTCCAGCACCGGGGCCGCGCCGGCGTAGCAGAGCCAGGACGGGGAGATGTCGAACCGCCGGGCGTCGTCGGCCAACCGCATCGGCGTGCCGTAGTAGGAGGCGTGCGGGTCCTGGCCGGCGTACCAGCCGGCGGCGTCCGGGCGCATCCGCTCACGCAGCGCCGGCGCCAGGTAGGCGAAGGCCGAGCCGCGCGGTGCCATCAACCACTTGTACGCCCCCACCAGCACCGCGTCCGCCCGGTCCGCCGCGAACGGCAGCCAGCCGCACGCCTGGGTGGCGTCGACCACCACGAACGCGCCGTGCGCCCGGGCCGCCGCGACGATCTCGTCGTACGGCGCGACCGTGCCATCGGCGGACTGCACCACGCTGAACGCCACCACGTCGGTGCCGGCGTCGATCGCGTCGACAAGCCCGGCCAGCGGGACGGTGCGCACCCGCACGCCGCGTTCCTCCTGCACCAGCCAGGGGAAGAGGATCGAGGTGAACTCGCCCTCCGGCACCACCACCGTGGCGCCCGGCGGCAGCGCCGCCGCGATCGGCGCGGCGAACTGCGACACGGCGGCGCCGATGCTCACGTCGGCCGGGTCGACGCCGACCAGCCGGGCGAACGCGGCCCGGGACCGGCCGACCGACTCGTCCCACACCTCGAACGAAACCGCACCGTTACGCCATTCGGCGAGCACCTGCTGCACGGCCGCCCACACCGGATCGGGTGGCAACCCGTAGCTGGCGGTGTTCAACCATCCCGGCTCCGGCTGCCACAACTTCTGTGCCTGTTCCAATTCCATACACCGACGCTAGCCGCAGTCGCCGTTTTCCGTGGACCCCCAATCCCACCCCCGTGGCCCCACCTCTCCCGCTCACCTCCCTCACGCCGAAGAGGGCTCCGGTGGCGGGGGCGATCATGAGGTTGACGGCATCAGCGGAGATCAACACCACCGTCAACCTCATGATCGCCCGCTGTCGTCTAAGTGCGGGGGTTGGGTGGGGTCGTTTCTTCGATCTTGGACTTGTGGTGCCATGAAATGTCGGTTTCGGGATGGTATCGGAGGAGCCACAAGTCCAAGATCGGGGTGACCGTCCGAGATCTTGGAAGGTGGCGGGTGTCGCAAGCACCCCGGAAACCGCGGCTACATCGCCCGCCGCCGCGTCTGAGGCCGTGCCGCCGGGGAACAACCGGCACCCTGCGGCGGGGTGCACCCGCGGCGCGAGGTTCAGCGTCGGGCCGGGCCGGGCCGGGCCGGGCCGGGCCGGGCCGGATCAGACGGATCAGACAGATCAGGCGGATCAGGCGGATCAGGCGGTGGAGCCGGCCAGGGGGCGCTCGGCGTCGGGTGGGGCCGCCGTGCCTGACGCGGGCTCGTCGTCGACCAAGCTGGCCTCGTCGAACGGCCGGTCACCGGCCAGTACGGCACGGGCCTGGTCACGGTCGAACTCGCCGGTCCCGGTGCCGACCAGGACGGTCGCGACGGCGTTGCCGGCGACGTTGGTCAACGCCGGGCCCCGGACATGAACCGGTCGATGCCGACGATCAGGCCAACGCCGTCGACCAGGTCCGGCCGGTGTGACTGGAGGCCGCCGGCCAGGGTGGCGAGCCCGGCGCCGGTCACCCCGGCCGCGGCCCTCGGGGTGGAGGCAGGTCCGCGAGCGCCGTCGCCATCTCCGCCCGGACCCGGGACAACGGCCAGCCGGCCAGGTCAGGCAGGCCGTGCCGGTCCCGCAGCCGCCGCACCGCCGTCAGGCCGACCAGGTAGCCGCAGCGCCGGGGCAGGTCGCCGCGCAGCGGCGAGTCCCGCATGAGGAAGTACGCGGCGTGGTGCTCCGGGTCGGTCGCGTCGAGGTCGGCGCGCACCCGGCCCAGGATCTCCGGCCAGCGGCGGCGGCACTCGTCGAGCCACCTCCGCTTGTCGGGCCGGCCGAACCAGAGGTACGCCTCAAGCGGGCGGCCGGGATCGAGTTCGGCGGTGACCTGGGTGGCCAGCCCCTCGGCGAAAAGCTGGTTCGCCACCCCGTGCGGGGGCCAGTCGCGGATCCCGGCCCGGCGGTCGTGCACGACGTGCGCGACCTCGTGCCGCACCAGCAGCCCGTCGTCGTCCGGCGGGCCGAGGCGTTCCACGGCGAGGAAGAGCGCGTACCGGCCGCCCAGGTCGTCGGCCCAGCCGTTGGCCCGGCCCAGCCCGACGAGCACCACGCACTCGACCGGTCCGCCCTCGCCGGCCCAGCCGAGCGCGCCGGCCGCGTCCGCGACGCCGGCGGGCAGCAGGTCGCGTACCGCCTCGGCGCGTGCGGCCAGGTCGGCGACCCGGTCGCGGAGCCCGGCCACGGCGGCGGTCACGTCCGCCGGGTCGGACCAGTCGCCGTCACGGTCGAGCGCCCGGAACACGTCCGGGTGCCGGGCCCGGTAGCCGGACCGCCACAGCTCCGGCCAGTGTTCGGCCGGCGCGGACCGGCACTGCCGGAGGCAGGCAAGCGCGTCGGGCACCAGGTCACGGACGTGCAGCAGGTCGGTGGGCGGCATCCCGGCAATGCTGCCCGATCCCCGCCGGCCGCGCACGGTCAGCTCACGTTCGCCGGGCCCAGGACGCTCTTCAGGTCGCCCATCAGCGCGGTGGTCGCGGCGACCCGGAACGGGCCGAGCCGCAGCGTGGTGGTCTTGCCGCCGTTGAGCAGCTTGATGTGCACCTCGGTGTCGCCGGGGTGCAGCACCAGGGTCTCCTTGAGCCGTTCGACGAGCGGCGGGGTGCAGCGGTGCACCGGGATGGTGAGCGTGACCGGCTTGTTCGCCGGATTGCTCGTCACGTCCGGCATGGACATGTCCATCGCCATGATGCGGGGGGTGTCGTCGCGGCGGTCCACCCGGCCCTTGACCACCACGATCGCGTCCTCGGCGATGTACTGCCCAATCACCTCGTAGGTGTTGGGGAAGAACAGCGTCTCCACGCCGCCGGCCAGGTCCTCCAGGGTGGCCGAGGCCCAGGCGCGGCCCTGCTTGGTGACCCGGCGCTGCACGCCGGAGAGGATGCCGGCGAGCGTGACGACCGCGCCGTCGGGCACGGTGCCCTCCTCGGAGAGCGCGGCGATGGTGGTGTCGGCCGCCGCGCCGAGCACGTGTTCCAGGCCGAACAGCGGGTGGTCGGAGACGTACAGGCCGAGCATCTCGCGCTCGAACGCCAGCTTGTCGCGCTTGTCCCACTCCCCGTCGCCGATGACCGGCATGACCGTGGTGCTGCCGCCGGTGTCGGCGTCGCCGAAGCCGGCGCCGAAGAGGTCGTACTGGCCGACCGCCTCCTTGCGCTTGACGTCGGCGTACGCGTCGATGGCGTCGGCGTGCACCGCGAGCAGGCCCTTGCGCGGGTGGCCGAGCGAGTCGAACGCGCCGGCCTTGATCAGCGATTCGATTGTCTTCTTGTTGCAGGCCACCGCGTCGACCTTGGACAGGAAGTCGTAGAAGTCGGCGTACTCGCCCTTCTCGTCGCGGCACCGCATGATCGACGCGACCACGTTCGCGCCGACGTTGCGCACCGCGCCGAGGCCGAACCGGATCTCCTTGCCGACCGGGGTGAACGGGCCGGCGGAGGTGTTCACGTCCGGCGGGAGGACCTGGATCCGCATCCGGCGGCACTCGGACAGGTAGAGCGCCATCTTGTCCTTGTCGTCGCCGACGGAGGTGAGCAGCGCCGCCATGTATTCCGCCGGGTAGTGCGCCTTGAGGTAGGCGGTCCAGTAGGAGACCAGGCCGTACGCGGCGGAGTGGGCCTTGTTGAACGCGTAGCCGGCGAACGGCACCAGGACGTCCCACACGGCCTGGATGGCGTCGTCGGGGTAGCCGTTCGCGCGGCAGCCGTCCCGGAACGGGACGAACTCCTTGTCCAGGATCTCCTTCTTCTTCTTGCCCATCGCCCGGCGCAGCAGGTCGGCCTGGCCGAGCGTGTAGCCGGCGAGGATCTGCGCGGCCCGCTGCACCTGCTCCTGGTAGACGATCAGGCCGTGGGTGGGGGCGAGGATCTCGCGCAGCGGCTCCTCGAGCGCCGGGTGGATCGGGGTGATCTCCTGGAGCCCGTTCTTGCGCAGCGCGTAGTTGGTGTGCGAGTCCACGCCCATCGGGCCGGGCCGGTAGAGCGCCAGCACGGCCGAGATGTCCTCGAAGTTGTCCGGCTTCATCATCCGCAGCAGCGAGCGCATCGGCCCGCCGTCGAGCTGGAACACGCCGAGCGTGTCGCCGCGGGCGAGCAGGTCGTACGCGGGCTTGTCATCGAGCGGCAGGCCGAGCAGGTCGAGCTGGGTGCCGTGGTTGAGCCCGATGTTCTTCACCGCGTCGTCGATGATGGTCAGGTTGCGCAGGCCGAGGAAGTCCATCTTCAGCAGCCCGAGCGACTCGCACGTCGGATAGTCGAACTGCGTGATGATGACGCCGTCGGCGTCGCGCCGCATCAGTGGGATGTGCTCGATGATCGGCTCGGCGGACATGATCACGCCGGCCGCGTGCACGCCTGTCTGCCGGATCAGCCCCTCGATGCCCTTGGCGGTCTCGATGACCTTCTTGACGTCGGGGTCGGAGTCGTAGAGGCCCCGGATCTCGCCTGCTTCGGCGTAGCGCGGGTGCTTCGGGTCGAAGATGCCGGACAGCGGGATGTCCTTGCCCATCACCGCCGGTGGCATGGCCTTGGTGATCCGGTCGCCGACCGCGTACGGGAAACCCAGCACCCGGGCCGAGTCCTTGATCGCGGCCTTCGCCTTGATCGTGCCGAACGTGGCGATCTGCGCGACCTTGTCCTCGCCCCACTTGTCGGTCACATACTTGATGACCTCGCCGCGCCGACGCTCGTCGAAGTCGATGTCGACATCAGGCATCGAGACGCGCTCGGGGTTGAGGAACCGCTCGAAGATCAGGCCGTGCGGGATCGGGTCCAGGTCGGTGATGCCGAGCGCGTACGCGACGAGCGAGCCGGCCGCCGAGCCTCGGCCCGGGCCGACCGCGATGCCCTGGTTCTTGGCCCACTGGATGAAGTCGGCGACCACGAGGAAGTAGGACGGGAAGCCCATCTGGATGATGACGCCCAGCTCGTACTCCGCCTGGACGACGTGTCCCTCCGGGATGCCGCCGGGGAAGCGGCGCTTGAGCCCGGCGAACGTCTCCCGGCGGAACCAGGACTCCTCGGTCTCGCCCTCGGGGACCGGGAACCGCGGCATCAGGTTGTGGAACGTGAACATCCCGGTCGGGTCGACCTTCTCCGCCACCAGCAGCGTGTTGCGGCAGCCCTCCAGCCAGGCGTCGGAGTTGTCGACCGCGCGCATCTCGTCGGCCGACTTGATGTAGTAGCCGCTGCCGTCGAACCGGAACCGGTTCGGGTCGGACACGTTCGCCGCCGTCTGCACACAGAGCAGGACGTCGTGCGCCTCGGCCTGCGCCTCGTGGGTGTAGTGCGAGTCGTTGGTGACCACCGGCGGGATGCCCAGCTTCTGGCCGATCTCCAGCAGCTCGTTGCGCACCCGGTGCTCGATCGGGATGCCGTGGTCCATGATCTCCAGGAAGTAGTTGTCCTTCCCGAAGATGTCCTGGTATTTCGCCGCCGCCTTCAACGCCTCGTCGAAATGGCCGAGGCGGAGCCGGGTCTGCACCTCGCCCGACGGGCAGCCGGTGGTCGCCATCAGCCCGGACGCGTTCTCGGCGAGGATGTCGGCGTCCATCCGGGGCCACTTGACGAAGAAGCCCTCGGTGTACGACTTGCTGGTGAGCGTGAACAGGTTGTGCAGGCCGACCTTGTTCGCCGCCCAGATCGTCATGTGCGTGTAGCCGCCGCTGCCGGAGACGTCGTCGCTCTTCTGCTCCGGGCGGCCCCACCGGACGCGCTTCTTGTGGTGGCGGGACTCGGGCGCGACGTACGCCTCGATGCCGATGACCGGCGTCACCCCGGCCGCCATCGCCTGCTTGTAGAAGTCGTTCGCGCCGTGCATGTTGCCGTGGTCGGTCATCGCCACCGCCGGCATCTCCTGCCGGCTCACCTCGGCGAAGAGGTCCTTGAGGCGGGCCGCACCGTCGAGCATCGAGTACTCGGTGTGTACGTGCAGATGCGCGAACGAATCGCCCATGCGTGGCGCCCCCCGGGTTGTGGATCAAGCTGCGTCGGAGCCGACCGACCCACCCTACCGAGGTGATCTCACCGGCTCCACCGTCCGCGCCGAGGGTGGTCGGCGTCTCTGCGGAGGGTGGTGTGTGTGACGCACGATGCTGTGCTCTATTGCAATGGTGTGTGGCACACAGTATCGTGTGACGCATGGTCAGCGACGAGGTTCTCCGAACGCATCTCCAGGAGTTGCGACGCGGCACGATCGTGGTCGCCAGCCTGGTCGCCCTGCGCCGCCCCGACTACGGCTACGCCCTGCTGCAACGGCTGGCCGCGCACGGCTTCGCGGTCGACGCCAACACGCTCTACCCGCTGCTGCGCCGCCTGGAGGACCAGGGGCTGCTGACGAGCGAGTGGAACACCGAGGAGAGCCGACCGCGCAAGTTCTACCGCACCAGCGACGACGGCGAGACGGTGCTGAACCGCCTGCTCGACGACCTGACCGCGGTGCGGACGTCCGTCACCGAGCTGATCGAAGGAGTGGGGCGATGAGTTCCCTGACCGACCGCTATGTGGCGGCCACCCTGCGGACCGTGCCGGCGCAACGCCGCGACGAGATCTCCACCGAGTTGCGCGCCGCCATCGCGGACATGATCGAGGGCCGCACCGACGGCGGGCAGGACCCGGCGACCGCCGAGCGCGAGGTCCTCACCGAACTGGGGGCGCCCGACCAGCTCGCCGCGCGGTACACCGACCGCATCCTGCACCTGATCGGCCCCACCTACTACCTGCTGTGGTGGAACCTGCTGCGCCGGCTGCTCACGTACATTCCGGCCACGGTCGGGGTGGTGGTGGGGGTGGTCGCCGCCGCGACCGACCGCCCCGGCGGTCCGATCGGCCCCGCGATCGCCGCCGCGGTGCAGACCACGGTGCAGATCGCGTTCTGGACCACCCTGGTCTTCGCCGTGCTGGAACGCACCCGCACCCCGCTGGACCTGCCCGCCTGGACGCCCGACAGGCTCCCCGAAGCGCCCGTCGAGCGGGACACCCGGCTTCCCGAGACCTGCGCGACCATCGCGATGGTGTTGTTCCTCGCCGGCTTCCTGATCTGGCAGCACTTCCACTCGTGGGTGGCGGGTGTGGACGGGCGGGACATTCCACTGCTCGACCCCGCGCTGTGGCACGGCTGGCTGCCGGCGCTGCTCGCCGTGCTGCTGCTCAGCGTGCTGTTCGAGGTCGTCAAATACCGGATCGGTCGATGGACCTGGCCGCTGTTCGGCCTCAAGACCGTCCTCGATCTGGCGTTCTGCCTGCCGCTGCTGTGGCTGCTGTGGACCGACCGGCTGCTCAACCCGGCGCTGATCCGAAGGTTCGAGTGGCTCCGCGACGAGGGAAACCTCGACACCCTCGTCACCATCACCATCGCCAGCATCGTCCTGGTCACCCTCTGGGGACTGGTCGAGACCGCGGTGAAGACCTACCGCGCCACCCGATGAGACCTGGTCCCGGTCCGGCGCACACGGGGGCACCGGACCGGGACCACACCGTCGACTCCACCGGGGCACGTCATCCAATCGGGTGCCTGCGGCGGCACAGAAAACTCATATAACTTCAAAACGGTCATTCCTCACATAATCTCTTGTTCGGGATGAAAGGTTCCACCGACAGGAGGTAACACCTGCATGAAACGCCAACTGACCGCGGGCGCCGTAGTGGGCGCGGCCGTGCTGGCCGCCGGCCTGCTCAACGCCGCGCCGGCCTACGCCGCCGACTGCCTGGACACCGTGGCCTGCCCGACCGATGTCACGTTCGACATCGCCCCGGGCGCTCTGAACATCACCGTGCCGGACAACGCCACGCTGACCACTCAGGCGCCCTCCGGCACGCCCACCACGTGGTGGGCGTACGGCTCGTTGGGCGACGTCACGGTGACCGACCTGCGCGCGAGCGACCCCGCCAACTGGGTGGTCTCGGTCGCGAGCACCGACTTCACCCACAGCACCACCGGCCCACTCATCGCCAGCTCCGACGTCTACTACTGCTCGGGCCCCGCCACCTCCAGCGACGGCGTCGGCGACTTCAACCCCGGCCAGGCCGGCCCCTGCACCGCGCCGCCGCCGCCGGTGGGCGACGCGCTGGGCACGTCGCAGACGGCGTTCACCCACACCTCCGGCGTCGGTGTCAACGACGCGACGTGGACGCCGTCGCTCAGCGTGCAGATCCCGCTGGACGCCATCGCCGGCACCTACGCCGGCGTCATCACGCACACCGTCACCTGAGCGTATGGCAGCACGATCCCGCCGTACGGTCGCCGCGCTCGCGGCACTCACCGTCCTGCTGGGCACGGTCGTCGCCGGTGCCCCCGCCTCGGCCGACGGCCACGGGGACACCGACGACGACCGCCCGCCCCCCGGGGCCCGGGCCGACGGGCGCATCGGCGTCCAGCTCCTCGATGCCACCAGGGGCCGCAAGGACGACCCGCGCGCCAGCATCTACCTCATCGACCACCTGAACCCGGGCGCGCGGATGACCCGCCGGTTGGCGGTGACCAACACTTCCAGCGGTCCACAACGGATCATGCTCTCCGTCGGCCCCGCCGAGATCAAGGAGAACGAGTTCGTCCCCGCCGACAACCCGCAGGCAAACGAGTTGCCCGAGTGGGTGACCGTCAACCGCGCGACGTTCGTCGCCCCGCCGGACAGCACCACCGAGCTGCGCGCGACGGTCACCGTACCGCCGAACGCGTCGCGCGGTGAGCGCTACGGCGCCATCTGGGCGGCCGTCGCCTCCCGGTTGAAGGACCCCAAGGGAACCGAGGTCGAGCAGGTCCACCGGGTGGGCATCCGGATCTACCTGGACGTCGGGCCGGGCGGGGACCCACCCTCCGACTTCACCATCGGCGAGCTTCTCCCCGGCCGCACCGACGGCGGCAACCCGGTGGTGCGCGCCACCGTCCACAACACCGGTGAGCGGGCCCTGGACATGACCGGGAAGCTCTGGCTGTCGGACGGGCCGGGCGGCCTCACCGCCGGGCCGTTCCCCGCCGAGCTCGGCACCACCGTGCCGATCGGGGGCAGCGCCCAGGTGCAGGTGCCGCTGGACCGGCAGCTACCGAACGGGCCCTGGCGGGTACGCCTGCGTCTGGAGAGCGGCCAGGTCCACCGGGAGGTCACCGGCACCCTCACGTTCCCGGACGGCCGCAACGCCTGGGGTGCCCCGGCCAGCACCGACGACTCCCGTCGGTGGATTCTGCTCCTCGCCGGCCTGGTCGCGCTGCTCCTGGCCGTCCTGCCCTTCCTCGTCTCCTCCGCCCTGCGCGCCCGCTTCCGCCGGCAGCCGGCGATTCGTTGACCGGCGGGTGGCGAGCGGCGGTCGCTCAGGCCGCCGCCCGCCACTCCCGCGCCAACAGGGCGTAGACGACCTCGTCGGTCCACTCCCCCTTGACGAACTCGTTCTCCCGCAGGTGCGCCTCGGGCCGCATGCCCAGCCGCTCCAGCACCCGGGCCGACGCGGCGTTGCGGGCGTCCAACCGGCCGACGATCCGGTGCAGACCCAGCCCGTCGAAGCCCAGCCGCAGCAACTCCCGGGCCGCCTCGGTGACGTATCCCCGCCCGGTGCGGTCCGGGTGGGCCACGTACCCGATCTCGCCCTGCCGGTGCTCCCGGCTGGTCCAGGTCAGCAGCACGTCGCCGACGACCACGCCGGTGTCCGCAAGCGTGACGGCCAGGTTGAGCACGTCACCCGGCGCGCGCAGCGCGGTGCGCCGCACCAGCCGGCCGATCGCCGCCCGCGCGGCGGCGTCGTCGTAGGGCTCGTGGTAGAGAAAACGGGTGACCTCCGCACGGCCCCGGTAGTCACGGACCACGGCGAGGTCGTCGGCGGTGAAGGCGCGCAGCAGCAGGCGCTCGGTGCGCAACGGCAGATCGGGTACGAGCACTCCGGCAGAGTACGGGCACGTCAGCGCCCCGGTCAGCCCGGTTTCGCCGAGCCTCGCGTCAGCGGGTTGCCTGCGCTCCAAGGAACACGGACCATGCCTCCGGAGTGAAGGTCAAGGCCGGGCCCTGCTGATCCTTGCTGTCCCGGACCGCCACCACACCGGGGAGGTTGTCGGCAACCTCCACACAGTTGCCCTGGGCTCCACTCCTGGTGCTCTTGCGCCAGGTCGCTTCCGTCAGATCAATCACGGTGTCTCTCCTTGATCCGCTGATCGAAGTGGAAACCGTTGCCTTCACAAACTTCCTGAAGGTCTGCCAGTGCGCGCCGCCGCCGCTCACGGCTGGATTTCACAGCCTGCCGAAGTGCCTCCGTCACGGTCTCCTGCTTGGTCCGGGTGCCGAGCGCGACAGTCGCTTCCGCAAGAAGATCCTCGTCGAGATCAAGCAGTGTCTTGGCCACTACAGACACCCCCAAAAGGTAACCTCCGGACAGCCCGGATAGTCACGGACCACGGCGAGGTCGTCGGCGGTAAAGGCGCGCAGCAGCCGGCGTCAGCGCGTCGCGGCTGGCTTCGAGTGAGAGACGAACGCCTGCCAGGCGGCCGGCTCGAAGACCAGCACGGGACCGCGCTGGTCTTTGCTGTCCCGGACGACAACGGCACCCGGGAGATTGTCGGCCACCTCGACGCAATTCCCGCCGTTGGTCCCCGACTTCGTCGACGTACGCCACCGGGCGTTTGTCATGTCCATGTCAGTGCCGCTTCCTTGATCAGCGCCAGAGAAAGCTTCCGGGGCAGGGCGTCCCGGACGATGATTTCCCAGGTCCGTTCGAGCGTAGCAATCTCGGCCGCACCGCTGACCGTCTCCGAACGGACCTGGTTGTCGACGTGGCCGAGGGTGGAGTCATCCGGCATGCTCGCCAGGATGAAGCCGCCTTGCAGCCCAGGATAGAGACCGGTCTCTTCGGGTACGACATGTATTCGAACGTGCGGTAGCTCAGCCGCCGCAGCGAGGTGTGCCAACTGTTCCCGCATGATCGCGCGGTCGTCGTTCGCGGTCCGGCGCAGGACGGCCGCGTCGAGCACCGCCACGAGGCGGGGCGGGTTCTCCTGGTTCAGGATCGCCTGACGTTCGATGCGGGAGCGGACCCGCTGGTCTATCTGCTCGACGGTGAGTTGCCCGCCCGCGTGCAGGATGGCTCGCGCGTACGCCTCGGTCTGCAGCAGTCCGGGCACGAAGGCGGGTTCGTACCAACGCAGAGCCGTCGCCTGCTCCTCGACGCTGATCCATTCGCGAAGCCAGGGCGGGGCCATGTCCAGGACCGAGAGCCGGTCGAGCAACCGGCCGAAGATGCCACCGGTCCGCAACGCCCTGTCGATCGCCGCCGCGTAGTCCGTCGTGGGCGGCCTACTGCCCGTCTCCACCGCGCTGACATGCGTCCCGGAGTAGCTGATCAACCGGCCGAACTCCTCCTGGTTGAGGCCCCGTGTGGTTCGCGAGCGACGCAACTCGTCAAGCAGGATCTCCGCCGCGGTCATGGTCACCATCCCCAAACCTCCTCCAACCCGCCGCACCTTTTCCTCACCACTCTCACCAGCGGAGATGCTTCTCGCCGCTGTCACTCCACAAGGGCCCGATCGCTTCTGCGGCCCGGCATTCGCGACGCAGAGTTTCACACACGGTACCGACAGTGAAGGTCGGCGACCGACATCAGCAGCCCTTTTCGGAGGTGGACATGGGTCGGTGGAAGTGGTTCCAGCGGCAGGTTGAGCCCGTCGACGTGGTGGAGCGTCCGGCGTACGGCCATCGGGCTGGCGCGTACGGCGACCACGCGGAGCGCGCCGAGCCGCCGTTCGCGGTCATCCTGGCCAGCTACGTGATCGACCTTCACCACCGGGCCGTGTGTCCTCGGTGCCGACCCGACGGGGGTTGCGAACGGCTCGCGCGGGCCGTGGAGACGCTGCGGGTGTGGCGGGACCGGAAGCGCGGATGACGCCGCGATCCGGTGATCTGCTCCACGTCACCCGGGCCGCCTCGGTCCAGTTCGTCCGGCCGATCATGTTCCGCGTCATCCGGACGCTCGACTGGACCACGTACGACGGGTGGGCCTGGTTTGACGGCTACGAGGTGAACGTTGCCGGCGACGCGGTCACGCGGCGGACCATCTTCGTCCGCCCGGCGGCCCTGCGGCGGCTGTCGGCCGCCCGTCCGCCGGCCGGGACGAGGGCGCGCGCCAGTACGCCGTAGTGACGGCATCCCGGGACTGGGATACCGCCACTACGCCGAGATGGTGTCGATCATGCGCCCGAACCCGGCGCACGGGTCAGCCGACCGCGGCCATGACCTCGTCGGAGACGTCGAAGTTGGCGTAGACGTTCTGCACGTCGTCGCAGTCCTCAAGCACGTCGATCAGCTTGAAGATCTTGCGCGCGCCGTCCTCGTCGAGCGGCACGTTCACGCTGGGGACGAGCGAGGACTCGGCCGACTCGTACTCGATGCCGGCGTCCTGGAGGGCGGTGCGCACCGCGAGCAGGTCGCCCGGCTCGGAGATCACCTCGAACGCCTCGTCGAGGTCGTTGACCTCCTCGGCGCCGGCGTCCAGCACGGCCATCATCACGTCGTCCTCGCTGGTGCCGGCCTTGGGCACGATCACCACGCCCTTGCGGGAGAACATGTACGACACCGAGCCGGCGTCGGCGAGCGAGCCGCCGTTGCGGGTAAGCGCCGTGCGCACCTCGGTGGCGGCGCGGTTGCGGTTGTCGGTGAGGCACTCGATAAGCATCGCCACGCCGCTCGGGCCGTAACCCTCGTACATGATGGTCTGCCAGTCGGCGCCGCCGGCCTCCAGGCCGGAGCCGCGCTTGACCGCGCGGTCGATGTTGTCGTTCGGGACCGAGTTCTTCTTCGCCTTCTGGATGGCGTCGAACAGGGTGGGGTTGCCGGCCGGGTCGCCGCCGCCGGTGCGGGCCGCCACCTCGACGTTCTTGATCAGCTTGGCGAACATCTTGCCGCGCTTGGCGTCGATCACGGCCTTCTTGTGCTTGGTGGTCGCCCACTTTGAGTGGCCGGACATCTGATACCTCCGTAAGTGATCCACGCCCTGCGTCGGCAACCCCCGCCGGAGCCGAACCCGGCAATCCTACCGAGGCCACGGCCGACAGGCACCCACGGGCGCTCGGTCAGGCGGCGGCCCGGACCAGGTCCACGAAGAGGCGGTGCAGGCGCAGGTCGCCGGTCAGCTCCGGGTGGAACGAGGTGGCCAGCAGGTTTCCCTGACGGACCGCGACGATCCGGTCGGCCGCCGGGCCGTCGGTCACCCGGCCGAGCACCTCGACCCCCGCGCCGACCCGCTCGACCCACGGCGCGCGGATGAACACCGCGTGGAACGGCTCGCCGTCGACCCCGGCGAGCGCCACCGGCGCCTCGAACGAGTCGACCTGTCGGCCGAACGCGTTGCGCCGGACGGTCATCTCGATGCCGGCGAAGCCGCGCTGGTCGGGGCGGCCGTCCAGCACCTCGGTGGCCAGCATGATCATGCCGGCGCAGGAGCCGTAGACAGGCATGCCGCCGGCGATCCGCTTGTCGATCGGCTCGCGCATCTCGAAGATGTCCACCAGCTTGCTGATCGTGGTCGACTCGCCGCCGGGCACCACCAGGGCGTCGACCGCGTCCAGCTCGCCCGGCCGGCGCACCGGCCGGGCGTCGGCGCCCACGCCCGCAAGCGCCGCGAGATGCTCGCGCACGTCGCCCTGAAGGGCCAGCACACCGATCACGGGTACGGTCACGCGTCGCTCCTCTCGGGCTGCGGTGTTAGGCGGGGGCCCCGCTTAACCGGGGGTGTTAAGCGGGGGCCCCGCCTCTACCGAAAGCGTTAAGCGGGGCCCCCGCCTTACACCTCACCAGCCGCGCTCGGCCAGGCGGTGGGGCTGGGGGATCTCGTCCACGTTGATACCCACCATCGCCTCGCCCAGACCGCGCGACACCTTCGCCAGCACGTCGGGGTCGTCGTGGAAGGTGGTCGCCTTGACGATCGCGGCGGCCCGCTGGGCCGGGTTGCCGGACTTGAAGATGCCCGAGCCGACGAAGACGCCCTCGGCGCCGAGCTGCATCATCATGGCCGCGTCCGCCGGGGTGGCGATGCCGCCGGCGGTGAACAGCACGACCGGCAGCTTGCCGCGCTCGGCGACCTCCTTGACCAGCTCGTACGGGGCCTGCAACTCCTTCGCCGCGACGAACAGCTCGTCGGCCGGCAGGGTCTGGATCCGGCGGATCTCCTGCCGGATCCGCCGCATGTGGGTGGTGGCGTTGGAGACGTCCCCGGTGCCCGCCTCACCCTTCGAGCGGATCATGGCGGCGCCCTCGGTGATCCGGCGCAGCGCCTCGCCCAGGTTCGTCGCGCCGCAGACGAACGGCACGGTGAACGCCCACTTGTCGATGTGGTTGGCGTAGTCGGCCGGGGTCAGCACCTCGGACTCGTCGACGTAGTCCACGCCTAGCGCCTGGAGGACCTGCGCCTCGACGAAGTGGCCGATCCGGGCCTTGGCCATCACCGGGATGGAGACGGCCGCGATGATGCCGTCGATCATGTCCGGGTCGCTCATCCGGGACACGCCGCCCTGGGCGCGGATGTCGGCGGGCACCCGCTCCAGCGCCATCACGGCCACGGCGCCGGCGTCCTCGGCGATCTTCGCCTGCTCGGGGGTGACCACGTCCATGATCACGCCGCCCTTGAGCATCTCGGCCATGCCGCGCTTCACGCGGGCGGTGCCGACGGTGGCGTCGGTGGTCGGGGCGGGGGAATCAGACACGGTTCATCGCTCCTCGGCGTGCTGTGACGGGCGTGCTGTGACGGTGGCTGCGCAGAATGCTACGACCGGCGCGACGCCGCTCCGACAGCCAATCGGCCCCCCGGTGGACTGCGCTGTGGCCGCCGTCACGGCCCCGGCACGCTCAACCGGTGGTGACGTCCGCGCGCGGGACCACCGTGGGGTCGTCGATGTCGAAGTAGCGGGGCCACTCCCGCCCCCGCCCCATCCGGAACAGCCGCACCACCGGTCGGCCCCGTGCCGACCGGGCGTCCCGGACCAGGTCGGTGTGCACCTGCCGGGCCAGCGCCAACCGCCGGCTGGCCGCGATCACCGCGCCGCTGGCCGGGTCCGCCGGGTCCAGCCGCACCGCGCGCAACTGCCGGGTGAGGTCGTTCTCGGCGGCCTCGCGCTCCTCCGGGACGGCGTCAAGCGCGATCCGGGCCGCCGCGTACAGCTCCACGCCGTACCGCTGCTCGGCCAGGACCGCGGCGGCGGCGGCGCGGCGCAGCAGGTGCGCCTCCAGCGCGCGGGACGCCGACTCCGCGCGGATCTGCAGCCGCTGCACCCGGCCGGCGGTCCAGATGAGGTACGCCGAGACCAGCCCGACCGCCAGGACCGCGCCCACCACCCACCACATGCCCGGCATCGTAGTGCTGCTCCTCATCCCGGCCGGCCTGGTCAGCCCAGCCCCGCCCATTCCTGGTCCATGACCCGGCCGTCGGTGGCCTCGATCGCGGCTGCGTATACCTCCAGAACGCGGCGGGCAACCACGGGCCAGTCGAAATTTGCCGCCACCTGGTCGCCCCAGCCGGTCAGCCCGGCCCGCAGGCCGTCGTCGTCGAGCAGCTCGGTCAGCGCGGCCCGGAGCGCCACCGCGTCCCCGGTCGGGAAGAGCCGGCCGGCCCGGCCGCCGTCGAGCACCCGGCGGAACGCGTCCAGGTCGCTGGCGACCACCGTGGTCCCGGCGGCGAGCGCCTCGGTGAGGATCATCCCGAAGGACTCCCCGCCGGTGTTCGGCGCGACGTAGACGTGCACGCTGCGCAGCATGCGCGCCTTGTCCGCCTCGGAGACCAGACCGAGGAACGTGACCCGGTCCCGCAGGTCGGCCGGGAACCGGCCGTACAACTCGTCGGCGTCGCCCGGCCCGGCCACCAGCAGGCGCAGCCCGGGACGGCGCGGGGCGAGCGCGACGAACGCTTCGCACAGGATCGGGAAGCCCTTGCGCGGCTCGGTGAACCGGCCCAGGAAACCAAGCGTGCCGCCGCGGCCCGGCGCGCACTCCCCCGGCCAGTCCGGCAGTGGCGGCACCCCGGCGAACTTCGCCACCGCCACCCCGTTGGGGATCTCCACCGCGCCGCCGTCCATGTGCTCGACCTGCACCTTGCGGGCCAGCGCGCTCACCGCGATCCGGGCGGTGATCCGTTCGAGGAGGATCTGCAGCACGCCCTGCGCCGCGGAGAGCACCCGGGACCGGGTCATCGCGGTGTGGAAGGTGGCCACCACCGGCCCCCGGGCGCAGAGCACCGCGAGCATCGACAGGCTCGGCGTGAGCGGCTCGTGCACGTGCAGCACGTCGAAGTCGCCGCGGTTGATCCACCTGCGTACCCGGGCGGTGGAGACCGGGCCGAAGGCGATCCGGGCCACCGACCCGTTGTAGGGCAGCGGCACGGCCCGCCCCGCCGACACCACGTACGGCGGCAGCGCCGCGTCCTCGTCGGCCGGGGCCAGCACGCTCACCTCGTGGCCGAGCCCGAGCAGCGCCTCGGCCAGGTCCATGACGTGGTTCTGCACCCCGCCCGGGATGTCGAAGGAGTACGGGCAGACGATGCCGATCCGCATGGCGTCCCCCTAGACCGTCCCGGTGGCGGCCGGTGGCTGCGCCGACGTCGGCGCCCCGCCCGGCCCCTGGTCCAGCCACATCCGCTGCAACATGTGCCAGTCTTGCGGATGCCGGGCGATGCCCGTGGCCAGTCCGTCGGCAATCCGCTGTGTCACCACACGGACCCGGGCGTCAAGCGGTGCGCTGTCCGGGTCCGGCAGCTCCAGCGGACCCGCGATCGAGGCGTGGGCGGCGTCCGGCTCGTACCACATCGACGCCACGTAGAGCGGCGCGCCGGTGCGCAGCGCCAGCAGCGCCGGGCCGGCCGGCATCCGGGTCCGGCCGCCGAAGAAGTCCACCTCCACGCCCCGGGCGGACAGGTCCCGGTCGGCGAGCAGCGGCACCACGTAACCGGCGCGCAGCCGGTCCACAAGCACGTCGAACGCCGGCCGCGCGCCGCCGCGGTTGGGCAGGATCTCCATCCCCAGCCCTTCCCGGAACCCGACGAACCGCTCGTAGACGCCGTCCGGAAGCCGCTCGGCCACCGTGGTCATCGGCCAGCCGGTGGCCGCCACCCAGGCGCCCGCGGCGTCCCAGTTGCCGGCGTGCGGCAACGCCACCACGGCCCCCCGCCCAGCCGCCACGTCGGCGGCGAGCAGGTCCGCGCCGCCGAGGCGGAACCCGGCGAGGATCTCCGCCCGGCTCAGGCTCGGCAGCCGGAACGCCTCCAGCCAGTAGCGGGCGTACGAGCGCAGGCCGGCGCGGACCAGCGCGTCCAGCTCCGCCTCGGGCAGCTCCGGGCCGACCACCCGGCGCAGGTTGGCGCGCAGTCGACGCGTACCCCCGCCGTTGCGGCGGTGGGCGCGGTCGGCGCCCGCCCGGAAGGCCGTGGCCGCGACGGGCCGGGGCAGGGCGCGGATCAGGCGCCAGCCCGCGACGAAGCCCGCCTCGGTGAAATTCACTCCGCGCCGACCCGCTGGGCCTGCCGGTACACGTGGATCATCCGCTGCCCCACCGTGAAGATCGAGACGGCGGCGAGCAGCCAGAGCGCGACCTCCAGGGCCGGGTCGAGGCCGAGACCGGTGAGCACGCCGCCGACGCCGACGATGAGCAGCCGCTCGGTGCGCTCGGCGACGCCGACGTTGGCGCTCATGCCGAGCCCCTCGGCACGGGCCTTGACGTAGGAGACCAGCCCGCCGGCGGCCAGGCAGAGCAGCGCGGCGGCCACCCCGGAGTATTGGTGCTGGGTGGCCAGCCAGTAGGCGACCGCGCCGAACACCGCGCTGTCGGCGACCCGGTCCATGCTCGAGTCGAGGAACGCCCCGAACCGGGTGGAGCCGCCGCTCATCCGGGCCATCGTGCCGTCGAGCAGGTCGGTGAGGGCGAACACCGTGACGATCAGCGCACCGGCGACCAGATGGCCACGCGCGCCGAAGCCGAACGCGCCGACAAGCACGCCGACGGTGCCGGTCACGGTGACCGCGTTGGGGGACACACCCGCGCGGAGCAGTCCGCGCGCGATCGGCTCCACGATGCGGGTCATGCCCGCACGGGCCGTCACTTGGAAGATCTTCGCCATGGCGGTCCCACGATAACGGCCGGCAGCGGCCGGGGACACAGCCGGGCGTGCGACCCGCCCGGCGGGCCTTGTGCCGGCACCGGCGCGGGTGTGAGATCGAGCGTGAGGGTGAGCCAGCTCACCGCACCACCGGTCCCCGTGCCCGTCCCGCGGGGGACCACCGGAAGATATCGCCGCGGCGCCCACCGGGGTCCGCTCCCCCGTCGCCCGCGGCGGTCGCCACCACCACCGGTTGAGGGAGGTGCGCCGCGATGGCGCAGAAAAATCACGAGAAGGGTGTCACCGGCGGCGCGCCGGTGGTGACCGAGCCCGGCAGGGTTCGCAACGTGGTGCTCGTCGGGCACTCCGGAGCCGGCAAGACCACCCTGGTCGAGGCGCTGCTCGCGGCCAGCGGCACGATCGGCCGGGCCGGCGCCGTCACCGACGGCACCACCGTCTGCGACCACGACCCGGCGGCCGTACGCCAGCAGCGCTCGGTGAGCCTGGCCTGCGCCCCGCTGCTCCACCGCAACGTCAAGGTCAACCTTCTGGACACGCCCGGCTACGGCGACTTCGTCGGCGAACTGCGCGCCGGGCTGCGCGCCGCCGACGCGGCGCTGTTCGTGGTCTCCGCGGTGGACGGGATGGACGCCGCGACCGCCGCGCTCTGGGAGGAGTGCGCCGCGGTGGACATGCCGCGCGCGGTGGCGGTGTCCCGGCTGGACCACCCGCGCGCCGACTTCGACGAGGCGGTGGCGCTCTGCCAGCGCGTCTTCGGCGACAACGTGCTCCCGCTCTACCTGCCGATGCTCGGCGACGACGGCGAGTCGGTGGCCGGCCTGATGGGGCTGATCACCCGCCGCGTGTTCGACTACTCCGCCGGGCTGCCGCCGGCGGTGCGCGAGCCGGACCCGCAGCACCTGCCGGCCATCCAGGAGTCCCGGGACGAGCTGATCGAGGGGATCATCGCGGAGAGCGAGGACGAAACCCTGATGGACCGCTACCTCGGCGGCGAGGAGATCGACCCCGAGGTGCTCATCACCGACCTGGAGACGGCTGTCGCCCGCGGCCACTTCTACCCGGTGGTGCCGGTCTGCGCGGAGACCGGCGTCGGCCTGGACGCGCTGCTCGACGGCCTGGTCGCGGCGTTCCCGTCGCCGCCGGAGCACGACCTGCCGGCGGTCACCGGCCTCGACGGCTCGCCCCGCCCGCCGCTCACCTGCGACCCGGACGGCCCGCTCGTCGCCGAGGTGGTCAAGACGACAGTGGACCGGCACGTCGGGCGGGTCTCGCTGGTCCGGGTCTTCTCCGGCACGCTCCGCCCCGACCAGGTGATCCACGTGTCCGGGCACGGGCTGGCCGAGCGCGGCCACCCCGACCACGACGCCGACGAGCGGGTCGGGCACGTCTACAGCCCGCTCGGCGCGACCCTGCGCGAGGTGCCGGCCTGCGTCGCCGGCGACCTCTGCGCGATCACCAAGTCGGGCAGCGCGGAGACCGGCGACACCGTCTCCGCCAAGGACGAGCCGCTGCTGATCGCGCCCTGGGAGATGCCGGAGCCGCTGCTGCCGGTGGCGATCGTGGCGCGCAGCCGGGCCGACGAGGACGCGCTGGCGCGCAACCTGTCCCGGCTTGTCGCCGGCGACCCGACGTTACGGCTGGAACGCAACCCGGAAACCCACCAACTGGTGCTCTGGTGCATGGGCGAGGCGCACGCCGACGTGGTCCTCGACCGGCTGCGCGGCGGCGGCGTCGAGCTGGACACCGAGCCGGTGCGGGTGGCGTTGCGCGAGACGTTCACCGCCGCCGCCCGGGGCCACGGCCGGCACGTCAAGCAGTCCGGCGGCCACGGCCAGTACGCCGTCTGCGACATCGAGGTGGAGCCGCTGCCCCGGGGCGCCGGCTTCGAGTTCGTCGACCGGGTGGTCGGCGGCGCGGTCCCGCACAACTACATCCCGTCGGTGGAGAAGGGCGTCCGGGCGCAGATGGAACGCGGCCTGGTCGCCGGCCACCCGGTGGTCGACCTGCGGGTGACGCTCGTCGACGGCAAGGCGCACAGCGTCGACTCGTCCGACGCCGCGTTCCAGACCGCGGGCGCGCTGGCGCTGCGCGACGCCGCCGAGAAGGCGCAGCCGACGCTGCTGGAGCCGGTCGACGAGATCATCGTCCGGATCCCCGACTCCTCCGTCGGCGCGGTCATGGGCGACCTGTCCGGCCGGCGCGGCCGGGTGCTCGGCACCGAGCCGGACCCGGACGCCGAGGGCCGCACCGTGGTCCGCGCCGAGGTGCCCGCCACCGAGTTGCTGAGGTACGCGGTGGAACTGCGCGCGATGACCGCCGGCACCGGCACGTTCCGGCGCGAGTTCGCCCGCCACGACCCCATGCCCACCCACCTGGCTGACCAGGCCCGCAAGGAGGCCACGACCCACCCCTGACCCGGTGTCAGGGGCGGACGGCGGGGATCGGGGGCATCGGCCAGTGGGGGCGGTCGGCGTCCCGGCGGGCGGCCGAGCGGACCGCCGCGAGCTGCCGCTCCACCTCGGCGAAGTGGTCCGGTTCGAGCGGGCCCCGGGCCAGCGCGGCGGCGTTCTCCTCGACCTGGGCGACCGTGCGGGCACCGGGGATCGGCACGGCCCGGTCGCTGCGCGCCCAGATCCAGCCGAGCGCGCCCTGCGCCAGGGTGCGACCGTCGGCGGTGAGCGCGCCCCGGACGGCGGCCACCCGGCGCAGCCACTCCGGGGCCGGCCGGCCGCTGCGGAACCACTCCAGCCAGTTCGGCGCGAGACCGCGTACGTCGTCGCGGGGCAGCGTCGACTCCGGCGTGTACTTGCCGGTGAGCAGCCCCATCCCGAGCGGTCCCCGGGCCAGGCTGGCCAGGTCGTGCTTGTCGCAGGCGGCAAGCATGGCCGGGGCGTCCCGGAGCACCGACAGCGCGTGCTGCACGGCGGCTGTGCCCTTGGCGACCTGGGCGAACGCGGCGGCCCGGTCGGTCCGGTCGGTGCTCCACCCGTACGCCCGGATCAGGCCGTCGGCGACCAGGTCGTCGAGCGTGCCGACCAGCGCCTCGGCGCGGGGCAGCGGCAGGTCACCCAGGTGCAGCTGATAGAGGTCGATCCGGTCGGTGTCCAGCCGGCGCAACGAGTCGACCACCGCCCGCCGCAGGTACTGCGGCGAGGCGTTCTCCCCGGTGGCCTGCCGGCTGCGCTCGTCGAACGTGTAGCCCCACTTGGTGGCGACCACCGCCTCGTCGCGCCGGCCGGCCAGGGCCCGCCCCAGCACCCGCTCGCCGTGCCCGGCCCCGTACGTGTCGGCGGTGTCGAAGAGCGTCACCCCGAGGTCGAGTGCGCGGCGGACCGCCCGCACCGACTCGTCGTCGTCGACCGCCCCCCAGCCCAGTGGGCGGGCGCCCTCGGCCCACGGGCCGCCGATCGCCCAGCACCCCATGCCGAGGGCACTCACCTCGATGCCGCTTCGGCCCAGCGACCGCGTGCTGACTGCCATCGCCGCATCCTGTCACCTTCCCGGCACCCGCGTGCGGGATCGTCACCCCCGGTGCCGAGGGCCGGCGCGGAGGGTCAGCGGACGTACGCCAGCAGCACCGGCGCGTCCTGCCCCGGCCAGGCGCCGGTGAGCCGGCCCACGGCCGTGACGTCGGCCGTGACCTCGGCGGGGACCTCGGCCGGGACGGGCCGCCGGACCAGGGCCAACTCGACATCCCCGGCCCGGATCAGCGTCGGGTCGCCGTCCACCACCTCGTCGACCGGGCCGGCCGGCAACGCCCGCCCGGTGCGGCTGCCGGACAGGGACATGCTCGGCTCACGCACCTGCCGCTCGCCGTCGACCTCGAAGTATTCCTCCGCCTGGCCGGCGTCGGCGAGCACCGCGGCGGCCAGCGCCGGCGGGTAGACCGGGTCGCCGGTGGCGTCGTACACCCAGCGGCGGCCCAGCACCGAGTGCTCCACGGTGCCGACCAGGAACCGGTCCGCGCCGGCCAGCGGGGTGCCCCGGTAGGTAAGCGGCACCTGGAGCACCGGCCCCTCGCCGGCCCGCACGAGCAGCGTCTCCATGCCGACCGCGCCGGCCGGGTCGTCGAACCGGTAGGCGGCCTGCCGGGTGACCGGAGCGCCGGCGTCGCCAGCGAACCACGACCGGCCGGGCAGCCAGTCGACGAGCAGTTCCAGCTTCGAGGGGCGCAGTTCCGCGCGATGCAGCAGGGCCATGCGCAAGATCGTACTGTCGGGGGGCTGTCGCGGCGGCCCGCTCCGGTCAGGCCGGCCAGGCCTTCGCGAACAGGTCGCGGGTGTCGGTGAGCAGTTGCGGCAGCACCTTGGTGCGGCCGATAACCGGCATGAAGTTGGCGTCCCCGCCCCAGCGGGGCACCACGTGCTGGTGCAGGTGCGCGGCGATGCCCGCGCCGGCCACGCCACCCTGGTTCATGCCCAGGTTGAACCCGTGCGCGCTGGACACCCGCCGGACCACCCGCATGGCGTCCTTCGTGAACGCGGCCAGCTCGGCCGTCTCCGGCGCGTCCAGCTCGGTGTAGTCGGCCACGTGCCGGTAGGGGCAGACCAGCAGGTGGCCGGGATTGTACGGATACAGGTTGAGCACCGCGAACACGTGCCCGCCCCGGGCGACCACCAGACTCTCCTCCGGCGGGCGGCCCGGGGCCAGGCAGAACGGGCAGCCGGTCGGCTTCTCGTACCCGCCCTCGGGCCGGTCCTCGCCGGAGATGTAGGTCATCCGGTGCGGCGTCCAGAGCCGTTCCAGCCCGTCCGCCAGGCCATCGTCCGCGTGCCGCTCCACCCCTGTCACAGAGGCGATCCTACGATCCGCGCCATCTCCCCGCCGAACCGCGCCACCCGGGCAAGCGGGTGGCGTACCTATACCGGAGGCGTTAAGCGGGGGCCCCGCCTTACACCTCGGCGGTGGGAGCGCTGTTGGTGCGGGACTCGACCACCTCGCGGATGTGTGCCGCCGCCTCGGCCAGCGGCACCCCGTTGCGCTGCGAGCCGTCCCGGTAGCGGAAGGAGACCGTGCCGGCGGCCACGTCGTCGTCGCCGGCGATCACCATGAACGGGATCTTCTGCTGCTGGGCGTTGCGGATCTTCTTCTGCATCCGGTCGTCGCCCAGGTCGACCTCGGCCCGGATCCCGTGCCGGCGCAGCGTCCCCGCGAACTCCTCCAGGTAGTCGCCGTGCGCGTCGCGGATCGGGATGCCGACCACCTGCACCGGCGCGAGCCAGGCCGGGAACGCGCCCGCGTAGTGCTCGGTGAGCACGCCGATGAACCGCTCGATGGAACCGAACTTGGCGCAGTGGATCATCACCGGCTGCTGCCGGGTGCCGTCGGCGGCCTGGTATTCCAGCCCGAAGCCCTTCGGCTGGTTGAAGTCGTATTGAATCGTCGACATCTGCCAGGTGCGGCCGATGGCGTCCTTGGCCTGCACCGAGATCTTCGGGCCGTAGAACGCCGCGCCGCCCGGGTCGGGGACCAGGTCCAGGCCGGTCTCCAGCGCGCACCGCTCCAGCACCTCGGTCGCCGTCGCCCAGTCGGAGTCGGTGCCGACGAACTTGTCCGGCCGGCTGTCGTCACGGGTGGACAGCTCCAGATAGAAGTCGTCGATGCCGAAGTCACGCAGCAGGCTCAGCACGAAGCCCAGCAGGTGCTTGATCTCGGCCGGCGCCTGCTCCCGGGTGCAGTAGGAGTGCGAGTCGTCCTGGGTGAAGCCGCGCACCCGGGTCAGCCCGTGGACCACTCCCGACTTCTCGTACCGGTAGACCGACCCGAACTCGAACAGCCGGATCGGCAGTTGCCGGTAGGACCGCCCGCGCGACCGGTAGATCAGGTTGTGCATCGGGCAGTTCATCGCCTTGAGGTAGTAGTCGCTGCCCTCCATCTCCATCGGCGGGAACATCGTGTCCTTGTAATAGGGCAGGTGTCCCGAGGTGTGGAAGAGACCTTCCTTGGAGATGTGCGGCGTCCCGACGTACTGGAAGCCCTCCTCGATGTGGCGGGTGCGGACGTAGTCCTCCATCACCCGCTTGAGCACGCCGCCCTTGGGGTGGAAGACGGGCAGGCCGGAGCCGATCTCGTCGGGGAAGCTGAACAGGTCGAGGTCCGCGCCGAGCTTGCGGTGGTCGCGCCGCGCGGCCTCCTCCAACAACTTCAGGTACGCCTTCAGCTCGTCCCGGGTCGGCCAGGCGGTGCCGTAGACCCGCTGGAGCTGCGGGTTCTTCTCCGACCCGCGCCAGTAGGCGGCGGCCGAGCGCATCAGCTTGAACGCGCCGATCAGCCGGGTGTTCGGCAGGTGCGGGCCGCGGCACAGGTCCGACCAGCAGACCTTCTCCTCGGTCGCGGCGAGGTTGTCGTAGATGGTCAGCTCACCGCCGCCCACCTCCATCACCTCGGAGGAGTCCAGCCCCTCGCCCTTGACCTCGATCAGCTCCAGCTTGAACGGCTCGGCGGCCAGCTCGGCGCGGGCCTCGTCCAGGTTGGCGAAGCGGCGGCGGCGGAACCGCTGGCCGGACTTGACGATCTCCTGCATCCGCTTCTCGAGCTTCGCCAGGTCCTCCGGCTGAAACGGCTTGTCGACGTCGAAGTCGTAGTAGAAGCCGTTCTCGATCGGCGGGCCGATGCCGAGCTTCGCGTCCGGGAAGACGTCCTGCACGGCCTGCGCCAGCACGTGCGCGGTGGAGTGACGCAGCACCTCCAGGCCGGCCGGGCTGCTCAGCGCCACCGGCTCGACAGTGGTCTCCTCGGCCGGCGTCCAGTCCAGGTCGCGGAGCTGCCCCCGCGGGTCGCGGACCACCACGATCGCCTTCGGCCCGGTGGTGGGCAGGCCGGCCGCGGCCACCGCGTCGGCCGCCGTGGTCCCGGCGGCGACGACGACGGGGTCGGCCACGACGGGGGTACGGGGTGCGGACACGGTGACTCCTGTCGTCGACGGTACGGATCTGCCGGTGAGACCGGCCCCTGCGATGCTATCGGTCGCCCGGACCCGCGCCGCCGCCGACGCCGGGCCCCGCCCGGCACGAGTTCCGCCAGGCGTTGAACCTTTCCGCCGCCGGGACCGAACTACCAGGTGGGGCCGGAGCCGGTACCGACCCCAGTCGAGAAGGATGGGGACGACCATGAGGATGACCCGTCAGGGCCGGTGGGCGGCGTCGCTGCTGGCCGCCGCACTCGCCGGAGCCGTGGTGTGGCCGGGCCCGGCCAGCGCCGCCGGCGTGACCGTGACGACCTCCCCCGGCGAGGTGCACCAGGGCGACGCGATCGAACTGTCAGTGGTGGTGCCCGCGGACCGACCCGGGACCCGGACCACGAAGATCGAGCTGACCATGCCGGCGGACGCCCCGATCGGCGAGGTCTACCCGCTGTCCGTGCCGGACTGGGCGCCGACCATCACCACCCGCGATCTGGACCAGCCGGTGGCGGGCATCCACACCTCCGAACTGAACCAGGTGACCGAGGCCGTGACCTGGCTGCGGGTGCCCGGCGGCGGCACCGGCGCGGCCCGGCTGCCGCTGGGCATGGGGCCGATGCCGGCCACCGACCTGCTCACCTTCAGCGTGGTGCAGACGTACGCCGACGGCACGGTGGTCCGCTGGACGGACCCGACCGGCGGCGCGCACCCGGCGCCGACGGTGCCGTTGCTGCCGCCGCTGCCGGGCACCGCCACGCACGGCGGCGACGCCGGCGCGGCCGACGGAGGCCACGGCGGCCACGGCGCTCCGGGTGACGCCCAGGGCGGCACGGGACCGGGCGAGGTCACCGCCACGGCGCCCGCGGCCGACGACGGGCCGAGCGCGGACCTGCTGCTCGGTGGCGGCCTGCTCGCCGGCCTGACCGGCGGCGCCGCGATCGGTTGGCTGCTCAGCCGTCGCAGGCGCACCACGCTGGCGCTCCCGTCCGACCCCGGCCCCACCGACCCCACCGACTCCGCCGCCCCCGCCGCTGCCTCCTCTTCCGTCTTCGACGCCCCCGCCCCCGCCCCCGCCCCCGCCGCCTCCGCCGATCGCGCCCCCGACGACGACTCCCCCGGTGACGGCCACGCGTCCCAGGCGACCGCGTCGGGCAAGCGTGCTCCCGCCGACGAGCCTGTCTCCACCGGGGCTGCACGGTCGCGCACATGATCACTTGCGATCGACGACGAAGACGAGTCCTCGCAGGAGAGCGTTCGACTCATGCCACACGGCCGTCTCCGAGTGCCCGCACCCTGCACCGCCGACATCATGAACACCGGGAGCGCCGGCGGGATCCGCCCTCAGGCCTACGCCAGAGATCTTGGAAGCAAAACGCCCCTCCAGGGGCCATTTGCCTCCAAGATCTCGGTTGGTGCCGCCTTTACATGGGCCACGCCGGGTGATCATGAAGTTGACAGCACTGATCGACCGTTTTGCCCCGGCCAACTTCATGATCGCCGCGGGCCGGGAACCATGGCGTGAGTTGACCAAGGACTTTGGAGTGCGGGGCGGGGGCGGGGCGGGGGCGGGGTGGGGTGGGGTGGGGGGCGTCAGGGGGTGGGGGTGGTGAGCCAGGTCGGCAGTGGCTCGCGGGCCGTGAGCCAGCCCTCGGGGACGCCGCCGGGGGTGCCGACACCTGTGTACGCGGCCACGATCCCGCCGACGATCGCCGCCGTGGTGTCGACGTCGCCGCCCGCCTCCACGCAGGCGCGGATCGCGGCCGGGTAGTCGTGCAGCAGCGTGGCGGCGACCCAGAGCGTGAACGGGACGGTGTCCGGCGCGGTGACCCGCGAGCCGTTGCCCACCGCGTCGGCCACCTCGCCGGTCGGGTGACCGAGCAGCGCGGCGGCCCGGCGTACGCCCCGGTGCACCTCGCCGGCCGGGTCGAGCGCGCCGGCCACGGCGCCGAGCAGGCGGGGCGGCTCGGGCCGGTCGCCGTCGAGGCGGGCCCGGGCGGCCAGCGAGGCGGCCACCGCCACGGCCACCGCGCCGGCGATGCCCTCCGGGTGGGCGTGGGTCACCTCGGCGCAGGCGCGGGCCTGCTCGGCGGCGCGCCGGATGGAGTCGGCGTGCCAGGCCCCGAGCGGAGCCACCCGCATGGCCGCGCCGTTGCCGAGGGAGCCCTGCCCGTCGAACGCCGACGCGGCGGCCACCGGCCACGGCGTGCCGGCGCGGATCAGCCGCAGGACGGTCACCGCGCCGGGGCCGTATCCCCGGCGGGGCTCGTAGCGTTCGGCGAAGGCCAGCGCCAGCCGGTCCCGGTCGACCCGGTCGCCGGAGGCCAGCTCGGCCACCACGGAGCAGGCCATCTCGGTGTCGTCGGTCCACTCCCAGGGTGGCGCCGGCAGCCGCCCTGCGGCGAGGTCGGCGGGGCGCCGGCCGGGGACGGAGAACTGGGAGCCGAGGGCGTCGCCCACCGACAGGCCGGCCAGCGCGTCGCGGGCGAACGTCAGGCGGGTGTCGGGAAAGAGGATGAACGTCATCGCCGTTCCAGCTTGCCGCGTTCGCCGGACCGCCGCAACGCGATCGACTTGCCACGCCGAGTACGGTGCTGACGTGGCAACCGTCCTGCTGGTCGAAGACGACCACGTCGTGCGTGGCGCGATGCTGCGGTCGCTCACCGACCGGGGCCACGCGGTGCACGCGGTGGGCACGGCGTTGGACGCGTTACGCCGGGTCGCCGCGGAGACGCCCGATCTGGTGGTGCTCGACCTGGGCCTGCCGGACCTGGACGGCTCGGACGCGCTGCGCATGCTGCGGGGCATCACCGACGTGCCGATCATCATCGCCACCGCCCGCGACGACGAGCAGTCGGTGGTCCGGTTGCTGCGGGCCGGCGCCGACGACTACATGGTCAAGCCGTTCACCGGCGCGCACCTGGATGCCCGGATCACCACCGTGCTGCGCCGGGCCGGTCGGGCCAGCCGTACCGTGCAACCGGCCGTGCACACGGTCGGCGGCCTGCGGGTGGACGTGGGTGAGCGCAGCGCGGTGCTGGACGGGGAGGCCCTGGCCCTGACCCGCAAGGAATTCGACCTGCTGGCGTATCTCGCCGCTCGTCCCGGCCGGGTAGTGTCCCGGCGGGAGCTCTTGGAGGAGGTATGGCGGCAGCCATCGGTCGGCGAGGACCAGACCATCGACGTTCACCTGTACTGGCTCCGCCGCAAAATGGGCGAGTCCGCGGCGAAACCACGCTACCTGCGCACCGTGCGGGGGGTCGGCTTCCGGCTGGTGGCGCCGGACTGAGGCCGGTGCTGGCCTGGCTCACCGCCGGCATGTGCAGCCTGGTCGCGTTCGCCTTCCTCATTCCGCTCGGCCTCACGCTGTCCGACCAGTCCCGCGAGGAGAAGCTGTCCGACGCCGCCCGGCGCGGCGCGCTGGTGACCGGCGCGCTTGCGGTCAGCACCGACCCGGAGGTGGTCAAGCGGGCGGTGGCGGCAAGCGGTGACGACCCGGCGCTGCGTCCGGTGGTGCACGGCGTCGGCGCCGACGAGTCGGCCGGTCGCGCCGACGAGTCCGCGCTTGCCGACGCCGCCGCCCAACGGCGCTCGGTGGTGACCGAGGTGGACGGTGGGGTGCTGCGGCTGGACCCGGTGGTGCTCGGTGACCGGGTGGCCGTGGTGGAGGTCTTCGTACCCGACAGGGTGCTCGACGCCGGCTCCGGCGGGCGGTGGCTGCTGCTGCTCGCGGTGGCGATGGCCCTGGTCGGCGCCGCGGTGATCGTGGTGGACCGGGTGGCGGCCCGGGCCGTGGACGCCACCGGCGACCTGGTCAAGGCGGCCCTCGCGGTGGGCGACGGCGAGTTGGGCGTACGGGTGGAGCCGGGCGGCCCGCGGGAGCTGGCCGAGGCCGGGCACGCGTTCAACCGGATGGCGGAACGGTTGGTGGCGCTCCGCGCCGACGAGCACGAGCTGGTCGCCGACCTGTCGCACCGGCTGCGTACCCCGTTGACCGCGCTGCGGCTGGACGCGGAGGCCCTGGAGTCCGACGACACGAGCATCGGCACGTTCAGCGAGGCGGAGCTGGACCGGCGGCGCGGCATCCGGCGGATCCGGCAGGCCATCGTCACGCTTGAGGGCGAGGTCGACCAACTCATCAAGACGACCCGCAAGGCGGTCAGCCAGGAGACGGCGCCGGCGTCCTGCGACGTCAGCGAGGTGGTCCGGGACCGGATGGTCTTCTGGTCGGCGCTTGCCGGCGACCAGAACCGGCCGCACCGGGTGGTGGGGGCGCAGCTACGGATCCCCGCGCCGGTGCCCCGGGCCGAGTTGGCCGCCGCGCTGGACGCGGTGATCGGCAACGTCTTCCGCTACACGCCGCAGGGCACCGCGTTCGAAGTGGCGGTGAGCCGCCGGGACGGCTGGGTGGCGATCCGGATCGACGACGCCGGGCCGGGCATCGCCAACCCGGACCGGGCCCTGCGCCGGGGCGAGAGCGACCAGGGCTCCACCGGGTTGGGGCTGGACATCGCCAAGCGCGTCGCGTTGCAGGCGAACGGTTCGGTGAGCCTGGACCGCGCCCGGCTCGGCGGGGCCAGCGTGGTGATGCTGCTTGCCGATCCGGACGCGGCGCCCCGTCAGGTGAACCGGTTCGGGCTGGTCGGCCGGATGGCCCGGGAGGCCCGGGAGCCGCGTGCCGGGCGGCGCTGGCCGCGTCCGCGCTGACGCCGTGGCTGTGGGCCGGCGCAAGTTCTCCTTAGGACTCTTTTAACGACGGCCTGCGCGACGGCGCGGAATGTCAGGATCTCCGACAGAACCCATCAGTTCCGTCGGCCGGGACGCCCCGTAACATCTTCCGGCCGTCGGATCCGTGCGCGCGGCGGGAGTTCGGTCCCCCCACACCTCGCTCCCGTCGCGCGCCGCTCTCGGTGTCAGTGTCAGCCGGTCGTCAGGTACGCGTCGATCTCGGCGCTGATCCGGGCCGCCTCGGCCGGCGCCAGGAACGCGGCGGCCACCGCGTCCCGGGCCAGCGCGGCCACCCCGCCCGCATCGAGGTTCAGCAGCCGGGCGGCGACCGCGTACTCGTCGTTGAGCGTGGTGCCGAACATCGGCGGGTCGTCGGAGTTGATGCTGACCGGGACGCCGGCGGCGACCAGTTGCGGCAGCGGGTGCTCGTCGAGGCTGGCCACCGCCCGGGTCCGCACGTTCGAGGTCGGGCAGACCTCGAGCGGGATCCGCCGTTCGGCGAGGTGGGCCAGCAGCGCCGGGTCGAGCGCGGCGGAGATGCCGTGGCCGATCCGCTCGGCGCCCAGGTCGCGCAGCGCGTCCCAGATCGTCTCCGGGCCGGTGGTCTCGCCGGCGTGCGGCACCGAGCGCAGCCCGGCCGCCCGGGCCTGGTCGAAGTACGGCTTGAACTGGGGCCGGGGCACCCCGATCTCGGGGCCGCCGAGGCCGAAGCTGATCAGCCCGTCCGGCCGTTCGTCGAGCGCGATCCGCAGGGTCTGCTCGGCGGCCGGCAGCCCGGCCTCGCCGGGGATGTCGAAGCACCAGCGCAGCGCGATGCCGAAGTCGGCCTCGGCCCGCTTGCGGGCGTCCTCGATCGCCTCGCAGAACGCCGGCGCGGGGATGCCGCGGTGCACGTGCGAGTAGGGCGTGACGGTCAGCTCGGCGTACCGGACCTGCTGGCGGGCCAGTTCGCGGGCCACCTCGTGGGTGAGCAACCAGACGTCGTCGGCGTCCCGGATCAGGTCCACCACGCTCAGGTAGACCTCGACGAAGTGGGCGAAGTCGCGGAACGCGAAGTAGTCGGCGAGCGCCTCGGGGTCGGCCGGGACGGGGCTGCGTCCCTCGTGCCGGGCCGCCAGCTCGGCGACGATCCGGGGCGAGGCGGAGCCGACGTGGTGCACGTGCAGCTCCACCTTGGGCAGTCCGGCGATGAAGGTGGGCAGGTCGGTCACGGGTTCTCCTCTGCGCGGGCGCCGGCGCGGGCCACCACGAAGATCCGGCGGAACGGGAAGTGCACCTGACCCTGCCGCACCGGGTACGCCTCGGCCAGCTCCGCGCCCAGCTCGGCGCGGAAGTCGGCCCAGCGGGCGGCGTCCAGCGCGGCGCGGACCGGACGCAGGGCCGTGCCCTCCATCCAGGCCAGCACCGGGTGGTCGCCGCCGGCGGCCGGCAGCAGGTGCACGTAGGTAGTCTCCCAGGCGTCGACCGCGCAGTGCGCCCCGGTCAGCAGCGTGGCGTAGTCGACCGGGTCGTCGACCGGGGCCTCACGCAGCAGCCCGGTGAGCGGCTCGCGCCAGCGGCCCCGCCCGGCGACCTCGCGCAACGCCAGGTGCGACGGCGCGGCGAAGTTGCCCGGCACCTGGAACGCCAGCCACGCGCCGGGTGGCAGCTCGGTGGCCCAGCGGGCGAGCAGGTCGCGGTGCTCGGGCACCCATTGGAGCACCGCGTTGCCGACGAGCACGTCCACGTCTGGGGCCGGCCGCCAGTCGCGGACGTCGCACACGCCGAAGGTGACCGGGGCGTCCAGGGCGGCGGCCCGCGTGATCATCTCGGGCGAGGAGTCCAGGCCGGTGATCCGGCTGCCGGGCCAGCGGTGGGCAAGCGTGGCGGTGAGTGTGCCGGGCCCGCAGCCGAGGTCGACCACGGCGCGCGGGCGTTCGGCGCCGACCCGGGCGAGCAGGTCGTGGAAGGGTCGGGAGCGCTCGTCGCCGTAGCGCAGGTAGGTGCTCGGATCCCACATGGCATTCTCCAAACCGTACGTACGTCTTGTTAGAGACGGTACGGCCCGGCGCGCGAACCGGCAACCCGCTCACTAGGCTCGACCGGATGGAACAGCGCAACTTCGACCGGCTCGGCCGGCACGTCGGCATCATCGGACTCGGCGCCTGGCAGCTCGGCGCCGACTGGGGCGACGTCAGCGAGGACGCGGCGCTCGACGTGCTGGCCGCCGCGGTGGACGCCGGGGTCACCTTCCTGGACACCGCGGACGTGTACGGCGACGGCCGCAGCGAGCAGCTCATCGGGCGGTTCCTTCGCTCCCGCCCGGGGCACGGGCTGACCGTGGCCACCAAGATGGGCCGCCGGGTGCCGCAGACGCCTGAGGCGTACACGCTCGACAACTTCCGGGCCTGGACCGACAGGTCCCGGGCCAACCTCGGCGTCGACACGCTCGACCTGGTGCAACTGCACTGCCCGCCCACCGCGGTCTTCGCCGACGACCGGGTCTTCGACGCCCTGGACACGCTCGTCGCCGAGGAGCGCGTCGCCGGATACGGGGTGAGCGTGGAGACCTGCGACCAGGCGCTCACCGCCATCGCCCGACCCGGCGTGGCAAGCGTGCAGATCATCCTCAACGCGGTCCGGCACAAGCCGCTGGACGCGGTGCTGCCGGCCGCCGCGGCGGCCGGCGTGGGCATCATCGCCCGGGTGCCGCTGGCAAGCGGCCTGCTCTCCGGCCGGTACGACGAGCACACCACGTTCCCGGCGAACGACCACCGCACCTTCAACCGGCACGGCGAGTCGTTCGACGTCGGCGAGACGTTCGCCGGCGTCGACTACGACCTCGGCCTGGCCGCGGTGCGCCGGCTCGCGCCGCTGCACGGCGACGACCGCACCATGGCGCAGTTCGCGTTGCGCTGGATCCTCGACCAGCCCGGCGTGACCGTGGTGATCCCCGGCGCCCGCTCCGCCGAGCAGGCGCGGCGCAACGCCGAGGCGGCCGGCCAGCCGCCCCTGACCGGGGCGGAGCTGACCGCGGTGCGGACCACCTACGACGAGCTGATCCGGCCGCGGGTGCACGACCGGTGGTGACCGGTCCGACCCGGCCCGCCGGCGCGGCGTCACAGGCGTCGCGCGCCGGCGGGCATGCTGGATCGGGGCGTACGTCGGCGGAGGGGACGCGATGAGGGGTTGGTTCCGGCTCACCATGGGGCTGGTGGCCGTGGTGCTCGGTGCGCTCTGGACCGTGCTGGGGCTCGGCTACGTCGAGGGCAGCGCGCTTACCGACGAGCGGATCTGGACGGTGGTCGGCCCGGCGCTCGTCCTGATCGGACTCGTCGCGCTCTGGTGGGGCATGCGGGCACGCCGCTGAACCTTCGCGGGCCGGCGCATGGAGAAGCCCCGCCTCCCGGTGGGATGCGGGGCTTCGCGCGCCGACCCGCCCGGCCGGCGCTCCGTCAGCTCAGATGGGGCGGACCTGCTCGGCCTGCGGACCCTTCTGACCCTGGGCGATCTCGAACTCCACCCGCTGGTTCTCCTCCAGCGAGCGGTAGCCGCTGGACTGGATGGCCGAGAAGTGGACGAACACGTCAGCACCCCCGCCGTCGACGGTGATGAAGCCGAAGCCCTTGTCAGCGTTGAACCACTTCACGGTTCCCTGCGCCATGTGCAACTCCTTCTAAAACTGGCGGCCGAGCACGCCGTGCGGCCGATTGGCCGTTTTCGAGCAGCGGCGCCTGAGGTGGCCCCCCGTGCGGGGAACGTCTCTCAACCCACGCGTCTCGCAACAGCGTGAGAAAGCAAACCACGTACGCAAAAACTTCGCACAGCCTACCGGACGAAATTCTCCGACATGTGACCTGAAGCTTGCCCGGGATCACGCGGAGGACCCCTCCCCCACGGTGTGGGAAAGGGGTCAATATCCGTATCTGATCAGTCCGGCCAGTGCCCGGTCAGCCGCCGTACGCCGACCGCGCCGCCCCGGTCCACGGCCGCGCGGACCGCCGAGAAGATCGCCCCCTGGAGGGCCGCGGCGGCGATCACCTCGCCCCAGTGCCGGTCCTCGTCGGTGGCGCTCGGCGCGTCGTCGTCGCCCGCCGCCAGCTTCCAGACCTGCCGGAAGACCATGCCCGCGACCGCACCGGCGGCCAGGCCGAGCAGCACGCCCACCGGCCGGTACGCCGCCTTGCCGATCCTGCCGCTCACCTGCGCCTCCCTCGGATCACCAACAGCACCACCACGGTCGCCACCGCGCCGGCCGCGACCGCCGCCCACGGCACCGGGCTGCGCCCGACCGCGCCGCCGGAGCCGTGCGCCTGCGCCCGGACCAGCCGGACCCGCTCCGCCGCCCGCCCGCGCGCCCGCGCCACGGTAAGCGCCGCCTGCTCGCGCATCCGCGCCTTGGCCTGCTCGGCGGAGTGCCGCACCAGCGCCTTCGGATCGGCCCGGGCCGCCAGCAGCTCCATCGTCTCACCGAGTTCCACCCGGGTCCGGCGGATCTCCTCCCGGAGCGCCGCCACATCCCCCGACCCGTTGCCGGTTCCGTTGCCGCTCATGCCCGCCTCCCGTCCTTCACCGCGGCGGTGACCGTGTCGACGTCCGCGCGGACACTGCGGACCGCCGCCTCCGGCACCGGCGGGACGGCACGGCTGACCTGCTTCTTGCCCACGAGCGCCAGGATCCCGGCGAGCAGGAACAACGCCACCGCCACGATCAGGGCGGCCAGCCACGCGGGCATGACAAGCGCCAGCAGCAGGATCACGGTGGCGACGAGCGCGCCGGCGCCGTAGAGCGCCATCACCCCGCCGCCGCCGAACAGACCGATCCCGATCCCGGCGTGCTTGCCCTTCTGGGTCAGCTCCGCCCGGGCCAGGGCCAGTTCGTCCCGCATCAGGCGGGTGACCTGCTCGGTGGCCCGTTGCACCAGTTCGGCGGTGGACGGCTCGTGCCCGGTCTGGGACGCGCTGCGACTCGCGACGTCAGCCATGCTGTCCTCCTTTCGTCATCACCGCGCTGTATGCCCGGAGTCGCCGCCCGTCAATCCTGCGCGGAGCGGCCGGTCGGCCCGGCCGCGCGTCGCCGGAGCCCGGCGTCGGGCGGCCGGAGTCCGGGGCGTGGGCAGCAGGTCCCCCGGAACACCGCCGATCAAACCCACTCGGCCCGAGACTCCGCGAACGGCCCGACCCGCCGCGTACCGTCCCTGCCGGGACAACGCGCCGGGCGGCGCCGGGGTCACGGACCCCACCGGGCGCGCGGAACCCCCGGCGCCGCGCGGACGGCCGGGGGCTCCGATCGGGTACGCGCTCAGCGCCGGGCCTCGGCGTGGTCCTCCCGGCCCACGAACACCTCGCTGCGCGCCTCGCCGTCGTCGCTGCCGCCGAAGACCCGCGCGTCGTCGGGTGCCTCGGTGTCGGCCGGCCGGCGGACCGGCCGGCGCGGCTGCGCCACCTGCCAGGGCAGCGATCCGGTCGCCTCGCCCACCTCGGTGCGCAGCCGGGGCAGCGCGGTCGGGCGGTGGTCGCGGACCCAGGCCACCAGGTTCTCGCGGACCAGGCAGCGAAGGTCCCAGAGGCTGCCCGCGTCGGCGGCGCTCACCAACGCGCGGACCTTGACCATGCCGCCGGTGGCGTCGGTCACCTGGAGCACGCAGACCCGGCCGTCCCAGAGGTCGGTGCCCTCGCAGAGCCGCCGCAGCTCCTCCCGCATGGCCTGCGCCGGGATCGCCCAGTCCAGGTCGAACTCGGCGGTGCCGAGCACCTTCGCCTCGGTGCGGGTCCAGTTCTGGAACGGCCTGCTGGTGAAGTACGAGGTCGGCAGGATCAGTCGGCGGTCGTCCCAGATCTGCACCACCACGTAGCTGAGCGTCAACTCCTCGACCCGGCCCCACTCCCCCTCGATCACGACCACGTCGTCGAGGCGGACCGCGTCGCTGAAGGCGAGCTGGAGGCCGGCGAAGACGTTGCCGAGCAGGCTCTGCGCGGCGAGCGCGGCGACCGCGGCGATCACACCGGCGGAGGTGAGCACGCCGGCGCCGACACCGCGTACGGCCGGGAACGTCATGAGCATCACGCCGACGGCCAGGATCACGATCACCGCGATGGTCAGCCGGCGCAGCAGCACCACCTGGGTGCGCACCCGCCGGGCGTGCCTGTTGTTCGGCACGTCCATCCGGAACCGGGCCAGCGCGGTGTCCTCCGCCACCACGAGCAGCGAGGCAACCAGCCAGGCGAGCGCGGCGATCATGGCCAGCACCAGCGTGTGCAGGACGAACCGCCGCCACGGGCTGCCCACCGCGTAGAGCGTGGTGAACCGGACCGCGAGCTGCACGCCGACCACTGTCGCGGCGACCTGGAACGCGCGGTGGGAGTGCTCGGTCAGCTCGGTCATCAACTGCGAGCGGCGGCCGAGCCGGCGGGTCACCCGATGCACGACCTGGACCAGCACCAACGCGACCGCCGCCGCAGCGAGCGCGGCGGCGACGGTCACCAGGTAGCTCTGCACGACATCTCTCCCTCCGCCCGGCGGAATCGGGCAAAGGCCCAATGGTGCCCGGCGGTCCGGATATCGACCAGGCTCTCAGACCTTGCGGTAGCGGGACTGGAAGAAGCAGTAGACGCCGAACGCGGCGATCCCGAGCGCCATCAGCGCCAGCAGCCACGGGCCGTACGCCTGGTCGCGCAACGTCCGCAGGGCGGCGTCCAGGCCGCGCGCCTTCTCCGGGTCGTACTTCACGGCCGCGACCACGATGAGCAGGCCGGCGATGGCGAACACCGCGCCCCGGGCGGCGTACCCGGCCATGCCGAGACGACGGGTGAGCTGGTGCGTCTTGCGGCTCATCTCGCCGGTCTTGAGGTTGCGCTCGAACTTCTTCTTCAGGCCGTAGATCACCATGCCCACGCCGACCGCGGCGAGCACCAGCCCGGCCAGGCCGACCAGCCACCGGCCGCCGTCGGAGGCCATCAGCTTCTCCGTGAGCTGCTGCTGCTGGTTCGAGGAGTTGGCGCTGGCGTCCCGGACGACCTTGATCGCGGTCCAGCCCAACCAGACGAAGACGATCACGCGGACGACCGAGGCGATCCGCTCGAAGGTCCGCTCCTTGCCGGACTTCGACTGGTGGCCGACAAGCGCCTCGCTGGCCTGCCAGATCGCCATGGCGAAGAGGCCGACGGCGATCGCGACCAGGACGAACTTGCCGAGCGGCTGCTCGCCGAGCGTACGCAGGGCACCGTTCTGGTTGCCCTCCTCCCCGGACTTGCCGAAGGCGATCTGCAACGCCAGCCAGGCGAGGAGGAGGTGCACGATTCCATAGCCGATGAAACCGGCGCGGGTCAGCAGTTCGAGCCACCGGCTGTTCTTGGCCCGGGAGGCGGTGGCTCCGGCGTTTCGGGTGACAGACATGCGCCCTCAATCTCCCGACGTGCGGTTTTCCAAACGTCACCGCCCGCCGGCGGACGCCCCGTCGAAAGGGATCAGCCGTTGGGGTTGCGGGCCACCCGGAGCACGACCTGCTGGTCGGTGACGTCGTCCAGGCTGACCTGGAAGCCGCCGACCTCGGTGGCCTGCTGGCCGACGGTGAGCGAGAGCTGCTCGCCGGCCACCTCGACGGTGACCTGGTCGCCCTGCGCGCCGACCAGCTTCGCCTCGACGCCGAGGATGGTGGCGCTGGCCTCCACCCCGCGGTCGAAGGTGATGGTGCAGGCGTCCAGGCCGCAGTCGGTGTCGGCGCCGTTCGAGCTGCATCCGGCGAGCAGCGCGGCGCCGAGGGCGAGACCGGCGAGCATCCCGGCGGCGCGTCGGGCGGGGGTCGGAGCGAGGGTGGCTCGTCGGTTCGTCACCTCCCCAAGGGTACGGCGCACCGGCCACCGCCCCCTTCCGTGCGCGCTAGGGTGCGGGAATGGCTTTTGATGTTGCCCGGGTGCGGGGCGGATACCCCGCGCTGGGCGAGGGTTTCGCGCACTTCGACGGCGCCGGTGGCACCCAGACCGCCGCCGGGGTGATCGAGGCGGTGGCCGACGCCATGCGTACCGCGACGGGCAACCGCAGCACCGCCTTCGCCCCCGGCCGGCGCGCGCTGGAGCTGGTCGCCGGCGCGCGGGCCGCGGTCGCCGACCTGCTCGGCGCGGACCCGGCGGGCGTGGTGCTGGGGCCGAGCGCCACCGCGCTCACCTACACGCTTGCCCGCACGCTCGGCGCGGGCTGGCGGCCGGGCGACGAGGTGGTGGTGTCGCGGCTGGACCACGACGCCAACGTCCGCCCCTGGGTGCAGGCCGCCGAGGCGGCCGGGGCGACCGTGCGCTGGGCCGAGTTCGACCGGGGCACCGGCGAGCTGCCCGCCGGCCAGTACGCCGACCTGGTCACCGCGCGCACCCGGCTGGTCGCGGTGACCGCCGGCAGCAACGCGATCGGCACCGCGCCGGACGTGGCGGCGATCGCCAAGACCGCGCACGCCGCCGGCGCGCTCGTCTGCGTGGACGGGGTGCACTCGGTGCCGCACGGCCCCACCGACCTGGCCTCACTCGGCGCGGACGTGCTCGTCACAAGCGCGTACAAGTGGTCCGGGCCGCATCTGGCGGCGATGGTCGCCGACCCGTCGTGGTGGTCGACGCTGCGCCCGGCGAAGCTGGTTCCCTCGGCCGACGGGGTCCCGGACCGCTTCGAGTACGGCACCCCGAGCTTCCCGCTGCTTGCCGGCGTGGCCGCCGCGGTGGACCACCTGGCCGGTCTCGACCCGGCCGCGTCCGGCGACCGCCGGGAGCGGGTACGCGCCGGCCTGGCCGCCGCCCAGGCGCACGAGGAGGCGGTCTTCGACCGGCTGCTCACCGGGCTGACGTCCCGGCCGTTCGTCACCGTCTACGGCGCACCGGCCCGGCGCTGCCCCACGGTGTCGTTCCGGGTGGCCGGCCAGGCTCCGGCCCGGACCGCCGCGGCGCTCGGCGAGGCGGGCTTCTGCCTCTCCTCCGGCGACTACTACGCCTATGAATACTTCCAGGCCATGGGCCTGCGCGACTCCGGCGGCGCGGTGCGGGCCAGCGTCTACCACTACAACACGGCTGACGAGGTGGACCGGCTGCTGGCCGAGGTCGACCGGCTGGCCGACGACGAGAGGACGATGGTCAGGTGAGCTTCCTGGTCGAGGAGAACCCCGCCAAGCACCGCTTCGAGATCCTGGTCGACGACGCGCTGGCCGGGTTCAGCGCGTACCTGCCGCGCGGCGAGGTGCTGGTCTTCACGCACACCGAGGTCGACGACCGCTACCAGGGGCAGGGCGTGGGCGCCGCGCTTGTCGGCGGCATGCTGGACCAGATCCGTGCCCGCGGCGGCCGGGTGGTGCCCCGGTGCCCGTTCGTCGCCGCGTTCGTCGAGCGCCACCCGGAGTACGCCGACCTCGTGGTCGACGCGCCCTGAGACCCGGCCCGGCCGGGGGACCTCCCCACCCGGCCGGGCCGGGAGTTCACCGGGTCCCGGCCAGCAGCTCGGCGGCGGCCCGCGCCGCCGCCGCGGTGGCGCCGTGGGTGGCCAGGTGCACCCGGCCGGTCGCCAGCTCGGGCACGCCCAGTTCGACCACCACCGCGTCCGGGCGGGCGGCGAGCGCCCGGGCCACCGCGTCCCGCATCCACCCGTGCCGGTGCAGGTCCCGCACGACGAGCACCAGCGGCCGGTCGGCCGGGCCGGTGGCCGGGTCGGCGGGGACGGCGTCGGCGGCGTACCGGGCGGTGGTGGTGCCGGGCGACAGGTGGGTCAGGGGCGCGGCGATGCCCCACGGCGTCTCCTCACCGATGGCGATGTTGCGGGGCGGCGCGAACTCGACCACGTGCGCCGGCCCGGCCAGCGGCAGCAGCCCGGCGTCGCCGGTGACCCGAACCGCCCGGCGGGCGGCGACCAGGCCGATGGGTGACTCGCCGGGAGACGCCGGGCCGGCGCTCCGGCGGGCGCGGGTGGCGACGCTCCACGCGGCGAGCTGACCGACCCGCTTGGCCGCCTCGGCCAGGCGTTCCTCGGGCAGTTCCCCGCTCACCACCGCGGCGACGATCGCGTCGCGCAGCTCGCGGGCGTCGGCCTCGGTGGCGCGCTCCCCGCCCACGCAGATGGCGTCGGCGCCGGCGGCGAGCGCGCGCACCGCCGCGCCGGTGAAGCCGTACCTGTCGGACACCGCGCGCATCTCCACCGCGTCGGTCACCACCACGCCGCCGAAGCCCAGTTCCTCGCGGAGCAGCCCGCCCAGGATGCGCGCGCTGAGCGTGGCCGGCAGGTCCTGGTCGAGGGCCGGCACCAGCAGGTGGCCGGTCATCACCGCCTGCGCCCCCGCGGCCACCGCGGCGCGGAACGGGGCCAGCTCCACCGCGTCGAGGCGGGCCCGGTCGCCGCCGATGCGGGGCAGGTCGTGGTGGGAGTCGACCCGGGTGTCACCGTGCCCGGGGAAGTGCTTGGCGCAGGCGGCGACGCCGCCGGCCTGGAGGCCGCGCACCCAGGCGGCGGTGTGGCGGGCCACGAGCTCCGGGTCGGCGCCGAAGGAGCGCACCCCGATGACCGGGTTGGCCGGGTTGGAGTTGACGTCGGCGTCCGGGGCGTAGTCGAGCGTGACGCCGACGGCGGCGAGTTCGGCGCCCAGGTCGCGGGCGACCTCCTCGGTCAGCGCCGGGTCGTCCACCGCGCCGAGGGCGAAGTTGCCGGGTCGGGAGCTGCCCCGGGCCGACTCGATCCGGGTGACGTCGCCGGCCTCCTCGTCGATGGCCACGATCACGTCCGGCCGCTCCGCCCGCAGGCTCGCGGTGAGTGTCGCGACCTGTTCGTGGTCGATGACGTTGCGGGCGAAGAGGACCACCGAGCCGAGCCCTTCGCCGAGCCAGCGGCAGACCCAGGGTGGTGGGACGGTGCCAACGAACCCGGGTTGCAGGACGGCGGCGGCGAGCGCCGCCAGGTCTCCGGTGGCTCCCATGTTCCGCTCGCTCATGTGCTGTCGTTCCCCCGTCTCCCCCACGGACCCGCCACGACCGACGGGTGCTCACATGGTCACACCGCGCAGCTAAATAGTCAACAATCCTTACTGTTAGCCGCTGGCGTCGCCGGCGCGGCCCGTGGGAGAGTTCAGCCATGTTCGCCCTGCCGCTCGCCGACGCCACGAGCGCCGCCGACATCCCCGGCGTACGCCTGCTCGGCCTGGTGGTCGGCGCCCTGTTCCTGCTGATCGCGATCCGGGCGATGTTCCGCCGCTGACGGCCCGGAACGCCGCGCGCCGCTCAGTCGGCGTCGGTCGCCGCCACCCCGCGCAGCAGCGTGTCGACAAGGGCGGTGACCAGCTCCTGGGCGGGGGCCCGCGACGCGTCGGCCGGGCCGATCAGGCGGCCGAGGACCAGGTCGTGACAGACGCCGACGAGCAGCGTCGCCGCCGCCTCCGGACTGGCCGTCGCCGCCACCCGGCCGAGTCGCTGCTCGGCCCGCAGATAGTCGGCGAACCCGGCCCGGACGCCGGGGTCGCCGGCCGGCAGCGCGGGCAGGCCGGCGAGCCGGGCCAGCAGCTTCGGCTGGGTGGTCAGCCCGGCGAGGGCGGGCAGGATCGCGGCGTGCAGGGCCAGCGCCCGGTCCAGCCAGGCCCGGACGTTGCCGGCCAGAGGGCCGTTCCCCGGCTGCGGGACGGCGTCGCCGAGCGCGACCTCGACCGCGCGCACGTGCGCGTGCAGCGCGTGGGCGAGCAGTTCCTCCTTGTCGGCGAAGTGGTTGTAGAGCACCCCGTCGGCGACGCCGGCCTCCCGGGCGATGTCGCGGACGGTCAGCCCGGCCGCCCCGCGACCCGCCATCAGGCGTACGGCGGCGGCGATCAGGTGCTCGCGCAGGCTCTGCTCACCGCCGCGCAGCGCGGCGGCTCTCCTCGGTGCCATCATCGCGATCCTAGGTGACCGCGCTGCCGGCGCCGGCCCCCCCGACCGCTGCCGGCGCCGGCAGCGGTCGCAGCCGGCCCTCAGCCGGGTCGCCGGGCGGTCACCAGCCAGGCCGCTAGGCGCAGCCGGACGCCGTGCGGGCTCTCGTACGGGCGCATGGCCGCCACCAGTTCGTCCCGGACCCGGTCGCCGACGGCCGGGTCCAGCGGCGCGAGCCGGTGCTGGACCGGCCCCCAGCCGGCCAGGAATCCGCCGGCCTCGGCGGCGTCCCGGCCCCAGGCGCCGGCCACCAGCCGGGGCGCGCAGTCGACGTCGACGAGCCCGGCGTCGGTGAGCACCGCGCGGGTCACCGCCGGGTCGGCGAGCGACAGCGGCCCGCCGTCGGCGGCGGGCTCGGCACCGGCCGGCGGCGGCAGCGCGGCGACGGGCGCGAGCGCCGCGCCGAGGTCACCGCGACGCCAGTCGTCCAGGCAGACGAAGGCCAGCCGCCCGCCGGGGCGCAGCGCCCGGGCCAGATTGGCGAAGGCGGCGACCGGGTCGGCGAAGAACATCACCCCGAACCGGCTCAGCACCACGTCGACGCCGCCGGGGATGAACGGGTACGCCTGGGCGTCGGCGCGGAGGAAGTCGACGTTCGACACCGCCTCGGCGACCGCCGCGGCCCGGGCGGCGGCAAGCATGGGCGCCGACAGGTCGACCCCGAGCGCCGTCCCGGTGGCGCTGCGGCCGGCGGCCAGGCGGGTGAGCTGGCCGGTGCCGCACCCGACGTCGAGCACCCGGTCACCGGGCGCGACGGCGGCGAGCAGCAGTTCGTTGAAGCCGCCGTTCACCGCGTCGTAGCGGCGGCGGTGTTCCGCCCAGTGCCGGCCCTCGTAACCGTTCCAAGCCGCCATCAGTGCGAACATGTTGGCCCGGTGCACGATCTGTCCGTCGTCGCGGACGGCGGCGAGCATCGCCGCGCACCGCTCCACGGCAGTCAACCCGACCGACCGGGCTGTGGTCAGTAGTTCGCCGGGTAGGTCGATCAGGTCGTCGCGTTCGCGGCGTACCGGCCGGCAGGTGATCACGACGGTCCCGCCGGGCCGTAGAAGGTGGTAGCTGGCGGCCAGGATCGAAGCGAACCCGTCGAGCAAGCGGGACCATCCCGCATACGCGAGGTTGCCGCTTTCCCGGTCCCCATAGTGGTGGTCCCGCTTGCGTATCCCGGTACTCGTTGTCCGCACGAGGCCGTGGGTCCCGCGCCCGTACGGCGGTGAGGTGAGCACGAGTCCCACCCGGCCGACCGCGGACGCGGGAACCAGGTCGAGCAGACCGGTGGCGTCCCCGGTGAGTACCGCCGCCGTGCCGGCCGCCCCCTTCGACGCGGCGAAGGCCCTGTTGGCCTCGGCCAATGCGGCGTAGCGGGGCTCGATGTCGATCCCGATGCCCTGCCGGCCGAGGTGCATGGCCTCGACCAGCGTGGTGCCCGCCCCGCACATGGGGTCGAACACCAGGTCACCCGGCTCGCTGTACGAGCTGATCGCGTGTGCGGCGAGATGAGGCAGCATCTTGGCCGGGTGGCTGGAAGTCTGTGGGACATAGCGGCCCCGCCGCTGGTCACGGGCGGGTATCTGGCAGGTCAGCCAGACCGAGGTGATCGGTAGGGCATCATTCATCGGCGCCGCCGGTGTGCACGCTTTTGGCCAGGAGCAGAACATCGGTGTGGATGTTCAGCTGCACCTGCTGGCCACGACGGGGCTGCCGGTCGGCCGCCACGATGTGTTGCAGGTACGCCAGTCCGGACCGCTTCGCGGCGATGACGACGTCGACCGGCAGGGTGACGTCTCCGTGTGGTAGCAGCACCGCCACGCAGCCGCCCGGCAGGAGGCTGGCGCGGCAGCGGCCGAAGAACTCGACCGGCTGGGTGTCAGGGACCGGCCAGCCGGTGACGATCAGCGTCGCCGGCTCGCGGCCCCAGCCGACCGTGCGGGCGACCTGAAGGTGACTGCGCCGGTGAGCCGCGATGACCGCGCGGGCCAGCTGCGGGCCCTCGGCCAGGTCGATGACCAGATCAGATGGGTGGGTGAGGTTGTGGACCAGCCGCACGCCCATCGCGTTGGACATGGTCTCACCCTGATCTGGGGCGGGGACCGGCCACAGGGTGATCGGCACGGGCAGGTCGCCGTGCACCACGTCCCCCACGGGGACCGGCGCGCGGCGATGGATTCTGTCGGTCATGGGATCGGTGGCCCCCGGACCGGCGGGCGTACTGACGATTCCCAGTGCGCCGGTGACAGGCCGATCGAACCCGCCCCCGCCCTGACAGGACCGGTCAGCCTGGTCCGTCTGACAGGCCGGTCAGCGGGCGCGTGGGCCGTCGGCGCGGCGGTGCACCTGACACGACCGGACACGACCTGTCTCGTTCTGACAACCGCTCGTGATGTCAGGTCGAGCTGTCCCAATCGGATGCCTCGGGGCCGTCGCATAGGGCGAAGGCCCCTGTCGAGGGGGACACCACCATGGCAACGACCACCCGCACGACAAGGGCCGGATCAGCGCTGGCCAGCGCCGAGACGGCGTTCGATCTACTGACCTGCGAGCCTGCACCGTTGGTGTTTGACGCCCGGCCTGTGCCGGGCCTGCCGGATGCGACGATGCCGCTGGACGCGCTGCGCAAACTGCTGGTGTACGAGCGCTACGACAGCGACACCACCGACGAGCTGTGGCGGCAGCTGGCCCGCCACGCCCGCGAGTGGGGACCGGCGTGGGTCGTCGGGGCGATCGGCGTGGCGCTGCCCGCGCTGACGCACCTCGCGGCCAAGATCAGCCGCGGCTACGCCCGGCACGCCGACGACGTGGACTCCGAAGTCCTGGCTGGTTTCCTGCACGCACTGCGCACGGCGGACCTGGCCCCGCCCCGGCTGTGGCTGCGGCTGTGCTGGGCGGCCTGGCGTGCAGGAGTCGCTGTCGTCAAAGCCGACGACGGCGAGGAGCTGCCGCTGGACCTGTCCACCGGCTCACGGTCACCGCAGATGCCTTACGGGCACCCGGACCTGCTGCTCGGCCGGGCGGTCGCCGCCGGCCTCATCCCCGCCGACGCCGCCGAGGTGATCAGCGCGACCCGCTTCGGTGACGCGCTGATCGAGCACCTGGCCGCCGAACGGGGCGTCACCGCGTCGGTCCTGCGGATGCGTCGCCGTCGCGCCGAGCGCGTGGTGGCCGCGGCCGTCACCCGAGGGGACCTTTCCGGCGCGGCCCGCTCGCCCAGCCGCCGGGAGGCCGCCGTGGCGGCCTGACCGCACCCAGCCCTTACCGGGACACGACCGCGCCAGGTTCGCCCTGGGGCGGTCGTTCGTGTGCACAGCCACGCGCCACTACGTCGAGGCGGTGTCCCTTCTCAGCCTGCGATTCAGCTGACGGACAAGCCAGACCGGAGGCAAACTGCCGTGACGCCACTATCGGAGGGTGGCAGACTGACCCGGTGACCGACCGGGCGCCGACCTTGACCGAGCGCGAAGACCGCTGGGTCCTGCCGTTTCGAGGCCTCACCGTCACACAGATCCAAGTCGACTTCGCGCTCGGCCTCAACCTCGATGACCGAGGCACGGTGAGGATCAACAACACCGCCACGTTGGCCTGGGTCAACATCGCCGACCGGCCTGACAAGGTCGAACTGGACCCCGAACGGCAGGACGTCGCCGCCGGTCTCGCACTGTTCAATACGGAAGTGAGGTCGGCAGTCGCGTTCAAGTCCGGAGCTCTGCGCATCGTCTTCGGCACCGGCCGCAAGCTCACGGTCGATCCCGATCCGCGCTATGAGGCATGGACCGCAACCGGGCCCAACGGCATGCTTTTCGTCAGCCTGCCGGGCGGCGACCTCGCCGTATGGCCCCCAAAGCCATGATCGGAACAGCTGCGGACAGCCACACAGTGATCTGAGTGTCGCGATCTGACACGCCCCCTACAGCATGACCAGCCGTGACCCTGACCTCAACCACCAGCCCGCCGGAGCAGCTGCGCTGAGAAACACACATTGGTCGGGGCAACAAATCAGGAAGCGGTGCAGGTCAACTGAGACAGGACAGGCGGTGGCGAAGCGTGCTGACTGGTGGTGACAGCACGTGACAGGTGCTCGCCGGGTTCGATCGGCCTGACAGCCGAGATCTGGGCGGTGCATGTCATCCACGGCATGCCCGCCCGGTGGGGGCCACTCCTTCCGGCGAGGCCCACGGTCCGGCACGGCTGGCGCGGCGTACTGACACCGCAACCCTTCGCTTACTGGCGAGGAGGAGCGCCCCCACCGGGCCACACCGGTCTTGCGCCTTGGTCCCCACCGCGGCGGCCCGCAGATTCCTTGTGGAGCGCTGCCATGCACACGACTATGTCAATTCTGTCCGATCTCGCCGCCGCGCCGCAGCCGATGGCGGCCAACAGCATCCCTCAGGTCATCGACGGCATCACCGGCTGGATCATGGGCATCATCGCGCTGGTCGCGACGATGTTCCTGGTCATCGGCGGCTTGCGCTACATGGCCGCCGGAGGTGACCCGGCGCAGGTCGAGCAGGCCAAGGGCAACTTCAAGTCCGCGCTGATCGGCTACGCCCTCGCAGTGCTGTCCCCGGTGGTCCTGCAGGTGCTGCAGGACATCATCGGCGGCTGAGGCGGCTACCGGTCATGGTCATCTGGCTGATGAACGGCCTGGTCAACTGGCTCGCCGAGAGGGTCGTCGACCTTCTCGGCGCGCTGTTGGCCTTCCTGACATCCTCGATCTTCCTGTCACCGGACGTCACCGTCCTGCCGCAGGTGCAGGCGATCGCCGCCAAGAGCGCGCTGGTCGTCAACGCCTGCTTCGTGCTCGCGATCATCGCCGCGGGCATCACCACGATGGTCGGTGACTCGGTCGAGACCCGCTACGGCATCAAGGAACTGATCCCGCGCCTCGTCGTCGGATTCGTCCTGTCCGCGTTCTCGGTCCCGCTGACAGCGACTGTCGTCGACATCGCCAACGCCCTGACGGTGTCGCTCGTCGGGGCGTCCGCGCCGACCACCGATGCGGTCAACTTCTCCACGGTTCGCATCCGCTCGGCGATGGCTGACGAGAGCGCCGCGCTCTTGGTCGCCGTCATCGGACTGCTCATCGTCGTGTTGATGTTCATGCTCGTCGGCAGTTGGCTTGTGCGGGTCGCAGTGCTGGTCATCCTGGCCGGGGTCGCGCCGGTGGCGCTGGCCTGCTACGCCACCCCGTGGACGCAGGGTGCCGCCGGCCTGTGGTGGCGCACCCTGCTGGGGTGTGTCGCCACGCCCACGCTGCAGGCGGTCGCGTTTACGGTCGGCATCAACCTGCTGATCGATCCGGAGCAGAACCTGCCGATCCTGCTCGGTCTGCCCGGGTCGGACACGTTGAACCTGATGCTCGTCATCGTCGTGCTCTGGGTCACGATCAAGATCCCCAGCATGATGCGCCGCTACATGCCGGGCCGGGGCTCGCCGAACATCGGCGGAATCGTGCTGCGCACGGTGATCATCCAGGGCCTCACCCGCAATCTGCCGCTCGCGCGCCGAGAGCGGCAGATGCGGATGCCCGATCTTGAATCACGTCGGCTCAGGCTCACCTGGCGGCCTTCGGAAGGCTCCGTGCGGCGACCTCCGACGCACAGGACCGGCGTGGTACGGTCTGGCAGTGGAGTGGGCGGTGTTCTGGCGCATCGTCGAAGGCGCCCGGGCTGAGGTGGGCGCCGACACCGAACGCGTCGCCCAGGTGCTCCTCCGCAGCCTTCACGCGTTGACTCCGGACGAAATCGAACAGTTTGAGGAACTCTGGTTCCAGGCACAGGACGAGCTCTACCGCTGGCCGATCCGGGACGCTGCGACACTCCTGTTGGGCCTCTTGGACGACGATGACTTTCTCTCGGTGCAGGACTGGATCCTGTCGCACGGGCGGCAAACCGTCCAGCGCGTCCAGGACGACCCTGACAGCCTTGTCGAGTTGGCACCCGACCGGCGCAACGCTCGGATCGACTGGTTCTGCGGCCTCCCGCTCGAGGCGCACATCGCCGCAACCGGGGCTCCGTTCGCTATAGACGGGCCTTCCGGATCAGACACACCCGTCGGAACTCCGGCCGACCTGACCGACGAGACCCGCACGCGGCAGCGATTTCCCAGACTCACGGCATACCTCGACAGCAATCCGTGGATCGAGCGCCCGTGGGAACGCGCGACCAGCTGACCGCCGCACGCACTCGACGGGGGCTTTCGATCGCCCGCCGGACGTTACCGGATACTGCCTTAATGATCAGGTTCCGGTTCGGGCTGCACCCACTGAACGAGGTGTCGCCGTGGGGCAGTGACCAGCCGAGGCTCCACTGGTTCGGGCTCACCGAGGGCTGGTACTGGCTCGAAGCAAGCGGGCAAGAGCTGCTGTGCCGCACCCGGGAAGTTCACCCGCACCCCTACATCGACTACTACCTGGCCCGGCTCTGGGAAGACGTCATTGCCCTTACACCTAAGGTGCTGGAGCCGGTGCCCGACGACCTGCAGCCATTCATTGCCTCCGGCCCCGCGCAGTGGACGTGTGACCCGCTCGAGTTCGTGACCGAACCGGATGACGAACGGATCGACGACGGGAACGCGGATGTGCCCGACCATCCGGTCGTCACGGCCGCGATCTGGCACGGCGAGCACCATCTGGACTTCGGTTACCTGCGCAATCCTCCCAAGCTCAGGCTCTGGCGTACCATCCGCGGCGATCGCGACGAGATCACCATGGATTGGCGGCACGAGGACGACGGCGAGCTCGGTTTCACCGCCGACCCCACAGTCCGGCTCAGCGTCCCGACCACCGCATACCTCGAGGCCGTGCACACCCTCAACCGCGAGCTGATGGACGCCATGGGGCAGCGGGTCGAGGAGTTGAAACGCCGCGGCGGGCTACCTGGCGTGGACCTTGACCTCGTCCATCTGCGGCGGGAACACGAAGACCGGCGGCATTGGCTCGCCAGGAACCTCGACCGCTGTCCGAAGACCGACTGGAACGTTGTCCGCCAAGGTGCCCGCCAGCTGCTCAGTGACGTTCAACGGGCCGACGCCCCAAACCGCTAGGCACTCCTTCGAGCACCTGACCGGGACAGCAACCGCTCATCGGCACGTCCGGACGGAGCTCAGGCCAGCTCGGCGGGACACTGGGTAGCGCACCTCGCGGCAGATGCGTGCACGAGGTTGGCCTCGACACAGCGTGAGGCCGTCCGTTCCTGAGATACGCCGTCGGCGCCGCAATGCCGGATGATCCCTGCGTGGAAATCACCCAACTGCTCCAGGCGGGAGTGACCAAACCGCACCCAGATCAGGCGGCCAGTGCCACCTGGCTGGCCATGGTGTACGCCAGCACCAGGGCAGTCGGCGGTGTGGTCACAACCTCGGTCGAGGAGCCGACGACCGGCCGAAACCACTACAGGGTCGGTGTGCGACTTCGTGACGGCAGGCCCTTGAGCATCCTCTTCAACGCTGCGGCATTCCTGGTCGCTGGAGCCGAACGACAAGATCCCCACATGGTCAACGCGGTGTTCGTTGACGTCCCCGGCGGTGAGATCTACCGCCGCGCAGCGCTGCGTCTCGCTACCACGGCAGAGCTAAATCAGCCGCTTGAAGACCGACACCTGCGTCTTCTTACCGGAGAAGAACGCCAGGATGTCGCCTACCACCAACCGAGTCGGCTCGGTGACCTGCTCTTCAACTGGTTCGACTGAGCTGCCCCTCCGCGCTGACCATGCGGCAGAAGCGGATGCCGGCATGTGTCGATGTCAGCACCGCGCAAGCCGAAACCGGCCCGTGGACGGTCCGCTAACTCTCCGGCGAGTCCCAAGGTGCAGTGATCGTGAAGCTGTGGTCGATCGCCCTCATCAAGGCGGTCCCTTGCCGGCCCAGGTCGGCCCGTTCAGCCCATCTGGCCAAGGCGTCCAGGAAGCCGATGAGGTCACGCTGCACGCCCATCAGTAGCTGCGGCAGCGCATGACGCGGGAGGTCGACTGGGCTTGACCCGATTCGACGGACGGGGTCGATGTGGTGATCTTATCTAGGCTGCCAGCCGTTGTGGCTGGGTGGTGCGGTGGGCGGTTTCGTAGGTGGCTGGGCTGAGGTAGCCCAGTGAGGAGTGTCGGCGGCGGGTGTTGTACCAGCCTTCGATGTACTCGAATATGGCTTGGCGGGCGGCGGTGTGGGTGGGCCACGGCTGTCGGTGCAGCAGCTCGGTTTTGATCGTGGCGAAGAACGACTCGGCGACCGCGTTGTCCCAGCATTGCCCGCGGCGGCTGGTGGACAGGCGGATGCCGTGCGTGGCGGCGAGGCGGGCGTGTTGGGCGCTGGTGTACTGACCGGTTTCAACCAGTCGTTGCAACACATTTGTCCTGAGTGGACGATAACAGATCGTTAAGGGCCTCGCCGGGCGTTCTCCACCCGAGTGCCTTGCGC
>NZ_JAXCFT010000014.1:77098-134097 GCF_056150385.1 Micromonospora marincola | reverse complement strand
GGCGCGACGGTGCCCTGGTTCATGGCGTTCTGGCTGGCCGAGGCCATCTCCGACCAGTTGGTGAACGGGCTGAAGTTCATCGAGCCCCACGACGAGCCGAAGTCGTGCGTGGTCGCATAGACCAGGTGCTTACCGTTGTAGGGGGCGACGGTGAAGTCCTTCAATGACGCCCAGCCCGACTTGGGCTGCGCCAGCGCGCCGGTCGAGGACCAGCGGTACGACGACGGCAGGTTGCACGTGCCACCCGGCGGCGGCGTGGTCGGCGGCGGCGTGGTGGGGCTGCCCCCGCCGTCGACGCGGACGAGCTGCCACTGCTGGTTGCTGCCGTTCCAGTCGTCGTACTGGACGATGCTGCCGCCGTCGGCGGTGGAGGCGCCCTGCACCTCGACCACCTTGTTGCTGTTGCGGTTGATCAGCCGGACGTAGCCGCTGTCGGAGTCGGCCAGCCGGAACTGCTGGTTGGTCCCGTTGCCGTCGGACCACTGGACGATGTTGGCGCCGTTGGCGGTGGAGAAGTTGTAGACGTCGAGCACCTTGCCGGACAGCCGCGACCGCAGCCGGTAGTAGCCGCCGCCCGAGTCGACGAACTGCCACTGCTGCTGGTTGCCGTTGTTGCGTGCCCACTGCACGATCCGCGCGCCGTCGTTCGTGGCCAGGTTGTAGACGTCCAGGGCCTTGCCGCTGTTGCGGTTGACAAGCACGTACCAGGCGCTGGTGTCGACCGAGGCCGCGGCGGCAGGGGTCGACAACACCGCCGTGGCGCCGACGCCTGCCAACACGGCCGTCACACCTGCCGCGACGACCCGCGGCACCCATCTGCGCCGACGCGGCGGGGCGTCTGACGGCGTTCTACCAAAGGCGAACATGATCCTCCTCGATGGCTTGCCCGGACCGACACGTCCGAGTGTTAGCGCTAACAAGATCTCGTGCACGCCTGGTGCGCGTGCGATCTCGACAAGGCAGACCTGCCCGGAAAGCTCCAGCCTCGTCCTTGACCATCGAATGTCGGCGATAACATGGCGTTCGTCAAGTCGTAACTTCCCCGAATCATCGAGCGGCCCCGGTCGACAACCCCGCTTCCGAGGGCATCACCCCTGCCCGCCGGGCCGGAACACCGGCGCATCGACGTCATGATGGCGTTAACATCGAGCCTCGCGCATGCTCGGCCGATGAGTGGTACGTGCGCGGACGGCGACAAACAGCTTCCTGACAACTAGCCGCGACCCTGGGCATCGGCAAGGCCCGCACCACGCCGCGGGCCCGACAGGAAGGCGTCAGGATGAGGAAGTACGCGATGGCCGCGCTCATGGTGGCGGTCACCATCGGCGGCGCCGGGTGCTCGACCGGCGGAGACGACCGGGCGGACGCCGGCGAGGCCGAGGTGGCCACGCTCCGCACCGAGACACCCGCCGCCGCGGCCTCGGCACCGAAGGTGGAACGGCCCCGCGCCCGCCTCGACGACACCCCCGAGGACACCAAGGCCCTCTACGAGCCGTACGAGAAGTGCATGTCCGAGCACGGCTTCGACACCAAGAGGAGCCGGGTCGAAGGTCTCACCACGGGCCGGGCCGGCGCGGCGAACAAGGCCTGCGAGAACTTCATGCCGCTGCCGCCCTGGGAGTTCGACCCGGCCAATCCGGAGGCGAAGGACTTCGCCCGCGACGTCGTCGCGTGCCTCAAGAAAAAGGGCGTCCGGTACGTCGAGGTCAACTCCGACGGTCCGGGCTGGGCGTTCGGCGGCAAGCAGAACGACGCGCGTTCGATCTCGAAGGGGATGGAGCTCTCGCCGGAGTGCGAGCGTGAGGTCACCGCCAAGCGGAAGTGACCCCCGACACCGGAGGCGCCACCCGAATCGGGTGGCGCCTCCGGTCGTACTCCGGCTTGTCTCAGCGCGACGCGAGCGCCTGGGTCGGCGTGAGGCGGGAGGCCCGGATCGACGGATAGACACCGGCGAGCACGCCGACCACGACCGCGCCACCGAGCCCCGCGAGCGTCGCCGGCACCGACACCACGACCGGCCAGCCCTGCCAGATCGCGTAACCGGCGGTCACGGCCACGCCGATCAGGGTCCCGGCGACACCACCGAGCGCGGCGAGCGCGGCCGACTCGGTGAGGAACTGGGCGCGGATCTGGCCGCGGTGCGCGCCAAGCGCGCGACGCAGGCCGATCTCGGTACGCCGCTCCAGCACGGACACCACCATCGTGTTCGCCACTCCGATGCCGCCCACAAGCAGCGCGATCGCGGCCAGGCCGAGGAACAGGGTGGAGAAGTTGCTCTCGGTGGCCCGCTTCGCCGCGAGGGCGTCCGACGGGCGGGTCACCACCACCTGCCCGGGTTCGACGGGTGAGATGGTGGCCGGCAGGACCTCCCGGACGGCCTCGACCGCCGACTCCCGGCACCGCAGGTAGATGACCGTGGGGCGCCCGTCGAAGCGGAGGTGGTCGCGGGCCGCCTCCCAGCCGACCAGGACCGAACGGTCGAGGTCCGGCGAGAGCGGCATCCGGGCGAGGATGCCGACGACGGTGAACCACCTGTCGCCGATGAACACCGACGGGCCGGGACCGCCGGTGGCGGGCAGATCCGCGAAACCGAGGCGGGTGGCGGCGACGGAGCCGAGCACCACGGTCGGGAACCGCTCCGTGACCGCGTCCAGCCACCGCCCGGAACGCACCTTGCCGTCGACCGCCCGCAGCAGGTCCGGGCGGGCGGCGAGCACGGTCAGGCCGGAGCCGTCGGTGGCGTCGACGCGGTCGTTGCGGCGTACCAGCGCATGGGTGTTCGCGACCGCGCTCGCGGCCGTGACCGGCCCGATGCGCTTGACCATCGTCACGGACTCCGCCGGGAACTTCGGCGGCTCGTCCCGGTTGGGCTGCGCCATCGCCTGGAGGTGGTCGGTGCCGAGGGCGGAGAGTTCGCGCAGCAGCGCCGCCTGGCCGGAGGCGGGTACGCCGGTGACGAGGACCGTGGTGGCGATGCCGATCGCGATGCCCAACGCCGAGAACGCGGCCCTCGCCCTGCGGGTGCGGATGCCGAGCAGTCCCACGTCGAGCAGGTCGAGCGGGGAGAGCCGGACCCGGCGCGTCACCGGACCACCGACGTGTCGCGTACCAGCCGGCCGTCGCGCAGCTCGACGCGGCGCGGGAGCCCGGCGGCGATCTCGTTGTCATGGGTGATGATGGCGATGGTGGTGCCCTCCTCGTTGAGCCGGCGCAGCAGGCTGAGCACGGCGAGCCCGTTGCCGGTGTCCAGGGCGCCTGTGGGTTCGTCGGCCAGGACGAGCGCGGGGCCGTTGACGAGGGCCCGCGCGATGGCGACGCGTTGACGCTCACCGCCGGATAGTTGGGCCGGGCGGTGGGCGACGCGGTGGGCGAGGCCGACCCGGTCGAGCGCCTCAAGCGCCAGCGCGGGGCGGCGGCGGCGCGGCACACCGGCGTAGAGCAGGCCGGTGGCCACGTTCTCGGCGGCGGTGAGGCCGTCGGCGAGGTGGAACTGTTGGAAGACGAAACCGAGCCAGCGGCCCCGGAGGGCGGAGAGTCGGCGGTCGGAGAGCGCGGCCACGTCCTGCCCGGCGATCGAGATCGTGCCGGACGTGGGCCGGTCCAGGGTGCCCATGAGGTTGAGCAGGGTCGACTTGCCCGAGCCGGACGGCCCGACGATCGCGACCAGCTCGCCCTCGGCGATGTCGAGGGAGACGTCGCGCAACGCCTCGACCCCACCCGGGTAGCGCATGCTGACGTCGCGCGCCGCGAGCACCGGGCTCACGAGGTGGTCACCACCATCGTGCCGGCGTCGAGGCCGTCCCCTTCGACCTCGACGAGTCCCTGGGCGAAGAGCCCGGTCTCGACCGCGACCAGGCCGCCGCCGGAGACCTGTACGCCGTAGCCGCCCTCGCTCAGCGCGAGCAACGCGCCGACCGGGACGACGAGGACGTCCTTGTGGGTCTCGGCGGCGAAGTCGACACGCACGTCGGCGAGGCTGATCCGGGCGGTGGCGGCGGAGTTCTTCACGGCCACCGTGACGGTGACGGTGGGCGGGGCACCGCCGGCGCCGGCGTCGCCCTCCGCCGCCTGCACCGCCTGGCCGACGGCGGTGACCCGGCCGTTGATCGTGCTCTCGTCGGGCAGGTGCACGGTGACCGCGTCGCCCTGCTCGATGGAGCCCGCGTCGCTGATGCCGGCCTGCACGGTGACCACCTTCGAGGTCTGGGTGACAGACATCAGCGTGGCGTCCGCGCCGTCCCCCGGCTGGGCGGCGACGGAGTCGACCCGGACCGCGCCGACGAGCACCACCACGTCCCCCGGCTCGATCGCACCGGTCGCCGGCACCCCGAGGTCGTTCTGCCAGCGCTTGACGGCGTCCCGCAGCGCGGCGGTAAGCACGCCGTCGCCCCTGGCCACGGTGCTCGTCGGGGCGGGCGTGGACGGCGCGCGGGTCAGCCGGGTGCCGGGCTTCGGCTGGTCGCCGACGTGGTAGCCGAGGGCGCGCAGGTTGTCGACGACGATCCGCACGTCCCGGCCGACCGTGTCGAGGTCGTGCAGCGGGCGGAACAGCGGCATCCCGCCGTAGAACAGCGGCACGGGCCGGTCGTCGACCCGGTAGAGCTGCTGGCCGCGCCGCACCGACGCGCCCTGCGCGGGCAGCCAGGTCACCGTGCCGCTCCCGCTGCCCTTGAGCAGCCGGGCGGCGCCGAAGCCGAGCGTGCCCGGCATCGACTGCGACGTCGAGAGGTCCTGCTTCACCACCGCGACGCTCCGCACGCCTGTCGGTTCGTCGGCGGTCGCCGCCGGGCCAGCGTCCCGGCCGGTCCAGACGACGGCTGCCGCGGCGGTCACTCCGACGAGGACTACCGCGGGGATCAGCACCCTCAGATATCGGCGGCGCGGCGCCGGTCGCGCGTCGACGCGGGGGATGACCTGGGTTTCGGTGTCCGACTGCGGCACCGTTCGGGTCAGTGGCATGGCGCCGATGGTGGCGCGGGAATATCAGGAACCTGTCAGACCGGAGCATGGTCTTTTTCACCGGATTGGAAGCCTTGTGCCTGACCTATAGTCCCCACCATGTGCGCACGGGTGATGCTCGCCGAGGACGACAAGCGGCAGGCCGAGGCGTTGCGCCGCTACCTCGCCGCGGAGGGTCACGAGGCGACGATCGTGCACGACGGCGAGGCGGCGCTGCGACAGGCCCGGCAGCAGGCGTTCGACCTGCTGCTGCTCGACGTGATGCTGCCGAAGCTGGACGGCATGGAGGTCTGCCGGATCCTCCGGCAGGAGTCGGACGTGCTGATGCTGATGCTCACCGCACGGTCGGGTGAGGACGACCTCCTGCGCGGGCTGGACCTCGGCGCCGACGACTACATGACCAAGCCGTTCAGTCCCCGGGAACTTGTGGCCCGGGTCCGCACGCTGCTGCGCCGGGTGCCCGCGACCACCCAGCAGGCGCCGGTGCACCGGGTCGGGCGCCTCGCCGTGGACGAGGCCCGGCACACGGTGACCGCCGGCGGTGTTCCGGTCGACTGCACCGCAGGCGAGTTCGCGATCCTCGCGGCGATGACCCGTCATCCCGGCCGGGTGTTCACCCGCGGCCAACTGCTGGAACACACCCGGGGCATCGACCGGGAGTCGACCGGGCGCACCATCGACGTGCACGTGATGAACCTGCGCCGGAAGATCGAGGCGAACCCCCGCCGCCCCCGGCAGTTGCTGACCGTGTACGGCGTCGGCTACAAGCTGACCGCCGGGGCGCCGTGAGACGCCAGCGGGTGCCACCGCACCGCAGCCTGGTGGTGCGGCTGCTTGCCACCTCCCTGCTGGTGGCGGTCTGCGCGATCCTGGCGACGACGTGGCTCGCCGTGCAGTCGACGACGCAGGCGATCCAGCAGGCACAAGGCCGTTCCCTCGCCGACGACAAGGACATCTACGACACCCTGGTGGGCTACGCCGCCTCCCACCGGGACTGGTCGGGGGTGACCGCCGTGCTCGCCGAACGCGCTGGCACGCTCGAACGCCGGATCACGCTGATGACCCCGGAGCGGCAGGTGATCGCCGACTCCGCGCCGGACGGCCCGTCGCTGCGGGCGGCCCGCCCCTCGGCGACCGTCGACCCGTTGCAGGTGGACCTGGGCCTGACCGGTGGGACCGCGCGGATCGACCCGCGGGTGGTCGGGCCGTACGTGCTGACCAAGCGGGAGAGCGCCTTCACCCGGACACTTGCCGGACAGTGGCTCGACTGCATCCGCCACGACTCCAAGCTGGGCGCGAAGGTCGTGGTGGGTCCGGCCGGCCGGGCGTCGCTCCAGGTGACCGGCACGGATCCACGCGACATCGTCGGCACCTGCGAGCCGGCCGAGCTGACCAGACCGTTGGGGAGCGAGGCCGAGCCGATCGAGCAGTTGGAGACCGCGACGAGGTCCTGCATGGGCCGGGCGGGAGCGCCGGAACGGGTCGCGATCCGGCTCGACCGTACGGCGATCCCGAGCGGCGACGCCGAGTTCGACAAGCAGGTCGACGCCTGCCTCCAGAAGGCACAGCTCGCCCAGTTGCGGCCGTACGTCGCGCCGCCGGCCCTGCTCTTCGTGACCGACGAGGCCCAGGGCACCACCGAGCCCGTGTTCAACCTGTCCCGGGCGAACCTGATCCGCATCGTCGAGGTGACAGGCGCGGTGCTGGCCGCCACCGTGCTTGTCACCGTGCTTGTCGGGCGGCGGCTGGTGCGACCGCTGCGGGCGCTCACCGACGCCACCCGGCTGCCGGCGGACGAGCAGGCCCGGGTGCCGGTGACCACCCGCGACGAGATCGGCCTGCTGGCCACCGCCCTCAACGACCTCGCCGCCCGGCGGGAACAGACCGAGGCGTTGCGCAAGAGCATGGTCAGCGACGTGGCGCACGAGTTGCGGACGCCGCTCAGCAACATCCGCAGTTGGCTGGAGGCCGCCCAGGACGGGCTCGCCCAGCCCGACGCGCAACTGCTCAACCTGCTGCTCGACGAGGCGCTGCTGCTCCAGCACATCATCGACGACCTGCGGGACCTGGCCGCCGCCGACGCCGGTGACCTGCGCATCCACCGCGAACCGCACTTCGTCGCCGACCTGCTGGAGCAGGTCGTCGAGGCGCATCGGGGCGCCGCCGAGGCCGCCGGCGTGCGGCTCACCACCGAGGTGGTCGCCGACCCGGAGACGGCCGTCGACGGCGCCCGGCTGCGGCAGCTCGTCGGCAACGTGGTCGCCAACGCGATCCGGCACACCCCCGCCGGCGGGTCGGTCACCGTCCGCTGCGCGGTGGTGGACGACCAGCTCAGCATCGCCGTCTCCGACACCGGCACCGGCATCGCGCCCGCCGACACGGCGAAGGTCTTCGACCGTTTCTGGCGGGCCGACGACTCGCGGACGCGCAGCACCGGCGGGAGCGGGCTCGGCCTGTCGATCGCCCGCAAGCTCGCCGAGGCCCACGAGGGCACGATCTCGGTGACGAGCGTCCTCGGTCAGGGCAGCACCTTCACCATCCGGCTGCCGATCGTCGCACCCGTTCCGCAGTGACCGGGCCGACCACGTCGTCGGTTTCCTATTCTCATGGTGTATCGCAGTCGTATCGAGAAACGCATACGGCGCCGCGACGGCCCGGCGTCTTCACTTGACGACCGACCGGCGCGTCACCGTCCGCGCGGAATCTCGACCGGAAGAAGACCGTGAGCATCGAACCGGATACGGCGCCTGCTGCCGGCCGTACGCGCGGAATCGTGCTCCTCGTTCTGGCGGTCCTCGGCCTGGCGGGCGCCGCGTTCGCCGTGCGGCGACCGCTCCTGATGGCCGCTCCGGCGTGCCTGGCGGGGCGCTGGCACGGCTGCTACGACACGGAGAACGGCATCCTGCTCATGATGGTGGTCGGGCTGCCACTGGCCACGCTTGTGGCGGCGGCGCTGGCGCTGGGGCGGCGGGCCGTCGGGGCCGCCCCGGCGTGGCGGATGTCGCTGGCCGAGGTGGGCCTGGTGTACGGGACGGTGCCGTTCGTGTGGCTGACCATGATGCCCGGCCCGGGCGCCGGCGCGGGCACGCCCGGCCGCCGGTGCGTCAGATCGCGGGCCTGCGGCTCGACCCGTTCCGCCGGGAGGTCTTCCGCGACGGGCGCTACGTCGCGCTCACCCGCAAGCAGTTCGCCGTGCTGGAGGTCCTCGTCGCCGCCGAGGGCGGGGTGGTGAGCGCCGAGGAACTGCTGGAACGGGCCTGGGATGTCCACGCCGACCCGTTCACCAACGCCGTCCGCATCACCGTGTCCGCACTGCGGAAACGGCTCGGCGAGCCGTGGCTCATCGCCACCGTGCCCGGCGTCGGCTACCGCATCGGGACTCCGCCGGCCGGGGACGAACATGGATAGGGCGCCGGGGCTGAGCGTCCGCGTCAAGCTCACCCTCAGCTACGCAGGGTTCCTCGTGCTCGCCGGCGTGCTGCTGCTCGCGGCGGTGTGGGTGTTCCTCCTGCGCTACGTCCCCGACCGGGCGATGCTCATCGTCCCCGATTCCGTCGACACCCTCACCCCCGGCGTCTTTCCGGTCCGGTCCAACCTCCTGCGCGTCTTCGCCCCGAGGGCGGCCGGGACGCTTGCGTTCCTGCTGGCGTTCGGTCTCGTCGGAGGGTGGATCCTCGCCGGTCGGATGCTCGCGCCACTGAACCGGATCGCGGACGCCACCCGGACGGCCGGGACCGGATCGCTCTCGCACCGCATCCGCATGCCGGGCCGACAGGACGAGTTCCGGGAGCTGTCCGACGCGTTCGACACCATGCTCGACCGGCTCGAATCCCACGTCGCCGAGCAGCGGAGGTTCGCGGCGAACGCCTCCCACGAGCTGCGTACCCCGCTGGCGATCTCGCGGACGCTCCTCGACGTGGCCCGCTCCGACCCCACCCGGGACCGGGATGAACTCGTCGAACGCCTGCACGCGGTCAACCAGCGGGCGATCGACCTCACCGAAGCGCTCCTGCTGCTCAGCCGCGGCGACCGCGGAAACGTCGCCCAGGAGCGCGTCGACCTGTCCCTGCTCGCCGAGGAGGCCGTCGAAACGCTGCTGCCCCTGGCCGAGGAGCGGCGGATCACGCTCGACGTCACCGGCGGGCCGGCCCCGGTCACCGGCTCCGCCGAACTGCTGTCGCGGATGGTGGCGAACCTCGTCCAGAACGCGATCGTGCACAACCTGCCCGCCGGCGGCACCGTGACGGTCCGGACCGGGACGCACGGAGGCACAGGCGTGCTGCGGGTGGAGAACACCGGACGCCGGCTCCCACCGGAGGTGGTGCCGACCCTCACCGAACCCTTCCGGCGGGGAGCGGACCGGGTACGCGCCGACGACCACGACGGTGTCGGCCTCGGCCTGGCCATCGTGCAGAGCGTCGTCCGGGCCCACCACGGCACCCTGGACCTCGCGCCAGGCCCGGCCGGCGGTCTCTCCGTCACGGTCCGGCTTTCCGGGCCGCGGTAGGACTCACCCGGACGCTGCTGTCGAAATGGTTGGACGGGATGTTCGCCGGCTTGTAGCTTGTGGCTGACCGTGCCCGGCCGAGGAGGTGAGACCCATGAACGTCGTATCGAAGTGGGTGCTCCCCCCTGTCGTCACGGTCCGGCGACTGACGTAGGTGTCGCCGGGAGCGCCCCGCCCGCAGGGCTCTCCCGAAAGGCAACACCATGCACCCTCTGAAGTCCTCCGCGTTCGATGTGGTCATCGCCGGATGCGGACCGACCGGCGCGATGCTGGCCGCCGAACTCCGGCTGCACGACGTGCGGGTTCTCGTCCTGGATCCGGAAACCGAGCCGGTGTCGTTCGCCCGCATCGTCGGCCTGCACGTGCGCAGTATCGAACTGATGGCGATGCGTGGGCTCCTGGAGCGCATTCGCGCACACGCACGGCAGCGTCCGGCCGGCGGCTTCTTCGCCGCCATCGACAAACCAGCGCCCAGACTGGACACCGCACACGCCTATCTGCTGGGCATCCCGCAGCCGGTCATCGTCCGCCTGCTCGAAGAACACGCGATCGCCCTGGGCGCGCAGGTCCGGCGTGGTTGTGCGGTGACCGGTCTCGCGCAGGACGACGACGGGGTGACCGTCGAGCTGGCCGGCGGGGAGCAACTGCGTACGCGCTATCTCGTCGGCTGCGACGGGAGCCGCAGCACGGTGCGCAAACGGCTCGGCGTCGGCTTCCCCGGCGAGCCCTCGCGGAAGGACACGCTGATGGGCGAGATGCGGGTGGGCGTGCCGCCGGAGGAGATCGCCGCCAGGATGGCCGACCTGGGCAGGACCCATCGGCACTTCTGGCTCAGGCCGGTGGGCGATGGGGTCTACACCGTCGTGGTCCCCGCGGCAGGCGTGAGCGATCGTGCTCAGCCCCCCGTGCTGGAGGACTTCACCGAGCAACTGCGCGCCATTGCCGGAACCGACTTCGGCGTGCACTCCCCGCGCTGGCTGTCCCGCTTCGGTGACGCCACCCGGCTGGCCGAACGGTATCGGGTCGGGCGGGTGCTGCTGGCCGGCGACGCCGCACACATCCACCCACCCATCGGCGGCCAGGGCCTCAACCTGGGCGTGCAGGACGCGGTGAACCTCGGCTGGAAGCTTGCCGCGCAGGTCCGCGGCTGGGCGCCGGCGGCGCTGCTGGACACCTACCACGCCGAACGCCATCCGGTCGCCGCCGCCGTGCTGGACAACATCCGCGCCCAGACGGAACTGTCGTCCACCGAACCCGGCCCGCAGGCCCTACGCCGGCTGCTCACCGAACTGATGGACCTCGACGAGGTGAACCGCCTTCTGACCGAGAAGATCGTCGGCATCACCGTCCGATACGACTTCGGCGACGGCCCCGACCTGCTGGGCCGCCGGCTGCGGGACATCGACGTGAAAACGGGCCGCCTCTACGACCTGACGCACCGCGGCCGTGGCCTGCTGCTGGACCGCACCGAACGCCTGACCGTCGGCGGCTGGTCGGACCGGGTCGACCTTCTCCCGGATCCCACCGCGACGCTCGACGTGCCGGCCGTCCTGCTCCGCCCGGACGGCCACGTCGCGTGGATCGGCGACGATCAGCAGGACCTGGACGGTCACCTCTCCCGCTGGTTCGGCGAACCCACCTGACACCCGTCCCCGTCACGGGATCCGGGCCCCCGTACCTATCGAGGGTGAGTACCGGAACTCAGGCCACGGCGCGTCGATCGGGAGATCCTGCTGGGCATGCCCTCTCTCGGAAGCGTGGAGACGCAGCCGGCCCGGCGCCGCGACCACGTTTATCGGGTGGTTGTCCGGGTGCTCGCGGTGCTGCTGCTGCCGGTCGCGTTCCTGGTCGCTCCGCGCCGGGCCCGGCAGGTGGCCTGTCAGTGGGCGCTGGCGGCGCGCTTCCCGGCCGAGGACCTCACCGGTCTGACTCCGGCGACGCGCGCCGCCTTCCGGGCGGCGCGTACGCAGGCGCTGTGGCGGGACGGAGAGCTGATCGGGCTCACGTCCGGCTATCGAGAGGCGCACGAGCAGGCCCGCTTGTTCGCTGAGGCGGTTCGTCGCACTCGGTCGCCGGACCTCGCGCGGATGTGGGTGCTACCCCCGCACGAGTCACAGCATGTCGCGGGAATGGCACTGGACGTCCGGCCCACCGAGGGTGCGCGGTGGCTCGAGCGACACGGCCGGCTCTTCGATCTGCATCGCGTGTATGACAACGAGTGGTGGCACTTCGAGTACCACCCCGGGGCCCCGCCGCGCCGTCGTGCTCACCCGGGTGAGCCGACCGCGATTCACGGCGACGCTCGTCCGTGGAGGCTCCCGGCGCAGTCGGCGTGGCCATGGTGACCTAGGCGGACCCGCCCGACCTGGTGCGTTTCCTCACCGTCGACCCGTCGGACGCCATGTCACCGCCACGGCCGCATCGGGCAGCCTCAACACGAACTACCACTGCATCCGAAGGCTCAGTCCAGCCGGGTGGATCCGTTATGCAGCCGGTACCGCTCCAGCCGCTCCGCACGGAACTTGTCGAGAGTGAGGGCTGCGTCGGCGAGGCGAGGGCACCACTCGGGCGTGCACCGCGAGCACAGGTTCCGGTCGTGGTACGCGACGCAGTACGAGGCGAGGACGACGGGGAACGGAACGCGGTAGATCACCTCACCCACGACACCCACCCTTCGGAGAGCGTTGACCCCGGCCGAGAACTCGCTCCCCGGTCCAGGACCGCCCGGCATTGCGGCGAGCCTGGGCCTCGGTGACGGCCCCGGGGCCGAGCGCTCCGGAGCGGTTCGGGTATGCGGTGGCTGGGCCGGTCTGGTCAAGAGGCACAGGGCTTGAACGGCCAGAGCTTCATGAAGATCCCCTCCTGGCAGCGCGTTTACGGACGCCTTCTCAAGGTAGTCCATCTCGTCCAACTCGTACAACCCGTCTGATACGTCTAGCACATACCCGACGGGTTATCCCTCCTACCCGTCCATAAGGTTCCGGTCATGGTTGATGAGATGTCCCCGGTGGCGCTCTACATCCAGCTCGCAGACCTCCTCGCCAAGCAGATTGAGGAGGGCAAGCTGAAGCCGCGCCAGCCACTCCCCAGCGAGGCCCACCTTCAGCAGGAGTACGGCGTGGCTCGCGGGACGGTCCGCGCGGCGGTGCGGCTGCTGAGGGAGCGGGGCCTGGTCGTAACGCTGCCGGCCCGAGGGACCTACGTCGCCGAGAAGGCCCGCTAGCCCCGGCGCGGCGATGGCCGAGCGCCTGGTGGATGCGGTCAGTCGGACGCGGGCGTGAGGCGTACGCGGCGCAGCAGTTGGGCGTTGAGCGCCACCACGATGGTGGACGCGGACATCAGCACGGCCCCGACGGCGGGGCTCAGCGCGATCCCCGCCCACGCCAGCACGCCCGCGGCCAAGGGGATGGCCACGACGTTGTAGCCCGCGGCCCAGGCGAGGTTCTGCACCATCTTGCGGTAGGAGGCGCGGGAGAGCCGGATCACGCCGGTGACGCTGCGCGGATCGGAGGAGGCCAGGACCACGCCTGCGGACTCGATGGCCACGTCGGTGCCGGCGCCGATGGCGATGCCGACGTCGGCGCGGGCCAGGGCGGGAGCGTCGTTGACCCCGTCGCCGACCATGGCCACCCTCAGCCCCTGCGCCCGCAGCTCGGCCACGGCGTGGTCCTTGTCGGCGGGCAGGACCTCGGCGAACACCTCGTCCACTCCCGGTCGGAAGCCCAGGTCGGCGGCGACGGCCTCGGCGACCGGCCGGGCGTCGCCGGTGATCATGGCGATCTTCCTGATGCCCTGCGCGCGCAGTTCCGTGATGGCCTGGCGTGCCTCCGGGCGCACCTCGTCCTCGAGCGCGAACGCGCCGATCGGCTCCGGGTGGCCGTCGGCGGGGAGCCGCACGAGGTGCAGGACCGCGGCGCCCCGGGCCGACCAGTGTGAGCTGGCGGCGTCGAGGTCGGCGGGCACGGTGGCGTCGAGTTCCCGCAGCAGGGCCGGGCCGCCGACGGCGTACGCGGTGCCGTCGACGACGGCCCGCACGCCCCGCCCGGTGAGAGAGCGGAAGTCGCGGGCCGCGGGCGTCGGACCGCGGTCGCGGGCGGCGGTGGTCAGCGCCCGGGCCAGTGGGTGCTCGCTGTCGGCCTCGACGGCGCCGGCAATCCGCAGCACGTCGTCCTCGGCGCGCCCGGCGGTGGCGGCCACGGCGGTGAGGGTGTGGGTGCCCCTGGTGAGGGTGCCGGTCTTGTCGAACAGCACCGCGTCCACGCCCCGCATGCGTTCGAGGGCGAGCCGGTCCTTGACGAGGATGCCGGCTCTGGCCGAGACGGCCGTCGACAGCGCGATCACCAGCGGGATGGCCAGCCCGAGGGCGTGCGGGCAGGCGATGACCAGGACGGTCACGGTGCGGACCACGGCTTCGCCGAGGTCGCCGAGGCTCCACCAGGTGCCGAAGGTGATCAGCGCGGCGGCGGTGGCGAGGTAGAACAGCCAGGCGGCGAAGCGGTCGGCGAGCACCTGCGCCCGGCCGGCGGAGTTCTGCGCCTGGGCGACGAGCCGGCCGATACCGGCGAGGGCGGTGTCCTCGCCGACGGCGTCGACGCGTACCCGCAGGGTGGAGTCGGTGGCCACGGTGCCCGCGATTACCCGGTCCCCGGCGGCGCGCGGCACCGGACGGGATTCTCCGGTGATCATCGACTCGTCCAGCTCGGCCGCGCCGTCGACGATCCGCCCGTCGGCCGGCACCCGGCCACCGGAACGCACAAGCACCACGTCGCCGACCCGCAGGTCACCGACAGGCGTCGGGTGGGCGCGGCCGGAGTCGTCGAGGCGTTCGGCGTCGTCGGGCAGCAGCGCGGCGAGAGCGGCCAGCGCGCCCTGGGCCTGACCGATGGCCTTCATCTCCTGCCAGTGGCCCAGCAGCATGATGGTCACAAGCGCCGCCAGTTCCCACCAGAAGTCGAGGTTGAACCCGCCGAGGCTGGTCGCCAGGGACGCGACGTAGGCGACGGTGATCGCCATCGAGATCAGCAGCATCATGCCGGGCGCCCGGTCGCGGATCTCGCGCACACCGCCGACGAGGAACGGCCAGCCGCCGTACGCGAACACCACCGTCCCGAGGACCGGCCCGACCCAGGTCATGCCGGGGAGGTCCCACCGGTAGCCGAACCAGTCCATCACCATGTGGCTGGTGGCCACGATCGGCACGGTAAGCGCCAGGCTCAGCCAGAACCTGCGCCGGAACTGCTCCGGGTCGTGCCCGGCGTGCTTGTCGTGCGTCGCCGGCGACGCTCCGGCGGCCGGTGTGTGGGCGTGTGTGCGCGGATCCGCGTCGTGGCCGGTGTGGTGACGTGTCACGAGGTCCACCTCCACAGCCCACCTTATACCCCCTGGGGGTATAGAGGCAACGGTACGCCGCTTGTGGACTACCCGCGCTCGGCACGGGAATGCCGGCGGGTGAGTTCGTTCCGCGTCCTCACCGACCTGGTGAGCCACTACGGCTACCCGGGCCTTGCCCTGCTCGTCGGCGTGGAAGGCTTCGGCGTTCCGGCCCCCGGGCAGACGGCGATCGTGCTCGCCGCCGGGTACGCGGCACACGGCCGGCTGAACGTCGTAGGTGTGGCGGCCACGGCGTTCCTGGCCGCCGTGTCCGGGGACAGCATCGGCTACCTGATCGGCCGTTACGGGGGCCGCCGGCTCGTCCTGCGCCACGGCCGCCGCCTGCGCCTCGGTCCCGACCGGTTCGCCCGCCTGGAGGCGATGATGAGCCGCCACGGGCCGAAACTCGTCGCCGCCGCCCGCTTCGTCGACGGCCTCCGGCAGTTCAACGGCGTCCTCGCCGGCACCACAGGCATGCCCTTGCGGCGCTTCGTGGCCTACAACGCCCTCGGCGCCGCCGCCTGGGTGGGGTTGTGGGCGACCGCCGGGTACCTGGCCGGCGACCACCTGCGCGCCCTCGTCGTGGACCTGCACCGGTTCGAGTGGTACCTGGTCGCCGCCGCGATCGCGATCGCGCTCGCCTACACCGGATGGCGGCTGACCCGTCGACATTCCTGACGCGACAGACGTGTTCGTCACAGATCCTCTGGCATGTCCTTCATCGCGTTGAGCACGGGCACGAGCTGTTCCTCTTCATAGTCGAGATGCGCTTCGAGTTCGTTCGCGAGGTGTTCGATCTCGGCGCGGACAGTCGCGTGATCGCCGCCGGCGACCGCGGTCCGCAACTCGTCCAGCAGGCGCGCCACGGTCCGGTGTTCGGCTGCCAGCCGTTCCAGCACGCGCGCGAGTTCTGGATGACGGCCGCCCAGGTGGGGGAAGAGGACGTGGTCCTCGCCGGTGTGGTGAGCGTGCAGCGCCTCACAGAAGGTCAGGCAGTGTTCGCGCAGAGTCGGGCCGGGTTCTCCGCCGCGGCGGAGTTCGGCGAGGTCCGCGCGGAAGCGGTCGTGCAGTTTGACCAACTCGTCGCCCCAGGCGATGACGCGGTTGTCGGGTGTGGTCATGCGGGCTCCCTGATCAATGCGCTGTGGACAGGAACGGGTGCGCGGTGCGCGAAGGCCGCGAGGGCCGAGAGGAGGGCCGCGACGGCGGCGACGGCGAAGCTGGCCGAGGTCTCGCCGGCGGCGATCAGAGGGGCGGCCACGGCGCCCGCGAGGCTGCTGCCGACGATGCGGACCAGCGCGTTGATCCCTCCGGCGACCGCGGTCTCGGCGGGCCGTACGTGCTGCACCGCCATGGTGCCGACGGCGGCGTAGCCGAGGCCGATCCCGACGCCGAGGATCGTCGTGGCCGCGTACAGACGGGACGGGGCGTCGTGTTGAACGGCCAGGCACGCAGCGGAGACGGTGACGAGGAGCGATCCGGCGCCGACCAGGGACGCCAGGCGGAAGCGACGCATGAGGGAGCCGGCGAGCAGCGACACCACGAGCATCGTCGCGGCAGTGGGCAGAAGGTAGAAGCCGACCTGGAGCACCGACGCGCCCAGTTCGCCCTGCGCCACGGCGGAGATCGTGGTGATCGTGCCGAACAGGGCGAAGCCGAGAAGCGCCGACGCTGTCGTGGCAGCGATCGTGCCGCGGTGGGTGAGCATCGGGATCTCGATCAGCGGCGAGGCGGTACGGCGCGCCGTCACCACCCACAACGCGGCCAGGGCGATCGCGAGGCCCAGCAGTCCCAGGGTGGGCGGCGACGTCCAGCCCCACGCCGAGCCCTTGCTGATCGCCACCAGGAGACAGACCAGCCAGGCCGCGATCAGGGCGGCGCCGGCGAGGTCCGGCCGTCGGTCCTCCGCGCGTGCGCGGCGCGGCTCCCGGACGACCAGCGCCAGCGCCACGAATCCCACCGCGCCCAGGGCCGCCAGCATCCAGAAGAGCCCGCGGTACGCGCCGCCGAGCAGGCCCGCCATGATCATGCCGCCGCCGCTGCCGACGCCCATCATCGCGCTCAGCAGGCCGATGGACCGGGGAAGTCGCTCCGCTGAAACGGTGTCCCGCGCGATGCCGATCGCCAGCGGGAGCAGCGGCGCCGTGACGCCCTGCAGCACGCGGCCGGCAATCAGCAGCGGAAGAGCCGAGGCGGCGGCGGAGATCACGGCCCCGACCACAAGCAGGGCCAGCGCCGCCAGTGCCACCGTGCGGCGGCCGTAGAGATCGCCCAGGCGGGAGAGCAACGGAAGGCTCACCGCGCCGGCGAGCAGCGAGGCGGTAAGCACCCAGGAGACGGCGGGCAACGAGGCGTCGAACTCCCGTTGCAGCACGGGCAGCAGGGGCACGACCGCGGTCATTTGCAGCGTGCCGACCACGACGGCGTACGCGAGGGCGCAGAGGACCGCCGAGGACGAGTTTTTATACATGTATAGAAAGTAGCATGGCCGAATGCCCACACGTCCAGGCCGGCCGCCGAAGATCTCCAAGGCCGACGTCGTCTCCGCCGCGCACCGCATCCTCGAGGCGGAGGGGATCGAGGCGTTGACCATGCGTCGCGTCGCCCGCGAGGTGGGCGCGACGGCCATGGCGCTCTACCACCACGTCGGGGACAAGGAGGAACTGCTGCAACTCCTCCTCGACCAGTACGCGACCGACCTACCCGTGCTCGACCCGCGACGGGACAGTCCCACCGAACAGGTCGTGGCGGCGGCCACCTCCATCCGGCTGGCGCTGCTCGACCGCCCGTGGGCCGTGGAAGCGCTGCGCGCGGACGACCTCCTGTCGATCCACGCGCTCCCGTACCCCGAGGCGATCATCGACGGCTTCGTGCGCGCCGGACTGACCCCGGAGGACGCCGTCGACGGGTATCGGACCATCTGGCACTACACCGCCGGTGAGATCAGCGCCAGAAACGCGTCCGGACGCCGGCGCGAGGAGGATCGGCCGACCCACCGAAGCCGGATATTCGCCGACCTCGACCCGTCGACGCTGCCCAGACTCGCCGCGCTGAGCGGGCGTTGGGAGGAACTGACCGCCCGCGACACCTTCGACAAAGGGCTGCGCGCGATAGTCACCGGCTTCGTCAGCACACACCGGCTCGAGTGACCATCTCCCATGGGCATAGCCCTTTGGGCAGCTTGTGGGCCTGATTCGTCCGAACCTATGTTCGGTGCGTCACCGCGAGCCGCGAGCCCAAAATGGGGGTGGGTCTCATGCCCGTACGTCCGACTGCCGGTGAATCGGCGGTGGCGCAGTCGTGAGCACCACTGAGGCACCGACCCCGGTCGTCCTGAACGGCCCGGCCCGGATCCGCAGCCTCGCCGCCACGATCGCGCTCGGCGAGACGGCCGGCGTGCTGGTGCCGGTGATGGTGATCGCGCTGATGGCCCGGATCAGCGTCGAGGCGATGTACGTGCGCTCCCTCTACGTACCGCTGGCGTTGCTCTTCGCCGCCCTCCAGGTGGGTTTCGACGTGAGCAACCAGGTCGCCGCGTCGGTGAGCCGGGGCGCGGGCCGACCGGGGGACGTCCTCCCGGTCGCCGCCAGCATGGCCCGCGTCGGCGCGGCCGTCTGGGGCACCGTCAGCCTCGCGCTGATCGTGGCGGCGCCGTGGCTGGCGGCGCTGCTGAACGTCCCGGACGCGTCCGTGGGGGAATTCGTCGCCTTCACCCGCTGGGCCTGCCTCGCCAACCTGATCTTCTTCCCGACCGTGTTGCTCTCGTCGAGCCTGCGCGGCTACGGCCGTCCGGGCTCCGCGGCGTCCGTGGTGCTGACCGGCGCGGTCCTGGAGGTGGGCGGCGTCGCGGTTCTGGGCTTCGGCACCGACCTCGGGGTGTACGCGCTTCCGGTCGCGATCGCGGTCGGCGGCGTGGCCGCGCTCACCGTCGGCATGGTGCAGGTGTACCGCTGCGGCCTCTGGACGGCGAGCGGGCCGCTGACCTGGCGTCCGGAGGCAATCGGGCGGCTGACCGGCACCGGGTTGCCGGTCACGGCGTCGTTCGTGGTGATGGCCGTCGCGAACGCGGGCCTGCTGTGGGCGCTCAGCCCGTTCGGGCCGGACGTGGTGTCCGGATACTCGGCGGCCGGCGCGCTGCAGAACCTGCTCATCGTGCCCGCCTCGGCGCTCGGTTCGGCGACCGCGATCGTGCTCAACCAACTGCGGGGCGCGGGGCGGACCGGGGAGGGGCTGGCCACGCTCGGCGCCGGGCTGCGCCTGACCGCCGCGGTGTACGCGGTGCTTGCCGCCGCGATCTGGTTGTGCCGGGAGCCCCTGGCCGCGGTGCTTGCCGGTGACCCGACGGTGGCGTCGGAGACCGGACGGTACCTGGCGATCGTCGGCCTGACCTACTTCGGCCTGGGTTTGAACGTGATGACGCTGCTTCTTCTGGAGCAGGTCGGCGGGGGCCTGATCGCGTTGCTGCTGAACGTGCCCTACTTCGGGGGCATGGTGGTGGTCGGCAGCGCGCTGGCCCGGACCCAGCAGGATCCATCGGCCCTCTACTGGACGATCGCGGTGCTCAACGCCTGCGGCATGTTCGTCGTCCCGCTGTTGACGTGGCGACACGTCCGACGGATCAGCCGGGCGGACGCCCGGTGAGCCGTCCCGAGTGGCGGGCGCGGGACGTACGCCTCAGCGTGACGATCATGCACCACCCGGCTCGGGACGTCGTCCTGGACACCCTCGTCGAGGCGTGCCGCCCGCTGTCCGCGCGCATCGTGCCGGACCCGGACCCCGACGCCGCGCGCAGCCCGTTGCGGACCGCGAAGGTCGCCTGGGCGTCGATCGCCGAGGGCGCCACGCACCACCTGGTGCTCCAGGACGACGCCCGGGTCTGCGACGACTTCGCCACGCACGTGGTCGCCGCGATCGCGCACCGCCCGGCACACGGCATCGCCCTGTACACCGACTGGAGCAGCCCGCAGAACAGCTTCCTGTCCCGACTGGCCGCGGTCGCCGGATCGCCGTGGGCGCCGCTGTCCCCGATGGAGTGGACCCCGGCGCTCGCGTTCCTGCTGCCGGCCGGCGTGGCTGCGGACCTGGCCGACTATCTGCGGCCGATCCCGGACGAGGTCACCGACGACGACCAGATGATCGCCCGATACTGCCGGGAACGCGGCGTGCCGCTGCTGACGACCGTGCCCCACCTGGTCGACAACCGAGGGCTGCCGACTCTGATCGCCGGGCACGGTGGCCGGCACCATGCCACCGTCTGGGCGCCACCGGTGTCGTCCGCCACGCACTGGGACCTCGACCCCCGGATCGACACGGCCCTGGCCCTGGGGTCCCGCTACCGGTCCCATGACGAGTACGTCGTGCAGGTCAAGGACTCCCGCTGCCTGATCCGGCTGCTCCGCCCGCACACGGGTGAGCCCGCCGGCAACGAGTTCTGCTGGTACTGGGAGGACTGGTGCGACCTGATCGGGGTCAGCGCGGACGAGGTGACGACCGCGCTTGCCGCGTACCTCGACCACCGGCCGCTACCGCAGCCGTCGGCGCGGGCCGCCCTGGAGATCTGGGCCGCCGGATACCTGCTCGGTCTGGAGGCCGCGGCGGTACGCCGTGCCCTGCCCGCTCCGCTCGACCCCGCCCACCCCTCCCGGATCCGCGCGGCTGTGTCGTCCTGGGTGGACTCCGGCCTGACCGCCCCCGACGGTACGGCCCTGGGCGCCGCCGGCCGGACGGCGCTCATCGACCTCGGCGCGGCGGCGGTCGCCCTCGGCCTGCACGGCCGGAGCCCCGGCACCTTCGTCACGGCCGGCGTGCCGGCCGGCGCCCGTGGAGAGGACACCCGACATGACCACGCTTGCCACGATTCCTGACCCGGCCCTGAGCACCATCGTCGAACGGATGGCGCGCCGCGAGGTGGCGGCGCACTTCCTCATTCCGGCCGATCAGCCGCCCGGGGTGATCCGCCCGCCGGCACCCCCGATGGCGGTCCGGGTGATGTCCTGCCCGGACTGCGGCGCCGACGCGGCCACGTTCCGGTCCGCGGGCATCGCACTGCCCTTCGCGGAGTGGCGGATCGTCACGGCGGACGACCCCGACACCGGTGGCCTGCCCACGCTTGCCGTGCTCGGCTGCGAGTGGTTCGCGCCCCGGGCGATGCTGCCGGTGGCGATCGCTATCGAGCGGTTCGGCCCGGCGTCGGCGACCGGCTTCCGCAGCCGCGCGGTGGCGGTCACCGAACTGCGTGGCCTGCCGTTCGACGCCGTGCTGGCCGCCCTCGACGAGCAGGAGAGCTGGGCCGATGCCGTGGCCGCCGGCAACGACCTGCCGGTCCAGCCGGCGCGGACCGTGCCGGCCGCCAGTCGGCTGGTCAGCCCGGCGACCACCTGGGCCGCGTACCGCGCCTCGGTCACCGCCCGGTTCCTCGGCCCGCACGCGTCCGACGTGGCGCTGGGCCGGTGGAACGAGCGCTACCTGGAGAACCGTCGGGACGCGGCGGTCCAGACGCTTGACGGCTACGCATCGTGTCCAGCCTGACCGCCGACGTGCGCTGGCAGCCCGCGCACTTCACCGGCTCCCGTGCGGTCACCGAGCACCTGACCTGGGGGCAGGTGCTCGTGGAACGCGACATCCGGCGGATGCCGCCGGGCACCGCCTACAACGTCACGGTGCCGGTGCTGATCCCGGAGGGAGTGGATCTGGACGCGGTGTGTGGCGCGGTGGGCGCGCTCGCCGGCCGCTTCGAGGCACTGCGCACGCGGTTCCCGCGACGGGACGGCCGGCTGGTCCAGGAGGTGCTCGACAGCGGCAGCATCCCGGTCGGGGTCTTCGCCGGCGCCGGTACGGCCGAGCAGTTCGCGGCGACCGCCCGGGACCTGGACGAGCAACTCGAGGCGACACCGTTCGACCACGATCGGGACCTGCCGATGCGCGTCCTGGTCTACGTGCACCGGGGCGTGCCCCGGGCTCTGGTGCTCTGCATCGCCCACCTGGCGGCCGACCTGCAGAGCAGCCGGTTGGCGGCACGGGTGCTTGCGGAGATGCTTGCCTGCCGGGCGGCGGGACGCCCGGATCCGGCGACTCCGGAACTCGTTCATCCGGCCGACCTCGCCGCCTTCGAGCGGTCCCCCCGGGGCCGGAAGGTGAGCGCCGCCGCCGTGGCCCACCTGCGCCGGCAACTGAACGCGGTCCCGCTCGACAACTTCGCCGGGGTCCGGCCGATGGCCCCGGCCGAGCCCCGGTTCTGGCGTGGTGTCCTGGACTCGTCGGTCTCGGCGCCGATGCTTGGGGTGCTCGCCGAGCGATACCGCACCAGCACCGCCACGGTCGCGCTCGCGGTGACCGCTGCCCTGCTGGGTGTGGTCGCCGAGACCGACAGGTGCGGGCTGCTGCTGGTCACCGGCAACCGCACCACCGCACCGCTGCGGGCCTCGGTCGGCACGCTTACCCAGCACATGCCGACCGTCGTCGACCTGGCCGGGCCGGCCTTCTCCGACCTGGTCCGGCACTGTTGGATCACGGCCGTACGGTCCTTCCGGCACGGCCGGTTCGACCCGGTCGACGGGTGGGCGGCGCTGGCTGAGGTGAGCCGGGAACGCGGCGCCGAGCCGGAGATCCGATGCTTCTTCAACGACATGCGCGGCGCGCCGGAGACGCCGCCCGCCGCCGTGTCGCTCGACCCCGACGAGGTGCAGCGGGCCCTGGCCGAGCCGAACTTCCGGTGGACCGAGCGCCGGCCGGCAGGTTCCTCGTTCTTCATGGAGGTCGGCGACGTGCTCGACGCTCCGGGCCAGTTGCGCTGGACGCTGCTCGGGGATACCACCCTGCTGCCCCCGGACCTCATCCGTTCGGTCCTGGTCGGAGTGGACCGGACGCTGCTGCGACTGCTCGACACCGATCTGCTCCTCTCCGAGGTCGGCGAGGCCGCCGGTCTGTATCGCGGCGTGGTGGCCCCGCACTGAACAACCCGATCAACCGGGGCGGGGCAGCAGGGGCTGCCCCGCCCCGGTCTCTCAGCCCTGGGCGGTGGCCGTCAGCTCCGGCTGCGCCTCGTCGGCGACCGGAGCGGAGGGGACCGGCGGCCGGCCCCCCAGGAAGCGGGGCGCCCACCACGCGGCGCGTCCGAGAATCGCCATCGTCGCCGGGACCAGCAGCATCCGGACGATCACCGCGTCGATCAGGACGGCAAGCACCAGGCCCAGGCCGACCTCCTTGATCGGGGCGAAGCCCCCGGTCATGAACCCGGCGAAGGTGACCGCGAGGAGCAGGGCAGCCGCGGTCACGATGCCGCCGCTGCGTTGCAGACCCTCCCGGACGGCCTGGTCCGGGGCCGCGCCGGCGAACCGGCGCTCACGGATCCGGGACAGGACGAAGACCTCGTAGTCGGTGGAGAGACCGAACGCGATCGCCCCGACCACCACCGGCACGGTCAGGTCGATGCCGTCGAGCCGCTCACCGCCGAGCAGGCCGACCAGGTGCCCCTCCTGGAACACCCAGACCACCACACCGAGCGCGGCGAACAGGCTGAGCAGGTTGGTGAGCACGGCCTTCAGCGGGATCAGCACCGACCGGGTGAAGGCGAGCAGCAGGACGAAGGTGGCAAGCAACACGATGCCGCCGGCGATCGGGAGGCGGTCACGCAGCTCCTGCTGGTAGTCGGTGAGACGGGCCGCGTCCCCGGTGACCTGCACCGTGAAGGGGGCGTCCAGGTCGCGGATGTCGCGTACCGCCTGGATGGTGTCCGGGTCGCTCGTCGGGTTCTTCGGGGTGGCCTGCAGGACGGCCAGCCCGCCGCCGCTGCGCCCCGGGTTCACCACTGACACGCCTGGTACCGCGGCGACCCGCTGCCGGAACGCGGCCAGGTCGGGGTCGTCGGCCGAGGTCCGGGCGACGATCGTGATCGCGCTCGGGCCGGCAAGTGCCGGGAAGTGTTCGCGCAGGTCCTCGGTGAGCTGGCGGGTGGCGCTGTCGGCCGGCAGCGACTTGGGGTTGCTGGTGTCCAGCCGCAGGTTGGTCACCGACAGGCCGGCCACGATCAGGCCGGCGAGCACGACAAGCAGGGTCAGCACCGGCATCTTCTGCACACCACGGGCGACCGCGGCGAAGGACCGGCCGCGCTCCTTCCGCGAACGGACCGGCTTGATCTTGTTGCGCAGCATCTGGAGCAGCGCGGGAAGCAGGGTTATCGCGGCGAGCATGTCGATAAGCACCACGGCGGCGCCGGCCACGCCGATCGACCGCAGGAACGGATCGGCGAAGACCACCAGGCTGGCCAGGCTGACCGCGATGGTCAGACCGGAGAAGACGATGGTCCGGCCGGCACGTTCGGAGGCCCGTACGAGCGCCTCCGCCGCGTCCTCGGTAAGCGCCCGTTCCTCCCGGAACCGGCTGACCATCAGCAGCGCGTAGTCGACGCCCAGACCGATGGCGAGCATCGTGGTGACCTGGATCGAGTAGATCGACACATCGGTGAAGAAGCTCATCACCAGGAGCGTGGTGAAGGTTCCGCCGACGCCTACCAGCGCGATCAGCAGCGGCAGCCCGGCGGCGATCAGCGACATGAAGACCAACAGCAGCAGGAGCAGCAGCAACGGCGCGGAGATGATCTCGGCTCGCCGGGTGTCCGAGGTGGCCTGGTCGTTGAACTCGCGGTCGGTGAGCGGCCCGCCGGCGACCACCGCGGTCGTCCCGTCGATCCCGGTCAACTGGTTCCGCACCTTGTCGGCAAGCAGGTCGCCCTGGTGCGCCAGCTCCACGTTCACCACGACCGCCGCGCCGTCGGTGGCGACCGGGGCCCCGGGGCCGAACGGGTCGTTCACCGCCAGCACGCCGTCGGTGGCGCGCAGCTCGGTGAGCGCGGTGGAGACCTTGGTGCGGAAGGCGGGGTCGGTGGCCGAGCCCCCGGAGATGACCGCGTTGATCACGGGTGGCGCGAGCTTGGCGTCACCGAGCGCCTTCGCGCCCTGCTGCGACTCGCTGCCGGCGATGGCGCCCACCGAGGTCGTCATCCGGGCGAAGACGCCGTTGCCGACCGTGAACCCGGCCGCGGCGATCACCAGCCAGATGACGAGCACGACGGCAGGGCGCCGGCGAGCGAATCGCGTAACGACACGGATCATCACAAAGCTCCTCAGGACGGAAAGACCGTTGTGATCTCATCCTGGTGAAGCGGGCTCCCCGGCGAATCGCCGACGAGAGCGAAATGTGGTCTCACCCGTGCGGGGGAGAGCGATCAATCCAGTTCCTCACCGGGACTGATCAGGCCGGCCTCGTACGAGAAGACCACCGCCTGCACCCGGTCGCGGAGGCCGAGCTTGGCCAACACGTTGCTGACGTGGGTCTTGACGGTGTGGTCGCTCACCGTCAGCCGGGCGGCGATCTCGGCGTTGGAGAGCCCGCGGGCGACCAGGGACAGGGTCTCCCGCTCCCGGCCGGTCAGCTCGTCCAGCAGGGCCGGCGGGCGGATCGCGCCCCGGGGCCGACGCAGCAGGTCGGCGATCACCCGCCGGGTCACCGTCGGGGCGAGCAGCGCCTCCCCCTTGGCGATCACCCGGACCGCCTCGACCAGCTCGGCCCGGCGCATGGTCTTGAGCAGGAAGCCGTTCGCGCCGGCCCGCAGCGCGTCGTGCACGTGCTCGTCGACGTCGAACGTGGTGAGGATGAGCACCCGGGCGTCCGTGGTGGCGCAGATCCGGCGGGTGGCCTCGATGCCGTCGATCGGGCCCTCCATCCGGATGTCCATGACCACCACGTCCGGCTTCATCTCGGCCACCACCCGCAGGGCCTCCAGGCCGTCCGCCGCCTCGCCCACCACCGTCAGATCCGGCTCCGCGTCAAGGATCATGGCGAAGCCGCCCCGAACCAGGTCCTGGTCGTCGACGACCACGATGCGCACCATGGGGCGGCACTCCTCGATAGGTAGCAACTCACTCGGCGGGCAGGACGGCGCTCACGCTGAAGCCGCCGCCATCGGGACCCGCTCCGATGGACAGCTCACCACCACAGGCGGTGACCCGCTCCCGCATGCCCATCATTCCGTATCCGCCACCGACGTCCACCGCGCCGACGCCGTCATCGGTGACCGTGACCCGGATGTCGCGCGGGCTGAACTCGATGAGCACGTCCACCATCGACGCCCGCGCGTGCCGGATGGTGTTCGTCAGTGCCTCCTGCACCACCCGGAAGACCGTGGCGTCCACGTCGGCGGGCAGTGACCGCTGCTGCCCGCGCCAGCGCAACGCCGCCTCCAGGCCGCCCCGACGCGCCTCACCGAGCAGTTGCGGCACGTCACCCACCCCGAGCACCGGGGCCGGCGGCTCCTCGCCCTCGGCCGAGCGCAACGCGGCCAACGACCGCCGGAGCTGGGCGATCGCGGACCGGCCGCTCTCGGCGATCACCTCGAAGGTCTTCTCGACCCGGGCCGGATCGGTGCGGGCCACCACCGGCCCGGCCTCCGCCTGGACCACCATGATCGCGACCGTGTGCGCCACGATGTCGTGCACCTCGCGGGCGATCCGGTTGCGGTCGCGCGCGGCGGCGGTGGCTCGTTCCTCCTCCTGGCGGGCCGCCCGTTCCTCGAGCATCGCGATCCGGTCGCCGCGACCCCGGGAGGCGATCCCCATGCTGTACGCCGCCACGTACGCCATCCCCACGTATCCGAAGGTGGCGGCGTTCTCGCCCGGGACCACGAGCGAGACGACCACGGCCACGGCCTGCACCCCGATCGCGATCTGCCGCCACGGCGACGGGCTCAGCAGGGCGAACGTGTACGTCGCGACGAGCGGCCCAAAGGGCAGCGGAGGCAGTTGGTGCGACAGCCCGAGGACGCTGATCGCCAGGCCCACGGTCACCGTGGTGAGCAGCGGAGCCCGCCGACGCCACACCAGCGGCAGGGAAGCGCCGGCGGCCACCAGGATGTGCCAGGCCTTCCCGTCCTGGGAGAACGTCACCGGCAGGGCGGTGCCGACGAACACCGCCACCGCGATCAACCCGTCCAGCCAGAGCGTGGCGTTGCGGGGCAGCCGCGCGGGCCAGGCCCGCGATCGGACGGTGACCGGAAGGGACATGGACAACGGCACGGTCGGCTCCTCAACGCACGGCGGTCCCCAGTATGCGGCTCCGGAACCGTCCGGCCAGGACCACCCGACGCGCGCCGCCGTCGATGTCCTGTTCAGGACATCGAGGTGGAGACCGGAACGAGCGGATCGATTGAATGGAGTTCAGTCGAAGAGAGAAGGAGGCACCACGTGGGCGCAGTCCGCGTCGCCATCGCCGGGGTCGGCAACTGTGCCGCGTCGCTGGTGCAAGGCGTTGAGTACTACCGGGACGCGAGGGTCACCGACACCGTTCCCGGCCTCATGCACGTCGCCTTCGGCGACTACCACGTCGGCGACATCGAGTTCGTCGCGGCCTTCGACGTGGACGCCAAGAAGGTGGGCCGGGATCTCTCCGAGGCCATCGTCGCGAGCGGAAACAACACCATCAAGATCTGCGACGTCCCGCCGTCGGGGGTCGTCGTGCGGCGCGGCCCGACGTTCGACGGTCTCGGTGAGTACTACCGGGAGATGATCGCGGAGTCCGACGAGCAGGCCGTCGACGTGGTGCGCGCCCTGCGCGAGTCCGGGGCCGATGTCCTCGTGTCATACCTGCCGGTGGGATCGGAGGACGCCGACCGGTTCTACGCGCAGTGTGCGCTGGAGGCGGGGGTGGGGTTCGTCAACGCGCTGCCGGTGTTCATCGCCTCGGACCCGGTGTGGGCGGCCCGATTCACCGACGCCGGCGTGCCGATCATCGGCGACGACATCAAGTCGCAGGTGGGCGCCACCATCACCCACCGGGTGTTGGCGAAGCTCTTCGAGGACCGCGGGGTCCGGCTGGAGCGCACCTACCAGCTCAACTTCGGCGGCAACATGGACTTCATGAATATGCTGGAGCGTAAGCGCCTGGCGTCGAAGAAGCTGTCCAAGACCCGGGCCGTCACCTCGCAGGTGCCCCGCGAGATGGCCGCCAGCGACGTGCACATCGGCCCCAGCGACTACGTGCCGTTCCTGGAGGACCGCAAGTACGCGCTTGTGCGCCTGGAGGGGCGGGCGTTCGGCGACGTGCCCCTGCAACTGGAGTACAAGCTCGAGGTCTGGGACTCCCCCAACTCCGCCGGCGTGATCATCGACGCCGTCCGGGCCACCAAGATCGCCATGGACCGGGGGGTCGGCGGGCCGATCCTCTCGTCCTCCTCGTACTTCATGAAGTCGCCGCCCGAGCAGTACGACGACGCCACCGCCCGGGACGCCGTCGAGCGTTTCATCCGCGGCGAGGTCGAACGCTGACCGACAGATGACGGGGGAGCCGGAGTCCGGCTCCCCCGTCGCCGTCCGTCACGGTCCCCGCCGCAGATCGCGGTGGAACTCGCGGTGGCGGCAGCGGGCGGAATCCGCTCCGGCCAGCGCCACCGCACCGCGGAAGGCGCCCTGGTCGGGCAGGTCCCGGAGGAAATAGGCGCCGGGCAGCCGGCCGGACGGATCGCGGACCACCGCCCCGCCCGCCGCGCCGGGGACCGGCAGCCGCAGCCCGAGCGCCAGCCGCGCGCCGGCGGCCTTGACGCACGCCTCCTTGCGGGTCCACAACCGCAGGTACGCGGCGTAGGCCCCGGTGCCCGCCGCCGCCACCCGGGCGGCCTCCGCGGGGGTGAAGAAGCGTGCCGCCATCCGCCGCGGGTCCAGCCCGGGCCGGGGATGGTCCAGGTCCACGCCGACCTCCCGGCCGGCGACCGCGATCAACGCCAGCTCCCCGGCGTGCGCCAGGCTGAAGTGCAGCGACAGGCCCGGCAGGTACGGCCGCCCGCGCGGGTTGCGGCGCAGCGGCAGCGCGGTGGGCCGCAGGTCCAGCCGGCCGGCGAGGATCGCGTTCACCGCGGCGTGCGCCACGACGAAGCGGCGCCGCCCGTCCGGATCGCCGATGGCGGCGGCCCGCCGCAGCTCGTCCGCGTTGAGCCAGCGGGCGGCGTCGACGTCCCGGTCCAGGTGGACGGTCCAGACGTCGACGCCGCCCGGCTCAGTCACGGCCGAGTTTGCCCTGCACGAGGCCCTGGAAGGTGTTGAGTCGCTGGATGTTGCCGGTGCCTTCCATGAATTCCACCCCGCGGGCGTCGCGGATCAGCTTGTCCAACATCGGCTGCGTCAGCCGTGCGCCCGGACCGAAGTATTCGAGCGCCTCAAGCGTCACCTCCTCGGCCAGTCGGGCCGCCCGGGCCTTCGCCGCCGACGCCAGATGGCCGTTCGCGGGCTGGGCGTCCACGATCGAGGCCGCCTGCCAGATGAGCTGTCGTACGCCGTCGATCCGCCGCCCGGTCCGTTCCCAGCGCAGCCGGTCGGCCTTGGACAGCGAACCACGCTGCTCGATGACGTAGTCGTGCGCGGACCGGGCGATGCCAAGGGCGATCGCCGCCACGCCCGGTCGGAGCCGGTTGAACATCTGCACGCCGCTCCACACCCCGCGTCGGGTGGGACTGAGGTGATGCCCGAGCACCCGACCGGCCGGGACCGGCACGCCGTCCAGGGTGATCGCGCTGAGCTGGGCGCCGCGCAGGCCGATCGTCGGGATCGGCTCGGCCTTGAAGCCGGGCGCGCCGGTCTCGACCAGGACCGCGGTGGCACCGAGCGGGCCGGGCCGGTCCCGGGCGAAGACGACGCCGACCTGGGCGCGGGCGCCGTTGCCGATGTAGCGCTTGGCGCCGCGCAGGAGCAGGCCCCCCTCGCCGTCCGGGTCAAGCGTCGTACCCATCGCCGCCGCGTCCGATCCGTGGTCAGGTTCGGTGAGCGCGAAGAAGGTCCAGGTCGGCGCAGCCAGCAGCCGGCCGTAGAACCACTCCTTCTGCTCCTGGTCGGCGAGCAGGTCGATAAGCACCCCGGACAGCGAGGCGCCGGGGGACGCGAGCATCATGCCGGCGTCACCGGCGGCGATCTCCTCGGCGAACACCGCCCGCTCCATGGCGGTCATGCCGTCGAACCGGTGCCCACCGATGAGCGTCCGGTCCGGCAGCCACGGCGCCGGAATGAGCATGGTCGACAGGTGCCGTACGGCCGGGTGGTCCAGGCACCGGTACACGGTGTCCGGGTCACGGTCGAGCTCCAACGCCGTCGAGCGCAGGTCGCGCGCCCAGTCCCGGGCGTGCGCCCGGGCGGTGCCGAGCCGGTCGTCCAGTTCGATCACGGCGTCCACCCCTCTCCACCGATCCACCCGTCGGCAAGCAACTCCGACGCGTTGACCATCAGGCCCGGTCCGTCGGCGACGAATCCGCTTGCTCCGAGCAGGCGCAGCAGCATCCGGTCGGCCGTGGTGATCTGCCGATGCAGGGCGGCCAGGGATTCGGCAGGTGGCGGCGTACCGGTCAGCCGGACCTTGATCTCGATCTGCTCGGTGACGACGTCCGCCAGCGCACCCTTGATCATCTGTTGCAGCAACAGCGGGGTGTCGCCGGCGCGGCGGTCGCCGAGGTGGGCGACCGTGAGGTCGAGAAGCGCCTCGGACAACCCGAGCCGGAGCCCGGCCAGCGCGGCCAACCACTCCGGCCAGGGCGCCGGCGCACTTGCCGGACCGGTGGCGCCCCGGTATTGGACAGCCGCCAACCGGCCGTCAGGTGTCTCGACCGGGCCGAGCCGCTGCACGCCGGCCGGATCCAGGACGGCGACCGTGTCCCCGGTCCAGACCCGGCCGGCGTCGCGCAGCGCCGGCTCGGGCAGCACGCAGCACCCGGTCGGGCCGCACGGCAGGACCCGGTCCGCAAGCGTGTCGTGCATCGTGGTGAGCGTGGCGGTGAGCCCACCGGCCCGAGCCGCGCGGCGGGCCTCGTCGGCGATCACGACAACGCCTCCGGGTCCGAGCCGGCGAAGACCGCCGCGCAGAGGGTGCCCGACACCGGATCGTGGTCCGCCACCGCGATCGGCCCGGCGGTGCCCGCCCGATGCCTGGCGAACTCGGCCCAGACACCTGCCGCACCCAGATCCGGCGCCCGGACCACCGGACGGCCCGGGCCGGCGGTCAGGCCGGGCCCGGCGATCAGGACGGCGTCCGCCGGCACCAGCTCGTCGAGCAGCGTCCCGACCGCCGTGGGCGCGACGTCCGGGCGCTGGTGCACGGTCGCCCCGTCCGAGCCGGCCGGTTCGAGCAGCACCGCAACCCCGACGTCGTGTCCGGGCGCCGGATAGCGGGCCCCGACCACCTCGTACGACATCGTCGTCTGCTCCAGCACCAGCAGCAACGCCCGGCAGCCCGGAAAGTCGCCGGAGTAGGTCCCGAGCAGCCGCAGGGCGGTGAACGCCGCCACCGGCCCCTGGTCGGACACCGCGAAGGCGAGGGGATCGCCGTGCACCAGCTCGTTGAGATAGCAGGCGGTGACCCGGCGCGGGTCGGCGTCCGGGGTGGAGTGGGCGATGGCGATCAGATCCACCGGCACCGCCAGATCGAGATCGCGCACCAGGCGGTCCGCCATGTCGGTGAACGAGTTCCGGCCGGCCGCCGCGTGCCGGTCCCGATCGAACCGGCGGCCGTACAGCTCGGTCATGTCCGAGAGGTATTCCTCGAGCAACGGATCGTCCCGGTACGGCTCCGGATCGGGGCCGAACCGGCGGGCGATCACCTGAGTCGGCCTGAGCCGGCCCGTACGGGTCGACGGTGCCGGGGCGATGGACAGGAACATCGGCGTCAGGCCAGGCCCTGCTCGAGGACGTAGTCGGCGAGGGTGCCGACCGACTCGAAGTGGTGCTGCTCAAGCGTGTCCGAGTCGATCACGACGTCCAGCCGGTCCTCGATGTGCATGAGCAGTTCGAGAACGTTCGTGGAGTCCAGGCCCAGCTCGTCCATCAGCCGGGTCTGCTCGGTCACCTGGACCGAGTCGCGGTTCAGCACCGCGACAACGGCGTCGATCACGTGGTCGACGACCGCGGCGCGGTCGACGGTGGCTTCCGAAGCCATGGTCATGGCGGTCCTCCTGTGTGCCGGTGGGGGTGGGTTGTCAGTCGAGGATCTGCGGTGCGAGCAGGTCCTCGACGGTGTCGCGGCGGCGGACCAGGCGGGCTCGGCCGCCGTCCACAAGCACCTCGGCCGGGTGGCCGTGGCTGAGGAAGAGCACCGGTGAGGCGCTCGGGCCGTACGCGCCGGAGCGCAGCACGCCGACCAGGTCGCCCGGCCGCAGCTCGGGCAGTTCCACGTTGCGGCCGACGGTGTCGTTCGGCGTGCACAGCGGGCCTGTGACGTTCCACGGGCCGGCGTCCGTGCCGGCCCGGTTGAGCAGCCGCATCGGGAAGTTGCGCTTGACGTAGGAGCCGATGCCGACGGCCGCCATGTGGTGGTTGGTGCCGCCGTCGGTGACCGCGAAACGCTCCTGCATCGAACTCTTCACGTATCGCACCCGGGTGACGTACGTGCCGCACGGCGCGGTCAGGTAGCGGCCGAGTTCCAGCAGCAGCCGGGCCCCGGGGTGCGCGGCGTGGAACGCCTCGACCACCGGGTTGAGCAGGCCGGCGACCGCGGCCGGGTCGAGATCCGGTTCACCGGGGAAGTAGGCCACCCCGAGGCCGCCGCCGACGTCGACCGCCTCCAGGACGAAGTCGAGCCGCTCGGCGAGCCGCTCGGCCAGGTCGATGATCCGCCGGGCGTTCTCGGCGACCACCTCGGGATCGAGGATGCGGGTGCCCAGGTAGGCGTGCACACCCACGACGCGTACCCCGGGATGGTTCTTGACCAGGTCGGTCTCGTCGAAGAGCTGCTGCTCGTCGATCCCGAACTGGCGCGGCTTGCCGCCCATGGTCAGGCCGGAGCCCTTGACCGCGAAGCTCGGGTTGACCCGCAGCATCACCGGGGCGATGACGCCCCGCTCCCGGGCCAACTCGTCGATCACCGCCAGTTCCCCGAACGACTCGCAGACAAGCGCGAAGACGCCCTCGGACAGGCACGCCTCAAGTTCGGCGCGGCTCTTGCCGGGGCCCAGGAAGATGATGTCGCCAGGCGCCACCCCGGCGGCGAGCGCGGTGCGCAGCTCCACCATGGACGACACCTCCGCCCGGGCGCCCTGCGCACCGAGCAGGGCGCAGACGGCCACGTTCGGGTTGGCCTTGAGCGAGTAGAAGATCTCCATCGCCGGGTGCAGCCGCTCGCGCAGCCCCAGGTACTGCCCGCGCAGGCTGTCCCCGTCGTACACGTAGAGGGGCGTGCCGAACTCCTCGGCCAGTTCGGACATCGAGACGCCCTGGATCGCCACTTCTCCGGTCACCGTCGTGTTCCTTCCGCCACGGCCGCCAGGCGGCCCGCGATCTCCCCGTCCATCGCCATCAACTCGCCGGCCGTCGGCGCGGTCAGGAAGCCGTACAGACGGCCGTCGGCGGCCGTCGCGCCGTCCCGCACCAGCGCGTTCACCGTCGAGAAGTTCTGCACCACCATCCCGGACTGGCCGGCGCCGCTCAGCAGCCACGGCCCGAGCCCGTCGCGGACCTCGCCGAAGCGGAGCGGCCGAGCCAGGCGCAGCGGGTACTGCCGGGCCAGCGCGTACCAGCCGGCCGGCACCAGGTGTTCCTGGAGGCCCACCTGATAGGTCGACATGTTGTGCCGCGCGTTGATCTCCACCACCGGGTAGACGCCGCCCTCCGGGTCGAGCATCGCGTCCACCCCGACCACGCCGTGGTAGCCGTCGCGGGCGAGCCGGGCCCCGAGCACCGCGGCGCTGTGCGTCACGGTCGCGAGCTGCCGCGCGGTCAGCCCCACCGGCATCCGGTGGCCCTTGTGTACGCCGTCGGCGGTGACCGCCTCCTTGACGAAGTCGAAGTGCACCCCGCCGTCGCGAGCCACGGTGAACTGGTAGTTGAGGTCGGTGGTCTTGGCGACCCACTCCTCGACAAGCAGCGCCAGCCGGTGGTCGCCGGACCGGTCGGCCCGGCGACGCAGTGTCCGGTGGATCTGGTCCAGGCGCGCCTCGTCCCGGATCAGCAGCAGGCCCTTGCCGGACACCCCGTACGAGTCCTTGAGCACCACCTGCCGCCCGGCCGCGAGCAGAGCCCGCGCGTGTTCCACCGCCTCGCCCAGTTCCTCGATGGTCTCGCAGGTCCAGCCCACGGACTGGCGCAGCCCCAGCTCGGTGGCGATCCGCCGGCTGTAGATCTTGCCGTTGACGGCCTTGCAGATGGCCGCCGGCGACCCGGCCAGCGCCACCCCGGTACGCGCGGCGAGCGCCTCCTCGTCCGCGGAGACCCCGTGCGGGACGATCGCGGCCACCCCGGCCAGGGCGGACAACCGGGCCAGCAGGACCGGGCTGTCAAGCGCGTCCTGGGTCACCGTGTGGTGCGGGTCCTGCCGGTCGGTGACCAGAAGATGCGGCAGGGCCGTGCCGAGCGTCTCCAGGTAGGCCAGGTGCTCCGGGTCCGGCTGGTCCTTGAGCACGACGTAGTCGTCCGGGCCGGCCAGCAGCAGGGCGAACTCGTCCATCCGGTTCACCATCGCGTCGCCCGCGGTGAGCGCGACGCGGGGCAGGCCCGGCTCGCCACCGCCCCACCGCTGCTCGACCTCGAAGTTGCCGAGGAACACCAGGGGGGTCCGGTCGGTGCCCAGCAGCGCCGTCCGCAGCCGTCTGACGAAAGGTTCCTGTGTCGTCGTCATAGCGTCCTATCAGTGCTCGAAGACCGCGGCGGCGAAGGTCGAGCCCAGCCCGACCGCGGCCATCAGGTAGCGGTCGCCGGGCCGCAACCGGCCCAGGTCGCGGGCCGCCACGTAGTTGAGGAAGGAGTCGGCGCAGAAGCAGTGGCCGGTGACCGGCATGTTGTCCAGGAACAGGCGTTCCACCGGGATACCGACCTTGCGCGCCACCCGCACCCAGGACACCCGGTTCACGTTGTGCGGCAGCACCAGGTCCAGGTCGGCGACGGTGATCCCGGCCCGCGCCACCGCCGCGAGGATCACCTCGGCGAGCGCGTCCGGATAGCGTTGCTGGAACTCCAGGGACATCTCCGCGGTCAGGGACAGCCCGGCGTTGAACTCGCCGTGCATGGCCGAGGCGTACGACAGCATCCGGTCGCGCCGGCCGGTGCCGACCAGGACGGCGGCGCAACCCTCCCCCATCAGGGCGGTGCCAGGGATCATCCGGGCCGACGGGGTGAACGCCTTCTCCCCGACGAAGACCAGGGCCAGCGCGTCCGGCTCGCCGTCCTCGGCGAGGAGCCGACCGGCCATCTCGACGGCGAGCAGGCCCGAGGCGCAGGCGTGCTGGGTGACCGTGAACGCCTGGGCGTGCCGCAGGCCGAGGGCCCCCACCACGTCGTGCAGCGGATCCTCCGGGTACGGCGCGATCGCCTGGAGGGTCCGGGCCTGCACCACGTACCGCACCTGGGATTCGCGGCCCCGCAGCTCGGACAGTTTCGCCGCGGCGTTGAGCATCAGGTCGGTGATCGTGCCGGTCGGTTCCCGCAGCACCTCGGCCAGCCCGTAGTAGCGGTGGAACATCCGGATCTGCGTGTCGGACAGTCCCAGTTCGCCGGCGAGCGAGTCGATCGGCACCCGCTCCGGCGGCAGGTAGGCGGAGACCGCTTCGAGGGCGGTCATGTCCCGGCGTCCAGCGGCAGGCCGGACAGGTATTCGGTGAGCGCGTCGATGCTCGGGTGGTCCCACACGATCGTCGGTTCCAGGGGCACCCCGAGGTGGTCCTCGATCTCGCCGCAGAGCGCGAGCGCGTACACCGAGTCGAGGCCCAGGTCGGACAGGGGCGCGGCGGTGTCGATGGTGGCCGGGTCCCGGTCGGTGAAGTCGGCGACGCGGTCCTGTAGCCACGGACGGAGCTGTCCGGCGGCCCGGTGGTTCGGCAAGATGGTCAATTCCGGCTCCTTGGAAGGTCGGGCAGCACGCTGTCGGACAGGTCGAAGGCCCGGCCGGCGGCGTACCGGCGGGCCAGCTCCGCGTGGATCGGGCCGGCCAGCGCGTCCGGCAGCGACGCGGAGGTGCCGTCCAGCTCGCCGGCCAGCCGCAGCAGGGCCGCGGTCACCCAGGCCGGGTCGGCCAGGAAGGTTCCGGGGCGGCGCTGCTCGGCCAGCCAGAGGTTCAGGCAGGTCGCGGCGGTCAGCACCGTGGTGTAGCGGGCGGTCAGGTCGAGCGCCGCCGGGTCCCCGCCGATCGCCAGGTCGACCGGACGCAGGCCGAGCGCCGCCGTACGCAGCCGGGCCAGCTCGCCGGTGAACCGCCGGACCAGGCCGCGCAGCCGGTCGTCGCCGGCCGGCATCGCCTCGGCGGCGGTGAGTAGCTGCGCGGTGATCGGGTCGGCCGTCGAGGCGATCCGGAGCCTGTCGAAGGGCAGCGCCGGGAGGCCGGCGTCCAGGTCGTACAGGGCGGGCGGTGGCTCCTGGCCGGTCGCCCAGGAGCGCCGGGCCAGCCGGGGGAGCTGCGGGAGGACGGTGGCCAGGCAGGCGATCCGGGCGGCGTGCCCGAATCCTGCCGGAGCCAGGTCGCGCCGCAACTTCTGGAAGATGCCGTACTCGCCGGCGCGCAGGTAACTCTGCGCGCCGAGCAGTTCACCGAGCCGGTTCATCGCGCGGATGGACCGGCCGGACACGACGTACTTGACGGCCGAGGCGTAGGCGTTGGTGTCCTCGGGCAGCAGGTGCACGGCGCGGGCGACGGTGGTGGACAGGCAGTCGGCGATCAGCAGGTCCACGAACGCCTCGGCCAGGGCGGTGCGGACCACGGGCATCGCGCCCACCGGCCGGCCGCGCAGCCGCCGGTCCTCACCGAACCGCAGCACCGTACGCAGGCCGGTGTCCAGCACGCCGAGCGTCATCGCCGGCAGCCCGGTCCGGGTCAACTGGAACGACCGCAGCGCGACCTCCATGGCCGAGCCGAGCGGCCCGAGCGCCACGCCCGCGTCGACCGGGCACCGGTCCAGCTCGATCCCGCCGAGCTGCACCCCGCGCATCCCGCTGCTGGGGAACCGCGGCAGGTACCGCAGCTCGCCCGGGGGCAGCGCGTCCTTCTCCACGAACAGCTGGGTGTGGCTGCGGCCACCTGTCGCGTCCGAGGTACGGCTGAAGATCACCATCGCGCTGCACCGCTGCGCGTTGGTGACCACCTCCTTGCGGCCGGTGAGCAGCAGCTCGCCCGGCCGGCCCGGGTCGGCCCGGAAGTCCACCCGGGCGAAGTCGTTGCCGTGCGCCAGCTCGTGGTAGACGGACGCCACCCGCCGGCCGGAGAGCAGCAGCTCCGCCAGCCGCCGCTGCTGGGCCTCGTCGCCGCCGGCCCACACGTTGACGGAGGCGATGAACGAGCTGGCGCCGTAACCGAGGCCCAGGCAGGGGTCCCGCCGGAACACCGCGCGCATCATCCGGATCAGCCGGTCCAGGCCGGCCATCCGGCCGCCCCGGGCGACCGGCACGAACTCGGCGTTGAGCCCGAAGTCGTCGAGCATGTGCTCGCCGTCGGCGAACATCTCCTGCCGCTCGTCGGCCGCCAGCACGGCCCGGTTCCCGAGTGGGTTCGCCGGGTCCCACGGATCACCGAAGCGGCTCTCCAGCTCCCGCACGGTGGTCATCACGCCTCCTCGGTGCCGTCGAGATCGAGCACGGAGGGGCGACGGCCCGGGACGAGCGACGCGTACACCCGGTCGTAGCTCTCGGGATGGTCGGGCGCCGCGCCGAGGCGGTGCAGCACCCAGGTCAACGCCGCGTCGAGCCACCGGCCGTCCGCCCACAGCGGGTCGGCGCCGGCGCGCTCGTGGTTGTGCAGCCACAGGTGCACCGCGCTCGCGCCGGCCACACACAGCTCGTACCTGTGGGCCAGGTCGTAGGCGGCGGGTTCCACGTCGTGCGGCCGTGGGCGGTACCGGGCGAGTTCGGTGTGCAGCAGCTCGGTCGCGGCCAGAAGCGCCTCGGCCCGGGCCGCCGGGCCGCCGGCCGCGCGGACGACCGCCACCGCCGGGGCCAGCCCGCGCAACGGCAGGCACCCACGGCCGGCGGCCAGCGAGATCCGGGCCGGGTCCAGCTCCGGCACCGGTATCCGCAGGTCGGCAAGCGACCGGAGGCGGGACACGTCCGCCGGGTCACCGGACCAGCCGCGCGCCAGCTGCGGGAACTGGTTGATCAGCGCGTTGCGGTTGACCGGGGTGCTGCCGTCGAAGATCCCGACGATCCGGTGGTCCCGCTCCACCTTCTGGAAGCGTCCGTAATCAGGGATGCCGGTGAGGAACGCGCGGGCGCCGAGCTGCTCGCCGCACCCCCCGATCAGTTCGTCGGTGAGTTCCGGCACGAATGCCTTGAGCACCGGGGCGAGCACGCCAAGTTCCTCGGTCTCCGCCGTCACCGCCCGGCTGACCAGGGCGGTCACCGCTTCAGCCAGGAACAGCATGGTGTGCAGCCGGCCCACTCCGCGCCGCAGGTACGGCACGTCGGCCAGCCGCCGGCCGTAGAGGCGGCGGTCGGTCAGGTATCGCCGGACCAGCGCGAGCGCGTGGTCGGCCGCCCCGAGCGACAACGCGGCACACGTGGTGCGCGTGAGCTGCAACGCGCGCAGCACCGTCTCCAATCCGGCGCCGGGCGCGCCGACCAGGGCAGTCGCCGGCACCGCCGCGTCGTCGAGGACGATCCCGCTGATGTCGGCGCCCCGGATGCCGTGGGTCGGCTCCCGGGGCAGGCACCGGTAGGCGTGCGCGGGAAGGTCCCGCTTGTCGGCGAGCAGCACCGTGAACCCACGGGGCCCGCCGGCCGGGTCGGTCCGCGCCAGCAGGCACACCACACCGGCCCGGGTGGCGTTGTTGATCAGCCATTTCGTCCCGGTCAGCCGGTACCCGTCGTCGTGCCGGACCGCCGAGACCTCACCGGCGAGCAGGTCGCTGCCGTGGCCCGGCTCGGTGAGCGCCCAGCAGACGGGCACCCCGGCCAGGACCGTGCCGGCGAGCGCACGTGCCTGCGCCAGGTCCGCCTCGTCCCGGGGCGACCGGGCCCAGACCGAGGCCGCGCCCAGGAACGTCTTGCCGTGCCCGATGGCCGTGGTCAGATCCCGGCGCGCGATCACCCGCAGGACCTGGACCAGGGTGTCGAAGCCGCGCAGCTCGCCGCCGTACGCCGCCGGCACGTAGTGCGCCGGCAGGCCGAGCCGGTCCAGGTGCGCGCAGATCTCCGCCGGGAACGCCTCGATCTCGTCCGCGGCGGCGACCCGGGCGTGGTTGAAGACGACATCGGCGTCGTCCGGGTCGCCGAGCCGCTCGTCGAGCTGCCGGGCCACTGTCGCGGCCAGGGGCAGGGTGGGCGCGGCCATCTCAGGCCCGCACCCGGTCGCCGGCCCGGCGCGCGGCCCGCACGCCGTCGGTGAGCTGCTCGTGCTCGGCGCCGAGGGCGCCGGTCAGGAAGAGCATCCGGGCCAGGCCACGCTGGATCTTGCCACTTGTGGTGCGGGGCACCGTGCCGGGACGGACCAGCACCACGCTCACCGCGCCGGTCCCGAACTCCCGCGACAGCACGTGGCGGATCGCGGTGACCACCGCGGCGCGAGCCGCCGGATCGAGGGAACGGGCCCGGCACTCCTGCACCACGACCAGTTCCTCGTGCGGCACCTCCACGGTGAAGGCGGCGCCGACACCCCGGGACAGGCTCTCGTCCACGGCGCGCACCGCCACCTCGACGTCGTGCGGGTACAGGTTGCGGCCGTTGACGATCAGCAGTTCCTTGATCCGGCCGGTCACGAAGAGCTGGCCGTCGCGCAGCAGGCCCAGGTCCCCGGTACGCAGGAAGCCGCCCTCGCCGTCGGCCAGCTCGTTGTCGAACACCTCCCGGGTGGCCGCCGGGTTGGCCCAGTAGCCCCGGGCCACGCTGGCGCCGCGCAGCCAGATCTCGCCGATCCGGTCGGGCGGTTGCGGCAGCCGGGTGGCGGGATCGACGATCCTGATGTCGAACTCCGGGGTGGACTCGCCGCTGCTGACCAGGTCGCGCACCGGCTCCGGGTGGCCGGCTTCGACAGGTGTCACGATGTGCCGTTCCAGCTCCTCGGCGTCGACCGTGAGCACCACCGGCGGGCGACCGATGGTGGCGCCGCTGACGCTGAGCGTGATCTCGGCCAGGCCGTACCCGGGGCAGATGGCCTCCGGTCGCAGCCCGGCGGCGGCGAATCGGCTGCCGAACGCGGCCAGGGTGGCCGCCTGCACCGGTTCCGAGCCGTTGACCGCGCGCTTCCACCGGGACAGGTCGAGGCCGGCGATCTGCTCGTCGGTGATCCGCCGGGTGCACAGGTCGTACGCGAAGTTCGGCGCCGGGGAGATCTCGATGCCGTGCCGCTCGATCAGCCGGAGCCAGGTGACGGGGCGCTTGAGGAACGTCGTGGCCGACATCCCGACGCTGCAACCACCCCGCGAGAGGGGGGCCAGCAACTGCCCGATCAGGCCGAAGTCGTGGTACATGGGCAGCCAGCCGCCGACCCGTACGCCCTCGCCGCCACCCAGGATCTCGTTGAACGCGCGCAGGTTGGGCACCAGGTTCGCGTGGTCCACGACGACGCCCTTGGGGTCGCTCGTGGAGCCGGAGGTGTACTGCAGGAAGGCGATGGTCGACCCGTCGATGGCGGGCCGCCGCCACTGCGTCGTCCGCTCCGCGGGAACGTCGTCGAAGGCCAGGCACGGCACGTCGGACAGCCCGCACTCGGCCGCCCACTCGCGGACCGTGTCGAGCGCCGCGGCGTCGGTGACCACGGCGGCCACCTGGGCGTTGTGGGCGATGCCGGCCAGCCGGTCCCGTTGCCGGCGGTATCCGTCCGGCAGCGGGGCCGGGACCGGGATCGCCCCGGCGTGCTGGACGCCGAGGAAGTTCTCGGCGAAGGCGGTGCCGGGCTCGTTCAGCACGAGCACCCGGTCGCCGGGGCGGACGGTGCCGGCGAGCAGCGTGGCGATCTGCCGGGCCCGGGCGGCCAGGTCGGCCCACGACACCGTACGCACCCCGGCGTCGCCCGGTCCGGGGTCGGCGTCGAAGATCAACGCCTGTCGCTCCGGGTGGGCGGCGGCACGCTCCTGCAGCAGGTCGACGAAGGTTTCGTGGTCGGGCATCAGGCGCTCCCCCGCGGGTCGGTGACGTGCCGGACCAGCGTCCCGCCGGATCCGGCATGTGCAGAAGGCTCGATCGAGCGGGCGGATGGGGTAGCCGAACAGGTATGCCAGGCGGTCACGGCGTCTCCTGCCAGCCGCCGAGCCAGCCCTGCGACACCCCGGCCAGGCCGACCGCGACCAGAGCCGTCCGTTGTTCGTCGGTCAGACCTGTGGCGTCCGGCTCCGCCAGGCCGGAGGTGATCCAACTGGTCATCGCGGCCTGGGCGAGCCCGGCCCCGACGGCCGCCGGGGGCCATACCCCGTCCGCCTCCTTGCGGCGGACCGTCACCGCGTCGGCGCCGAGCAGGTAACCGGCCGCCCACACCTCCAGGGCGAGTCGCCAGTGCAGGCCCGACGGCAGGCCGGTGACCTCGAGCAGGCGGTCGAACCCGTCCACCACCTGGCTGACGGTCACCCCGACCAGGCCGCAGTGATCAGCCCAGTACCAGCCGAAACCGTGTTCGACAGGTTCCCCGGTGCCCGGCCGCAGCGGTCGCAGCAGGCAGCGGTTGCGATGAAGCTGCACGGTGTAGGGCAACTTCTCGTCGGAGCGGCACCGCCGGCCCAGGGCGTCCTCGGCGCTCGCGCTGAACTGCCAGTAGGCCGGCGACAGCGCCGGGGCCGGCAGGAACACGGTGGCGTGGAACCGGCCCGGATGCCCGACGATCGTCGGATCGAACCGGTGGTCGACCAGGTGCGGCACGGTCCCGACCACAGGGATGCCGGCCTCCCGGCAGAACATCACCACCATCTCGTCGTCGTCCTTGACGTCGTCCGGAATGCCGGCCAGGTAGTCGGCCAGCTCCCGGGCCAACGTCACCGGCAGGACGAACCCCTGGGTGGGGGTCCACTCGAACCGTGACAGCGGCGCGAACGGCCAGCCCGCGATCACCGCGCGGCGGACCAGGTACGAGTTCTGCGGGCTGTCCCAGTGCGAGTAGAGCGAGATCCCGTGCTCCGGACGGGCCGAGATCGCCCGGTGCACCTGGGTGGCGAAGCCCCGGATCAGCCGGATGTCGTCCTGCAACACCAGGTGGTGGGTGGCGCCGTCGGCGACGGAACGCCAGGCCACCTTCGCGGTACGCAACGGGCTCGGCACCCCGTCCGGTTCCGGATCGGTCACCACCCGGGCGGTCAGCGGGGCGCAGTCGCGCACCAGCGGTGGGATGCGCTCCCGTCGGCGCGGGTGGTGCATGATCGCCACGCTGAGCCGGATCTCGGTGGCCGTCACCGTGCTTCCGCGGCCGAGAGGCCGGCCGGGACGACCGGCTCCCCACCGCGGCCGGCCGACTGGTAGGCAGCCTCGATAAGCGCCGTCGTGGTGACGACCTCCCGCATCGGCCGGTCCCAGCCGGTGCCCGTGGCGACCAGGCCGGCGAAGTCGGCGAACATGCCGCCGAACCACTCCTGGTGGGTCTGGTCCCGGTTCGGCGGCGCCAGATCGGTGCGCTCCACCCCGCCCGCCGTACGTACCTCGGCCACCCCGTCGTGCACGTCGGCCGTGCCGTCCGGGCCGCTGACCAGGTAGCGGTTCGACCTGGTGTCACTGACCCAGCTCAGGTCGATCTCGCAGGTCCCGCCGTCGCCGAACTCCAGGTCCAGCCGGGCGGCCACGTCCATCCCGCCGGCGGCGTCGCCGTCCGCCCACTGCGCGACGCAGGAGACCGTACGCGGGGCCTCGCCGAAGATCTGGGTGGCCATGTACGCGCAGTGCGTCCCGTGGTCGAGCATGATCCCACCCCGGGCCACCGAGATGTCCCGACGCCAGTCCGGCTGCCATCCGGGCACCCCACGGGCGTGCGAGTCACGGGCGATCCGGAACCGGGCCCGCAACGGACCGCCGAGCCGCCCACCGGCGACCGCGCCGGTGAGCACCCGCATCATCGGCGAGAACCCGTAGTTGTGCGCGGGGTAGAGCAGCCGGCCCCGGTCCCGGGCCAGGTCGACCAGGTCCAGTGCCTCTTCGGTGCGCACCGCGACAGGCTTCTCGCAGATCACGTGCAGACCGGCGGCGAGCGCTTCGCGTTCCAGCTCGACGTGGTGGTTCGGTGGGGTGCAGATGTCGACCGCGTCCACCGGCTGGGCGGCGAGCAACTCGGCAAGCGTCGCGTAGGTGGCCAGGCCAGGCTCGATTCGCAGGGCCCGGGCCCGCCGCTCCGGCGACGGGTCGAGCACCGCGACGACCCGGCCGGCGGTGACCGTACGGTATGCGTGCAGTCGTCCTTCCCCCGCGGTGCCGAAGCCGATGACGGCGATCCTCATGCCGGTCCCTCCTCGAGGTGCTGGGGCGCCGCGCCGTCGATCAGCACGCGGCGAATGATCTCGACGGCCTGCTCGGCCAGTTCCGCGTCCACGTTCAGCGGTGGGTAGAGCCGCAGGGTGGTGCCCCCGGTCATCACCAGCACCCCGGCGTCGAGCAACGCCAGGAACGTCTCCCGGAAGGTGCCCTTGTCCAGCGGCCGGCGGGACCGTTTGTCGGCGACCAGCTCGATGCCGATCGCGAACCCGGCGCCCCGGACGTCGCCGACGAGCGGGGACTCGTCGACGAGCGGTTCGAGCGCGGCGAGCATCTCGGCGCCGAGCTTGCCCACCCGGCTCGGCAGGTCCTCGTCGACAAGCACGTCGGTGGTGGTGGCGACCGCCCGGCAGGCCAGCGGGAACGCGCCGAAGCTGGACGAGCTCGCGCTCGGGTCGGAGAACGGGCTGGCGGCCATCAGCTCCGCGGTGGAGATCACCCCGGTGACCGGGTATCCGGCGCCCATCCCCTTGCCGACCGTGACGATGTCCGGCGCCACCTCGTCACGCAGGAAGGCGAACGACTCACCGGTACGGCCGAAACCGGTCATCATCTCGTCGACGATCAGCAGCGCGTCGAACTCGTCGGCGACCGAGGCCAGCGCGTTCAGGTAGCCCGGCGGCGGCACCACGTTTCCCGACCGGCCCTGCACCGGCTCGACGACGAGGGCGGCAAGCGCGCCCGTGGAGTTCTCCTTGATGGTGTCCCGCACGGTCTCCACGCAGGCGAACCCACAGCTCGGGAACGTCATCTTGAGCGGGCAGTGGTAGCAGTTGGCGTACGGCGCGCTGAAATAGCCGGAGGGCAGCGGGCCGAGACCGGCCCGCGCCCCGGCGGTGAGCGCCAGGCTGCCGAGTGTCTTGCCGTGGAAGCCACCCCAGAACGACAGGAACTCGTGCTTGCCGGTGACCGACTTGGCCAGCCGCAGCGCCGCTTCCACCGCCTCGGTGCCGCCGCTGTAGAGCTGGATCCGGTCCAGCGGCGCCGGCAGGAACTCGCGCAACGACTCGGCCATCGCCCGGCGGCCGGCCGACCCGAACGCCCCGGCCGGCGCGGTGGCCAGCTCGGCGGTGAGGGCGGCGATCAGGCGCGGGTTGGCGTGGCCGATGGAGTTGACCCCGCCGGCACCCTGAAAGTCGATGATCTCGTTGCCGTCCGTGTCGACCAGGACCGCGCCGGCGGCGGACTCGACGCACAACTGTGCCCAGAGCATGACGGCCTGGAGGCCGGGTCCGATCACCTCCTGCTCAGCGGCCCAGTGCTGAGCACCACGCGGCCGGTCGGGAGAACGCCCGAAACGTCGGCCGTCGCCTGAACTTTCTGCCATCGCTCCGCCTCTCGGGTGCGGCCGATGCACCGGTCACGCCGACCGCGGGCCGCTTCCGCCCATGCTCGGGATCCGGCGGCGAGCCCGGGAGCCTCGATCGGCCACGACGAATGGGCATGCCCGGACGGCTGACACGTCCGGGCAGCACGGCACCGCGGGTGCCGCGGTTAGCGTGGCGCCGTGACCAGCACCGTGCAGGACCTCATCGGCGCGGCGGCGCAGTCCGCCGTCGACGCCGGCCGCCTGATCCGGCAGCGGTTCGGCGCCCCGATGGAAGCGTCCACGAAGGAGGCGGCGCACGACGTCGTGACCGAGGTCGACCTGGCCGCCGAGGAGTTGATCCGCGCCGCGTTACGCGGTGCCGCCGCACGCTCGACCGTGGTGGGCGAGGAAGGCGGCCGGCAGTACGGCGCCACGAACGGGGCGGATGACCCGGTGTGGCTCGTCGACCCGATCGACGGCACCTACAACTTCGTCCGGGGCATCCCGTTCTTCTGCGTGTCGATCGGCCTGCGGATCGCGGGTCGTACCGTGGGCGGTTGCGTCTACGACCCGATGCGCGAGGAGTTGTTCACCGCGGCGGACGGCAGCGCGTGGCTGAACGGCGCGCGGCTGCCCGTGCGTACGTCCACGCCGTCGGCGCCACCGCTTGTGCTGTGCGACATTCCGAACGCCGGCGGGCCGCCGGCCACCACCGAGACCGACCTGCTGGCCGCGCTGCTCACCGCCGCCGCGGACGTGCGGCGCCTCGGTTCGTCCGCGCTGGCGCTGGCGTACGTCGCGGCCGGCCGCGCCGACCTGGCCGCCAACGCGGACGTCTACGACTGGGACACCGCGGCCGGGCGGGCGCTCGTCACGGCGACCGGTGGCGGTTACCTGAGCCACCCCGATCCGCTGCCGACCCGGCGGCGGGGCAGCTTCGTCGCGTGGGCCCCGGCGTACGAGACCCTCGGGCGCGCGGTCGGCGAGGCCCTGCACACCGACAGCCTCGCGGAGACCGTGTGACACACAGGCGCTTTCTGTTCATGGGCGGCATGCACCGCAGCGGCACCACCCTGCTTGCCGCGCTTGTCGGCACCAATCCGCAGGTGGCCGGGTTCCGGCAGACCGGCGCGCCGATGGACGAGGGTCAGTACCTGCAGACCGTCTGCCCCTACGACGAGCAGCACGGCGGTCCGGGGCGGTTCGCGTACGCGCCCGGGGCGCACATGACCGAGCACCACGAGTTGGCCACCCCGGCCACCGCCCGCCTGCTGCGTGAGCAGTGGGGCCGTTATCTCGATCCGGTCCGCCCGGTCCTGCTGGAGAAGTCGCCGCCCAACTTGTTGCGGTTCCGGTTCTTCCAGCGGCTCTTCCCGGACTCCCGGTTCGTGCTCGTCACCAGGCATCCGGTGGGGGTGGCGATGAGCACCAGGAAGTGGACGCCGGCGCTCACCGTACGGCAGCTCGTCGAACACTGGCTGCACGCCCATGAGCTGGTCCGGGCCGACGCCCCGCACCTCGACGCGATGCTCACCGTCCGCTACGAGGACCTGATGGACGACCCGGACCGGACGCTCGCGGCAATCGCGGCCTTCGCCGGCATCCCGCCCACCTTCGACGTCGGCGACCTGGACCGGGGCGCGAACACCAGGTACCTGGATGCCTGGCGGCAGGGCCCGGGGGCCGACGACGACCTCGTCGACCTCGCCGAACGGGTCGAACAGCACGGCTACCGGCTGAGAGGAGAGAACTGATGTCCCGGTTGCTCATCGTGCACGGCACCGGCGGACCACGGCGCTCCGACGAATCGGTCCGCCGGGAGTGGATCAGCTCCATCGAGGACGGTCTCGCGCTTGCCGGCTATCCGCCGGTGGCGCCGGATGCCGCACTGGTCAACCTCGATGCCCCGGACCGCGTGCCGGCCCTCGGCGACAGTGACCCGGCCGCCGAGGGTGCGCTGCTGCGGCGCTGCTGGCGGGCCGCCACCTTCGACACCGAAGCCGGTGCGGAGCCCGTCGGCGAGGACGCGTTGGCCGCCCGCCTGGCCTGGTCCCGATACTTCTGCGGCCTGACCGCCGAGGAGTTGACCGCAACCCTGCGTCAGGTGCGGGCATTCGCCACCGGCCCGGCGGCCGGGCAGGCGATCGACGACGTACGCGCGGCGCTCGCCCCGGACACCGAGATCGTGATCGGCCACTGCCTGGGCGGGGTGGCGGCGGCGCTGGCCCTGGCCGACGCCGGTGCCGGTGCCGCCGCTCCGGCGTTGATCACCCTCGGCGCGCCGCATCCCCCGGCCGCGGGACCGCAGACGCCCGGACCGGCCACCTGGGTGGACCTCACCGACGTGCAGGACACGCTGATCCTGGCGGCCGGGACCGGTCCGGCCGGCGTCACCGGACGGGTGTCACTCGACTGCGACCCCCGGCTGCGCGGCGCGCGCAACTATCTGGCCTCACCGGAGTTCGGCAAGGTGCTCGGCAGTCTGCTGGAGACCTGTCACGGCGGATGACCCCTCCGGAGCATGTCCGGAACGAGACACGGTCCTGGATGGGGCGTGCCGTCGTCGGTTTCGATGATTCGTGTGACTCCGAGTGAGAGGAGCGCGGTCATGACCGCGACGATCGTCGAGCACCATCCGCACCGCGAGTCGGCAAGCCTGCGCATCGGGCTGGTAATGATCAACGACATCCTGCGGGACGGCCTCAGCGTGGCACTCCGCGGTCTTGCCATGACCACTTCCGTCCGCACCTACCGCTCGATGCCCGAGCTGCTGACCGAGGCCGTCGACAAACGACCGGAAGTCCTCGTCGTCAACGCGGCCGACGGCGTCGCGGGCATCGCCGCCGCCGCGCTCATCGCCCCGGACAGCAAGATCGTCATGCTCATCCACGACGCCCGTGCCGCCGAGGCGGTGCTTGCCGACGGCGTGGTGGTGGACGGCTTCCTGCTCCAGCAGGACCTGTCCGGTCGCACCCTGGAGAACGCGCTACGCGCAATCATGACCGGTGAGGTGCCGATGCCCGCGGTCCTGGCGCAGCAACTGCTGGCCCGGGCGGGCATTCGCCGTACGCCCTCGTCGATGGCGCCCATCAAGCTGACGCCGCGCGAGCACGAGACGCTGCTGCTGCTGGTCGAGGGGTTGAGCAACAAGCAGATCGCGCGACGCCTCAAGATCTCCGACCACGGCGCGAAGCGGCTGGTAGCCGGGGTGCTGCTCAAGCTGGGCTGCACCAATCGAACGTCGGCGGTGGTCACCGCCATCCGCTCCGGCCTGGTGGAGTGCGCGTAGGGCGGGCGCCGGGCCACCGTGCCGGCGCCCGGAAACCACAAAGGTGGCGACGCCCCCCGGCGCCGCCACCTTTCGCGATTCCCTCAGACCGCCTGTGGTAGCGGGGGCCGCTCGTAGAGGCCGTGCGCGGCCAGCTTGATGCCGAGTTCGAGTCGGCTCCGGGCACCTACCATCTGCATGATCTGCGTGACCTGCCGCTGGACGGTACGGGTGGACACCGCGAGCGCCCGCGCGACCACGTCGTCGGTGGCCCCGCCGGCCAACCGCCGCAGCACGTCACGCTGCAGCGGGTTGAGCCTGCCGTGCAGGTCGTGCTCGTCCGCCCGAGCGTCGGACCAGTGGTGCTGGAAGATCGTCACCAACGCCTGCACCGCGGTGGGCGAGCGAACGGCGAGCGGTGACGCGGCCCCACCCCGCGACACGATCGCCAGGTTGCGGTCCAGCACGACCATCAGGGTCGGCGAGTGCTTACCGCTCCGCACGTCGGCCCGGACGCCCAGCAGGGCCTTGAGCCGGGCGCCCCGGTCCAGCAGGGTCTCCCCTGCCACCACCGCCCGCACCCGGGCGGCACCTGACCATCCGACCCGGGTCGGCCAGCCCCGGCTCGGCTCCTGATCGGACAACAGCGCACAGTTGGCCGGAATCAGCGCCAGCACCTCGTCGCGCGCGGCCCTGATCACCCGCGTCGCCAGGCGCCAGCCCGCCCCCTCGGCCTCGATGGCCTTCGGCTCCGGTTCCGTGGCTACGTTCTGCATCATCTCTCCCCCGAGTTGCCGTCGCACGCACCCCTGCATGCGCCAAGCGGACAGTGATTGAAACGTAGCGATCGGCGAACGTCGCGGGTACCGGGAAATCCCTGCCCCGCGAGTCGGATTTCCACCGGCTCACCCGCCCTACGGTCCCCAACCGGCGGAACTGTTGGACCGGAGGTACATCAGCACCGCCCGCACCCGCCGGTGCACACCCTCCGCCGCGTCGATCTGCAGCCGCTCCAGGATGCTCGTCACGTACGACTCGATGGTCTTGCTGCTCAGACGCAGGCGGTCGGCGATCGCCCGGTTGGTGAGCCCCTGCGCCATCAGCGCGAGCACCTCCTGCTCCCGGACGGTCAGGCGGTCGATCCGGCCACCCGTGCGGTGCCGGGCCATCAACTCCTCGACCAGGGCCGGATCGATGACCGCGCCGCCGTTCGTCAGCTCACGCAACGCGGTGACCACCTGCTCGACGTCGAGGATGCGCTCCTTGAGCAGGTATCCGACGCCCCCCTCGCCCGAGTTGACGATCGCCAGCGCGTACTCCGTCTCGATGTGCATGGAGAGGACGAGCACCGCGATGCCGGGGTAGTCCCGCCGGATCCGCTCGGCGACGGCCAGGCCCTCGGTCGTGTAGGTCGGTGGCATCCGAATGTCGACGATCGCCGCGTCCGGACGCTGCGCGGCCACCACGTCCAGCAGTTCGTGCGCGTCCTTCACCGCCGCGAGCACGGTCATCCCGGCCTGCCGGAGGAGGGCTGACAAGCCCTCCCGGATCAGCACCGCGTCGTCTGCGATGACGATACGCACGGGATCACCGTCCGCAGCGTCGTGCCGACCCCGGGTCGGCTCTCCATCTCCAGCCGGCCACCGAGCGCTTCGGCGCGGCGGCTGAGGTGCCTCAGGCAGTCTTCGTCGTCAAGGGTCCGGGTCGAGCCGGAGCCGTCGTCGCACACCTCCAGGTGCAGGCAGTTCTCCTCCATGTGCATCCGGATCACCACCGTCGAGGCGCCTCCGTGCCGCACCGCGTTTGTCAACGCCTCCGCCGCGACGAAGTAGGCGGTCTCCGCCACCTCACGTGGCACCAGGCGGGGCCGCCCTTCGATCCGCACCGTGACCGGGGTGTTGACGGTCAACGCGGCAAGCGCCTCGTGCAACTCACGCCGGTCCAGGGCGGGCGGGCGCAGCCCCCGGCTCAGCAGCCGCAACTCGGTGAGCGCCATGGTCAGCTCCGTGACCGCCGTATCCAGGTGGGCGTCCGCCTCGGCGGTGTCCCGGATGGTCCTGCGCGCCATCTGCAACAGCAGTGTCGCGTTGACCAGCCGCAGTTGCGCGCCGTCGTGCAGGTCTCGTTCGATCTCGCTGCGCGCCCGGTGCCGGCCGTTCCGCGCCTCCTGCTCGTACCGGCGTTCCCAGTGCACGGCGTCGGCCTGCCAACCGCGAGCGTTGGCGAGCAGGACCAACGGCGGTATCAGGATCTGCAGCACCACACCTGCCGCATTCCCCACCAGCCAGGCCACGTGCGACGGAGTGGTCAACACGGGCACCACCGCCGCGGCGCTCACCTGCAGGCAGATGAGCACGCCCGGAAGCACGACGATCCGCTGCGCGCCCTGCCACCGCCGGATCAGGTGGACGGCGAGCCAGATCGCCACCACCGAGATCACCAGCCGCGCGGCCACCGGCTGGTACGGCTCGGCGGCCCAGCCCGGCGCGGGCAGGCAGGCCAGGCACGGGTCGATCGGGCTGGCCGGCGCGGCACGGCTGTCGACGATCAGCAGCGGCAGCCCGCCGAGCGCGGCCACCAGCAGGATGCGGTCGGGCCGGGTGAGCGTACGGCTGCGTGGCTGGGTGACCAGGATGGCCACCAGGAGGGTCCAGACCAGCGAGTGCGCGACGGCGGCCATGCCGGTGCCCGACACGCCTTGCAGCGGCCCGGTGCTACGGGCCAACCAGACCATCGCGACGGCGAAGAACAGCATGCCGGTCAACGGGTTGGCGGTCGACCCGATCAGGATCATCCCGGCGGTGCCGTAGGAACAGACGAGCGCCAGAGCGGTCGCGACGAAGAGCGTGGTCTCCGGGTCGCCGGACTGGATCGCCCGGACCGTGGCGACCAGGCTCCCGCCCAGCATCACACAGACAAGCATTGCGACGGCCGCGCCCCGCAACGCTGGCCCCGCGTCGACTCGGCTGACCCTGGCGGGCATCGGAAGCCGGACCAATCGTCCCTCCGCGGTCGGTAGCCGATGGGAGCCGACCACTGGAGGGTGGCGAAACCGACGAGCGTTCGCTCGGCGGTCGCGACGCGATCCCTGAAGATGATCAATCCGCTTGGATCGGGTCTCCGCGATCGACGTCAATACTATCGCATCGTCGATTAATCGGGGGCCCGTAAATTGCATAAGAGTTTCCGCAAAAGCGGGCATTACTCACCCACAGCCGCCGTAGCGGCCCCAAGCGCTCGAACCGGACAGCCCGCTGGGCCGCTAACCGATATCACCTACTAGTCTGGTGGAATATGGCCTCCCATTCGGACCAGCGGTGCGGCATACCGCCTAATCCGCTCCACTCCATCCATACGCCATCGAATTCCTCCTGCACGTGGGCGTCTTCTAGCCCCGGCCCGGTCGAGCCGACCGCCGGCCAGGCCGCTGGCCAATCAATCGGGCAGCCGGCCCGATAAAGCCGCCCAGGAGAGGGCGAGCCCCCGCATTCCGGCAATCAGGATAATCGTTGACCATGCCCAGGAAACCGGTTCGCCCATACCGCCGGCAGCTACTCGCCAAGGGTCCCGAACAATAGAGGTACGACTGACGTGATCTCCGCATGGAGTCATCGGCGCCGACCCAGAGACGGTACGACCGAAATGGGCTTGTGCGCGGCGCCGGCCTCCGTCCCCACCCTTGATCGGTGAGTGACATCGCCCTCCTTCGCCCCTGGCCGGTGGGGTCACGCGACGGCCCGCGCGCAGACCATCGGGTGCAACAGCCGGGACAGTTCGGCGACGCCGGCGACGGGCCGCTCGAAGCCGACCCGGATCCGCCGGGTCGCGCCGGGCCGGCCGTACGCGACGAGCAGCCCGTACCTGTCGATGCGGACCACCCGGGGCGATTCGGCGCCGGGCAGCTTCAGCCGCTGGCGCAGGTGGCCGGCGACCTGCTCGGCGTGGTGGTCGGCGAGGTCGGCAAGCAACTCCGACTCGACCGCGTGCAGCGGGTCGGGCTCCGCCTCCGCGTACGCCGCCGGGTCGATCCGGCGAACGACGCCGGCGCGTTCCCAACGGACCTCGGCCACCTCGAACCGGTGCAGGCGGAACCGGCGGCCCACGTCGAGCAGGTCCCCGGTCGGCTGGGTGGTGGCGAAGTCCACCGCGGCCCGGCGCTCCTCGTCCCCGTCCAGCCGCTTCGCCCAGCCGGAGATCCAGGCCCGGCCGAGGGAGGGGGCGCCGGCGGCGGGCGGCAGGTCGAGCACGTCGAGGACCGTGGCGACGTCGGCGCCCCCGTCCGGCGGCGACAGCGCCGCGGCGAGATCACTGACGACCGGCACCAGCAGCAGCGCCCGGCCGTCCGGGTCGGTGGCGTGCCGGACCTGGTGCGGCCCGGCGTGTCGGGCCAGGTGGACAAGGGCGGGCAGCCGGCCCGCGACGAGGGTACGCACGATTTCCGCCGGGCTGGGGCGCATGGTCCCGACCTCCTCAAGAAAGGTTAGCCTTACCTAACTGGCAGGCTAGACCATTGGACCGCGGTCGTCGACGGAAACCAGCGCCGGCTTCCCGCCGTCCGTGGCTCGGGCCGTCCACGCCGCCCACAGGCGCGCATAGCTTCCGCCCGCCTCGATCAGGTCGACGTGCGGACCGCTCTCCACGATCTCGCCCTGTTCCATCACGATGACGTGGTCCGCGGACACGGCCTGGGTGAGGCGGTGGGCGACGACAAGCGCGGTTCGCCCCTTCAGTGCCGAGGCAGCCGCCTGTTCGAGGTCGCGCGCGCCCGCGCTGCCGGCCTCGGCGGTCGCCTCGTCCAGCACCACGACCGCCGGGTCGAGCAGCACCACCCGGGCCAGCGCCAACTGCTGCGCCTGCGCCGCGGTCAGGGGGTGGCCGCCGTCGCCGACCACGGTGTCCAGACCATCGGGCAGGTCGAGCGCCCACCCCAGGGCGCCGACGCGGGCCAGCGCCGCGGTGAGTTCGTCAGGCGCGGCCTGAGGGCGGGCCAGCAGCAGATCCTCGCCGAGCGGACCGGCGAACACATGGGTCTCCTGGGTGACCATGGCAATCGTGCGGGCGGGCAGCTCGGTGATGGGAACACCGCCGAGAGTGACGCTGCCCGCACCGGGCCGCAGGACCCCGGCGGCGAGCGACGCGACAGTGGTCTTCCCGGCGCCGGTGGAGCCGACAAGCGCGACCTGGCGACCCGGCTCGACCCGCAGGGAGACGTCGCGCAGGACAGGCGTGACCCCGTCGTAGCTGAAACTGACGCCGCTCAGGACGAGGTCGTGCGCCGGCGCGGTGGTGACGCCGTCGCGGCGTTCGGAGTCCATCCGGAGCACGCCGACGAGACGGGCGAGGCTGGCCCCGGCGTCCTGGGCCTTGTCGAAGGTGACCATCAGCAGGAGGATCGGACCGAACAGACGGTGCAGAAGCAGCGCCGCCGCCGAGACCTCGCCGAGGGTGACGGCGTCCTGGCGTACGAGCAGGAATCCCACCACCAGCACCGAGCCGAGCCCGGCCAGCTCCGCCCCGTTGACGCGTCCCACGAAGCGCGTGTAGAGGGCGAACACGCTCACCGAGATGTCGCGGGCGCGTGCGGAGGCACCCGCGATGCCGGCGAGGTGTCGATCCTCCAACCGGTAGGCGTGCACCGTGCGGATGCCCTGCACACTCTCGACGAACCGCTGCGACCGGTGCGCGATGGCGACCCGCTCCGCCGCGTAGGCCGGAGCGGCCCGCGGGAGGTACCACCGTGCCCCCAGCACGTAGAGCGGGACGGCGACCGCGCCGGCCAGCCCGAGCCGCCAGTCGATGCCGATGATCGCGGCGAGGCTGATCGCGGCCAGGAGAAGTGCCGAGATCATGGTGGGAAGCACCTCGGAGACGGCCCTGTCGATAGCGCTGATGTCCGCGCTGACCCGCGAGACCAGGTCGCCCCGGCCCGCCCGGTCGAGCACCGCCACGGGCAGGCGCAACGCGGCGTCCACGGTGGGTTCGCGCAGGTTGGCGAGAATCCGTGCGCCCAACCGGCGGATCAGGTGGGCGCCGGCGCCGGTCGCCAGGCCGCCGACGACGGCGGCGAGCACGATGACCACGGCGACCGGAACGAGCGCCGCGGTGCCGCCGCCGGCCCGGACCCGGTCGACAAGCAGGCCGAGGGCGTACGCGGGAACGACCGAGGCGCCGGCGGCGAGCAGCCCGACGACAAGCGTGACGCCGGTGGACCGCTTGCGGGCCCGCAGTTCCGCGCCGAGCCACGCTCTGCTCTCGCGCGGGCTGGCCACGGGCAGGATCGGGTTCGTCATCGCAGCACCGCGCGACGGTATCTGTCGTCGTGGGTGAGGAGGTCGGCGTGTGGACCCTCGGCGGTGACGGTGCCGCCCTCGATGAACACGACCCGGTCGGCGGCGGCGAGCAACGTCGGGCTGCCGGTGATGACGACGGTGCCGTAGCAGGCGTCCGGTCCGTGCCGCAGCGTACGGATGCCGTCGGCCATGGCCTGCTCGGTGACCGCGTCGACGGCGGTGGTCGGGTCGTGCAGGACCAGCAGCGGCGGCCTGGCGAGCAGGGCGCGGGCGAGGGCGACGCGCTGGCGCTGGCCGCCGGACAGGTTCGCGCCGCGTTCGGTGACAGGCATGTGCGGGCCCTCCGGATGCAGGTGGGCCACCTCGTCCGCGGCAGCGGCGCGGAGGGCTTCGGCGAGCCGTCCGCCGTGGTCGTCGTGGACTGCGACGTTCGAGGCGAGGGTGCCGGTGAACAGATCGGTGCGGTGCGGTTCGCTGTGCAGCAGGCGGCGCGCCAGGCCACGGTCCACGGTCTCCAGCCGTGCTCCGCCGAGCAGGATGTCGCCCTGGTAGGAGTCGGGTACCGCGAGCACGCGCGCCAGCGCCTCGGCGTCCGCCGGCCGGTCAGCCACGACGCCGACGAACTCGCCGGCGCGGACGTGCAGGTCGAGACCGACAAGCGGGCCGTACGTCACATCGGTCAGGCGCAGCTCGCACCCGGTGCCGCCGGGCGCGGCGGCGCCCGGCGGAAGCGTCACCCCGGCCTGGGTGACGGCGGCCACCCGGTCCGCCGCCGCCCGTGCCGCGGCGGTCCAGCTGGGCACGACCGCGAGGACGCCGAACGGCTCGATGAGGAACTGCGCCGAGCCGATCACGGTGATGAACTGGCCGACCGTGATGCGACCGGTGAGCGCGAACCAGCCCGCCATGATCGCGATGCCGCCGGACAGCAGGGCGCTGAGTGTCGTGGAGGCGCTCAGGTACGCGTTCTGGGTCCGGGAGGCGCGCAGGGTGGCCGCCAGGGAGCGGCGGCTCACCTGGCGGTAGCGCTCGGCGCCGGCGTCCTGGGCGCCGATGCCACGCAGCGGACGCAGCCCGGTCACCAGGTCCGTGGCGAGCGCGGTGGCCCTACCGGCCTGGTCCTGCTGGTCCTTGACGCGCCTGGCGATCACCGGCGCGGTGAGGTTGAGGACCGCCAGCACGAGCGGGATCGCGACAAGCACGGTCAGCCCGAGCGGCGCCGAGATCAGCAGCAGCGTGACCGCGCTGACCGTGACCGCGACGAGCGCGCTTGTGATCCGCGGGATGTGGTCGAGCAGGTAGGAGGTGTACTCGGCGTCCGTGGTGGAGATCGCGAGCAGGTCGCCGGTGTGCCGGTCGGTCCGGAGCACACGCGGGTCCAGGATCCTCGCCGCCACCTCCACCCGTAGCCGGTGTCCTTCCTCGGCGATGGCCCGTTGCAGGTGCCGCGCGCCGAAGCGGTACGTCACCACCAGGACGAGATAGACGAGCGCCAGCGCCGTGATCCAGACGAGCAGCGCGTTCACGTCGCCGGTGGCGACGGCCCGGTCCACGACGACACCGATGAGAACCGGCACCAGCGCCGCGCAGAGCTGGTACACGCCGGCCAACGCCGTGCCGCTCCAGAGACGTCGCCCGTTGCGGGCGACCGCCCTGCGCAGGACGGCGGTTCCGGGACTTGACCTGCTCACTTACTCGTACCCCCTTGCGACAGGCACCAGAAACGTGAAGTACTTTACGCATCTGGTTAGGGAAGCCTTACCTTACGACGCGAGTTGGAGTACCCCACCATGCGCCTCTCCCGGTTGCTCACCGGACTCGTCACGGTCACCGCCATGCTCGCGCTCGCCGCGTGCGGCGGATCGTCCGACACCGACGAGACGCCCGCCACGTCCGGAAACGCGACGACGACGTTCCCCCTGACGATCACCCACGCCCTGGGCACCACCACGATCGAGAAGAAGCCCGAGCGGGTCGCCACCGTCAACTGGGCCAACCACGAGGTGCCCCTCGCCCTGGGGGTCGTCCCGGTCGGCTACGCCAAGGCCAACTTCGGCGACGAGGACGGCGACGGCCTGCTGCCCTGGGACGCCGCCAAGCTCAAGGAACTCGGCGCGTCGACACCTGTGCTCTTCGACGAGACCGACGGCATCGACTTCGAGGCGGTGGCGAACACCAAGCCGGACGTCATCCTCGCCGCCTACTCCGGCCTGACCCGGCAGGACTACGACACCCTGACGAAGATCGCGCCGGTCGTCGCGTACCCGCAGGCGCCCTGGGCCACGTCGTGGCGCGACAGCATCAAGCTGGAGAGCCAGGCCCTCGGCCTGGCCGCCGAGGGCGACGCGCTGATCGCGAAGATCGAGAAGCAGATGAAGGACGAGGCCGCACGCTATCCGAAGCTGGCGGGCAAGTCGGTGATGTTCCTGACCCACCTGGATCCGACGGACCTCAGCAAGATCAGCTTCTATACCACGCACGACACCCGGGCCCAGTTCTTCACCGACCTCGGTATGACGCATCCGCAGAGCATCGCGAAGGCATCCGCGGCGACCAAGGAGTTCAGCCTCACGCAGAGCGCGGAGCAGGTGCAGAACCTCAGCGACGTGGACATCATCGTGACCTACGGTGACGCCGAGGGCACCACCCTGGCCACCCTGCAGAAGGACCCGCTGCTCTCCAAGATCCCGGCGATCAGCCGCGGCTCCTTCGTGTCCCTGCCCGGCAGCACCCCGGTGGCCACCGCCGCCAACCCGACGCCCCTCGCGGTCTCGTTCGTCCTCAAGGACTACGTCGACCTGCTCGGCAAAGCCGCCGACAAGCTCTGATGACCCGCGAACCGACATCCGGGCCGGGGGGGGGGCCGGGGGGGCGGCCCGCCCCCGGGGGCCGGGCCCCGGGGCCGGGGGGGGCGCGCGGGGGG
>NZ_JAXCFT010000014.1:45673-77088 GCF_056150385.1 Micromonospora marincola | reverse complement strand
CCCCCCGCGCCCCCCCCCCCCCCCCCCGCCGGGCGGCGGCCCCCCCCCCCCCCCCCCCCCCCGGCCCGGATGCGCCTGACCTGGCTCCTGGTCGTCCTCGCCGTGCTGGTCCTGGTCCTGGTCGCGTCGGTCGCCTTCGGCTCCCGGATCGTCGGCTGGGCCGACATCACCGCCGCGCTCGGCGGCGCCGACGACACGCTCGACCAGGCGGCCGTGGTCAAGCGGATCCCCCGTACGGTGCTCGGGGCTCTCGTCGGCGCGGCGCTCGCCCTGTCCGGCGCGGTGATGCAGGGCGTCACCCGGAATCCACTCGCCGACCCGGGCATCCTCGGGGTGAACATGGGCGCGATGCTGGCGGTCGCGGTCGCCATGGTCACCGTCGGGCTGTACACCGCCACCATGTACATCTGGGTCGCCATCGCCGGAGCCGCGGTCGCCGCCCTGTTCGTCTACGCGGTCGGCTCGCTCGGCCGCGGCGGCGCCACCCCGCTCAAGATCGCTCTCGCCGGGGCGGCCACCTCCGCCGCCCTCGCGTCGCTCGTGGTCGCGGTCGTGCTGCCGCGCGGCGACATCGCCGAGAACTTCCAGTCCTGGCAGGTCGGCGGCGTCGGCGGCGCGACCTGGGACAGCATCGGCCAGGTCCTGCCGTTCCTGACCGCCGGGCTGGTCATCTGCCTGCTGTGCGCCCGAGCGCTCAACTCCCTCGCGCTCGGTGACGAACTCGCCGCCGGCCTCGGCGAACGCGTCGCCCTGGCACGCGGCGTCGCCGCCCTCGGCGCGGTGGTGCTCTGCGGCACCGCCACCGCCGTCGCCGGACCGATCGCGTTCGTCGGCCTGATCGTCCCGCACCTGTGCCGGCTGCTCGTCGGACTCGACCACCGCTGGCTGCTGCCGTTCGTGACCCTGGTCGGCGCCGCGCTGCTGACCGCCGCGGACGTCGTCGGTCGGGTGGTGAACCGACCCGACGAGATCGAGGCCGGCATCATCACCGCCCTGATCGGCGCCCCCTTCTTCATCTACGTCGTCCGCCGGCGGAAGGTGCGCGAACTGTGAGCACCACGACCCTCGATGCCGTCATCCGCGGCCGGGCCCGGCGCAGTCGACGACGACGCGCCGTCCTGACCGCCCTCGGCGTGGCGACCGTCGTCATGATCGTCATCTCGCTCATGGTCGGGCAGACCGTCTACCCGCCCGGCGACGTGCTGCGGGTGATCCTCGGCGAAACCGTGCCCGGCGCCTCGTTCACCGTGGGTGAACTCCGGCTGCCCCGCACGGTCCTGGCGCTGGCGAGCGGACTCTGCTTCGGCATGGGTGGCGTCACCTTCCAGACCATGATGCGCAACCCCCTCGCGAGCCCCGACATCATCGGCATCAGCTCGGCGGCGAGCGCAGCCGCGGCCTTCGGCATCATCGTGCTCGGCCTCGATGAGACAGGCGTCTCGGTCTTCGCCATCGTCGCCGCGCTCGGCGTCGCCGTCGTCATCTACGTGCTGTCGTTCAAGGACGGGGTGGCCGGCAGCCGACTCGTGCTGATCGGCATCGGCATCGCCGCCATGCTCAACAGCGCCACCTCGTACATCCTCAACCAGGCCGGCCAGTGGGACCTGCAAGCCGCGACACGCTGGCTCAACGGCAGCCTCAACGGCTCCACCTGGGACGAGACCATCCCGGTGCTCATCGCGCTCGTCGTCTTCGGCCCGGTGCTGCTGAGCCAGGCCCGGAGCCTGACCATGCTGCGACTCGGTGACGACACCGCCGCGGCTCTGGGCACCCGGCTGGAACGTACCCGGCTGGTCTCGATCGTCGCGGCTGTCGGGCTGATCGCGTTCGCCACCTCGGCCACCGGACCGATCGCGTTCGTGGCCTTCCTGGCCGGGCCGATCGCGGCCCGACTGGTCGGGCCCGGCGGCTCACCGCTGGTGCCGTCCGCCCTGGTCGGCGCGCTGCTGGTGCTTGTCGCCGACTTCCTCGGCCAGTTCGCCTTCGACACCCGCTTCCCGGTGGGCGTGATCACCGGGGTACTCGGGGCTCCGTACCTCATCTATCTGCTCGTCCGCACGAACCGCGCGGGAGGCTCGCTGTGACCACCGACCATGCGCTGACGGTCGAGAAGCTGACCGTCGGCTACGGCGACCGCGTCGTCATCGAATCGCTCGACCTGCTCGTCCCACCCGGCCGGATCACCGCGATCGTCGGCGCCAACGCCTGCGGGAAGTCCACGTTGCTGCGGTCGATGTCGCGGCTCCTCACCCCGCGCGCCGGTCACGTCACGCTCGACGGCCGGGCCGTGCACCGGATGCCGGCCAAGGAACTGGCCCGTACCCTCGGCCTGCTTCCCCAGTCACCGATCGCGCCGGAGGGCATCACCGTGGCCGACCTGGTCGGCCGGGGCCGCAACCCGCACCAGCGCCTGCTGTCGCGATGGAGCCGGGACGACGACCGGGCGGTGGCCGCCGCCCTCGACGCCACCCACACCGCCGATCTGGCCGACCGGTCGGTCGACGAACTCTCCGGTGGGCAACGCCAACGGGTGTGGATCGCGATGGCGCTGGCCCAGCAGACCGAACTGCTGCTGCTCGACGAGCCGACCACCTTCCTCGACGTCAGCCACCAGGTCGAGGTGTTGGACCTGCTCACCGATCTGAACACCACCCGTGGCACCACGATCGTGATGGTGCTGCACGACCTGAACATGGCGGCCCGCTACGCGGACCACCTCATCGCGTTGGCCGACGGTGGCCTGTACGCGGCCGGCCCGCCGACCGAGGTGCTGACCGAGGAGTGTGTACGAGCCGTCTTCGGCCTGGACAGCCGGGTCGTCGTCGATCCGGTCTCCGGCCGGCCACTGATGCTGCCGATCGGCCGCCACCACACGATCAGCGAGTGACGGTGCGCACCCCGGGCCGGGGACGGATTGACATGTGTAATCCCGTGCGGACAGACTGTCGCCACAACTGAACACACCGCGCGTCCGTGCGGGGGAAGTCCGGTCGAATTCCGGCGCTGGCCCGCAACGGTAGGCCGTCCAGGTGGCAGACACCCGGCGGCGAGCCCGAATACCCGGCGTACGCGTGCATCCCGCTCCCCACCCGTCGAGGCCCACGGGTCGGAGTCCCGGTCGACCCCGCGCACCGCCGGGTGGCCGGGTTTCTGACGACCGCCGGGCCGGAAAGGCGCTTCCGATGGTCGTCCGCCTGAGCCGGCAATCCCCGCTCACCCTGTTCCGCGGCATACTTGCCGCCCTCGCCCTCCGCCCATCCACCGCCCGGACCCGGCTCGCCGGTGTGCTGACCGCCGCGCTGGCCGCCGTCGCACTGACCGCCGTCGAGCCCGCGCCGCAGGCCGCGCACGCGGCGGCCTGCACCGGCACCTCCGGCGTCACAGTCGTCGTCGACTACGCCGCCCTCGGCGGCGGCGTCCAGGTGGGCTGTGCGGTCGGCGACCCGGCCACCGGGCTGGCCGCGCTCCAGGGCGCCGGGTTCACCGTCACCGGCACCCAACGCTGGGGGCTGGCGTTCGTCTGCCGCATCAACGGCAAGCCGACCGCCGCGACGGACCCGTGCGTCAACACCCCGCCGGCCACCGCGTACTGGTCGTACTGGCATGCGCCGCACGGCGGCCCCTGGTCCTACAGCTCCTCCGGGGCGGCCAGCTACAACCCCGCCCCGGGCAGCGTCGAGGGCTGGTCGTTCGGTTCCGGCGCGGCGCCCGGCATCACCGCTCCCTGACCTCGGCGAAAGGCACCCTCATGCCCCTGTCCCGACCCGGACGGCTCGGCACCGGCCTCGCCGCCACCGTGGCGGCGGCCCTGGCCGCGCTCACCACGCCCATGACCGTGCTGGCCGCCCCCGCCACGGCCGACGCCGCCGCCGCGCGGGCCGCCGCGACCTGGCTTGGTGGCGAGTTCACCGACGGGATTCTGCCCGGTCCGTTCGGCGGCCCGGACTGGGGCCTGACCATCGACGGGGTCGTCGCGTTGTCCGCCACCGGCGTGGACACGTCGACCCGCCAGGCCGCCACGGCGCAGGTCGCGGCGCACGTGCGCGCCTACAACAGCTACGACGAGTGGGGCATCGAGGGCTTCACCGACGGCGGGGCCACCGCGAAGCTGCTCTACGCCGCGTCCGCCGCCGGTGCCGACCCCACCCGCTTCGGCGGGTACGACCTGCGGGCCGAGACCCTGTCGCTGGTCGCCGGAGCGGACACCGGCGACCAGCGGGGCCGGATCACCAGCCGGGTCACCGCCGACAGCGGCCCGGACGCCAGCAACACCTTCGACCAGTCCTTCGCCGTGCTGGGCCTGGCCCGCAGCGGCGACGTCCCGCAGGACACCGTCGACTTCCTCGTCCGGCAGCAGTGCGCGGCGGGCGGCTTCCGGCTCTACCCGGACACGGCGGACGGACCGTCACCGTCCTGCGACGAACAACCCGGCGCCACCCTCGACGTCGACTCCACCGCGATGGCCGTGCAGGCACTGCTGAGCGCCGCCGACGACGGCGCCACCGGGGCGGCCGGCGCGGCGCGTCAGGGCGCCGACTGGCTGGTGACCCAGCAGCACGCCGACGGTTCCTTCGGCGGGTCGGGGCCGACGACCGGCGCGAACTCCAACAGCACCGGCCTGGCCGGGCAGGCCCTGGCCGCCGCCGGCCGCGACGCCGAGGCCGCCCGCGCCGCCGCCGCGCTGACCGCGCTTCAGCTCACCGGCCCGAACGGCGGTAAGGCAGCCGCCGACGCGGGTGCCATCGCCTACCACACCGAGGGTTTCACGACAGCCGTCGCGGCCGGGATCGCGGACATCGACCGGGACCAGTGGCGCCGAGCCACCGCCCAGGCGCTGCTCGGGCTCGCCCAGGTGCCGCTGGGCCGGATCGGCCTCGACCTGCCGCCGTCGTCGCCCGGGCCCACCCCGTCCGGCACGGCCTCGCCCACCGCATCCCCCACCGGATCACCGACGCCGACCACAAGCGCCACCGCCAGCCCGACGCCGACCGGCACCGCCAACCCGACCCCCAGTGACACCGCGAGCCCGCCGGCGGCGACCCCGTCGGCCACCACGCCACCCGTGGCGACCGCCGCTCCGAGCACGGCACCGCCCGCCCCGGGGCTGGTCGGGCTGCCGACCACGGGCGCGGCGATCGCCAGCTACGTGCTGGTCGCGGTGTTGCTGGTCGGTGGTGGGGTGCTGCTCATGGTGCTCGGCCGGCGGCGGACGAGATGACGGCCCGGTACGCCCGAGCCGGGTTCGTCCTCGCCCTGACCGCGTCGACCACCCTTACCGCGCCGGCTGCGGCGGTGGCCGCCGGCACGGCCGGCTACTGCCCGGACGCCTCCGGGGTCACAGTCGTGGTGGCCTTCAACGAACTCGGCGGCGGCACGGTGGTCCGCTGCGCCCACGGCGACCAGGCCACCGGACTCGCGGCCCTGAAGAACGCCGGTTTCCCGATCACCGGGACGCTGCGCTGGGGTGAGGGGTTCATCTGCCGGATCGAGGGCAAACCATCGGCAGCCGCGGAGAAGTGCGTCCACACGCCGCCGGCCAGCGCCTACTGGTCATACTGGCACGCCTCGAACGGAGGTGGCTGGACCTACAGCGACAAGGGCGTGGCCAACCGCAGACCGCCGACCGGCAGTTTCGAGGGCTGGTCGTTCTCGCTCAACCGCAGCACCAACGACGCGCCCCGCCCCGGCGTCGTACCGAAGCGGCCCGCGCCACCGGCGCCGCCCGCGCCACCGACGGCCACGGGCGGTGGCGGACCTGTCGCGACGACGCCGGCCGCCGGTGGCGGACCTGTCGCACCGCCCGCGCAGGGTGGTCGCGGGGCCACCCCACCGGGCGGCCGGCCCGGTGCGGCCGGACCGACCGTCGGCGGCACCGGGGTCCCGACCCCCACGGGTACGTCCACCGGCGCCCCGCCGCCGACGCCGAGCCAGATCAGCGGCGCCCCGACAGGTGATACCACCGGCGCGCCGTCGTCGGGCGCCTCCGGGCCGGGGTTGACAGACGTCGCCGCCCCCCGCGGCGGCGCGGGTCCACCGTTCGGCACGATCGCCGGGGTGCTGCTCCTCGTCGTGCTGGCCGGCGGCGGGCTGATCGCCGCGCGGCGGCGGCGTACCGCTGAACCGGATGCCTGACCGGTCCGCCACCGTCAGGTGGCGGTCGGGGTGGTCGTCAGCGCGGCTGCCCCGCGGGCTTCATCCGGGCGCGTGGTGGCTGTGGGCGCTCGGCCTGGCCACGGCGGCCAGCCACACCACGAACCCGCTGCCGCTGGGCCTGCTCGTCGCGGTCGCCGCGTTTGTGGTGGTCCGGCGGCGCGGCGACGCTCCGTGGGCCCTGGCGTTCCGGATGTACCTGTGGCTGGCCGCGATCGTGGTGGCGATGCGGGTGGTGTTCCGGATCGTGTTCGGCGGCGGTCAGGGCGACCACGTGCTGATCCGCCTGCCGGAGATCCCCCTGCCCGCCTGGGCGGCAGGCATCCGGCTGCTCGGGCCGGTCGCCGCCGAACAGGTCCTCGGCGGCTTCTACGACGGGCTGCGGCTGGCCACCATGCTTGTCTGCCTGGGCGCCGCGAACGCCCTGGCCAACCCGAAGCGGCTGCTCAAGGCCGTACCCGGCGCGTTGTACGCGGTCGGCACGGCGGTGGTGGTGGCGCTGTCGGTCGCACCGCAACTGGTCGAGAGCGTGCTCCGGGTGCGCCGGGCCCGGCGACTGCGCGGCGCCGCCGGACGCGGGATGCGGGCGCTGCGCGGGATCGCCCTGCCGGTGCTCGCGGACGCCCTGGACCGTTCCCTGGCCCTCGCGGCGGCGATGGATTCCCGCGGCTACGGGCGCACCGCCGCGGTGCCGGCCGGGCAGCGCTCCGCGACCGGCGCGCTTGTGCTCGGCGGACTGATCGGCGTCTGCGCCGGCACCTATGGTCTGCTGGACACCAGCGGAGCGGGTCTCCTCGGTCTGCCGATGCTGCTGGCCGGGCTGGTCGCCGCCGTGACCGGGATGCTGCTGGCCGGCCGGCGGGTCCGGCGCAGCCGCTACCGGCCGGACCGCTGGCGACCCGCGGAACTGGTGGTGGCCGGTTGCGGGATGGCCACCGCCGCCCTGACGACGCTCGCCGGCTCGGTCGACCCGGACCTGCTCTATCCGCCGGTCAGCCCGCTCACCTGGCCCGAGCTGACCCCGTTGACGCTGCTCGCCGTCGCGGTCGCGGCGGCGCCGGCCTGGCTGGCGCCGCCACCTCCGCCGGCCGCGCCCACCCGGCCGCCGACCGGCCCGGCGGACACCGCCGCCCCGCCGACCCGACCCACCATGCCGGCGACGGCGGGAGGCCGCACGTGATCGAATTCGACCGGGTCACCGTCCGCTACACCGACGGCGGCCCACCCCCACTGCGGGACGTGACGATCCACATCGAAGAGGGCGAGTTGTGCCTGGTCGCCGGCCGCACCGGCGCCGGCAAGTCCACCCTGCTGCGGGCGATCAACGGACTGGTACCGCACTTCACCGGCGGCACCCTGCACGGCACCGTCACCGTGGACGGTCGGGACACCCGTCGACACCCGCCGCGTGACCTCGCCGACGTCGTCGGCGTGGTCGGCCAGGACCCGCTGTCCGGCTTCGTCACCGACACCGTCGAGGAGGAACTGGCGTACGGCATGGAACAGTTGGCCCTGCCGCCGGCCGTCATGCGGAAACGGGTCGAGGAGACGCTCGACCTGCTCGGCATCGCCGAGCTGCGCGACCGGCCGCTGCGCACACTGTCCGGCGGGCAGCAGCAGCGGGTCGCCATCGGCGCCGTACTCACCGCCCACCCACGGGTCCTGGTCCTCGACGAACCCACCTCCGCGCTTGATCCCACCGCCGCCGAGGACGTCCTCGCCACCGTCACCCGCCTGGTGCACGACCTCGGCGTCACAGTGGTCCTGGCCGAACACCGGTTGGAACGCGTCGTGCAGTACGCCGACCGGCTGCTCTACCTTCCCGGCGACGGGCACGTGCGGGACGGGAAGCCGGCGACCGTGCTCGCCGGGATCGACCTCGCGCCACCCCTGATCGAGCTGGGTCGGCTCGCCGGCTGGACCCCGCTGCCGCTGTCCGTACGCGACGCCCGCCGACGCTCCGCCGCGCTGCGTCAGCGACTCGCCGACGCGGCTCCCACCACGCCGGCGCCGGACCCGGCGACCGCTCCGGTCCTGACCGCCCGCACGATCGTCGTCCGGTACCCGGGCACGGTCGCCGTGGCCGGGGTCGATCTCGACCTGCATCCCGGCCGGGTCGTCGCGCTCATGGGCCGCAACGGTTCCGGCAAGTCCAGCCTGCTGTGGGCGGTGCAGAGCAGCGGCCCCCGCCACGGTGGCACCGTCACCGTGGCGGGCGCCCGTGGCGGCGTCGACCCGAAGGCACTACCGGCCGGCCAGGCCCGCCGGCACGTCGGCCTGGTCCCGCAGAACCCCACGGACCTGCTCTACCTGGAGACCGTGGACGCCGAATGCGACCAGGCCGACCGGGAGAGCGACGCACCGACCGGCACCTGCCGCGCCGTCCTCGACCAACTGGTCCCCGAGCTACCCGCCGACCGGCACCCCCGCGACCTGTCCGAGGGACAACGACTGGCCCTCGCACTCGCCGTCCAGCTCACCGCCGCCCCGCCGGTGATCCTGCTCGACGAACCGACACGTGGCCTGGACTACCACGCCAAGAAGCAGTTCGGCGCGCTGGTACGGCAGATGGCAGCCGCCGGCCGCAGCGTGGTCCTGGCCACCCACGACGTCGAACTCGTCGCGACCCTGGCCGACCAGGTGATCGTGATGGCCGAGGGTGAGATCGTCGCCGAGGGCGGCACGGCGGAGGTCATGCTTGCCTCACCGGCCTTCGCGCCACAGGTCGCCAAGGTCCTCGCGCCGCAGCCGTGGCTGACCGTGGACCAGGTGGCCGCCGCACTCGGACCTGCCGGAGCGCCGACATGAGCGGGCCGCGGATCGCGCCCCGGACCGCCCTGGTCCTGACGCTCGCCTCCGCCGCCGCGCTGGCAACCTTCACCTGGCCGTTCTTCGTACCCGCACACCCCGAGAGCACCGCCCGCACCGGCGAAGCGCCGCTTGTCTTCTTCATCATGCTGCCGGTGCTCGTGGCGCTCCTGCTTGCCGAACTCAGCTCCGGCGGCATCGACAGCAAGACTCTGGCGATGCTCGGTGTACTCTCCGCCGTCAACGCCGCGCTACGCCCGCTCGGAGCCGGCACCGCCGGCATCGAAACCGTCTTCTTCCTGCTCGTGCTCGCCGGGCGGGTCTTCGGGCCCGGCTTCGGGTTCCTGCTCGGCTCGACGTCGCTGTTCGCCTCCGCGCTGCTCACCGCCGGCATCGGACCATGGCTACCGTTCCAGATGCTGTGCGCCTCGTGGATCGGCCTCGGTGCCGGGCTGCTTCCGGCCCGGCCGAGCGGCCGGGCCGAAACCGTCCTGCTCGCCGGATACGGCGCGGTCGCCGCGTACGGGTACGGCCTGCTGATGAACCTGTGGTTCTGGCCGTTCAGCATCGGCGCCGACACCCAACTGTCCTACCTGCCCGGCGCACCGGTGCTGGAGAACCTGCACCGGCTGGCCCTGTTCACCGCCGTCACCTCCACCTTCGGCTGGGACACCGGCCGCGCGATCACCACCGCCGCGGCGATCGTCCTCGCCGGCCCGGCGGTGCTCGCCGCGCTGCGCCGCGCCGCCCGACGGGCCGCCTTCGGCGCGCCCGTCACCTTCGCCGCGCCCGACCCGCACCCGACCGCGACGCCGGGCTCGACGCTCTGAGTGATCGGGTGGCCGACGGGCCCGGCGGCCGTGCCGCCCCGCCCCGCGGCGCACACCCCCCGCCGCGCGCCGCGCCGGCCAACCACCGGACGGCGGGGGCGCCCCGCGACGTCCCCACGAAGCCGAAGGTCGCGCTACCGCCGGCACTTATCGCACCGTTGTAACTGACGTTCCGCGCGGTGACCGTCGAGCCGCTGGCGGTCACCGTCGCGTTCCACGCCTGCGTCACCTGCTGCCCGTTCGCGAACGTCCAGGTCACCGTCCAACCGCTGATCGCCGAGCCGCCGGCGGTCACCCGCACCTCGGCCTGGAAGCCGCCCTGCCACTGCCCGGTCACCGTGTACGACGCCGAACAGGACCGCCCGTTCGACGGCGGCGGGGTCGTCGGTGGCGGGGTGGTCGGCGGTGGGGTCGTCGGCGGAGTGGTGGTCGGCGGGGTGGTGGTGGGCGGGGTGGTGCCGACGGCGCTCATGATGGCGTCGATGATGCCCTGCTGGGTGACGGTGGCGGAGCTGCGGTTGAACAGCCCGAACCCGTACGCCCCGTTGTAGCCGTTGTCCCAGTAGGCGGTGGCCGCCCCGTACTTCTTGGCGGTGGACACCAGGGTGCGCGCGTAGTCCGCGCGGTACCTGTTGTTCGTCGAGTCGGCCGACGTCTTGTCGACCGAACCGTATTCGCCGACGAACACCGGGTATCCACGCGCGACGAAGGTGTCGCGCACCTTCTTCAGCTGGGTGTCCATGAAGTCCTGCTGTCCCCAGGTCGACTTCCGTGCCGGATTGGTGGCGGCCGGCCCCCACTGCGTGATGGTGCCGTTCTCCTCGCCGGCGAAGTCCCAGGGGTCGTAGTAGTGCACGGAGATCATGAGCCGCTGCTCGTTGGCGGGAACGGACGACGACCGGTACTGGTCCGTCGGCAGCGCGAAGCCGTAGTTGCCCACGGTGTAGTCGATGTTGGTGTTCCAGCCGGGGACGAGCAGCCAACGCGAGGCGTTGTTCCCGCCGGTCCGGCGGACCGTGTCCACGAAGATCTGGTTGTAGGCGTTGATGTTCGAGTAGCACGGCTGGGTCGGATTGCCGTACTGCCCGTCGAACTCCTCGTTCATGGACTCGAGGATGAGGCGCTCGCTGTAGCTCTGGAACCGGGTCGCGACCTGCTGCCAAACCTTCTGGTACTTGTCCTTGATCGTCGTCTGGTTCGACGAGTCGCAGATCAACCACGAGCCGTTGATGGTCTTGTAACCGTCACCGTGCATGTTGACCAGCACGTACAGGCCGCGCCCGTAGGCGTAGTCGACGATTTCCTGGATCCGGTTCAGCCAGGCCGAGTTGATCGTGTAGTTCGGGGCGGACCCGATGTTTCCCAGGTAGGAGACCGGGATACGGATCGACTTGAATCCGGCCGCCTTCACCCGATCGATGAAGGCCTGCGTCACGACCGGGTTGCCCCATGCCGTCTCGCTGGGGATCCCGTTGGCGTTGGCCTCCAGGGTGTTCCCCAGATTCCAGCCCGCCCCCATGTTGGCGACGAGCTGGGTGCCGTTCAGTTGGGCCATGCTGTCGGCCGACGCGGAACTCGTCACCACGGCTGCGGAGCCGGCCAGCGCCAGTACGCCGGACACTAGGGCGAACTGCACCTTTCTGACTATGGGTTTCACAAGCATCTCCCGTCTTCGAGCCACCCGTCACGCTGGGTTGTCGAAGCGTTTCGACGATATTCGATTGCCGACACTGGCAGTCGATGGGCTGCCAAGAATAGATGGATGCACATCGATGGGCAAGCGTCCGGCGGTGCACCGGTCCGGCGAGCCGGAGCTTGGCGAGGTGCTTACCGCGCCCGGTCGGGGCGGCGTCAGAGGTGGGTGATCGCCGGGGTCGCGCCGAGGGTGGTGAGCACCTCGGCCACCCGCACCGCAAGCGCCAGATCGGTGGCCCTCGGCGGGACGTCGTCGCCGCGGACGGCCGCGACGAACGCCCGGATCTGGTGGTCCAGCGGCAAGGTGTCCGCGACGTCGATCGGGACGTCGTCGAGGGTCAACCGGTGCGGGGCGAAGGGGTCGTACCGGTACTCGCCGCCGTCGGTCAGCCGCACCCGGAAACGGTGGTGCCGGGCCGTCGCGGCGTTCGTGAAACGGAACCTGACCGGCGTCTCACCGACGCGGACGCCCACGTCCCAGCTCTGCCGGCCCGGCACCGGGACCTCGCACCGGGCGTACTCGCGCGTCACCGGTTCCTCGTCGCCGAGCAGGTCGAGCGCCATGGCGAAGTCGTGCGGCCCGTAGTCCCAGAGCACGTCGCAGTCCGCGCGCACCGGCCCGTCGCCGCCGAACGTGCCGGATATCAGGCTCACCGACCGCTCCGCGATCCGCTCGCCCATCTCCCGGAAGGCCGGGGCGTGCAGATGCTGGTGGCCGACCATGACCGTAGCTCCGCGGGCCTCGGCACGGTCCCGGATCGACCGCGTCTCGCTCAGGGTGAGCGCCAGCGGCTTCTCGACAAGCACGGGGAGGCCGGCGTCGAGCGCCGCCATCGTGATCGCGTAGTGCGTCGCCGCCGGTGAGGCGACGATGACGCCGTCCACCGCGGCGTTCCGGATGAGCGCCCCGGGCGGATCCCGGCGCCCGGCCATGCCCGAGATCAGCACCTCACCGGCCGGCCACATGCGGCAGACGGTCTCGACGTACCGCGACCCCCACCGTCCGGTGCCGATGATCCCCAGCCTCACCCGCGGCACGGGATCACCTGTAGTACTCCTGGGACCACGTGATGAACTTCCGCAGGCCGTCGGTGAAGGGCACGGTCGGCTTGTAGCCCAGGTGGTCGAACGCCTTGACCAGGTCCGGGCAGCGCCGCATCGGCTCGTCACCGGGGTAGCTGTCCGGATAGTCCCGCACGGTGTACTTGAGGTCGGGCGCCGGCACGGAGTCGCGCACCAGCTTCAGCAGTTCGATGATGGAGATCTCCGGACCGGACGCGCCCACGTTGTACGCCTCGCCGGGGCGCCCCCTTAGCAACGCCAGCAGGAACCCGACGATCGCGTCGGTGGCATAGCAGAACGTACGCGTCTGGGTCCCGTCGCCGTAGACGTCGATCGCCCGACCGTTCGAGAGCTGGACCGCGATGTTCGGCATGATGCGGTAGTCCTCGCGGCTCAGGCCGGGCCCGTAGACGTTGAACGGCCGGACGATCACCGCCGCCACGCCGAACTGCTGGACGTAGACCTGCAACAGCGTCTCGCCGAATCGCTTCGACTCGTCGTAGCAGCTACGCGGACCGAGGCACGACACGTTCCCGTTGTAGTCCTCCGACGTCGGCACGTGGCTGGCGTCGGGGTTTCCGTATATCTCCGACGACGACAGGAACAACAGCCTCGCCCCGTCGGCACGCGCGACGTCGAGCATGTTCCGCAGGCCGTGGGTGGCGACGTCCATGGTCTCCAACGGGAACTTGCGGTAGTAGTACGGGCTGGCGATGCCGGCCGCGTGCACGACGAAGTCGACCTTCCCACCCGGGCTGAAGGGACGGACGACGTCGTGCTCGACGAAGGTGACGTGCGGGTCCTCAAGCGGCGCGGCGCCGCCGTCGGCGGGCGTCCTCAGGTTGTCCATCGCCAGGACGTGGCAGGGCTCGCGCAGATACTTGGCGTTGAGCCTCCGGAAGACGGCCGTCAGGTACTGGCCCACGAATCCGCGAGCGCCGGTGATCAGAACCCGCCTGCCGTCGAACCGCTGTGCGTACTCGCCGAGGCCGACGCAGATGTCGTCGATGTCCGAATCGATGAGTGTGCTCATTCGACTGCTCTCCCGTCCAGCCGTTCCAACGTCAGCGGATTCATCCAGAGACCGGACCAGTCCGCGTGGCCGGCGACGATGTTGTCGTAGTAGTTCCAGGCGAAGACAAGTGCGCAGTACCGCTGACCGGACACTTCCGCGAGCTTCCCCGGCCCGACCACGGGGATGTGGGTGCCGGGTGTGAAGAGTCCTCGTTTGAGCGGGCTGTCCTCCACGATGAACTCGACATCGTCCGCGTCGAGTGCGAAGGAATACATCAGGGTCGTCAGTTTCGCCGGTGCGCCATAGCCGCAGAAACGCCATCCGTCGTTCTTCAGGGACGCGATCTGCTCACGCAGCTTCTGCCCCCGGGTCCGGATGCGCTCCCCGAAGTCCTCGTACGTCCGGGCGGAGAAGAGCGCCGCCTTCTCCTCGGATGCCACGAGTTCCGCCACCCGCGGGTTGACGGCACGGTCGTCGTTCGCCACGTAAACCCGGATCGAGCCGCCATGGGTGGGGACCCGCTCCACGTCGAACAAGTTCATGCCCATCCGGTCGAAGAAGCGGACCAGTGGGCGGACGGCGTGGTAGGCGACGTGCTCGTGGTAGATCGTGTCGAACAGCAGGCCCTCGACGACATCGGCGAGGTAGGAGACCTCGAAGATGAACACCCCGCGCGGGCCGAGCAGGGAGCGCACGGCAGTGGCGGCCTGCTCCAGGTCACCGATGTGGGCGAAGACGTTGTTCGCCGTGACCAGGTCCGCGGGCCCGAATCGGTCCCGCAGGTCGAGCGCGAGGGCGGAATCCAGGAAGGCCACAGTCGTGGGTACGCCGCGCGACTCGGCGATCTCGGCGATCCCCCGCGCCGGCTCGACGCCGTGCACAGCCGTCACGCCCCGATCGACGAACTGCCGCAACAGCGTTCCGTCGTTCGACCCGACGTCGACGACGAACGACTTCTCACTGAGGCCGAGCAGGTCGATCGCCCGCTCGGCGTAGTTCCCGAAGTGCGTGACGAACGACGGCGACGTGCCCGAGGCGTAGACGTAGTTGTCGAACAGGATGGACGGGCTGACCACCGCGGCGAGTTGGAGGTGCCCGCATTCCGGCGCGGGGCAGAGCTGCAGATCGAGGGGGAAGCGCTCCTGCTCCTGCGGCTTGTCCACGAAGCCGTTCGCGCACGGCGTGGACGGAAGTGACAGGACCAGGTGACCTGCGGTTCCGGTGCCGCACAACGCGCACGCACGGCGTTCCCGCACCTCGGTCACGACGGCGATCCGGTGTCCACGCCGCACTCGTACCTTCCGGCGAAGGACGACCAGGTGACGTCGAACATCGGCGATACGCGGACCACGTCACTCTCGTGGGACTCGTGGTCGCGCTTGTTCCGGGCGAACGTCATGAACGTGGTCCGCTTCGGGAAGTACATCACGTGCGCGACGAGGGGTGGGGTGAAGAAGAGTTGACCCGCCTCGAACGTCCTAACCTGGACGCCGTTCGCGCCTTCCACGGGCCGCCATCCGTACACGATGCTGCCGGACAGCACGTAGGCGTAGTGCCAGTCGGTCTTGTGATAGTGGTTGGCGCGGACGGCGCCGGGGTGGCTCTCGATGAGTGCCACCGACGTGAACCTCTCGAGGAGCACGTTCAGAATGCTGCCCGCCGCGTTGACGAATGGTTCGTCCAGGGGAACGTGCGGGTCGTCGGGGTAACGCTCCTCGTCCACCCTCTTCGTGTACTCGGCGTGGTTCATCGTTCTCCTCCCAAGCGGAACCATGGTCAGTACGCCTTGTCGCGTAGCAACCCCACCGCGAACCGTGCCGCTCGCACCGCGATCGCCATGATGGTGAGGGTCGGGTTCTGCCAGCCGCCGGACGGGAAGCAGGACCCGTCGGCGACGAAGACGTTCGGCGCGTCCCAGCAGCGGTTGTCCGGATCCACCACGGAGTCGGCCGGTGACCGGCCCATCCGCGCGGTACCCAGGTCGTGGACGTTGCGGCCGGGCGCGGTAAGCGTGTCCGCGACGGCGGTGAGCCGCAGGCCGGCGACCGACGCGGCCCGCTCCACCTCACGCCGCATGGCGTCGTAGAGCCGGTCCTCGTGCGGCCCGTAGCCACACTCGATGACCGGCACGGGGACGCCCCACCGGTCCCGGGTGTCGCCGAGCCGTACCCGGTTGTGCCAGTACGGCAGCATCTCCCCCTGCGCGTCGATCCCGCCCGGCGCCGGACCGGAGCCGCCGCGCTGCAAAGACACCCAGAGCGCAAACGGGCGGACGTCGCCGGTCTGCGGCTGCGGCGGCGGGACGAGCAGACCACTCTGCCGGCCGGCCGACCGGTGGGCAGGCATCGGCGGGTGACCGTCGAGGACGCCGGACGAGGTGACGAGCGGATGGTCCATCAACCCACGGCCGAGCCAGCCACTGCTGTTGCCGAGCCCGTCCGGGTGGCGAGGGCCGTGCGAGTTCAGCATGAGCCGGGCCGTCTCGATGGTGCCGCCGCAGAGGAACACGACCCGGGCGCGGGCGTGGTGCCGGGAGCCCTGGGCGGCGTCCACATAGCTGACGCCTGTCGCCCGGCCGTCGTCCGGATCGACTGTCACCGAGGTGACCCGGGCGTCCGGACGCAGCGTCACCCGGCCGGTCCGTTCCGCCCGCGCGAGGGCGGTGGCCTGCACGGTGAACTCCGGCCAGCCGTCCTCGCCCCGCTCGGCCGAGACGAAGCGCACCGGGACCGGACGGGTGTTCCCCAGGCGGTAGGCGTGCTGGAACGCCGCCTCGGCGGGGGTGAGCGCCGGCGGCTTGCCACGGAAGCGCCCGTCCGGGAGTTGGGCGAGTTCCTCGGCGGTCCCGCGTAGATCGACCAGGTCCTCCACGACGTCGTACGCGGTGGCCAGGTCGTCGTACCCGATCGGCCAGCTCAGCGCGCAACCATCGACGTCGCCGGCCGCCATCTCGAACGTCGACAGGCGCAGCGCCGACCCGCCCCAGAGCAACGACCGCCCACCGACCTGCATGCCACGGATCCAGGTGTACGGCTTTCCCGGCGGCGTCTCGTACGTGTGCTCCACGTCGTCGACGAACAGGTGGGGCCCGCGCGGACCGAAGTTGAAGTGGGTGCGTTGCACCGGCTGCCGCGCCCGGGTGCGCTCGTCGTGGTCGCCGGCGGTGACATGCGGGGCGGCGCGGTCCGGGATGTCCCCGGCGTTGCGGACCGGCCCGGCCTCGAGAACGAGGGTGCGGAATCCGGCTTCGGCCAGTTCCTTGGCCGCCCAGGAGCCGGCGAACCCGGACCCGACCACTATCGCGTCGTACGCCGGACCGGGATCGTCGCCGACCCCGGTCACGTCCGCGCTCCTCCGGTAGGCGAGGCGTGCCACTCGATGGGGCCGTCGATGCCGGTGTGGTGCGGCATGGCGAGCCCGTCGTGGAAGACGGACGCGGGGATCACCCGGAAGTCGAAGCTGACCCGGGTCCGGTCGGAGGCGTTGCGGACGTTTCCGTGCATGAGGTTCGCGCTGTCGAACGCGAGCATCTGCCCGTAGCGCATGGCATGCGGCCGGAAGTCCTCGGCACCCTCGCTCGACTCGACCCACAGGCAGTTCTCCGACGTCACGTCGGTGAGCGGGAGCCAGAACGTGATCTCGCAGGGGTTGTGACCGCCGCTGCGGTCCCGGTGGTAGCTTCCGACCCCGTGGCGTCCCGGCAACTGGATACGCCAGTTCGGCACGTGCTGGTAGCGGACGTCCTCGCCGACCATCTCGGTGATCACCGTTCGGACGAACTCGCGGTACAGCGCGGTGATCTCCTCGATGCCGTACAGCTTCTGGTGCATCGCCGAGGCCTGGTCGCCGAAGCCCGGGGTCTCCGCCGCGATGGCGGGTGGGTGGTGGTGATGCCACCGGGCGAGGTCCGGCACGCCGCTGGCGGCGCTTATCGCGCCGGCGAAGTCGAACCGCTCGTTGTCGTACGGAACGATCAGCTTGTTCAGCAAGGGCTTCCGCCTTCCTCGTGGTGGGAGGTGATGGTGAAGCGTGGCTCGAAGCCGATGAGGTGACTCAACTGGAGGTCGACGCCGCCGATGTTGGTGAAGTCCTCGCCGTGGAACAGGCTCTTGTGGACGAAGGACGCGGTCTTGCGGCGGTAGCCGGAGCGCGCCAGCAGCATGGCGAGGGTGGCCAGGTGCTGCGGGGTGCGACTGCGGTGCAGGGCGGTGAACGACCGGCGCAGCCTGCGGATCATCAGGTCCGCCGCCGCGGGATCGGCCGGCGCCGTCAGTCCGCGCATCCGGAGCCGGTCGAGGAACGCCCGCTGGACCGCGGTGGGCGCCGGGTCGGCGGCGGACGGGTCCGGGGCGTCGCCGCGAATCAGGTCGAGCAGGAGCCGGTCGTGCTCCGCGTAGCCGGTGTGGCCCCGCCCGGCGGGTGGAATGGCTCCGGCGACGAGCAGGTCGGCCGCGTGCGCGACGTCGACATCGCCGAGTCGCGCGGCCAGGTGGGTGGTGAAGTCGACGTCCGCGCGCAGGGTGGTGGGCAGCAACGACTCGCTCGGCAGCAACTCGGACGCCGCCGCGTGCGTGGAGGCCAGCACCGGTGTCCCGACGTACGACGCCTCGACAAGCACCCGTCCGAACGTCTCAAGCGACGACGTGCTGGGGAAGAACAACACGTCCATGTCGCGGTAGTCCTGCCACAGGCGGGCCCGGTCCACGGGTGGCCGGCACGAGTAGCCCGGCACCGCGGCCCCGCCGCCCGTCGCGCTCTGCCCGCCCTCGCCGATCGCCACCGTCCGGAAGGCGCCGGGAGCGCGCCGGTTCAACTCGCGCTGCAAACTGAGCACCTGCGAGTAGTTCTTGTCGTCGGTGAGTCGGCCGACGAAACCGATCTGCGTGCCGTCACCGCCCGAGCCGGTCCACGATCCGGCTAGTTCCTCGGGGAACCAGCGCAACAACGGATAGCAGACGGCCTGCCGGGAGCGCGCGAGCCCGGGGAACAGCATCGTGTAGAGCGCGAGCGAGTACCGCGACGAGTGGTAGAGCACGTCGTCGGGGCGGAGGTAGGGGGCCGAGAGCGCCTCCTGCTGCAGATAGCCGTTCCACAGCGCGGTGCGCGCGTCGCGGACGATGCGGAAGTCGAGCCCGAGCCGTTCGCGCAGGTGGAAGTAGAGGTAGGCGTGTGGGCCCACAGTCGCCACCACGACGTCGCAGCCGGCAAGCGCCGCACGCGCCGCCTCGTCGCTGCGGAACAGTTCCACCACGTCGTGCGGTTTGGGCCGGACCTCGGCGGTGTCGGAGAGAAGTCGCGCGACCTCGGTGTAGGCGAAGTTCGCGCCGTCCTTGCCCGGGTGACCGGCGTAGCTGCGGAACGTGTGGAAGCCCACGACCGGACCGGGCCGCCGGAGCGTCCCGCCGCTCGCCGCAGCCGGTGCGGGCTCGACCTCAGCGCTCATCGTCGGCGGCCGAGGCGACCAGGTCCCTCAGCGCGTCGTCCGGACGCGGACGGGCACGCAGCACTTCCACCCGTTTACGCAGCAGGGTCACCTTGGAGGTGTCCCAGTCCTCCGCGCGCAGCGCCGCCAGCACGATGTCGGAGAGTTCGGCGACGTCCTCGTCGTCGTACCCACGTGACGTGATCGTCGGCGTGCCGAGCCGCAGCCCGCTGGCGACGAACGGCGGCCTCGGGTCGCCGGGCAGCATGTTGCGGTTCGACAGGATGCCCAGGTCCTGGAGCCGGCCCTCGGCGTCCCGCCCGGTGAGCGCGGTGCGGGTGAGGTCGATGACGAGCAGATGGGTGTCGGTGCCGCCGGTCAGCAGGTCGAGCCCGCCGGCGAGCAGCAGCCCGGCCATCCGCCGCGCGTTGCTCACCACCCGCTCCTGATAGGCCCGGAAGGCGGGGCCGGCCGCGTCCCGTAGGGTGGCCGCGAGGGAGACCAGCCCGGCCATCCCGACCGAGGACTGGAGACCGGGGAAGATCGCCGAGTCGATCCGCCCCCGCAGCGACGCGGGGCACAGCACGATCCCGCCGCGGGTACCGCGCAGCGTCTTCTCCACCGAGGTCGTCACGACGGTGTCCGGGTAGGCGGCCGGGTTGTCGTGCAGCCCGGCGGCCACCAGGCCGGCGATGTGCGAAATGTCCGCGATCAGGGTCGCGCCCACCCCCCGCGCGATCGCGCTGAGCTGCGCGAAGTCGACCACCCGGGGGTACGCGGAGTAGCCGGCGACGATGACGCGCGGACGCTCCCGTTCCGCGATCCGCCGGATCTCGTCGTACGGCAGCAGGCCGGTCGCGGGATCGACGGTGTACGGCACGACGCGGTACAGCTCGGAGACGATGTGCTTGGCATGGCCGTGCGAGAGGTGCCCGCCGGAGGTGACGGCCATCGCCATCATGGTGTCGCCCGGCTTCATCAGCGCCCGGTAGGCGGCCAGGTTCGCCAGTGAGCCGGAGACGGGCTGCACGTTGGCGTGCTCGCCGCCGAACACGGCGCGGGCCCGCTCCACCGCCAGTCGCTCCACCTCGTCGAAGATCGAGGTACCGGCGTAGGGCTTGTTTCCGACGTGCCCCTCGGCGGAGCGGAACTGGGCCACGCCCCACCCGTGGTTGTCACGGGTCGCGGCGATCGGCGCGTTCGAGGCGGCGATCAGGTCGATGCTGTCCAGATAGTGCCGGTTCTCGCGGCTCAGCAGCCGTTCGAGTTCCAGATCATGCATAGGGGGGTCACCTCAGGGTGTCCAGCGGATGGGAGCAGCGCGGAGTGCCCGCCCGGCTCGGGACGAGGACGAGGATCAACTGGCGGGTACGACCCGCAGCAGGGTGCCGGCGCCGGCGACCTGCTGGCTCGTGACCTGGTAGACCGGCTCCACGAGCTCGGCGAAATACCGCAGGTCCACGAGCGGGTCGAGGCCCAGCGCCGGCCCGCGGGCGACCAGGTCCTCGGAGGCGCCCAGGTACAGCTCGTCGGCGACGATCAGGGCGGTGGTGACGAAGGCCAGGAGATCCGGCATCCGCAGCAGGCGCCAGAAGTCGAAGGAGAACGCCGAGCGGAACTCACCCTCGGAGTACGGCACGTCGACGCCGAGCAGGTGCAGGTTGTCCGCGTCCGCGTCGCGTCCGTAGTCGAACGTGACGACCCGCTGCCCGTCGAGCTTGTCGGTGTCGTAACCGATGACCAGGTCGGGACGTTGCGGGTCCCGCTCGCGCAGCGGGTCGACGGCGGCACGCCAGGGGCTGACCGAGCACAGACCCGCGTCGGCGCACACCGCCATGACCCGGCGGTAGTCGGTGACCCGTTCCGCGATGTCGGCGAGCGAGCCGGCCAGGACCTCGGGCAGCCCGGCGATGAGTTCGACCTCGTAGTGCCGGAACTTGTCCCGCAGCAGCGCCAGGCTGGCGAAGTGGTCGCCGAAGGACTTGCGGAGGTTGCGGTAGTGCGGCACGTGCCACACACGCAACGTGGGCTCGTAGTGGAACCGTGAGCGGTCCCGGTCGAAGTGCCGGTACAGCTTGTAGGAGATGTCCAGATCCTCGCCGCCCCACCGGGCGTCGTAGTCCACGTCGAACATGCCGACCGCGAGCGCGTCGGACCGGCTCAGGCCGTAGTTGTTGGTGAAGCCGTACATCCACGGCTCGGAGGGCGCGGACTGGGCGCGAACGTCGTGTTCCACCGGGAACGTGTCGAGGACGCCCTTGCCGCTCATCACGGCGTGCAGCGCGGCCCAGCCCTGGACGCCGAGTTCGCCGCGACCGCCCATCACGACGCTGCGCGGGTCCTTCTCCGCCAGGTGCCAGTGCCGTTCGAGCAGGTCGGGCGGGCAGAGCGAGTCGTTGTCGAGCAGCAGCAGCCGCTCTGCGGTGGCGGCCAGAATGCCTGTGTTACGAGCCCGCGACCAGCCCTTCGGAGAGGTCAGCTCCCGCAGCAGGTAGGGCGTGTTCGCGCGCAGCTCGGCCAGCCGGGCCGGCGGCTCGCAGCCGTTGTAGACGACGATGACCTCGAACTTCTCCGCCGGCATCGTCTGGTGGGCAAGCGACTGCAGCACCAGTTCGAGGCACTGCGTGTTGAAGTAGCTCGGGATGACCACGCTGAGCGCGATCTCCTCCTGACGATTCCTGGCGTCGCCCAAGGCGTTCCCCCGATATTAAATCCAGATGTCGCACTAATCGGAGCACGCACTAATAGATTTGTCAACGTCGAAGTGATGTGGACCTATGGGGCAGCTCGGACGGCCCGGTGAGGACAGCACGCGCCACCAGATCCCCGTGCCGGAACGTGGCCGCGTCGGTGCCCGGGATGGCGAACGCGCGCGTCCCCCGCAACGAGGTGTTCCAGCCCAGCGCGTACCGCGCCGGATGCGCGGCGCCGTCGGCAGCCACCATCCGCCCTTGGTCGTCGACGGCGATCCGCCCGGTCGGCGTGCGGTAGCCGGTCGCCGGGTCGGTCAGGAACTCCTCCGACGCGGCTCCGGAGGCGTGCAGCGCCCGCAACAGCTCGTCGGCCGTGCCGTCGAGCGTCGGCTCGGGCAGCCGGGCGTCGATCAGCACATCTGCCGGACACTCCTCGGCGATGTTCGCGCTGCCGGCCCGGTAGCGGCCTGTCGACTCGTCGAGGCGTACCCGCATCCCCGAGCCGAGCGGCTGCACCACCCCCGCCCGGCACAGCGCCAGCAGCTCCTCCGTCCGGAAGGCCGGAGGACCGCTCGCCACGAGGTTGAACAGGGTGAACCAGGCCCCGTCGAGTTCCTCGACCTGGTCCCGCGGGGACAGGCGGGGCCGCAGGCGCGCGAGGTGCTCGAAGAACAGCAGTTGGGCACCGTAGACGGCCGAGTCGGCGGACCGGGCCGGGTCGTCGGCGCGCCGCAGTTCCTGCGCCAGCAGCGCGATGAACCGGGCGCGGAAGTCGTCGACGTGCCGCGGCTCGACGTGGCGCAGCGGACGACGCAGATCGTCGATATTCCACCGATGGGCCGGATGCGGCACCGACTTCTCGGCGAGCGCGTCCAGCTCGTCCACCGCGGCGGCGTCGTGCAGCCGTTCGAAGTCCGGCCACGGCATGGCGGTGTGCCGCGGCGCGGCGGCGAACAGCTCGCGGTGGTACGCGAAGCTCAGATCCTTCAGGATGAGCGGCCAGAGGTCGCGACGGAAGTCGAGCATCCCGTCCCCGGCGAGCGACCGCTCCAGAGCCGGCGGGAAGTAGCGCAGCTCCCGCACCGGTCCATGGACCAGCCGGTGGCTCGGCTTGCACCGGTACGGCAGGCCGCGGCGGGAACCGGCAAGCAGCCGTGGCTCACGCCCGGAGGGCAGGTACCGCAACTCGCCGCCGCGCTCGCGGACGTACCGGCCACCGCGCCCCTCGGTGACCAGGGCCATCAGGTCGAAGAACGCCAGTCCCATGCCCCGGACCAGGACATCGACGCCGGGCCGCAGCACCGACAGGTCGGCCTCGGCGATGTAGCCGGGCGGCAGGTACACGAGCCCGTGCCGCGCCGCGAACCCGGCCGCCTCCGACTGCTCGCCCTGCGGCCGGGCCTCGAGGTGGCCGAGTGCGAGGACCACCGCGTCGGCGTCGATCCGGGAGCCGTCCGCCAGGTGCACCCGCTCCGTGCCGTCAGGTGCGCCGGTGAGCGCCACGGCGCGGCCCTGCCGCACGGTCACCCGCACGCCTGGCGGCGCCTGGCGGATCACCTCACCGAGGAACCAGGACAGGTAGGCGCCCTGCACCCGCCGGGTCGCGAACGACACCGGGGAGATCTCGCGTACGTCGTCCGCCAACCCGGGATCGACGGGCGGGAGGCTCCCGGCGGTCGTGGCCGTCGCCCACTCGGCAAGCGACGGTCCCGGACGTGGCGGGCCGGCGCAGCGGACGGCCGCGCCGGGGAAGAGGGTGATGTCCTTGGCGAGCGAGTTCATCCGCATCAGCGGCGACTGCCCGTCCCGCCAGATCCGTCCCGGACCGGCCGGATGGGGATCGATCAGCATGATCTCGATCGAACGGTCCGGCGCGAGATCGGCGTTGGCCAGCAGCCGCTCCACAAGTCCCACACCGACCGGACCGGCGCCGAGAACCGCGATGCGAGGCATGAGGACAGACGGTAAACCACGATGGGTGTGTGCCGGGTGACAGCCGTCAGCGGAGCAGGACGGCCGGATCGGCGTAGATGTCCTCGATGACCTGCCCGGCCGCGCCGAGCATCACCGCGTCCCGGCCCAGGGGCGAGATGACGACCGGGGGCGTCTGCTCGTACAGCGCCCCGGCCCGCAGTGCCGCCCCGGTGGGCTCCAGGATCCACGGCGCGAGCCGGGAGAAGATGCCGCCGAGCACGATCGCGCCCGGGTCCAGTCCCTTGACGACGCAGGTGAGCGCGCGCCCGAGAGCGTCACCGGCCCGCCGTGCCGCCGAGATGGCGCCACGGTCCCCGGCCTCGAGCAGTTCGATCAGGGCGGACATCCGTTCGTCCAGGCCGGACCAGGCCGCCAACGGCTTGAGCCCCACCGCGCAGAGCATGGCCTCCCGGCCGGCGACGAGCTCCAGGCACCCGCGCGCACCGCAGGCACACCGCGGCCCGTCCGGATCGACCTGGATGTGGCCCAGCTCGCCGGCGAACCCGTGGAAGCCCCGGAAGATCCGGCCGTTCAGGATGATGCCGGCGCCGATGCCGATCTCCCCGGACACGTGCAGGAAGTCGCTCAGCGGGCGTCCCGCGCCGAGCCACATCTCGCCGAGCGCGGCCAGGTTCGCCTCGTTCTCCACCTTGGTCGGCAGACGCAACTCGCGAAGGCCGCGGTCGACAAGCGCCGCGGCCGGCACGTCACGCCAGCGGAAGCTCGGCGCACGCAGCATCCCCGAGCGGTCGACCAGACCGGGCACCGCCACGACCGCCCCGGCCACGGTCAGGCCCTGCTCCTGGGCGGAGACGACAGCCTGTTCGGCAAGCACGGACAGCGCCGCGGCGATCTCCTCGGGCCGGCGGTTCCGGTTGTCGGTCGTCACCAGGTCCCGATGGCGCACCCGGCGGCTCATGTCGAGGACGCACGACGCCAGGTAGTCGACGGTCACCTCGAGGCCGAGCCCGGCAGCACTAGCGCCGTCGACCAGGACGCCGGTCCCCGGGCGCCCGCGGTCGCCGCCGTGGAGCACGCCCCCGTTGTGCACCAGGCCGGCGGCGGCGAGCACCGCGATCAGGTTGGACACCGTGGTCTTGGTGAAGCCGGTGAGCGCGGCGAGCTGCGCCCGGGTAGCCGGCTGATGTTCCGCGATGACGCCGAGCAGAACGGCCAGATTCCGTTCCCGCATGGTGGCGTGGCGCATGGGTGCACCGACATCGATCGGCATGGGTGCACGCTACAGGCCGGCCCGGATGGACCGGCTCTTGGCAGGTCGCCGTCCGGCCACTAGTTTGATCCAGATCATTGCCTAATGAAGGGTGGGCGTGCCCGCCGTGCCCGCGATGGCGCAACCCGGCCTTCATGCCGGCTCCTCCGCACCACCCCGGGGCGCCTGGGCGGTCCTGTTCACGGTGCTGGGCGCGGCGATGATGGACCTGCTCGACGCCACCGCGATGAACGTCGCCGCCCCGGCCATCCGCAACGACCTCGGCGCGTCCGACGCGCAGTTCCAGTGGATCAGCGTCGGTTACGTGCTGACGTTCTCGGTACTTCTGCTCGCCGGCGGCCGGCTCGGCGACATCGTCGGCCGCCGTCGCATGTTCCTCATCGGACTCGCCGGATTCGCACTCACGTCGGCGGCCTGCGCGGCGGCGCAGGCCCCGGCCCAGCTGATCGTCGCGCGGCTGGTGCAGGGCGGCGCCGCGGCGATGATGGTCCCGCAGTGCGTCAGCATGATCCGGGAGAGCTTCGGCCAGGAGCACAGCGCGAAGGCGTTCGCCATCTTCGGGCCCTTCATGAGCCTCTCGTCCGCCGCCGGCCCGATCCTGGGTGGCACGGTCATCACGTACGCGTCGTGGCACTGGGTCTTCATCATCAACATCCCGGCATGCCTCGTCGTGTACGTCTTCGCCCTCCGCACGCTTCCCGCCGACCGCGCCCCCGCCGACCGGCCGAAGCTCGACGGCACCGGCATGATCCTGTGCTCGGTCGCGGTCGGGCTGTTCGTCTATCCGGTCATTCAGGGCCGTGAACACCAGTGGGCCTGGTGGACCCGGGCGATGATGGCCTCGTCGGTGCTTGTTCTCGCGCTCTTCGCGCTGCACGCCCGTAACCGCCGTCGACGGAGGCTTGACGCGTTCATCGAGACGAGCCTGTTCCGCAAACGGTCCTTCACCGGCGGCTCGGTGGTCGTCTTCCTGTTCTTCGGCGCCTGTTCGGGAGCCTTCATCATCTACCCCGTACTGGTCCAGTTGTACGTCGGCTGGTCGCCGGTCCGCAGCGGACTGACCGGCACATGGTGGCCGGTGGGCACGATCGCCGCGATGGGCATCGGGCATCTGCTCGCGAGGCGGCGACCGCGCCTGGTGCTCCAGGCCGGAATCCTGTGCCAGGCGGTGGGTATGGGCCTGGCCGCGGTGACCGTGGCGGCCACCGCCCGCTCCACCACCTACCAGGGGACCGACGGCCTGCGGTACGACTCCGGCCTCACCAGCTTCAACCTGGCGCCCGCGTTTCTCGTCGCCGGCGTGGGGACCGGCCTGTTCTTCGGGCAGTTCCTGAACCTGGTCCTGTCCCGGGTCGACGACCGCGAGCTCGGGTCGGCCACCGGCGCCGTCAACGCGCTCCAGCAACTGGGCGGCGCGGTGGCGGCGGCGATCTTCTCCACGGTGATCTTCGACCAGATCGGCCGGGGTGCGTCCCCGTTCGTCGCGAGCGAGCTTGCCTACTGGTTGTGTGCCGCCCTGCTCATCGTGACCTGGGTGTCGTCCTTCGCGCTTCCGGACATCCCCGCGACGGCCACCGGGAAAGGAACGGACTGATGTCGAACTCGCCCGCGGTCAACCTGTGGACCATCCGGGACGATCTGGCGGCCGACCGCCACGGCGCGCTGCAACGCCTGGCCGGCCTCGGCTACCGCGGCGTCGAGCCCTTCGAGGCCCTCGACGACCCGGCCGGCCTGCGTGCGACGGCCGAGGACGCCGGCCTCACCATCTGCAGCGCCCACTCGCACCGGTTCTTCACCGCCGACCGGGACGCGGCCCTCGACGCCGTGGCGACCCTCGGCACCGATCTGGCCATCGTCGGAACCGGCCTCCCCGACGACGCCTTCACCGGCCGTGCGGCACTCGAGCGCACCGCCGACGCGCTCAACGCGCTCGCCGAGCGGGCCGCCGGGTACGGCCTGCGGATCGGTTACCACAACTACTGGTCCGAGTTCACCGCCCGGGTCGACGGCCGGCACGCCCTGGAGGCCCTGGCCGACCTGGTGTCCCCCGATGTCTTCTTCGAGATCGACACCTACTGGGCGGCCGTCGGCGGCGCCGACGTACCAGCCGTCCTCGATCGGCTCGGCGCGCGGGTGCCGGCCGTGCACCTGAAGGACGGCCCGATCACCGCGGACGCCCCGCACGTCGCCCTCGGGCGAGGCGCGATGCCGACGGCGGAGATCCTGGCCGCCACCCCGGCCGGCGCGCTGCACATCGTCGAGATGAAGACCAGCGACGGCGACGTCTTCGCGGCGCTCGCGGAGAGCCGCGCCTACCTGAACACGTTCCCGGCCCGGCCCGGATAGGCGCCCTCAGCCGACCCGCCGCAGCCAGGCCGCCGGATCATCGCGCACGCCCCGGACCACCGCGTCCGCCGCCCCGCGCACCGCGGCGTTCGTACCCAGCCGGGCGGCCCGTAGCGTGACCGGCGCGAGCCGCGCGGTCAGCACCCGGCGCCGCAACTCGGCCTCGATGCCGTCGCGCAGCCGGTCGAAGTAGGTCGCATAGGCCCCGCCCAGCACGACCACCGGCACGTCCAGCAGGTTGACCACCGCGGCCAGCGCGATGCCAAGCGCGGCGGCGGCCTGCGGCTCACCCGCGCCGAGCGCCTCCTGGCCGGCATACTGTTCGAGGCAGCCGTTCGAGCCGCAGCGGCAGGGCCGCCCGTCCGGGTGGACCGTCATGTGACCGATCTCGCCGCTCCAGCCGCGCGCCCCGCGGTACAACTGGCCGTCGATCACCAGCCCGGCGCCGATGCCGATCTCGCCGGAGACGTACAGGAAGGTCTGCTCGCCTCCCGCGACCCGCAACTCACCGAGGGCGGCGAGGTTGGCCTCGTTGTCGACGACGATCGGCAGGTCGGCCAGCTCCGGCACGCCGCGCAGCAGCGCCAGTGCGTCCACGTTCTGCCAGCCCAGGTTCGGCGCGTCCAGGACCGACCCGGCGGAGACCAGGCCGGGGACCGCCAGGGCGGCACCGGCCACCACCAGCCCGTCGGCCTCGGCGGCGTGCCGGGCGCGGGCGGCCAGGCGGCCGAGTGCGGCGAGCGCGTCGGCCGCCGCGGCCGGGCGCTGGTCGGCGTGCTCGACGAGGCGCTGCCGGACCGCGCCGGTCAGGTCGACCACGCAGACGGCCAGGTAGTCGACGTTGATCTCCAGGCCGAGCCCGGCCGGACCGGTCGAGGCGAGCGCGAGACCGGCCGCCGGGCGGCCGGCCCCGGTGCGTGGCGGCGGGTCCAGCTCGGTCAGCAGGCCGCCCGCGATCAGGTCGTCGACAAGCGCCGAGACGGTGGCCCGGGTGAGCCCGGTGACGGCCGCGACGGCGGCCCGGGACGGCGGATCCGCGCTGGCCGCCACGGTGCTCAGCACCAGCGCGAGGTTGTGGGCCCGCACACTCGACTGCCGGACGGGGGCGCTCGATGCGGAGGTCAACCGAGCCGTCACGCCTTGACAATGCCACACCCCCGGCAAATAATTCAACTCACAAACAAATCAAGCGCGTTTCCCGGAGGTAACCGTGTCTGTGCAGCCCACACGTGAGGACAAGTTCTCCTTCGGTCTCTGGACCGTCGGCTGGGAAGCCCGCGACCCGTTCGGTGAGGCCACCCGTCCCGCGCTCGACCCGATCGAGACCGTGCACAAGCTCGCCGAGCTCGGGGCGTACGGTGTCGGCTTCCACGACGACGACCTGGTGCCCTTCGGCGCGGACGCCGCGACCCGCGACCGCATCGTCGCCAGCTACAAGAAGGCGCTCGACGAGACAGGTCTCATCGTCCCGTCGGTGACCACCAACCTGTTCCAGCAGCCCATCTTCAAGGACGGCGGCTTCACCAGCAACGATCGCAACGTCCGGCGCTACGCGCTGCGCAAGGTGCTGCGCCAGATGGACCTCGGCGCCGAACTGGGCTCCAAGATCCTGGTGCTGTGGGGCGGTCGCGAGGGCTCGGAGTACGACTCCGCGAAGGACGTCCGGGCCGCGCTCGACCGCTACGCCGAGGCCCTGAACCTGCTCGCGCAGTACTCGGAGGACCGCGGCTACGGCTACCGCTTCGCCATCGAGCCGAAGCCGAACGAGCCCCGCGGCGACATCCTGCTCCCGACCGCCGGCCACGCCATCGCGTTCACCCAGGAGCTGGACCGGCCCGAGCTGTTCGGCATCAACCCCGAGGTCGGCCACGAGCAGATGTCGAACCTCAACTTCACCCACGGCATCGCCCAGGCGCTGTGGCACAACAAGCTGTTCCACATCGACCTGAACGGCCAGCACGGCCCGAAGTACGACCAGGACCTGGTCTTCGGTCACGGCGACCTGCTCAACGCGTTCTCCACTGTCGACCTGCTGGAGAACGGCCTCGACGGCGCCAGCCCCTACGACGGTCCGCGGCACTTCGACTACAAGCCGTCGCGCACCGAGGACTTCGACGGCGTCTGGGAGTCGGTCAAGGCCAACATCCGGATGTACCTGCTGCTCAAGGAGCGGGCCAAGGCGTTCCGCGCGGACCCCGAGGTGCAGGAGGCGCTTGCCGCCGCGAAGGTCGGCGAGCTGTCCACCCCGACCCTGAACCCGGGCGAGAGCTACGCCGACCTGCTCGCCGACCGCAGCGCGTTCGAGGACTTCGACGTGACCGTCCCCGGCGCCCAGGGCTACGGGTTCATCCGGCTCAACCAGCTGGCCGTCGAGCACCTGATCGGGGCTCGCTGACCATGGCGCTCGTAGCCGGGATCGACAGCTCAACGCAGTCGTGCAAGGTCGTCATTCGTGACGCCGGGACGGGGAAGCTGGTCCGGCAGGGCCGGGCCGCCCACCCGGACGGCACCGAGGTGCATCCGGACGCCTGGTGGACCGCGCTGCGGCAGGCGATCGAGGAGGCCGGCGGCCTGGACGACGTGGCCGCCGCCTCGGTGGCCGGTCAGCAGCACGGCATGGTCGTGCTTGACGAGAACGGTGACGTGGTCCGCCCGGCGCTGCTGTGGAACGACACGCGCAGCGCCGGCGCGGCGGCCGACCTGATTGCCGAACTGGGCGGCGGGGACAAGTGGGCGGAGGCGGTCGGGATCGTGCCGGTCGCCAGTTTCACGCTCACCAAGCTGCGCTGGCTGGCCCGCAACGAGCCGGCGAACGCGGCCCGGGTCGCCGCGGTCTGCCTGCCGCACGACTGGCTCACCTGGAAACTGTCCGGGTCCACCGACATCGCGGACATCAGGACCGACCGCAGCGACGCCAGCGGCACTCTCTACTGGTCGGCCAAGACCAACGAGTACCGCCCCGACCTGCTGGAGCTCGGTTTCGGCCGGGCGCTGCGAACGCCTGACGTCCTCGGCCCGACCGGGGTCGCCGGGCACCTGCCGAACGGCGCCCCGCTGGGTCCGGGAGCCGGGGACAACGCCGCCGCCGCCCTCGGGACCGGCGCGCTTCCCGGCGACGTGATCGTCTCGATCGGCACGTCCGGCACGGTGTTCGTCTCCTCGGAGGCGGCACCCGTCGACCCGAGCGGCACGGTGGCCGGTTTCGCCGACACCACCGGTCGCTTCCTGCCGATCGTGGTGACGCTCAACGCGGCCCGGGTGCTGGACGCGGCGGCGAAACTGCTCGGGGTCTCGCACGACGAGTTGTCCCGGCTCGCGCTGTCCGCGCCCGCCGGTGCGGACGGCCTGGTCCTGGTGCCGTACCTGGAGGGTGAGCGGACCCCGAACCGGCCGGATGCCACAGGCGCGATCCACGGGCTGACCCTGAAGACGTCCGACCCGGCGCACCTGGCCCGGGCCGCCGTCGAGGGCATGCTCTGCGCCCTGGCGGACGGCCTGGACGCGCTTGTCGACCAGGGCGCCCAGGCGAACCGGATCGTCCTGGTCGGCGGCGGGGCGAAGAACGAGGCGGTACGCCGGATCGCGCCCGCCCTGTTCGGCAAGCCGGTACTGGTACCCCCGCCGGGCGAGTACGTTGCCGACGGTGCGGCCCGGCAGGCGGCATGGGTCGTCGCCGGCGGGGACACCCCGCCGCGGTGGTCGGCGGAGACACCGGAGACGTACGAGGACGATCCTGTCCCGCTGATCCGCGAGCAGTACGCGACCGCCCAGCACGCCGTACTGGACCGGCCCCGGGTCAACCGGTAGGCGCGCCGACGGGCTCGGTCAGGACTGACCGGACCAACGCGCTCAGCCCAGCCTCCCAGCGCGCCTCGGGCCAGTCACGCAGGTGCTCCACGAGGTCGCTGCGGACGGCGGCGAGCAGGGCGTGGGCGAGGTAGTCCGCCGGCTCCGGGCCGCGCGACTCGGCTACGAGGGCGGTCAGCAGGGCGTGCCAGTCCTGGTACGACTCGGTGCGGTAGGGGCTGCCGTTGCCGGCGTTCTCCAGAGCCAGGGCGAGCACCCGGTTGTCCCGCTTGAACCGGACCAACTCGCGCAGCAGCGCCATGACCTGGTCGGGGGGGGGGGGGCCCCCGCGGGGCGCCGCCGCGGGGGCCCGCCCGGGGGGGGGGCGCCCGGCGCGGCCGGG
>NZ_JAXCFT010000014.1:0-45663 GCF_056150385.1 Micromonospora marincola | reverse complement strand
CTGGGCCCCGGCCCCCCCGGGGTGGCCGCGGCGGCGGGGGGCGGGGGGGGGGGGGGGGGGCCGGCCGGGGGGGCCCGCCGACAGGGCCGCCCGTAGGTGCTCGCTGCGCCTGCCGTAGAGGGCGCGGATCAGCCCGACTCGATCGCCGAAGTGGCGGAACAGCGTGCCCTTGCCCACTCCGGCGGCGACCGCGACGTCGTCCATGGAGACCTGCTCAGGGTCGGTAGCGGCCTCGAACAGCCGATCCGCCGCGGCGAGCACCGCCTCTCGGTTACGTACCGCGTCGGCGCGCACAGACACCCCCCTCCCAAAAGCGGACCGTCGGTCCGCTAAGCTTCAAACGGACCGCCCGTCCGCTTATCCTAGAGCACGACGGGACGGCCACGGACAAGGAGGGAACGACCGTGCCGAACGCCGCCACCGACCTGTTCCACCAGGCCCTGGACCTTCTGCTCGCCAAGGACATGGCGGGATTCATTGGGTTGTTCGCCGAGGACGGGGTGATGGAGTTCCCGTTCGCCCCACCGTGGCAGCCGGCCCGAGTGTCCGGCCGCGCCGCGCTGCACGACTATCTGATCGGCTATCCGGAGATGCTCGACATCTGCGAAATCGTGTAGGTCACCGTGCACGAGACCGCCGATCCGACGGTGATCGTCGCCGAGTTCACCGCCTCCGGCGTCGTCGTCGCCACCGGGAAGCCGTACCGCATGCCGTACGTCGCCGTCCTGACCGTTCGCGACGGGCACCTCGTGCACTACCGCGACTACTGGAACCCGCAGGCCGCGCAGGAACTGCTCGGCACGGGACCGGTCTCCTCATGATCCTCGTCATCGGAGGCACCGGAACGACCGGCCGGCTCGTCACCGCGAAACTCGCCGCCGGCGCCCACCCGGCCCGCGTCGCCAGCCGCCGGCCAGCCGCAGGAGACGTCCGGTTCGACTGGTACGACCGCAGCACCCACGCCACGGCGCTTGACGGCGTCACGGGCCTCTACCTGATTCCGCCCATCGGCGACACCGACCCGGCGCCGACCATGCTGTCCTTCCTCGACCTGGCCCGGCGGGTCGGGGTGCGGCGGGCCGTCCTGCTCAGCTCCTCGGCGATCGACGCCGGCGCTCCCGGCCTGGGCGAGGTGCAGGCCCAGCTCGGCGCGATGATCCCGGAGTGGGCGGTGTTGCGACCGTCCTGGTTCATGGAGAACTTCGTGGGGGACAACCCGCACGCGACAAGCGTGCGGGAACGAGGCGAGATCGTCAGCGCCACCGGCGACGCCCGGGTGGGGTTCGTCGATCCGGCAGACATCGCCGAGGTGGCCGTCCGTACCCTCACCGACCCGACGCCCCACGACACCGAACACGTCATCACCGGCCCCGAGCGGCTGAGCTACGCCGACGTCGCCGCCACCCTCACCGACATCGGCGCCCGGCCGGTGCGACACCGCGCCGTCGACGAGGACGCCCTCGCGGCGTACCACGAGAGGCACGGCGTCCCGCCCGACTTCGCCCGCTTCCTCGCCAGCCTGGACACGGCCATCGCCGCAGGCGCGGAGGACCGCGTCACCACCACCGTCGCGGATGTGACCGGCCGCCCGCCCCGGTCGTTCCGGGAGTTCTGCCGCAGCCGGCTGATCTGATCGGCGGACGAGTTCCACGCCCACCACCTACTCAGCCGCCCTCGGAGTCAGCGCTGCTCGCCAGCCCGACCCACAACAAACCCCTCGTCGACGGCACGGAAACTTTCATGTTCCGGCCCGATAGTTTCCGAGGTTCAGCGACTCCGTCATTGACGAACGTCGACGTCAGAGCGTAGCGTCCGCCATGAAAGTTTCTCGTCGAAGCCGCTCCCCCGGCTCCGAGTCCACCATGGCCAAGGAAACAGCGCGATGAAAAGAGCGATACATAAAGTCCGGCTCCGGACCGTCACCGGGGGCACCCTCAGGCTGCCGCCTGACCACGTCGCCACCGACAAACGTCGTCAATCCCGAGAAAGGTCCCGATGAAAAACAAACGTCTCGCGATCTGGGCAGCCACCGCTCTCCTCGCCCTCGGTGGCATCGGGACGGGCACCCTGGTGGCGCCGGTCTACGGTGCGACCACCGCGGCTGGGGGCAGCCCGCCCGGCGTGGCCGCCGCCGGCTGCGTCGCCGATCCCGCCCTGCGCGGCGCCACGAAGAGTCCGCTCTACACCGTCACGACGGGCGGCACGCCGCTGTTCGTCGAGAAAATGACGAAGTATTCCCTGAGATGCAGGTGCACTATGCGCACTGCTCCATGGCGGGAGCGGGCACGGCCGAGTTCTCGGTCACCGTCGCCGAGAGCTTCAACTCGTACACCGTCAGCCCCAAGAGCCGGAAACTCGCCGTTTCCCGCAGCGGCAACACCATCACCTTCAACAGCGGCCCGAACTATCTGGTCGTCCAATTCGACTCGAAAGAACTGCTGTTCATCCTGATCGACGCGCCCGAGACGAACGCGCCCCAGTTGGGGGACGCCAACGTCACGAACCTCGCCGACTACGGCGTCGACAACACCGGGGCGACCCTGGTCACGGCAAAGATCCAGAGCGCCATCAACGCCGCGTCCGGCGCCACCCGCAACGTCCTGTACGTGCCTCCGGGCCGATACCTGGTCGGCGAGCTGTGGATGAGGAGCAACATGACCCTTTACCTGACGACCGGTGCGGTCCTCTACGGCTCGAACCAGAAGGCGGACTTCAACACCGGCAGCGGTGGGGTGAACATCGAGGGCATGCAGCACGCGTCCCTCCGGATGTTCCAGGTGAGAAACGCCAAGCTGCTGGGTCGCGGTGTCATCGACGGGAATGGGAAGTACCTGCGGGCCCAGGGCATCAACCTGGCCGTGGTGAAGATCGAGGAGAGTTCCGACATCCTGGTCGACGGCGTCACCGTCCGCGACTCCAGCTACTGGAACACGCTCGTCTACCGCAGCGACAAGGTCACCATCAAGAACTACAAATTGATCAACTGCCGGCCCACGACGGGGTACAACAACACCGACGGCGTGGACTTCGACGAGTCGACAAACAGCCTGCTGTCGAACGCGTTCCTCTACACCGGCGACGACAACATGGCGACCAAGAACGAGTCCGCCAGCGGCACGGTCAATACCAAGAACGTCATCCACGAGCACATCGTCTGCTACAGCAACTCCGCCTGCGCGAAGATCGGCACCAAGACCGAAGGAACGTCCATGGACGGGGTCGTCTTCCGCGACATCGACGTGGTGAAGGCGGGACGCTCGATGGTGATCGACGCGGTCGACACCGCCGTCGTCTCGAACACCCGATGGGAAGACGTCAGGGTGGAACAGACCGACAGCCTGATCGACCTGGAGGAGGATCGCCCACCGTCCTGGCGCACGGTGAAGAACACCTCGACGATCCGCAACGCCTACTTCACGAACGTCTCCTCGGACGTGAAGAAGGTCGTCAACCTGCACGGACGATCGTCGAGCATCAACATCAGCGGCGTGCACTTCAGCAACTTCACCGTCCAGGGCAAGCCGGTCACCAGCCAAACCGACCCGGACGCGAGCTGGAACATCAACTCCTACGTCTCGAACATCACCTTCTCCACCACGCCGCCGACCACGCCCCCGCCCACCACGCCGCCGCCGACCACGCCGCCGCCGACCACCTCACCCCCGCCGAGCCAGTCCGGCGCCTGCGAGGTGGGCTACACGATGAACGCATGGAACGACGGATTCACCGCCAGCATCCACATCACCAATCGCAGCGCATCGACGATTGACGGTTGGACCCTGGCGTTCACCCTGCCCAGCGGACAGACCGTGACCAACGGCTGGAACGCCACCTTCACGGGCTCCAGCGGTCAGATCTCCGCCCGGAACGTCTCGTACAACGGGACGCTGGCAGCAGGCGGGTCCACCGACATCGGCTTCCAGGCCACCCATACCGGCAACACCGGCAAGCCTGGTTCCTTCACCCTCAACGGCGTCAGCTGCGCCCTCTCCTAACGACACCTCGACGCAGCCGGTGGGACCGCGCCCGGGACAGGGCCCGGTTCCACCGGCTGCGCGCCGATGTCGTGCAGAACGCCGATCGTGGTGGCAGCCTGCCCGGCCATGTCGTGGATCAGCCGTGCGGCGGGGACAACCTCGTGGACGAGGTTCACCGACTGGCCCGCGTACAGGGCCATGTCGGCCAGCTCGCCGGTCATCCCGGGCATGGGCATCAGGTCCTCGTACCGATGGTGATTCTTGCCGCTCGTGTCGACGGCGACGACATCGCCTTCGCCGGGCCGGTGTGGTGCCGGAGGCGAGCCGGCGGCTTCCCACCGTCGGAGGGTCGCGTTGCGCAACGCGCGGTGTGGCGCGTCCGGCCAGCCGCCGTCGAAGCAGCGGGTGTGCACGGCGTCGGCGCCGGTGGCGGCGACCAGGTGGCGGCGGTACACCGCATGCGTGGCGGCCTCGGCGGTGGCCAGGAAGCGGGTGCCCAGCATGGCGCCCTGGGCGCCGAGCGCCAGCACGGCAGCAACGCCTCGGCCGTCCGCGATCCCGCCGGCCGCCACTACCGGTACGGCGCCGACCGCGTCGACCACGGCCGGTACCAGCGCCATCGTCGACGTGCCGCCGCGGACGTGACCGCCGGCCTCCCAGCCCTGTGCCACGACGACGTCCACGCCGGCCGCGACAGCGCGGACGCCTTCGGCGATCTCGCCGACGGTGTGCAGATGCAGCGCTCCCGCCTCGCGGATCCGGGCGTTCACCTGCGACGGGTTTCCCCAGAACGTGGAGATGATCGGGATTTCCTCGTCCAGGCACACCGTCAGCAGGTCCTCCACCGGAAAGTCGAGAACCAGGTTCGCGCCGAACGGTCGCGCCGTGAGCTCCCGCGTCCGGCGAATGGTTCGGCGTGCCTGATCGGGTGTCTGCCAGGTCAACGCCAGCATGCCGAGGCCACCGGCCTCGGACACGGCCGCCACCAGTTCCGGCCCCGCTGCCGATCCCACCGGCGCCTGGATGATCGGCAGCGGGATGCCCAGTCGTTCGCACAGGGCGGTACGCAATCGCCTCACGGAGCCCCCGGCCGGTCAGTGCCGCCCTGGACCGGATAGTGGATGACGACCGCACCGCCTGTGGCGTAGTTGGTGACATCGGCGGTCACCCGCTGACCGTGCGGCGACGCCCTCGCTGCGGTCATTGCCGCCGCGTCGGTGAACTCGGCTTCGAAGACCGCGAAGTACGGGGTCTGTCCCTGTGTCGCTGCCACGTCGAAGCTGTAGCGCCACGCGAGCAGGCCGGGCAGGCGCGTGACAAGCGGGAGATGGTTTGTCACGTAGTAGTCGCGGAAGTGGTCGGGATCGGCGGGCTCGGGATACAGGACCACCAGCTTGTGCATGCCAACCTCCGCTCAGCGGCGCGGTGATTCGAAAATCGAATCAGTCGATCCGGAGGTTACTGTGTCGGATGCCGAAACATCAAGCGGGCGGGATGACGCGATGACGACGCCTCGGCCAGGGCAGCCGGTACGGGGGTCGAGTACCGGCCGTCCGCTGATGGCCGCCCTCGACCTGTTCGGGCGCCGCTGGAACCTGCGCATCATCTGGGAGTTGCAGCACGGGCCGGTTGGCTTCCGCGCGCTGCGACAGCGTTGCGACAACATGTCCTCAAGCGTGCTGCGGCAGCGGCTGACCGAACTGCTCGACGCACACCTCGTCACCCAGCAGCCGGACACGACCTACGGTCTCACCGAACTCGGCCACGGCGCCTGTCTGGCGCTGCGCCCACTCGTCCGCTGGTCCGACCAGTGGGCTCGCGCCATGTCCGAGGACGGCGAGGCGTAGCGCCGTCACCCGCCCTGCTGGTCGGTGGGTGCCGGCCGCCGTCCGATCAACTCGACGTGGTGGCCGGCTCCCCGGCGCCTCCCTCCTGTCCTGCGGTGACCGGCGCGGCCACCTGCCGGTCGGCCAGGTGCCGGCGCAGTGACCAGCCCACCGCCGCCGCCCAGAGCAGCGCGGCGAGCAGGTAGCAGGCGTACCGGACGACGTCCGGGGCGGAGATCCAGTCGCTGAGCAGCAGGGTTCTGGTGTTGGTCAGGACGATGACCCCGCCGACGGCCGAGCCGAGGACCCGGGGCGGGACCAGCCGTACCAGCCAGGCGGCGATCGGCGCGGCGATCATGCCGCCGAGCAGCAGCGCGGCCACCCAGCCGAAGTTGATGTTCGCCGAGCCGATGCCGACCAGGAATCCCACGCTGGCGGCGACCGCGACCAAGAACTCGCTTGTGTCGATCGACCCGATCACCCGGCGGGGTTCCATCCGGCCGCTGGCCAGGATGGCGGGGGTGCCGACCGGCCCCCAGCCGCCACCGCCGGTGGCGTCCACGAAGCCCGCGACGAGTCCCAGCGGGCCGAGGAAGCGCTTGCGCAGGGGCAGTCCGACGCGTTCCCGGGGCAACCCGGAGACGGTGAACCGGATCAGGACGTACAGGCCGAGGGTGAACAGGATCAGCGACATGATCGGGGCCGCGGTCTCGGTGGAGAGGCGGGAGAGGAAGGTCGCGCCGGCGAACGCGCCGAGGGCGCCCGGGACGCCGACCCGGCGGACCACCGTCCAGTCGACGTTGCCGAACCGCCAGTGCGCGGCGCCGGAGACCAGGGTGGTGCCGATCTCGGCCAGGTGGACGGTCGCCGAAGCGCTCGCCGCCCCGGTGTTGAGGGCCAACAACAATGTTGTGGAGGTCACACCGTAGGCCATCCCGAGACTGCCGTCGACGAGTTGGGCGCCGAGGCCGACGAGGGCGAGGAGAAGCAGGCTACGCACAATTACCGCCGATCCGAAAGGTGAATGGGGGAGGACGGCCCCAGGCAGGGCGGACCACCGGAGCGGTGTTGAGCGTCTCGCCTGGTCGCGAGCCCGGGTGGGGCTGTGGTACTGCCGGAAAATCGGGGGCGGCATATCCGGCGGGGGATCGGCTGACCGCCCGACAGATAGCCCATGAAACGCTCGTTAAGTGAGTACATCGGCAGTCGCCAAAGGCCGGCGTGTGACCAGCCGATACCGGGGGCGGCGGTGCGCTTCGAGTGCCCTCGTCTCGGCGGGGTGACCGTCGACGAGGTCAGCGGCGACGGTCGGAGCCACGACACCAAGCGCAGGAAGACCCCTTACCACCAGGGGATCTGATGATCGAATTCAATCCCACCTCGCCTCACGAATGCCACAGCTAATCGTCGGATAATCAAGGCGTGGACGCCGATACGGATCTTTAACGGTCGATGCAATCAGTGGCAAGAGCCGTTCCACATGGTGGGACATTCGATGAGTTGATCTCCGGTCACCAGGAACTTCCCGAGCCACGTAAAACAGCCTGGAAATAAGTTAGAAAATGAACGGGCAACCAACTGCGACATGATTCGGTGACAACGTCGGCGTATCGGCGATCATTTCGCCTGCTTAACCCGACGACATATCCCCCAGCCCAGGTAGGAAATCTTCACCCCGGCGGCCCTGGTGGTTGGATTTAACCGAGATGTAACTGGGCGAAGCTAGGCTGTGACTCAACGCGAGATCGAACGCCGCAAATTCGATACGCGCTCGCCGGTGTTCGGGCCGGCAATCCCCCCGTCACCACGCGATCCTTCGCGACCGAAGTGGGAGCCCGATGAGTAGCGCACCGTACACGCGTGACCTGATCCTGGTCGTCAGCCCCGTCGGCGTCCTGGAACCCGGCCCACGGATCACGGCCGCCACCGCCGCCGGAGGTGGGCAGGGCATCATCGACCTGGCCACCGGCGACGACTGGTCGCTGCGGGCGCTCGCCCGCGCCGCGAGCTGGTCCGCCACACCGATCGGCGTCCGGGTGCCGGCGGGCTGCCGGGCCACCCCCGCCCAGGTGGCGCGGGCCGCGAACGACCGGGTGGACCTGGTCGTGGTCGAGCCGGCGAGCCCCTGGCCGCTGGCCGAGATCACCCCGCACCACCGGGTGCTCGTGGAGGTGACCAGCCGGGCCGAGGCACGCGCCGCGGCGGCGGCGGGGGCACACGGACTTATCGCCCGGGGCATGGAAGCCGGCGGCCGGATCGGCGAACTCAGCTCGTTCGTCCTGCTCCAGCAGCTCGTCGCCGACGACACCGTCGACCTGCCGATCTGGGTGGCCGGCGGGATCGGCCCGCGCACCGCGGGCGCCTGCCTGATCGGCGGCGCGGCCGGCGTGGTCCTGGACACCCAGCTCGCCCTGATGCCCGAGTCGGACCTGCCGGCCGACGTCCAGGCCGTGATCCGGCGGATGGACGGCTCGGAGACCGTCCTGCGTGACGGGGTACGGGGTGTCCGCCGGGGCGGCCCGCACGGGGCCGACACCGAACTGCTGCCCGTCGGACAGGACGGTTGGCTGGCGGCCACCTTCGCCGACCGCTGGCCGGACACCTCCGCCGCCGTCCGGGGGATGCGCGCGGCGATGCTCGACGCCGTCGACGGCCCCGACGCCGCCGACCTGCTCCAGCCCGGCGCTCCCCTCGCCGCGGCCCTCGGGGTCCGGGTGCCCGTCGCCCAGGGCCCGATGACCCGGGTCAGCGACGAGGCGTCCTTCGCCGCGGCGGTCGCCGACGGCGGCGCGCTGCCGTTCATCGCGCTCGCCCTGAACTCGGCCGACCAGTGCCGCCGGATGCTCGCCGAGACCGCCGCACGGCTCGGCGACCGCCCCTGGGGCGTCGGGGTGCTCGGCTTCGCGCCCGAGGAACTGCGCGCCGCGCAACTGGACGTCATCCGTGAGATCCGGCCCGCCTGCGCCATCATCGCCGGTGGCCGGCCACCGCAGGCCCGCGCCCTGGAGGAGCAGGGGATCAACACCTTCCTGCACGTGCCCTCCCCCGGCCTGCTTCGCCAGTTCCTGCGCTCCGGCGCCCGCAAGTTCATCTTCGAGGGCGCCGAGTGCGGCGGGCATGTGGGTCCCCGGGCGAGCTTCCCGCTGTGGGAGGCCCAACTGGCGGTGCTCGACGACTACCTGGACACCGACCCGGCCGCCGGTGCGCAACTACAGATCTTCTTCGCCGGTGGGGTGCACGACGCCCGCTCGGCGGCGATGGTGGCCACGATGGCCGCGCCGCTGGCCCGCCGGGGCGCCCGGATCGGCGTACTGATGGGCACCGCCTACCTGTTCACCGCCGAGGCCGTGAGCCACGGCGCGGTCCAGCCGTTGTTCCAACGTGCGGCGCTCACCGCCGAGCACACCGCGTTGCTGGAGACCGCCCCCGGGCACGCCACCCGCTGCCTGCACACCCCGTTCGTCGACGACTTCCACCAGCTGCGTACCCAGCTGGAGGGTGCCGGGGTGGAGAACCGCGAGGTGTGGGAGCAGTTGGAGCTGCTGAACGTCGGCCGGCTGCGGATTGCCAGCAAGGGCCTGCGCCGCTCCGGCGACGTCGTCGAGGCCGTCGACGAGAGCGTCCAGGCCAGCGACGGTCTGTTCATGGCCGGCCAGGTCGCCGTGCTGCGCGACCGCGCCACCACCGTCGCCGCGCTGCACGACGCCGTCACCACCGGGGTACGGGGCCTGCACGCCGACCGGCTCGACGCGCTGCGGGCCCGGCTCGCGCCGCCGGCCGCCGAGACCGACCAGCCGCCCGCACCGCTCGACATCGCCATCGTCGGGATGGCCTGCATGCTGCCCGGCTCCCCCGACCTGGACAGCTTCTGGCGCACCGTGCTCAGCGGCGCCGACACCGTCACCGAGGTTCCGGCCGACCGCTGGGACACCGACCACTACTACGCCCCCGCCGTCGGGCCGGGGCAGACCGGCCGGATCAGCGTCTCCAAGTGGGGCGGGTTCATCGAGCCGGTGCCCTTCGACGCCATCGGCTACGGCATCCCGCCGGCCGCGCTGAGCAGCATCGACCCGACCCAGTTGCTCGCCCTTGAGGTCTCCCACCGGGCGCTTGTCGACGCCGGTTACCCGTACGACGCCCCGGGGGTGGACCACGCCCGCACCGGTGTGGTGTTCGGCGCGGAGGCCGGCAGCGACATGGGGCACGCACAGACCCTGCGCACCATGCTGCCGGCGTACCTGGGTGAGGTGCCCGAGCAGATGCAGGAGCTGCTGCCCACGGTCACCGAGGACAGTTTCCCCGGCGTGCTGGCCAACGTGATCGCCGGTCGGGTCGCCAACCGGCTCGACCTGGGCGGCCCGAACTACACCATCGACGCGGCCTGTGCCTCGTCGCTGGCCGCGATGGACGCCGCCTGCAAGGAGCTGGTCGGCGGCGACAGTGACCTGATGATCTGCGGCGGCGCCGACCTGCACAACGGCGTAAACGACTACCTCATGTTCACCTCGGCCCACGCGCTGTCCCCCACCGGCCGGTCCCGCCCCTTCGACAGCACCGGCGACGGGATCGCCCTCGGCGAGGGCGTCGCGTGTGTCGTACTCAAGCGGCTTGCCGACGCCGAACGCGACGGCGACCGGATCTACGGCGTGATCAAGGGGCTCGGCGGGGCCAGCGACGGCCGGGCCCTCGGCCTGACCGCGCCGCGCCCCGACGGGCAGCGGCGGGCCCTGGACCGGGCGTACCACCGCACCGGCATCTCCCCCCGCGAGGTCGGGCTGGTGGAGGCGCACGGCACCGGCACCGTGGTCGGCGACCGCACCGAGCTGGAGACGTTGACCCGGATGTTCGTCGAGGCCGGGGCCGCACCCGGCGGCTGCGCGCTCGGCTCGGTGAAGTCCCAGATCGGGCACACCAAGTGCGCCGCCGGGCTGGCCGGCCTGATCAAGGCGACGCTCGCCCTCCACCACGGCATCCGGCCCCCCACCATCCACCTGGAACGCCCCAACCCGGCCTGGCACCCGCGGCAGAGCCCGTTCGTGTTCTTCACCGAGGCCCGCCCGTGGCCGGTGCCGGCCGCCGAACGGATCGCCGGGGTCAGCGCGTTCGGCTTCGGCGGCACCAACTTCCACGTGGTGCTCAGCGCGTACCCGAACGCGCCGGAACCCCGGCACGCGCACCGGATCTGGCCGGCGGAGCTGTTCTGCTTCCGGGGCACGGACCGCGCCGCCGCCCACCAGGCGATCCGGCAACTGTTGGAGAGCCTGGCCGACGACGGGGGACGGGACCGGCCGGGGCGGCTCGCCGAGCTGGCCGCGTCGGTCGCCACCAAGGCGGCCAACCGGTCCGGCACGACCCAGGTCGCGGTGGTCGCCCGGGACCTGGCCGAACTGGAGACCCTGCTGCACCGGGCCCTGGCCGGCGAGCATGAACCGGCCCGGGGCCTGGTCCAGCCGACCGGGACCGACCCGGTCGGGCCCGGTCAGGTGGCGTTCCTCTTTCCGGGGCAGGGCAGCCAGCGCCCCGGCGCCCTCGGTGAACTCTTCGTCGCCTTCCCCGAGCTGCGGCACTACCTCGAACTCGACCGGCCGGCGGCGGAGCTGCTCTTCCCACCGGCCGCGTTCGACAAGGAGGCCCGACGCGCCCAGGAGGAACGGGTACGCGACACCCGGGTCGCCCAACCGGTGCTGGGCATCGGCGGCCTCGCCATGGACCACCTGCTGCGCCGGCTCGGGGTCCGACCCGACATGACCGCCGGCCACAGCTACGGCGAACTCGTCGGACTCTGCGTCGCCGGGGCGTTCGACGCGGCCACCCTGCTCGACCTGAGCCGGGAACGGGCGGCGGCCATCCTCGGGGCGTGCGGTGAGGACCCGGGCACCATGGCGGCGGTCAACGCCACCGCCGACCAGGTCGCCCAGGCGCTCGCCGGAGCCGGCCTGGCCAGCGAGGTGGTGCTGGCCAATCGGAACGCCCCGCAGCAGGTGGTGGTCTCCGGGCCGACGGCGAAGGTACGGGAGGCGGTGGTCGCGTTCAAGAACGCCGGCCTGTCCGCCCGGACCATCCCGGTGGCCTGCGCCTTCCACAGCCCGGTGGTGGCCGGCGCGGTGGAGACCTTCGCCGACGTGCTCGCCGCCCGCTCGATCGCCGAGCCGCGCATCCCGGTCTGGTCGAACCTGACCGCCGCACCGTACTCCGGCGACGCCGGCCAGGTCCGCCACCACCTCGCCGAACAGATCGGCGCACCGGTCCGCTTCGTCGAGCAGATCGAGGCGATGTACGCCGCGGGCGCCCGCCTCTTCGTCGAGGTCGGCCCCGGCCAGGTGCTCACCCGGCTGGTGCAGGCGGTGCTCGGCGACCGGCCGCACCAGACGGTCGCCTGCGAACGCGGCCCCTCCGACGGGCTGCGCGGATTCCTCGTCTCGGTCGCCGAACTCGCCTGCGCCGGCGCACCGGTCCGCCCCGACTGGCTCTTCCACGGGCGGGTCGCCGACGGCAGCACCACCGCACCGCCCCGTCGTCCGCTCTGGACGGTCGACGGCCAACTCGTCCGGGACCAGCACGGCAACTGTCTTCCCGGTGGCATGACCCCTCCCCGACGGATCAAGGAGTTGTCGATGACCCCTGCCAACGGCACCGCCACCACCCCCGGCGCCGCCACCGGCACCCGCAACGGCCCCGAACCCGCGACCGTCCGGAACGTCCGGACCGTCAGCGGCCCCGAGCCGGCGGCCGTCCGAGACATCCGGGGCGAGTTGCTGCGGGAGTACCTGCGCACCAACCGGGAGATGATCGCCACCCAGCGGGACGTGATGCTCGCCTTCCTCGGCGAACCCCCGGACGCGGGCACCGGGCCGACCCGGCTGCCCACCGAGACCTATGCGCAGGAGTACCCGGCGCTGCCCGCCGGACCGACACCCGCCCCGGATCCCCGACCGGCAGTGGTCCCGGCCACGACACCCGCGCCTGTCGCCCGACCCGCGGCCACCCCCGCCGCGCTGCCCACCGTGTCGGCGTCGAACGGCGGCACCGCGCTGGCCACGGCGCCGGCACCGGCGATCAGCCGGCCCGTTCCGGTCACCCCGGACGTCAGGCCCGTCTCTCCCGCGATCGGCGGCGTCGTCGCCCCCGCCGCGGTGGCCACCGGAACCCCGACCGGCCTGGTGGCGGCCCCCGCGCCGGCCGGTCCGAGCCTCGCCGAGTTCCAGCAGGCGATCCTGGCGGTGATCAGCGAACGCACCGGCTACCCGGTCGACCTCATCGAGCCCGACCTCGACCTCGAAGCCGACCTGTCCATCGACTCCATCAAACGCGCCGAAGTCGCAGGCGAGGTCGCCCAACGCCTCTCCCTCAGCGTCGAAGGCGACGAAAGCGAACTCGAAGACCTCGTCAAGGCCCGCACCGTCCACGCCATGGTCACCTGGCTCGACCAGAAGATGAGCGGCACCATCCACGTCTCGGCCACCACGACCGGCCCGCTTGCGGTGGCCCCCGCCGGGTCGCTCCCCGCCGCCCCGGTCGGACCGCCCGCCGCCCCCGCCGGTGTCTCCCTCGCCGAGTTCCAGCAGGCCATCCTCACCGTGATCAGCGAACGCACCGGCTACCCGGTCGACCTCATCGAGCCCGACCTCGACCTCGAAGCCGACCTGTCCATCGACTCCATCAAACGCGCCGAAGTCGCAGGTGAAGTCGCCCAACGCCTCTCCCTCAGCGTCGAAGGCGACGAAAGCGAACTCGAAGACCTCGTCAAGGCCCGCACCGTCCACGCCATGGTCACCTGGCTCGACCAGAAGATGAGCGGCACCATCCACGTCTCGGCCACCACCGTGCCGGCGATCGTCGCCACGCCGGCCGCCGTCACCGCCGCACCCACCCCCGCACCCGCTTCGACTCCCGCCGGCGCCGGTGTGGGGGCGGGGATCGCGCCGAAGCGGCTGGTCGCCCAGGAGAACGTCCAGCCCGGGCAGAGCGTCGACCCGGCGACCGCCCTCACCGGAATGCGCTTCCTGATCACCGGCGGTGGACCGGTCGGGGCGTACCTGGCGGAACTGCTCGGCGCGTACGGCGCCGGTGGCCAACTGGGCGTGCTCGACAGCGCGCAGGCCGGTCAGGGTTTCGACGGGGTGCTGGTGCTCGACGGGCTGACCAACCTCGACGAGCCGCTGCTGCCCGACGTGTTCCCGCTGTTGCAGCGGGTCCTGACCGCCGGACCGAGCTGGCTGCTCGCCGCCGGGGCGCAGGACGTCACAGGCGCGGCCGACGGCATGCCCGGACTGTTCCGCACGATCGCCCGCGAATACCCCGGACTGGCCGCCCGCTTCGTGGCGGTGGACCCGGCGGCGACGCCGGAAACCCTCGCCCGGCAGCTCATCGACGAACTGCTCACCGTCCCCGACGCCCCGGTGGTCGCCCGGCGCGGTGCCGACCGGTACGTCGCCGACCTGGTCCCGGTCGAGCTGGGCGCGCTGGCCGCCGGGGGTGCCGGACCGGCCGGCGACGGGGTGTCCGAGGCCGCCGCGATCGGCCTGGAACGCGACTCGGTGGTGGTGCTGGTCGGTGGGGCACGGGGCATCACCCCGTGGTTCGCCCGGGCGCTCGCCTCGGCCACCGGCTGCCGCATCGAGCTTGTCGGTCGGACCCCACTGCCGTCCGGCCCGGAGGACCCGGAGCTGGCGAGCGCCGGGGACCGGGCCGCGTTGGTCGGGGTGCTGGCCCGGCGCGGGGCGTCCACACCGGCCGAGATCGCCCGGACCGCGCAGGGCATCCTGGCGGCCCGGGAGGTGACCGCGACCATCGCCGAGCTGACCGAGCTGGGCGGGGAGGTCCGCTACCACGCCCTGGACGTACGGGACGCAGCCGCCACCCGGCGACTGCTGGCCGAGATCCACGCCGAGCACGGCCGCCTCGACGGTGTCGTCTACGCCGCCGGGATCATCGAGGACAAGCTGATCGCCGAGAAGGACCCGGCGTCGTTCACCCGGGTCTTCGACACCAAGGTCGACGGGGCGCGGGGGCTGCTGGCCGGCCTCGACGCGCTACGGATCGCGCCGCGCTTCGTGGTCTTCTTCGGCAGCATCGCCGCCGCCTACGGCAACCGGGGCCAGGCCGACTACGCGGCGGCAAACGACGCCCTGGACTCCATCGGCGCCCGGTACGCGGCCCGGACCGGGGTGCGCTGCCTGACCGTGCACTGGGGACCGTGGGCCCCGGGCGTCGGTCACGGCGGCATGGTCACCGCCGAGCTGAGCCGGGAGTACGCCCGGCGCGGCATCGGCCTGATCGACCCGGAGGAGGGCGCGCTGGCCCTGCTGCGCGAGCTGGCCTGGGCCGACGCGTCGGTCACCTCGGTCGTCTACACCGCATCCGGGTGGTGACGACGCCGATGTGCCGGATCGCGATCGTCGGGATGGCCGCCCTGATGCCCTCGGCCGGTGACCTGGAAAGCTACTGGCGCAACCTGATCAACGGGGTCGACGCGATCACCGACGTCCCCGTCCACCGCTGGGACGAGGAGTTCTACGACCCGGAGCAGGCCCACCGGGCCGACCGGATGTACTGCCGGCGGGGCGGCTTCGTCGACGAGTACGCCACCTTCGAGCCGCTGCGTTTCGGGGTCATGCCCGCCTCCGTCGGGGACATCGAGCCGGACCAGCTCATCACGTTGGAGGTGGCCGCCGCGGCCATCGACGACGCGGGGGGCGACGACAGGTTGCCGGCCCGCGACCGGATCGGGGTGATCCTCGGCCGGGGCGGCATCCTCAGCCCCGCCCAGGCCCGCTACGCCCAGCGGGTGCGGATGTCCAGCCAGGTGGTGAGCATCCTGCGGGAGCTGATTCCGGACGTCGACCCGGCCCGGTTGGAGCTGCTGCGCAAGAAGTTCGACGAGCGGCTCGGGCCGTACCAGCCGGAGGGGACCATCGGCCTGGTGCCGAACCTGGCCGCCTCCCGGGTGGCCAACCGGCTCGACCTGCGCGGCCCGGCGTACACCATCGACGCGGCCTGCGCTTCGTCGCTGATCGCCGTGGACCAGGGCATCACCGAGCTGGTCAACGGCCGGTTGGACGCGGTACTCGCCGGTGGTGTGCACCACGTGCACGACATCAGCTTCTGGTCGGTGTTCAACCAGCTTCGCGCGCTGTCGCGGCAGGGCGAGATCCGGCCGTTCGACGCCGCCGCCGACGGGTTGCTGATCGGCGAGGGCACCGGCGTGGTGGTGCTCAAGCGGTACGCCGACGCGGTGCGCGACGGTGACCGGGTCTACGCGGTGATCCGGGGCAGCGGGGTGTCGAGCGACGGCAAGTCGGCGAGCATGTTCAACCCGGCGGTCTCCGGTCAGGTGCTGGCGATCAGACGGGCCTGGGAGTCGGCCGGGCTCGACCCGACCGCCCCGGACGCGCTGGGGCTGCTGGAGGCGCACGGCACCGGCACCCCGACCGGGGACGCCGCCGAGCTGACCACTGTGGCACAGGTGTTCGGCCCGTACACCGGGGGTCCCCGGCCGGTGATCGGCTCGGTGAAGTCGATGATCGGGCACACCATGCCGGCCGCCGGGGTGGCCGGTCTGATCAAGGCCGCGCTCGCGGTGCACCGGGGGGTGCTGCCACCGACCCTGCACTGCGAGACGCCGCGCACGGAGATGGCGGCGACCCGGTTCGCGCCGATCGACACCGCCCGGCCGTGGGAGAGCGACGGGCCGCGCCGGGCCGGGATCAACGCGTTCGGCTTCGGCGGGATCAACGCCCACCTGATCATCGAGCAGCCGCCGGTGTCGGTGGGCGAGCCGGTGGTCGCGCCGACCGCCCCGGCCGCCGGCCGGGCCGTGGTCGACGAGCCGGACCAGGTGCTCTGGCTGGCCGCGCCGGACCCGGCCGGGCTCGCCGAGCTGTTGGCCCACGACGACCACGAGGTACGCCGGCGCGGCGTCGAGCTGGCGGCCCGCTCGGGCGGGGACGCCCCGGCGCAGACCCGGCTGGGCGTCGTCAACCCGACGGACAAGCTGCTCGCGGTGGCCCGCAAGACGGTCGCCCGGGGCCAGGCGTGGCGGGGCGGGCGGGACATCTGGTTCAGCCCTCGGCCGCTGCTCGGCGCCGGGTCGGGCAAGCTCGCCTTCGTCTTCCCCGGTCTGGAGGCGGAGTTCGCTCCACGGACCGCCGACCTGGCCGCCCATTTCGGCCTGCCGGACCGGGACTGGTCCGCCGCCGACCTGGGCCGGCACGGCGCCGGGCTGATCGAGGTGGGCAAGCTGCTCGACGACGCACTGGCCCGGATCCGGGTACGACCCGACGCCGTCGCCGGGCACAGCATCGGCGAGTGGACCGCCGCCGCGGTCAGCGGCCAGATCAGCACCGCCGCGATGGACGAGTTCCTCGACCTGTTCAACGCCGACTCGGTGGAGGTCTCCGGCTACGTCTTCGCCGCCGTCGGGGCCGGCGCGGACCAGGTCACCCCGCTGCTCGGCGACTATCCCGGGGTGGTCCTGTCGCACGACAACGCCCCGGCACAGTCGGTGGTCAACGGCCCCGAGCCGCAGGTCGACCGGCTCGTCGAGGCGCTGCGTACCCGTAACATTTTGTGTCAGAAGCTGCCGTTCCGGTCGGCGTTCCACACCCCCGCCTTCGCCGACGGACTCACCTCGATCGGCGCCGCCCTGGGCCGCTGGGAGGTGCACCCGACCCGGATGCCGGTGTGGTCGGCGACCCTGCACGCACCGTTCCCCGCCGACGAGGACGAGGTCAACCGGATCTTCGTCCGGCACATGATGGAGCCGGTCTGGTTCCGGCAGACCGTCGAGGCGATGTACGACGCCGGTTTCCGGGTGTTCCTCCAGGTCGGCGCGGGGCAGCTCGCCTCGCTGATCGGTGACAACCTGCGCGGGCGCGACCACCTCGCGATGCCTGTGAACACCGCGCACCGCAGCGGGCTGAACCAGCTACGCCGGGTCGCCACCGCGCTGTGGGTGGAGGGGGCCGCACCGGACCTGCGGGCGCTTGACACCGTGGACCGTACGCCGGCGGCCGGCACCGGCCGGGTGCCGGCTGCGGGCGTCGACGGCGGTCCGACGAAGCCACCGGGCGGTGCCGTCCGGCGTGGCCCGCGGATGAAGCTCGACCTCGGCGGGCCGCTGGTCCGCCTCGGCGCGGACGCCGCCGGTCTGCTCGGGGTGACCGCGTCGCCCGACTCGGCGCCGCCGACGCCGGGCAACGGCAACGGCGCGGCCCGGCCCGTCGTCGCCGCGACCAGCCACGCCGCCGCGACCAGCCACGCCGCCGCCGGCCAGGGCGGCGCACCGACGCCGGCCGCCGCGCCACTCCCGGCCGCCGCGCCACTCCCGGCCGCCGCGCCGACGCCGGTGGCCCGACCGGCGGTCGCGCAGACGCCCGCCGCCCGGTCGACCGCCGCGCTCGACGCGCTGCACCGGCTCGCGGGCGGATCAAGCGCGGCGGCCGAACTCGCCGCCCTGCTGCGGGAGAACACATCGGGCCGGACGGCCACCGGCGGCGGTGGCACGGCGACACCGACCCGCCCCGCCCCGCCGGTGACCCCGACGGCACGGGTCGGCACTCCGCCCGCGCGGCCACCGGTGACCACCAACGGCCCGCTGCGTCCGGTGACCGCCGGGGCCGGTGCCGAGATCGGTCGAATCACCAGGCGGATCTCCCTGGAGACCATGCCGTACCTGCTGGACCACTGCTTCTTCGTGCAGCCCGACGACTGGCCGGACCCGGAGGACCGGTGGCCGGTGGTGCCGGCGACCGCCCTGGTCGCGCACATGATGGAGGCGGTGGAGCAGCTCGTACCAGGCGTCCCGGTGGTGGCGGTGCACGACGCCAAGTTCCACAAGTGGCTGATCGCCGAACCGGCCACCGACGTCGAGATCGTGGTCCGGGCCGCCGGCCCGAACCGGTACGCGGTCGCCTTCGCCGGATATGCGCGCGCGACAATCGAGGTCGGCCCCGCGTACCCGCCGCCGCCGCCGGTCTGGACCCACGACCCGGCCACCGAACGACCGCCGACCCTCGGCGCCGCCGAGATGTACGCGGAGCGGCTGATGTTCCACGGCCCGCAGTTCCAGGGCGTGACCGAGGTGCACGCGCTCGGCGACATGCACGTGCGGGGCGTGGTCACCGCGCCGGAGCCACCCGGGGCGCTGCTGGACAACGCGCTCCAGCTCATCGGCAACTGGCTGATCACCACCCAGCCGTTCCGGACCGTCGCGCTGCCGGTGGGGCTCGGGCAGGTGCGGTTCTACGGGCCACCCCCGCCGGCCGGCCGGGCTTTCGAGTGCGTCGCCCGGGTCCGCGTCATCGACGACGGCAAGCTCGTCGCCGACACCCAGCTCAGCTACCAGGGGCGGGTCTGGTCGGAGATCGAGGGGGCGGTGGACCGCCGGTTCGACAGCCACCCGCAGGCCCGGGTCGCGGAGCGGTTCCCCGAGCGGCACCCGATGTCGCTGTTGCAGCCCGAGGGTTGGACGATGGCCTTCGACTGCTGGACCGACCTGGTCACCCGGGGGATGGCGGCCCGGGGCATCCTCGGCGGCGCCGGTTACGCCGAGTACGAGCGGCAGCCGGCGAAGACCCGCAAGCAGTGGATGCTGGGCCGGATCGCGGCGAAGGACGCGGTGCGGGCCCGGCTGTGGGAGGACGGTCACACCGACATCTACCCGATCGAGCTGACCGTCGGCAACGACCCGGACGGCCGGCCCTGGGTCCGTGGTCGGCCCGGCCGCGACCTCGGCGACTGCGACGTGTCCCTGGCGCACTGCGCGGAGATCGGGGTGGCGATCGCCCGTCGCCGGGCGCCTGGCGCGGCGGCCGGCGGTCCGGGCGTCGGCATCGACGTCGCGGAGGTCACCGACCACCCGGAGAGCACCTTCACCTTCGCCCTCACCCCCGCCGAGCTGAGCCTGCTGTCCTCCCTGGCAGGCACGGACGCCGGGGCCCGACGGCTGTGGTTCACCCGGTTCTGGGCCGCGAAGGAGGCGGTCGCGAAGGCCGAGGGCACCGGGCTCGACGGCTCACCACGTCGGTTCCGGGTGTACTCGGCCACCGACTCGGGACTGACCGTCGAGATCGGCGGGCGGGCGTACCGGGTCGGCCACCGGGACGTGGCCAACCCGGAGGACCTGCCGCCCCGCCGGTACGTCGTCGCCTGGACCTGGGGCCCGGAACCGGCGCCGGCGACCCCGCCCGGGGTGTCCGGGCCGTGATCCACGATCCGGCACGCAGCACCGCCCATCCGACCGACAAGCAGAAGGAGTACCGCCATGCCCGCGGCCCAGGACACCATCCTCGCCGAACTCACCGAGATGATCGACGCCGTCCTCGGTGACTTCGCGGACGACCAGGTGATCACCATGGACACCACGTTCTCCGACGACCTGGGGATGGAGAGCATCGACGTCGTCGCGCTCGCCGGCCGGCTCCAGGCCCGCTACGGCGACACGGTGAACTTCGCCCACTTCGTCGCCAAGCTGGATCTGGAGACCGTCCGTGAGCTGAAGGTCGGGCAGCTCGTCACGCACATCGCCGATTCGTTGGCGAAGGCCGGCGAGGTCGGGGCGGGCACCCGGTGACCATGGTCCGGGCGAACGGGATCACCCTGCACACGCAGCGGCTCGATCCCCCCGGTCCGGCCGCCGCCGGCCGGACCGGCCCGCCGACCGCCGTGCTGATCCACGGGATGGCCTCGGACACCATGGCGAGCTGGTACTTCACCCTGGCCGAGCCGTTGTCCCGGGCCGGTGTCCCGACCGTCCTGTACGACCTGCGCGGCCACGGGCGCAGCGAGCGCCCCGCCACCGGGTACGCCCTGGACGACTTCGTCGACGATCTGGCCGCATTGCTCACCGGCCTCGACGTGACAGGTCCGCTGCTGCTGCTCGGCAACTCGTTCGGCGGGACCATCGCCTTCGGATACGCCGCCCGGCATCCGGGACGGGTGGCCGGCATCGTGGCCGTGGAGTCGGCCCCGCCGGTCCCCGAGTGGATGCGCCGGGTCCGCGAGCGACTCGCCCGGGTCGCCGCCCGGCTGCCCCGCGGCGGGGCGGTCACCGAGATCGGGGCCCGGCGGGGCCGGGTGGCCGCCCAGCGGGCCGCGGAGACGCAGCGGATGCTCGCCGACACCAGCCTGGGGCGGGAGCTGCCGGCGAGTCCGCTGCCGACGACCGAGGCGCTGGCCGCCATCGGCTGCCCGGTGCTCTGCCTCTACGGCGGCGACTCGGCGGTGGTGGAGCTGGCCCCGACGGTACGCGGGCTGCTGCCGCAGACCCGGGTCGTGGTGCTGCCCGACCAGAAGCACACGGTGCTGATCGACCGGCCGGAGGAGGTCCGCCGGCTCGTCCTCGCCTGGCTGGCCGAGGACTGCGCACTCGACCTGGCCCAACCCACCACCGCATGACGGCACGACACGCAGGAGGTCTTCCGATGGACACCCCGATCACCGGCCGGTCGATCATCATCAGCAATGGTCGGTGCGGCTCCACACTGCTGTCCGACCTGATCCACGAGGAGCCGGACACCCTGTCGGCCCAGGAGTTCTTCATGTCGGTGGCGCCGTGGGCGCGCAGCGCCGAGGTGCTCACCGGCGCCGAATACTGGGCGGTGCTGGCCAGCCCCAAGGCGGAGCTGTCCACCCTGTTCCGGATCGGGTTGCCGCCGAAGGAGGTCCGCTACCCGGCCACGGGCCGGTGGGCCGACCGGCTGACCGAGCTGCCCCGCATCCTGGCCATCACCCTGTCGAAGCTCACCGCCGACCCGGACGCGCTGTTCGACGGGCTCGCCGAGCGGGTGCCGGGGTTCCGCACCCAGACGGTGGCCCAGCACCACCACGACTTCCTGGACCTTCTCGCCACGCTCACCGGCAAGACCCGGTGGGTGGAACGCTCCGGCGGCTCCAGCCACGTGGCGCCGTACCTGCTGCGGGGTTTCCCGGACTGCAAGGTCGTCTACCTGACCCGCAACTGGGAGGACACCGCCCGGTCGATGAGCCGGCACTCGTCGTTCCAGCTCATCCAACTGCGGGTGGAGTTCCTCGGCCGGTGCGGCCTGGACCCGTTCCGGGTCGGTGCGGACCAGTCGGTGCCGGACGATCTCCAGCGGTACCTGCCGGACCGGCTGACCGCCGACGCGCTGCGGGAGCGCGGCGCGGACCTGCGCCGCTACCTGGGCCTGTGCGCCTTCATGAGCAGCCAGGCCGATCAGGCGCTGCGCGACGTGCCCCCGGAGCACCTGCTGCGGATGTCCTACGAGGACCTGGTCGCCGAACCGGTCGGGGAGCTGACCGGCCTCGGTCGGTTCCTGGACTTCCCCGACCCGTCGGGCTGGGCCGAGCGGATGGCGTCGCGGGTCGTCGTCCCGGCGCCCCGCAGGCAGCCCGCCGCCGTCTGACCGGTCCCTGTCCGTCCCACCCGCCCGAAACCGGCGGGTGTCCCCCTTCCGTAGAAAGAGAGACAGTTGAATCCACTCCGGATCTCCGCGCGACGGTTGATGGCCGTCGTCGCCGTACTCGGACTCGGGCCCGTGCTTGTGGCTCCCTCGGCGGCGCTCAGCGCGCCGCTCGACGCCGCCGGCGCGGCCGGCTCGCACCAGAGCAGCCCGCAGTTGCTCGCCAAGGCCCAGCCGGACGAGTGCTTCGCCGGGATCGGGCTGGCGTACCCGGCCGGCCCGCCGTGCGCCACCGGGCAGGCGAAGGTCAACCAGGCGTACCTGTGGGGGATGACCCGGGCCGGCAGGACGCTGTGGTTCGGCACCGGGGCGAACGTCAACTGCCTGACCAGTGGGCGGGCCCTGCGCAACACCAAGCCGACGGTGAACGACGACTGGGTCTGCGAGTACGGCGAGAGCCAGGTCGCCAAGCGCAACCCGCAGTTGCCGCCCATCCTCGGCGATCACCGGCAGCCGCGCCTCTACACCTACGACACCCGGACCAACAAGCTGACCGAGAAGACCGACCTGGTGAAGGCGGCCTCCACCGAGGACGCCAACCGGTTGCAGACCACGGCGGGCATCCGGGCGGCCGGCAACTTCGGCGGGGTGGCGCTGCTCGGCGGCCCGGCGTTGGGCACGAGCGTCAACCTGTTCGCGTTCGACACCGACACCGGCGCGTACCTGGGCTCCCGCAACTTCCCGATGTACGGCAACATCCGGCACTTCACGGTCGCCGGTGACGCGCTGTACGCCGGGGTGGGCGTCGGCGCGAACGGCGGCGAGCGCGGCAACGTGCTGCGGTGGTCGGGCAGCAAGTCCGACCCGTTCGCGTTCACGGTGGTGGCGAACCTGCCGGCGCAGGCCGCCGACCTCACCGTGCACCAGGGTCGGGTCTTCGTCACCACCTGGCCGGGCTCGGACGACGAGCTGGCCGGGCCGACCGCAGGCGCCGCCGCCCCGCCGGCGAGCATCGCCGCGGTCTGGATGAGCCCGCCGCTGGCCTCGGGCGCCCCGGGACTCAACCCGGAGGACGCCGACGGCTGGCAGCAGGTGTGGAACGTGTCCGCCTACGAGCCGGACCCGGTGGTGGCCCGCGCGTACGCCCTGGGCGGCCTGGCCTCCTACGGCGGCTTCCTCTACTGGGGCACGATGCACGTGCCGATGAAGGCGACCACTGTGCACATGGCGACGTATCCGCCGGCGGACGAGGCGGCGGCCCAGGCCACCATCCAGAACACCCAGCGGTCGATAAGCATCTACCGGGGTCGCAACTTCGGCACCCACTTCCAGAAGATCGACCTGTTGTACGGCTCGACGGAGCTGCCCGCGTACGACCCGGCGGCCAATGGTGGGGCGGGGGCGTGGGCGTTGCAGTCGACGCACCAGACGCCGAAGTTCGGCCCGGCCGGTTTCGGTAACCCGTACAACAACTACACCTGGAAGATGGTGGTGGCCGGCGGGAAGTTGTACGTCGGCACGATGGACTGGAGCTACCTGGCCAAGGAGCTGGGCAAGGAGGCGGCCGCCGAGCTGGGCCTGTCGCCGGAGCTGGCGGACGATCTGGCCGAGGCGCCGATGGAGGCGGCCGGGATGCGGGCCAGCGCCCTGCCCGAGGCGGTCTACGGCGGTGACCTGTACGCGTTCACGTCGCCGACGAAACCGGCGACAGCCGTCGACAAGACCGGGTTGGGCAACTACCTGAACTACGGCATCCGCAACATGGTTTCCGACGGTCCGACCGTCTACCTGGGGATGGCGAACCCGATGAACCTGCGGACCGATCCGGGCGACGACGTCCCCGAGGGCGGTTGGGAACTGATCCGGCTCCGGGGTCACTGAGGGCCGGGGGCCGGTCCGGTGACAGCGCCGTCGCCGGGCCGGCACCCGCTCGCTGGCCGAATCCTGGCGCATCCCTTACCTGGCTCGAACATTCGCGGGCGAAAGTATTCATATGATGCCTTTTACCGTTATTCGGTCTGACGTCGAGGCGGAACCTCACCCGTCCCGCCGGCCGGCGGCCTTCGGTTCCACGGCCCGCCTCGCCGGAACGCTCGCGCTGCTCGTCAGCCTGAGCACCGTCACCGGGTGCAGCCTCGGCCGGCAGGACGACGGACCCACCGGCGGCGGGTCCCGCCCGGCGGCAGGCGCCCCCTCCTCCGGCGCGGCACGCCCGGCACCTGATTTCCCCGTCGGCAGCTCCACGCACACCATCACGGTGGACGGGCGGGAACGCAGCTACCGGCTGTACCGGCCCGCCTCGGCCGATCTCGCCACGCCGGTCCCGCTTGTGGTGATGCTGCACGGCGCGGCCGGCACCGGCGAGCAGGCCGAGCAGGCGTACGGCTGGACCGGACAGGCCGACCGGGACGGCTTCCTGGTGCTGTTCCCCGACGGGCTGAACCGGGCCTGGGCCGTCGGCCCGCAGTGCTGCGGCGCACCCGCCCGTGAGGGCGTCGACGACGTCGCCTTCATCACCGAGCTGGTCGCAAGCGTCGGACGGGACCTGCCGGTCGATCCGGCCCGCCGCTACGTCACCGGGATCTCCAACGGCGGGCTGCTGGCGTACCGGCTCGTCTGCGACACCACCACCTTCGCCGCGATCGGGGCGGTGGCGAGCACGCTCACCGGGCAGTGCCCCGACCCGAAACCGGTTTCGGTGCTGCACATCCACGGCCGGGAGGACCAGACCATGCCGTACGGCGGTGGCCCCGGCCGCCGGGACAACGACGGCACCGGCCGCAACCCGGTGAAGATCGACGGACCGCCCACCCCCGAACTGGCCGCCCGCTGGCGGGCCGTCGACGACTGCGCCGCGCCGAAGGCGACCACCGACGGGCCGGTCACCAGGTCGACGGCGACCTGCGCCCAGGGCCGCGCCGTCGAACTGATCACCATCGCCGACGCCGGCCACCAGTGGCCCGGCGGTCGCCCCAACCCGCCCCGCGCGGAGAAACTCCTCAACCTCGATCCCCCCTCCACGGCGCTGAACGCCACCGACACCATCTGGCGGTTCTTCGCCGCGCACCCCAAGCCCACCGGCGGCTGACCTGCTTGCCGGCGCCGATGGCATGCCGGCATTCCGCACCCGCAGAACAGGAGTTGAGATGCCCAGCAGAGACGGGCCGGCCGTGGTCGAGGTCGACGATCTCGTCAAGCGTTACCCCCGCACCGACACCAACGCGGTGGACGGGCTGTCGTTCACCGTCGCGCCGGGCGAGATCTTCGGGTTGTTCGGGCCGAACGGGGCCGGCAAGTCCACCACCGTCGGCATCCTGACCACCCGGCTGCGGGCCACCGGCGGCCGGGCCCTCGTCGGCGGGATCGACGTGGGCCGGGACCCGGCCGCCGCCCGCGCCCAACTGGCCGTGGTGCCCCAGCACAACAACCTGGACCGGGCGCTGACTCCCCGGCAGAACCTGGTCTACCACGCCACCTACCACGGGGTACGGCGACGCGACGCGCAGGCCCGCGCCGAGGAGTTGCTGGACCGGTTCGGCCTGGCCGAGCGGGCCGACCGGAGGATCGAGGCGTACTCCGGCGGGATGGCGCAGCGGTTGATGATCGCCCGTGCGCTGGCCCATGAGCCGGCGGTGCTCTTCCTCGACGAGCCGACAAACGCCCTCGACCCGCAGACCCGCCTGCTGATCTGGGCTCAGCTCCGGCAACTGCGCGAACGCGGGGTGGCCATCGTGCTGACCACCCACGCGATGAACGAGGCGGCCCGGGTGGTCGACCGGGTCGGCATCGTCGACCACGGCCGGCTGCTCACCCTCGACACCCCGACCAACCTGGTCCGGGGCCTGGCCGGTGACGCGCTGCTCGACCTGACGGTCACCCCGGCCGGCGGCGACGACCCCGACGCGCTCTGCGCCGCCCTCGGCGAGCTGACCGGCGTACGCAAGGCGGAACGCTTGGCGGCCCCGGCCGCGCCGGCCGGATGGCGGCCCGGTGCCGGCGGGGCGGGGCTGGCCGGGGCGGGGCTGGCCGGAGCCGGGGCGGGCGGGGCCGGGGTGTTGGCCGCGCTTGCCGCCAGGAGCGGTGGTGGGCGGCCGGGTGGCGGGCGGCTTGCCGCCCTGGCCGACGCGGGCCTCCTCGGGCGCAGCGGTGGCGCGGCGGGCAACGGCGGTCCCGGCGGTGACGCGGCGGGCAACGGCGGTCGCGGGCGGTTGCGCATCCGCCTGCACCTGGCCACCGACCCCGCCGCGCTGCTCGGGCCGGCGGTGACCGTGCTCACCACCAGGTCGGCGGCGATCAACGCGGTCGACATCGGCGAACCCAGCCTGGAGGACGTGTTCATCGAACTCACCGGAAGGCAACCGCGGTGACCGCTCTCGACACCCCGACCCCGACCTCGCTGCGCCCGACCTCCCGACCGCGCCCCCGCCCCGGGACCGGACGGGTGTTCGCCGCCGTGCTGCGCCGCGACCTGATGGTCACCGGCCGGGAACTCTGGGTCATCCTGGTGCAGGTCGGGATGACCCCGCTGTTCATGCTCTTCGTCTTCAACACCGTCCTGGGCAGCCAGGGCCTGGTCGGGCGGGGTTTCGCCGACGTGTTCCTGCCCGGCATCATCGCGCTGGCCGCCCTCACCACCGCGTTGCAGAGCGTGGCCCTGCCGCTGGTGAAGGAGTTCGGCTTCACCATGGAGATCGAGGACCGGCTGATGGCGCCGTTGCCGACCGGGTACGTCGCGATCGGCAAGCTGGTGATCGCCACCATCCGGGGGTTGCTCGCGGCCGTGCTGATCTACCCGCTCGGAGCGCTGATGGTCGGCTCCGCGCCGTGGCGGCCGGCGGGGCTGCCGCTGGCGTTCGTGGTGGCGCTGCTCGGCGCGTGGATCGGCGGGGCGCTCGGGATGAGCCTGGCCACCACCCTGCCGGTGCAGCGGATCAACGTCACCTTCGCGGTGATCCTCACCCCGATCATCTGGACCGGCTGCATCCACTACCCGTGGCCCCGGCTGTCGTCGGTGCCGTGGTACCAGGCGGTCACCGCGCTCAACCCGATGACCTACGTCTCGGAGGGGGTACGCGGGGCCCTGCTTCCCGGCGTACCACACCTGCCGGCCTGGGTGTGCCTGACCGTGCTGACCGGGATGGCCGTCGTGCTGACCTGGGTCAGCGTCCGCTGCTTCGGCCGTCGGGCGATCCAGTGACCACGTCCACCCCGCACCGAGGAGTTGCCATGACAGACCCCACCCCCGCCGAATCCGACGCGACGCCCGCCCGAGGACCCGCTATGAGCAGCGGCTCGACCGCGTACCAGGTGTCACAGCTCGACGAGTTGGAGGCGGAGAGCATCTTTGTGATGCGTGAGGTGGTGGCCGAGATGGAGCGGCCGGTGCTGCTCTTCTCCGGTGGTAAGGACTCGATCGTGATGTTGCGGTTGGCGCAGAAGGCGTTCGCGCCGGCCAACATCCCGTTCCCGGTGATGCATGTGGACACGGGGCACAACTTCCCGGAGGTGTTGGACTACCGCGACCGGCGGGTGTCCGAGCTGGGCCTGCAACTCATCGTGGCGAGTGTGCCGGAGGCCATGAACAAGGGTCTGGTGCGGGAGGCGGCGGACGGGACGCGGAACCGGATCCAGACGCCGGTGTTGTTGGACGCGGTGGAGAAGCATCGGTTTGATGCGTTGTTCGGTGGGGCGCGGCGGGATGAGGAGAAGGCGCGGGCGAAGGAGCGGGTGTTCAGTTTCCGGGATGAGTTCGGGCAGTGGGATCCGAAGAACCAGCGTCCGGAGTTGTGGTCGTTGTATAACGGGCGGCATCATCCGGGGGAGTCGATTCGGGTGTTTCCGTTGTCGAACTGGACCGAGTTGGACATTTGGCATTATATCGCGCGAGAGGGGATTCCGTTGCCGTCGATCTACTTCGCGCATGAGCGGGAGGTGGTGGAGCGGGATGGCATGTTCTACGCGGTGAACGAGTTCTTCCGGGCGCGTGCGGGTGAGCAGCCGTTCACCGCGGTGGTGCGGTATCGGACGGTGGGTGACGCCTCCTGCACCGCGGCGGTGCGTTCGGATGCGGACTCGGTGGAGAAGGTGATCGAGGAGGTCGCCGCGACCCGGGTCACGGAGCGGGGGGCGACTCGGGGTGATGATCGGGTCAGTGAGGCCGCGATGGAGGACCGTAAGCGGGAGGGCTACTTCTGATGGGTACCGAGATGCTGGCGCCGGCTGAGTCGTTGCCTGAGGCGCGGCCGATGGACCTGTTGCGGTTCGCGACCGCCGGGAGTGTGGATGACGGTAAGTCGACGCTGATCGGCCGATTGTTGTATGACACGAAGTCGTTGTTCAGTGACCAGTTGGCGGCGGTGGAGGCGGTCAGCGCCGCGCGGGGCGACGAGTACACGAATTTGGCGTTGCTGACCGACGGGCTGCGGGCGGAGCGGGAGCAGGGCATCACCATCGACGTGGCGTACCGGTACTTCGCCACGCCGCGGCGTAAGTTCATCATCGCCGACACCCCCGGGCACATCCAGTACACCCGGAACATGGTCACCGGGGCGTCCACCGCCGATTTGGCGTTGATCCTGGTAGACGCCCGTAAGGGTCTGGTCGAGCAGTCCCGACGGCATGCGTTCCTGTGTTCGCTGCTGCGAGTGCCGCACCTGGTGTTGTGTGTCAACAAGATGGACCTGGTCGACTTCTCCCAGGAGGTGTTCGAGCGGATCGCCGACGAGTTCACCGCGTTCGCCGCGAAACTCGACGCCCCCGACCTCGCGGTGATCCCGGTGTCGGCGCTGCAAGGCGACAACGTCGCCACCCGCTCCGACAACATGCCCTGGTACGAAGGGCCGTCACTGCTACACCACCTGGAACACGTCCACATCGCCTCCGACCGCAACCTCGTCGACGTCCGCTTCCCGGTGCAGTACGTGATCCGCCCCCAGTCCACCACCGTCACCGACTACCGCGGCTACGCCGGCCAGGTCGCCTCCGGCGTCCTCAAACCCGGCGACGAAGTCATGGTCCTGCCGTCCGGATTCACCAGCCGCATCGCCGCCGTCGAAACAGCCGACGGCCCCGTCGACGAGGCGTTCCCCCCGATGTCGGTCACCGTCCGCCTCACCGACGAAATCGACATCTCCCGCGGCGACCTGATCTGCCGACCGAACAACGCCCCCATGGTCGCCCAGGACATCGAAGCCATGATCTGCTGGATGGACGAAGCCCGCCCCCTCCACGTCGGCGGCAGATACACCATCAAACACACCACCCGCACCGCCCGCGCGATCGTCCGCGACCTGCACTACCGCCTCGACATCAACACCCTGCACCGCGACGACACCGCCGACAACCTCAAACTCAACGAAATCGGCCGCATCCGACTCCGCACCACCATCCCACTCCTCGCCGACGAATACCGACGCAACCGCACCACAGGCGGCTTCGTCATCATCGACGAAACCACCAACCGCACCGTCGCCGCCGGCATGATCGTCGAAGGCACCTGAGCCCCACCCCCGTCCCCGACACGCGCCAGATTCACGCAAAGAGTGGCTATCCGAGCGTGGATAGCCACTCTTTGCGTGAAACCGGGCCCCTCGACCTCGACCTGGAAGTTGGGGTTCACCGTAGGCGGGGCCGCCGGGATCAGCCCGTGGTGCAGGAACGGACCTGGGCTCTGGCGCCGCTGTTGCCGTTCATCATCGTGGTGAAGCCGAAGGTGTTGCCGCTGCCGTTGGACCGCATCGTCATCACGTAACCGGTGCTGTCCCAACTGGGGGTGCCGTTCCAGGTGGTGACGATCCGCTGCGGAGCGGTCACCGCCACGACCACGGTCCAGTTGCTGGCCCCCTGAACCGTCACCGAGGTGTTGTACCGGTCACCCCAGACGTTGGGGGTCGTCGCCGTCGCCGTGCACCCGCCGCTGGGCGGTGGGGTGGTGGGCGTGCCGGTCGGCGGCGCGGTGGTCGGCGGCGGAGTGCCGTCCGGGGCCACCGCTCGGCCGGTGCTCGGTGAAATCATGCCCGGACAGAGGTTACGGCTGTTCAGGTTGGCCACGATCTGCGGAATCGCGTCGCGGGTGTTCTGGATGCCGTCGTGCATCAGGATCACCTGGCCGGCCTGGAGGCGGCTGGCGTTGGAGACGATCTGGCTGACGCTGGCGCCGTTCCAGTCCTGGGAGTCGACGTCCCAGATCACCTGGCGCAGGCCAAGCGACGTGGCGACCGACTGGAGGGTCGAGTTGGTCTCCCCGTAGGGCGGGCGGAACAACTGCGGCCGTACACCGGTCGCCGACTGGATCGCCGAGTTGGTCTGGGAGAGGTCCGACTGCATCTGGCTCTGGCTCATCGAGGTCATGTGCGCGTGGTTCCAACTGTGGTTGGCCACCCACATGCCGGCGTCGACCTGGGCCCGCGCGGCGGACTGGTTGCCCTGCGCGTTCTGCCCGATGTTGAACATGGTCGCCCGTACGTTGTTCGCGCGCAGCACGGACAGCAGTGCGCTGGTGTTGCCGGTCGGCCCGTCATCGAAGGTGAGGCCGACGTACCCGTTGCAGGTGGCGGCGCTGGACGGAGTGGCCGCAACCGCGATACCGGCGGCGCTCAGCGCCACGGCGGAGGCGAGCACCGCCAACCGGATGGTGAGACGCGATGTTCGAGGAGCGGACGGGCGGCGGGAGCCGCCGATGCTGACGTACATGCGCAGGTCCTCCTTGGGACGGGTGACACCTGTCGACGCCTGGATTAATCGACAGGGATTAATGTCACCGCGATCGGAGTATTGCAGCGGTGTTTCGAACACGTCAATGACTTTCCGGAAGTTTTCCGGAACAGACCGGCCGATCGACCGTAACAGCGCCGGACGGGTCGGGGGGCTCGCACGGTTGATCCCGACAGCGAACGCCCAGCACTAAAAGCCATCGACTCCTGACTTTCCGTAGGACCCCACGGGCTTCAGGGGAACCCGATGATGGAGGGATGCTGGAGCAGATCGCGGTCAGCGGCACCGGCCCGATTGCGCGGCTCGCCGCCCGAGTTCTCTGTAGACGACTGAGGAACCCCTATGCCGGCTACGCCGCTGCGGTGACCCGATTGATGACAGGTGCGCGGGACGAGCGGGTCGCGGCGATGGCCGAGGAGGCCCTGGCCCTGGCCTGGGACAGCAACCAGGAGGTGACCAACGGCGCCTGGGACGGCCTGATCGCCACGCCGGGGCCGGCGTTGCGGTTCCTGCTCGCGCCCGCGCCGGACTGCCCGCACGAACCACGGGTACGACTTGTCACCGCACCACCGGACGGCAGACGGGTGCTTGGGGCGGCCCTCAATTCCACCGATCCCGAGTTACGCCGGACGATGGCCGACCTCCTACGCGTCACCAACCACCCGGTCCTTCTCGGTGACTTCGAGTACGCGCTGAGAAGCTGGCCGATGCCGCACAGTCCCCGGGACGTGAAGCTGGAGACCCGCGCGGTGCTTGATCTCGCGCTTACCAACACCCATCTGTGCCAGCCCGCGCCGGTCGGCAGAGAGCGCACGGGGCTCGCCGTCGTGGCGGTCCTGAAGAGGCGGTTCGACCTGCTCGACAGCTACGACCAGGCGTCCATGGTGTTTGAGTTGGTGGGCCTCAGCCACCGGGATTTCCCGGCACCGGCGACCGAGGGGTACCGCCGGTGGTTACGTGCCCTGGGTCCCGGCCCGGGCCGCGAGCAACTGTGCGCGCTCGTCATCAGTGGTTACTTCGAGGCGCTGACTGCCGTCGCGGACAGCGGCCAGGAGCCGGACTCGCCGTACCTGTTGCCGGCCTTTCTCTTCTGCACCGAGCAGTGGGAGCGGTACGACGCCCTGGACCCCGACGGCGCCCTGCTTGAGAACTACATCAACAGGGAGAACGACGACGTCGGAGGGTACTTGTGGACGGTCGCGGAACGCAACGGACGCGAATTGCCACACCCGCCAGGTCTCTCCGACCCCGGGTTCTGACTATGGGCGGGCGGCGCCGGGTCAATCAGCCTCCACCGGCGCTTCGCCGATACGATCCGTCCCAAGCCCACAGAAGCGATCAAGGCCATGACCAGCGTTTTGGCTGGTCATGGCCTTGATCGTGATGTGCGCCCGAAGGGACTCGAACCCCTAACCTTCTGATCCGTAGTCCGAACCCGTCGGATGCTCCCTACGCTGGGTAGCCCCAGCTTCGCGCGTATCGCTGGGTGCTGATGCGTGCTGAAACGCAATGCTGAGTATCTGCTGGTCGGGGCGAGACAGTACGTCGAAACCGAACGTCTGCCGCGAAGTCATCGACCATGCGCGACGTCCTGTGCTGGTCCTGAACGGAACGTGCTGAACAAGCGCCGAACGTCCGAGCACCAACAGAGCACCACCTTGGCTGGTAACCATCGACGCTGGCCGGCGTGTGACCGGCGCCGGTCGTGGCCTCGGCAGGGATCACGACTTTGCCGAGACCTGGGGGTCGGCGCCACCGGAGTTCCGGATCAGCTGTCGGAGAACCCTGAGGGCCGCGGCGTAGTCCGCGTCATCGATGCCTTGATGTATGCGGGCGCGGATCTCCGGCGTACGTTGCGCGAGGCCGCTGCGAGCACCTTCCCCTGCTTCCGTGATCGACAGCCTGCCTTCGTCGTCCCGGGTCAACCAACCGCGCTCCAGCAGAACCTCCGCCTCGGCGGTCAGGTCGTCCTCTGCCCTGAGGTACGACCCCATCGCTTGCCGGAGTTCCGGGACGGTCATCCCGCCGCCGTCCGGCCGAAGGTCGTTCCGGGAAAGATTGCGCAGCAACCAGAACTGGGGCTGGGTGAAGCCGTGTTCGGCGTGCCAGTCGCGAGTGCAGGCAATGAGGGACTCGTAGGCGACTCCCGTCCAGTATGCGGCTGGTTGAGCAGCAAGTTCGGCGTCGGACAAGTGCTGCGTCGTCATGTTCTCTACCTCCGATGGCGGCGCTGAGGGATGAAACGTCGGCGGGGCGGCCCGGCGGGCGCGGTGGTCGAAGCCGGACCATGGGGACGGGGAGAACGGCGGTGTCTCAATGGACAGTCCCGTACGCCCGCAGGAAGGCCCGGACACCGGCGGCGGTGATCCGCTCGGTCTCCTCCGCCGGCAGGGGAATGACGCCCCAGTACGACCGCTGCACGATCTCCGCCGAGGTCAGGGCCGTGAAGTGGGCCGCCGCCCGGGCCGGTTCGCCGTGCGTGTCGAGCAGACCGTGATCGGCGAGCCCGGCCATGACCCGGGTCAACTCGCGGGCGGCCGCCCGCGGTCCGCCCTCCTGCCAGGCGTCCAGCACCTCGGCCGGGACGTGACCAGCCTCTCCTTGGATGTGCCGGACCAGGGAGAAGTGGTTCCGGAAGTCCGTCAGCAGGGCGACCCAGGAGCGCGCCAGGGCCAGCAGATCGCGCTCGAAGTCCTCGGGCCGCGGTGGGCGCCGCGGATCCAGATACTGCCGCAACCGGGCGAGTTGCTCGTCCTTGACCTCACTCGCACTCCACAGCATGACCGCACGGAACAGCTCCGCCTTCCCGCCCGGAAAGTGGTTGTAGAGCGTGCGGGTGGAGGCACCGGCAGCCGCGGCGATCGCGTCGACGCCGGCCCGGGCATAGCCGTCCCGCCCGAAGACCTCGCATGCGGCGTGCGCGATCGCCGCCGCCTTGCTGCTTCGTCCCGGCCAATCTCGGGCGACCTCCTCCGCTGAGCGCGTACCGGCCATTGTCACCTCTCCCGCATGCCGTACAACGTTGGTTGTAGTTTTTACAACGACCGTTGTAGCTTAGCGCATGCGCCGGCATCGGCGCACACAGCGACGAAGTGAGGAGCACCGTCATGTCCGGCACCACCCGCACCCCCGACCCGGCAACCGCCGAGGATGCGATCCAGGTAGTGGTCATCGTCGGCAGCGCCCGCGGTGGCCGCGTCGGCCCGTCCGTCGTCGAATGGTTCACCCGCCACGCCGGCAGCCGCACCGACATCGCCCTCGATGTCGTCGACGTCGCCGACCTGGAACTCCCGGTCGCCATGCCCGGCTGGGACGGCCAACCGCAGCCCGCGCCCGCGACCCGGGCCGCCCTCGACGGCGTCAGCCCCCGGCTGGCCGCCGCCGAGGCGTTCGTCGTCGTCACCCCCGAGTACAACCACAGTTTCCCGGCCGCCCTGAAGAACCTCATCGACTGGCACTACGTCCAGTGGCAGGCCAAGCCGATCGGCTTCGTCTCGTACGGCGGGCTGGGCGGCGGGCTGCGGGCGGTCGAGCACCTCCGGCTGGTATTCGCCGAGTTGCATGCCATGACCGTGCGTGACTCCGTCAGCCTGCACGGCCCCTGGTCGGGACTTGGTGAGGACGGTGCGCCCCGCGACGCGGCGGTGTGCGAGAGAGCCACCAAGAACATGATCGATCAGCTGGTGTGGTGGGGCCGCACGCTACGCACGGCCCGCTCCGAGCGCCCGTACGGGAGGTGACGGCCGTGCGCGGCTCCTCCGTCCGGGCCGGGATGAAGGGCGTCACCGAGCACGATCCCTCGCCTCGGGCCGGCGGTCCCACCGGGGGCCCGGACACCGAAGCGTCCCGAGGACTGGCCGGTGTGCTCACCGTCGTCGTGATCGCCTCGATCATGGCCGTCCTGGACGTCACGATCGTCAACGTCGCCCTGCGTCCCCTGGCCGTGGCGTTCGACGCGCCGGTCACCGCCGTCCAGTGGGTGGTCACCGGCTACACCCTCGCCCTTGCCGCGGTGATCCCGACAGCCGCCTGGGCCATGGCGCGGTTCGGTGCGAAGCGGACCTACCTCGCGGCAATCATCCTGTTCACCACCGGATCCGCTCTGGCAGCGGCGTCCTGGAACATCGAGACACTGGTGCTGTTCCGGATCGTGCAGGGGCTCGGCGGCGGCCTGCTGGTGCCGGTCGGCATGGCGATGGTCATCCGCACCGCCGACCGAGAACGAATGGGCCGGGCGATGGCCGTGCTCGGCCTTCCGGTGCTGATCGGCCCGGCGAGCGGGCCCATCCTTGGTGGCTGGCTGATCGACGCCGCGTCCTGGCGCTGGATCTTCCTGGTCAACCTGCCCATCGGCGCGCTGGCGCTGGCGCTCGCGGCCCGCCTGCTACGACGCGAGGCGCGGCAGCCGGCACGCCGGTTGGACCTGCCGGGCCTGTTCATGCTGTCCCCGGGACTGGCCCTGCTGATCTACGGACTGTCCACCGGCGGCGGACGCGGCGAGTTGGCCACGCCCTCGGTGCTACTACCCACCGTCGCCGGGCTGCTGCTGAGCATCGGGTTCGTCGTCCGTGGCCTGACCGCCCGCGCCCCACTGTTGCGACTGCGCCTGCTGCGCGACCGGACTTTTGCCGCCGGCGTCGCCACCATGGTGCTGTTCCCCGCCGGATATTTCGGCGCCATGATGTTGGCCCCGATGTACTACCAGACGACGCGAGGGCTCGACGCCACCGCGTCGGGCCTGCTGGGCGTCCCTCTCGCCGTCGCCGTCGGCGTCTCGATGCAGATCGCCACCCGCCGGATAGACCGGACGCCGCCGCGACCGATGATCCTCTCCGGCATCTTGATCGCCGCGGCCGGCCTCTCACTGTTCGCCGCACAGGTCGGGCCCGAGACGCCGTACTGGCGGCTGGCGGCGGCGCTGGTGGTGACGGGGGTGGGCGTCGGCATGGTGTCGATGCCGGTGAACGCGACAGCAACCCGGGGACTGGCCGCGGAGGACGTCCCGTCGGGCAGCACCCTGCTGCACATCTGCTCCCAGGTGGGCGTCTCGATCGGGACGGCGATGCTGTCGGTGGTGCTGGCCTCGAACGTGGCGCACACCGGGGACGGCACCCGGTCCGCACCGGCGTTCCAGCACACCTACTGGTGGGCGGTGGCACTGCTGGCCCTGGCGGCGCTACCCGCGACGCTGCTGCCACGGCGGCGAGGGGGCACACCACCAGCCTCCACCCCGCCCACCGATTCCGACTGACCTGGCAGCCGCCGACCTTCGGATACAAGGGGATTCACCATGCCCACACCCGCTCCGCGGAACCCTCGTCCCCAGACGGGCCGTCATCGGCCGAGGTCGAAGACGGCGCCCGCGCGCCGCGCGGTTCCGGTTGAACATGGTTCACCGTCCCGGAGGCCTACCCTGCCGGTGTGGTGGTCCACGGCCGTCGCCGCACTCGGCCTGGCCGCCGGTGGTACCGCCGGTCCGCTGCTCGCCGGGCGCCTGCTCGACCCGAGCCTGGTAGGGCTTCCGGTGACGCTGCTGGTGATCGGCTCGGCGACGGCCGCGCCGGCGATGGGCTGGATCGCTCGACGTCGCGGGCGACGGCGAGCCCTCGCCGCGGGCTACGCCACCGGCGCCCTCGGCGCGGCGGCGGTCGTGCTCGCCGCGATGGGGAGCAGTCCAGCCCCGTTCCTCGCGGGGTCACTGCTGCTGGGCGCCGGCAACACCGCGATCTTCATGTCCCGCTACGCCGCGGCAGCAGAACTGAACGCCGGGCACCAGGCCCGCTCCATCGCCACCGTGCTCACCGCCACCGCACTGGGCGCCGTCGTCAGCCCGCTGCTGATCGGGCCGCTGGATCACGTCGCGGGCTCCTTCGGCCTGCCCGAATACACGGGTCTGTACCTCGCCGCCTGCGTCGTCTACCTCACGGCTGCCGCGATGCAGAACGGTGAACACCGACTCACCCCTGCCGGCGGCGACCCGCCTGACACCACCGCGGCCCGCTCGTCCAGATCCCGTTCCGCCCAGCGCACAGCCCTGATGCAACTCGGGTTGGTCAACTTCTTGATGGTCGCGATCATGACCGTCGCACCGGTCCACCTCGCACACCATGGCGCCGGAGCGACCACGATCGGACTGGTCGTCGCCGCACACGTGGCCGCGATGTTCGGACCCTCACCTCTTTCGGGCCGGCTGATCATCCTGACCGGTCCCCGTCGTACGTTCCTCCTCGGGATGGGCGTGACCGCCGCCGCAGGACTTCTCGCCGTGCTGCTCGACCTCGACCGCGCCACCACGGCCGCACCAGCCCTGGTGCTCCTCGGCCTCGGCTGGAACCTCGGCGTCGTCGCCGCGAGCGCCCTACTCGTCGCATCGCAAGCCGGACCCACCGGAGAATCCCGGGGAGAGATCAGTATGGGGCTCGCCGCAGGTGTGGGAGCCGCCTCCGCGGGCGCCGTCGTCGCCGCAGCCAGCCTTGCCTGGGTGTGGGCGGCGGCGACCGCTCTGGCGGCCGTCGCCGCCGTCGCCTTCGCCGCCTGCGAACGCCTGGGATCCGGCAAGCAGCCCAACGACATTCGTCTAGATACCACTGCTACTCAACGGCTTCGCTGACACCCGAGAACTATCGAGCACCCAGCCGACCACAAGGGACAACGCATCAGGGGTCTGACCGCCATACCGGCAGGTCAGACCCCTGATGCTCTTGTGCGCCCGAAGGGACTCGAACCCCTAACCTTCTGATCCGTAGTCCGAACCCGTCAGATGCTCCGCACTCTGCGTAAGCGGAGCAGCATGTGTGCTGCTGCGTGCTTGTACATGCTGAAACGGACGACCGCGTGTCTGCTGGTCAGGGCGATGACGGGAGCGGGGTTCCGACCTTCCGCAGGCGGCGGTCGGCCGCGCAGGACGTGCTGTGCTGGTCCTGTTCCGAGCGTGCTGGTCAGGTTCCGAACATCCGAGCACCAACGGAGCACCACCACGGCTGGTAACCACGGGCGCAGAGGACCCTTGCTGGTCGTCGCTGCGAGCGCGCACCGAGCGCCGGACAGCAGCCGGTCGATGAGCCTCCGTGAGACGCTCACGTTCCGAGGCTAGTCGGTCGCCTGCTGTAGATTGCAGTGTCGTGCTTCTCGTGGCAGCGAATCCGGAGCCCGTCGCGCAGCCCACGTTCTGGGAGAACGTCGTCTGCATTCTGTTCTTCTCGTCGATAGGCGTGCTGTACGTCTGCTACTACTTCGGCTTCCGGATCGACGCCAAGTGTCTCGTCCTCACCAAGACCACCCGCAAGCCCTGCATGAAGGACGGCAAGGTTCTCCTGGGCTGCCCAAAGCACAAGCGGCAGAAGATGGTGGCCTGGGTTCGCCATCTCGGCGCTGCTAGTTGGCTGGATCCTTGGCTTCACCGGTTGCACATCGTTCCGCCGTCGTTCGCGCCTGTGCCGTCGCCTCCGACACCGCCAGCCGTCCAGGGCGTCGCGTCACCAGTGGTGACCCAGATGCCTGGCAGGCGCATGGCGCTCGAAGCCCGTATCGCGTTGTGGGCTTTGGGCTTCGGCGTGCTCTAGGCGGTCACGGCCCTCGTCGCGCTCGCTGTCGATGTCGCCGCTGGCAAGTAGCGGCTGGCCTCCCGGAAGGGCGGACGCATACGTCGGCCGTTGTGGTCAGGTGGTGACGAGGTCCCGTAGGCCGGCGGGGTCGCCTGCCGCGATGTAGCGGAAGCTCTGTGGAGGGCGGAAGGGTGCCTGCTCGCGTAGGTGGTGCAGCGGTAGCGGCTCGTTGAGGCGGTTGACGGTGGTGAGGTGCAGGAGATGCGCGTTCGGGGCGCCGTCGAGGTAGGTGTCGTATTCATCGCGGTTGAGGCCGAACTGCTGGTGGAAGCGTCGCCATCCGTCGTCGGGGGCACAGACGGTGGTGGCGCCGAGTCGGGCGGTGCCGACGACGGCCATCTGTGGGGAACTGGCGTAGAGGATGATCGGTGTACCTGGGGCGGCGTTCACCGGGCGTCGTCGGATCTCGATGTTTTTGGTGCCGTTCAGGATGGCGGTGGCGAAGCGGGGGCGAAGCGAGAGCAGCAGGGTGCGCTGATGGCTCATCGGGCTCGGCCTTCCTGGTAGAGGGCGGCGAACAGCGCGGCGGTGATCCGCGTTGGTTGTTGCGGCGCGGTGGCCGGGCCGCCGTGTATGGCGGCGAGTCGGCGGAAGGTTTGCCGGGAGATCGGCCGCGGGAAGATCTCGGTGTTGGTGAACCGTAGGGCCTGTGCGTGGCCGTTGCGGGCGGCTCGGTGCACGGTGTTTCTGCCCCAGACGCCGAGGTGCTGAAAGCGGTCGTAGAGGTCGTCCGGTGGGGCGGTGACGACGGCGTCGAGTTGGGAGCAAGCGATGATGGCCGCTGGTTGTTGGGTGGTGGTGCCGCCCTTGCTCATGTACCAGAGCAGCCGTGCGGGAGCCTGCGGCCTGGTGCCGCCAGGGCTGCGGTAGTAGACGTGTTCCCGGCTGATGCCTAGGGCGTCGTGTCGGGGGAAGATGCTGGCGGGCACGCCGAGCAACTGGCTTGAGAAGGGCTGCTGGATGGGGATGAGGTAGGTCGGCAGCTCACTGTCAACGATCTTGGCCGGCCACCAGATGCGTTCGAGTTCGGCGGCGGCGACGGCGGGCATACCAGATCGTAGCGGTGCGGGTGCGGGTAGTCCGGCCATCTTCGCAGCGGAAATCGCGGCCGGTTCGACCTCTGCGGCGAGACCCACTGCGGCGATGGCGTAGCCATAGAGGGTGCCGTCGGTTTCCTGGAAACCGTCGTCGACCGCAGCAAGTCGCGCCTGGGGTGACATGTGCGGATCAGTTATCTGGATCATGGGGAGCGCGGCGTCTCGTGCTGACTGCCGTAGGCGGAACAGCAGCTGCCGGGCGAGGGTGTCGGCGAGCGGCTGGTTCGCCACGCGCAGCAGCGGCACTCGCAGGACGCCGGACGACTCGGTGGTGGCGTAGGCGGCGACGAGTTCACCCGTGGGTTGGAAGATGCCCAGCCGTTGGGCGCCGCTGACGGCGAGCTTATTCAAGGCGGCTTGGAGTTGGCGTGGCCGTTCCCCTGAAGGGTGGTTGCGCAGCGCTTCGATCGCCTGATTTTCGCCGCTGCGCAGGCGTCGCTCGACGTAGCCGGTGTCGAGGAGGCTGGCGGGCCGGTAGGACTCGGCGTGTGCCAGTTCGTCGATGTGGATGACCACGTCAGCGGGTCGCATGATGCGAAGGCCGTGCCGCTCGGCGACTTCGCCGTAGATCCTGGTGAGGTTCTGGTCGTTGGTAACGAGGACGTTCAGGTGGGCGGCAAGGGCATCGCCGACGTGCTGCAGGTCCAGCAGGTCTTGGGTGTCTTCCGGGTTCGCGGGATCCAGCGGGCGCATGTGTCGCTGCAGTTGTTCGATGATTCGGGCGCGGGCGGGGGGATCGGAGCGCACGGAGGGGAACGCCTGTACCCGGTCGGTGCATCGGGCGCGAAGATCGCTGTCCAGCCGGTCGATCTCGGTGTTCAGGGCCGCGGTGCGGACGATTTCCAGGAGCCCTACGAGGTGCGGTGCAAGCAGGGCATTCGACTCGTCGCCATTGGTGCGGCCGGCTTCGGTCAGATCGCGCACCACGTTCATGTCGATGGCAGCTCGGACCAGGACGGTGTCGGCGTCCGCGGAGAGCAGGTTGGGGTGGTCGTGGTCGCGCCACCAGTCGATCAACGGCTCTTTACTGCTGCCGCGGCCTGGGCGTTCCCCGCGCTGGGCGAAGCCGAGGCGTATCCACATCTCGCCGAGTCGGTAGTCGCGCCGACAGCGTGCGGCGATGCCGAGGTGGTCGTGGTGAAGACTGCTGACGTGCTCGACGAGGAGCCGGGCGATTCCCTTACCGCGCCAGTCGGGGTCGACGCAGAGGTGGCTGAGCCGTACCCGTCGACGCGCCAGTGCATAGAGGGCGTAACCCACGACGTGGTCGTCGGCGTAGGCCATGAGCAGGGTGCCTGTGGCCGCCGCATCGTCGTAGGCCGAGAAAGGCATGTGACCGAGGGTGGCCCGGGCGGCGTTGCCGAGCTGGATGGCGGCCTTGATGGCCTCCCGATCACCCGGACCAGGTGTGACCAGACGAATTGACGGCGAACTGTCGGCATCCCCCTTTGCCAGCATGTACGCAGTGTGCACGATCCACTGTGATGTGTGAAGGCCCTCGCGCTACGTCGTTACGCGGTGCGTATCGCGGGCCGCCGGAGGGCTGCGGCCCTGATGTCCTGACTCAAGTCCGGCTTTGACACCGGCCTGCGCACTGATCCGTCGAGACGTCTCAGTGGCCACGCTCTCCCTTACGCCACCGTTCGATCAATGTCGGCAGTTCGCGCCAGAGGTAGTCGTAGAAGTCGCGCATCTCGGTGAGGCGAGTTCCGGCGAGGCTGCCCTCGCCGGCCACCGTGATGCCTTCTTCGGCGGCTTCCCGCATGCTTCCGATCATCGCGTTCTGGCCGGACATCAGGGTCGCCCACGCGCCATCACGGAGCCGGAAGTGCTCCCGGCGACTGCCGGGGGCGGGCACTCGTTCGATCAACCCGACGGTGCCGAGGGACTTGATGGCGGTGGACACGCTGCCGGAACTGATGGCCAGGGTGTCCGCGATCTCGCCGGCGGTCATCGTCTCCTGCTCGGTGAACAGCAACGCCGCCAGCACTCGCGCCGTCATCCGTTGCAGCCCACCCTCGGCGAGGGTCAGTGCCAGTTTCTCCGCCGGACCACTCAAAGCCATTCGCACCCTCCCTCGCTCCATCGACCCGAAGCTTAACATCTTGCAATCTTCAGAAATCTTTGAACATTCGATACTCTGCAAGCTATGGCTGATGTGATCGAGCTGGAGAAGCTGACGAAGACCTACGGCCGCCGCAGGGGTCTGCGGGACCTCGACCTGTCTGTCGCCGAGGGTGAGGTGTTCGGCTACCTGGGCCCGAACGGGGCCGGCAAGTCGACCACCATCCGCGTGCTGCTGGACCTGATCCGACCGACCAGCGGACGCGCGCTGGTGTTCGGGCACGACCCGCGCCGGGACGCGGTGGCGCTGCACCGGCGGATCGGGTATCTCGCCGGCGAGTTCGTGGTCAACCCCCGCCAGCGCGTCGGTGAGTGCCTGACGTTCCTGGCCGACCTGCGCGGAGGCGTACCGAAGGCCCGCATCGGCGAGCTGGCCGGGCGGTTGGAGCTAGATCTGACCGCACGGATCAAGACCCTGTCCAAAGGCAACCGGCAAAAGATCGGACTGGTGCAGGCATTCATGCACCGCCCCGAGCTGTTGATCCTCGACGAGCCGACGTCCGGGCTGGACCCCCTGGTGCAGCAGACCTTCCTCGACCTGGTCCGCGAAGCCAGAGCCGACGGGCAGACGGTGTTCATGTCCTCGCACATCATGAGTGAGGTCGAGGCGGTCGCCGACCGGGTCGGCATCATCCGCGACGGCCACCTCGTCGCACTCGACACGGTGGCTCGACTCCGCGACCGCAGCGTGCACGAATTCCAGGTCACCTTCGCCGGCCCGGTCGATGAAACCGCACTCGCCGCCCTGCCGGAGGTGACCGGCCTGACCATCGACGGCACAACCGCAAGGTTCCGCCTCGCCGGAAGCCCTGACCGGCTCATCCGCGTACTCGCCCAGCAGCGGGTCACGAGCCTCCGCGCCACCGAACCCGACCTGGAACAGCTGTTCCTCACCTACTACCAGGCCGACACCGCGAGCAAGGAGACCACGCATGCCTAACCTGCTGACCAAAACGCTGTGGGACGGCCGGCGCGGCCTGGCCGGTTTCACCGCCGGCACCGCCCTGCTCGGGGCGATGTATGCCGGCTTCTACCCCCAGGTCGCCGGCGGCGCGATGGGACAAACCGTCCAAGGTTTCTCCCCCGGGGTGCGGGAGGCGCTGCGGATGGAGGACCTCTCCTCTGCCGCCGGCTACCTCGGCTCCAGCGTGTTCGGCATCATCGTGCCCCTGGTCGCCGTCATCTTCGCCATCGCCACCGGCACCCGCGCCATCGCCGGCGACGAGGAGGCCGGCTACCTCGATCTGCTCCTCACCCACCCGGTCAGCCGCACCCGGCTACTGCTGCACCGCTTCGCCGCGCTCGCCGCCGGCGCCATGCTCATCGCGGTGGTGGTTCTGCTGGCCATGCTGGCCGTCCGGCCCGGCGCACAACTCGACAGCATCACCGTCGGCCAGTTCACCGCCCAGTGTCTCGCCCTGGCCCTGCTGATCATCGTCTTCGGGACAATCGCGATGACCGTCGGCGCGGCAACCGGCAGCCGACCCGCCGCCTTGGCCGCTACCGCAGGCATCGCCGTCCTCACCTACGCCGCCAGCACCCTCGCCAGCCAGATCGGCGCCGACGGCCTCCGCTACACCTCCCCATTCCACTACTACATCGGCGGAGAACCCCTGCGTAACGGCTTCCAATGGGCCGACCTGACCATCCTGACCGCCATCACCGCGGTCCTGCTGACCACCGCAGTAGCGGCATTCAACCGCCGCGACCTGACCAGCTGACCCACAGCTGCACTCAAGATCGCCGGAGCGTGTCTCTGGCGGTGCCGCTGCCCCACGGCACGCGCTACCCGGCCTTCGACGAGAGTCACCACCCAGCCCTCGAGTTGGCCACCGCCCCACTGCTGGGTGGACCGCCGGAAGGCGCAGGTGGCGCGCCCCGGTCAATCTGCCCGTACCTGCGGGTGGGTCGACGTCGGTGGAACAGGTGAGTCCATCGAAAGGACGCGGTCATGGTGACGTCAGGTGTGATCTTCAAACGGTGCGGATGCCGCGACGACCAGCGGCGGCGATGGAGCAGTCCTGCCCCCGACTGGGCGAACGTGGCCACGGCACCTGGTACTTCCACTGCTCGGCGACCAACCTCATCGGCCGCAAAGAACGGGTCCGTCGCGGCGGCTACCCCTCGCAGGCCGCCGCCCGCCGTGCCCGCGACGGATGGCTGACCACGACCGAGGCGGACCGGACGGCGCAGGGCTGGACAGTCGAGCGGTGGCTGCGGCACTGGCTCGACAACCGCACGAAGATCCGCCCGACCACCCGCTTCCACTACACCCGCGACGTCGACATCGCCCTGATCCCTCACCTCGGCCGCTACCGCCTGGCTGACCTCGACGCCCCCCTTTTACGCACCGTGTTCGCGGAGATCGCGGCGACGAGGAACAGCAAGGGCCGCCCCCAATCCGCCTCGGCGATGCACCACCTACGCACGACTCTGCGGGCCGCCCTCAACCTCGCCGTCAAGGAAGGAATCCTGGACCGCAACCCGGCCCGACACATCGAGATCACCGGCTACCAGCAACCCCACGCCACCGTGTGGACCGACGCCCGCGTCGCGTCCTGGGAACAGACCGGCGCCCGCCCGCCGGTGGCGGTCTGGACCGCCGACCAGCTCGCAGAGTTCCTCAGCGCCGTCAACGACGATCCCCTGTTCGCCCTCTGGTGGCTCGCCGGCCTGCGCGGACTGCGCCGCGGTGAGCTGTGCGGGCTGCGGTGGTCCGACATCGATCTCGACCGCCGCACGCTGACCATCGAACGCAACCGCACCACCGCCGGCTACCAGATCGTCGAAGGCGCACCCAAGACCCCGGCCGGGCGGCGATCTGTCGCCCTCGACAAGCGCAGCATGCAGATCCTGCGCGTGCATCGCCGCTACGAGCAGGACCGAAAGGCGGAGGCAGCAGAGAACGGCACGCCCTGGACCGACAGCGGATACGTCTTCACCCGCTCAGACGGCAAGCCGATCAACCCGAACTACGCCACGACCCGGTTCCGCATCCTCGTCCGCCGAGCCGGGCTGCCCCCGGTGCGGCTGCACGACCTGCGCCACGGCGCCGCGTCGCTGGCCCACGAAGCCGGCGCCGACCTGAAGACCCTGCAGGATCTCCTCGGGCACTCCAGCATCGTGGTCACCGCCGACACCTATACCAGCGTCCTACCGCAGATCCAACGCCGCTGCGCCGACGCCACCGCCCAACTCGTGCTCAACGCCGCCCGCCGCACCCGGAAGAAGATCAAAGCCAGCGCCCGCAAGAACCGGCCCGATCGCGGCCCCAAAGCCGCCACCCCGGTGCCGACGAAACCTAAAACAGGTGCTCCGGCCCGGCCGAAGCGCAAGCAGGCTACAAAGCCGCAGGTCACGTCCCGACAAACCCGCGAGAAGGCCGTCTCCGGGGCTGCACCCTCATCGCACCCACGTGACACCCACTGTCCAGGTAGGCCAGACAGCACAAAGGGCCTGATCCGCGTTTCCGCAGGTCAGGCCCCTCTTGATCTTGTGCGCCCGAAGGGACTCGAACCCCTAACCTTCTGATCCGTAGGTGATTAGTCCAGCCCAGTCCGGCCACGTCCAGCTCAATCCGAACACGTTCTTGCTGGTGCGGGATTAGCGCGATGAACATCAATCGAATAAGCACTGGTAGATAGAGTCAAAAATCCGGCGCAGTCCAGCCTGGCGACCCCTAGTTCCCCGACGTCCGAGCACCCACGGAGCACCCCGATCCATCCGACCAGGGCCGATCCGGGTCGGGCGTTAGGGCCACGCTCCTCCGACGCGGGAGGGCGCTGATGGCGGACCGCGGCGCTCTGCCCGCCACCCGCAAGCGGTACGACAAGACGGTCCGCCCTAAAGGACGTCTCGTAACTCGGTAGCCGGTCCATGGTGGATCATGTCGGGGTGCAGGTGATCTCGGCGGCCCGCCAGGAGTGGATCTTACCGTTCAC
>NZ_JAXCFT010000013.1:0-140520 GCF_056150385.1 Micromonospora marincola | reverse complement strand
GGGGCCCCCGCGCCCCCGGGCGCGGGGGGGCCGCGCGTCGGGGTGGGGCGGGGTGGGGGGGGCGGCCCCGCCGGGCCCCCCCCACGACGGCCGGCTCGCTCACTTGGCCGCCTTGGGCAGCGACTCGGCGAGCAGCTTGCGGGCTTCCTCCCCGCCGTTCGCCTTCCACTCGGTGACGATGGCGTCCACGTCGCTCATCGGACGCCGGCCGCGCAGGACGTCGGTGAACTTGTCCTCGGTGGGCACCTGGTTGGCCTTCAGGGCGGCCGGCATCTCCAGCTTGACCCCGGCCCAGGGGTTCTTCTCCAGGAACTTGACCATCTGGTTGGAGTAGTTCAGCACGTCCGGCACGTAGCGGGGGGTCTCCGGGTACGGCCCGATGGTGGGGTTTCGACCGCTGATGAAGAAGTACTGGTTCGCGATCTCCTTGAACGCCAGATCGGTCTTGACCGGCCCGTTCGGCGACTTGGTGTGGTGCTTGCCCTCGACGCCGAAGTCGCGGAGCTGGGCCTCCTGGCTGCCGAGCGGCGCGGAGCACCAGTTGATGATCCGCAGCAGCTCCTGGACCCGGTCCTTGCCGAGGCCCTTCTTGACGAAGGTGTAGGAGATCGGCTTGTCCTCGCCCCAGACCAGCGGATCGCCCCCCGTGGCGGAGAAGATCGGCACCGCCTGGATGTTCAACGCGGGGTTGGTCTTCTGGTGCTCGGCCTGGGCGCCCTGCCAGAAGCCGACGCCGTCCTGTTTGAACACGATCGCGCCGTTCTTGGCGAAGAGCTGCTTGGCGTCCGCGCCCCGGCTGGCCACGATGTCCGGGTGGACGAGACCGTCCTTGTAGATCTTGGCCATCACCTCGAGCGCCTGGCGGAACTCCGGGGTCTCGTACTTGAACTCCGGCGTCCCGTCGGAGCGCAGCCGCCATCCCTGGTTGGAGCCGGGCACCCGGTGGAACATCTGGATCATGGCGAAGACGTCGTCGAACGCCCACACCTTGCGGGCCGGGTCGGTGACCTGCTTGGCGGCGGAGAGCAGATCGTCCAGGTTGGCCGGCAGCGCCAGGCCGCGCGCGTCGAGCAGATCCTTCCGGGCGAACAGCGCCCAGGGGAAGGGCCCGTCGGTGGGGTTCGGCACGGATACCAGCCGCTCGTTCCACACCGCCTGGCGCCAGGCCCCGGTCGGGAAGCTCGCAAGCATCGGGTACGCGGACACGGCGTCGCCCTTGAGGTGGTCGGTGAGATCCTCGAAGAGCGCCTTGATCGCCTCGGCGAAGCGCGGGATCTTCTCCACCTCCCAGCTCGGCACGCAGAGCAGCTCCGGCACGTCGCGGGCGCTGAGCATCGCGTTGAGCTTGTCGGCGTAGGTGATGCCGTCCTGGATGGTGAAGTTGACAGGCGTGCCCAGCTCGGCGTTGACGGCCTGGAGGTAGGCGCTCTGCGCGATGCCGGTCGGCGCGGGCCCCCACGCGGGCGTCATCGCGGTGACCTGCTTGCCGCTGGTGCCCGGCTTCTCGGTGATGGCGTCGACCAGGGTGGCCGGGTAGCTGGTGTAGCCGTCCGGCACCGGGCGGGTGCCGATGATGTCGGGCTTGATGGCGCCGGTCGGGTCCTTGTGCGTCGGCAGCAGGCCGGAGACGGCGTCGAGCTGCTGGGCGCCGCCGGAGCCGGCGGGCTTCTCGGAGCAGCCGGCGAGCAGCGGCCCGGCGGTGGTGGCGGCCACGCCGAGGCCGACCAGGCCGAGGAAGCGGCGGCGGGAGGAGCCTGGATCGGGGTGGTGCTCGCTCATCGGTCCCCCTTCGGGAGGGATGCACGGTGGAGTGTTCGTATGGATGGTCAACAAACTAACTTCGACCGTGAGCTTGCACAAGAGCGAACCGGGAGCGGCGTTGTGGTCAGGCCGGACAGCGGTCGGACAGCGCGTAACGGGTGAGCACCACGTCGCCGATCTGGCGTACCTCGATCACCCGGGCGCGGCGGCCCGGATGCCACGGGAAGCGGCCCTCCCCGACGAACCGGGGCGCCCGGCCGTCCCCCACGAAGAACGGCGCGACCACCAGGTGCAGCTCGTCGGCGAGGCCGGCGGTGAGGAACTGGCGGTGCATCATGCCGCCGCCCTCGACCATCAACCTGCCGATCCCCCGCACGGCCAGGTCGGCGACCACCACGGCCGGGGTGGCCGGCTCACCGGCGTCGACCACGGTGGCCACGGCGCCCACCTGCTCCCGGGCCTTCTCCACCACCCCGCTCGGGCAGTAGACAAGCTTGAGCCCGTCGCCTGTGGTGAAGAACCGGGCCCCCGGATCGAGGTCGCCGCTGCCGGTGACCGTCACCTTCACCGGCGACGGCGGCAGGCCCCGGGCCACCCGGACGGCCCGCCGCCGCTCGCTGCGCACCAGCAGCCGGGGATCGTCGCGGCGGACCGTGGCCGCGCCCACCATGATCGCGTCGCAACCGGCCCGCGTCGCGTCGACCCGGTCCAGGTCGTCGTCGTTGGAGAGCAGCAGCCGCTCGGTGGTCGCGTCGTCGATGTAACCGTCGATCGACATCGCGCAGCTCAGCAGCACGTACGGGCGGGTGGTCACGGCACGAACGGCAGGTCGAGAGCGTGGTCGGCGCGGGTGACCTTGGCCGCCAGATAGTCGGCGTTGGCCGGGGACAGGTGCACGCCTGTGGTGACCCGGTCGACCACGGCGATGCCCAGCCGCTCGATCTGGTCGGCCTTGTCGGGATTGTTGCTGAGCAGGGCCACCCGGGCCACGCCCAGCGCGGCGAGCATCTGCGCGGCCACGGTGTAGTCCCGCTCGTCGGCGCCCCGGCCCAGGGCCAGGTTCGCCTCGTACGTGTCGAGGCCGTCGTCCTGGAGGGCGTACGCGTCGAGCTTGGCGTACAGGCCGATGCCCCGCCCCTCCTGGCGCAGGTAGAGCAGGTAGCCGCCGGCCTCGGCGATCCGCTCGACCGCCTCGCGCAACTGCGGGCCGCAGTCGCAGCGCTGGCTGCCGAACACGTCACCGGTGAGGCACTCGCTGTGCGGGCGGACCAGCGGCGGGTTGGCCCCACCGTGCTCACCCAGCCCGAACGCCAGGTGCTCGCGGCCGTCCACCAGGCCGTGGAACGTGTGCACCCGCGCGGTGGTCACATATCCGTCGGGGAACCGTAGCGGGACCGTGACCCGGGTCCGGATCGTCGCGCTGGGCAGGGACTCGTCCATGGTTCTCCTCCGTTCAGTCGCCGGGCGGGCCCGACGACGCACACCTCGCACCCTCACCGTATGCGGGATCACCGACAGTTGCCGGGCTCCCGGCTCGGCAGCCGGCGGGCCAGCAACACGACGGCGCCGGGCAGGCTGGCCACCAGGACCAGCGCGCCGTACACGGTGCCGGTGGCGACGCCCTGCGCGGCGGTCAGGCCGGCCGCCGCGAACGCCCAGGCGGCGACGCCCTCCCGCGGCCCGAAACCGCCCACGTTCAGCGGCACCGCCATGGCCAGCAGGGCGAGCAGGGTCAGCGGCAGCAGGCGGGACAGCGGCGCGTCCACCCCCGCGGTGCGGGCCGCCACCAGGAAGGTGGCCAGGTGACCGGCGAACACCACGGTCGAGGCGATCACCACACCGGCCCAGGTGCGCCGGGCCAGCAGCCCGGAGCGGACGTCGGCGAGCGCGGCGCGGGCCACCCGGGCGGACCGGGACGCCCCCGATCGGGGCACCGCGCGGGCGGCCAGCACCAGCGCCACGGCGGCCACCGCCAGGACAGCCGCAAGCGCCGGCAGGTAGGGGCGGACCGGGGACGGGAACGCGGCGAGCACGGTCACCGCGATGACCACCTGCACCACCTGACCCGCGGTGCGCTCCCACACCACGGCCCGGACGCCCCGGGCCACGTCACCGGCGTCCCGGCCGTGCCGCACCGCCCGGTGCACGTCGCCGAGCACGCCGCCGGGCAGGGTGGAGTTGAGGAAGATCGCCCGGTAGCAGTGCGCCACGGCGGCCCGCATCGGCAGCCGTACGCCCAGTCCGCCGGCGACGAGCGACCAGCGCCAGGCGCAGCAGACGGTGGTGACCACGCCGATACCGAGCGCGGCGGCGAGCGCCGGGGCGTCGATCAACCGCAGTCCGGCCAGGAACGGGCCGGTGCCCACGTACCCGACGAGCGCGGCGAGCACGGCCAGCCCGGCGGCCGGACGCACCCAGGCCCGGCGTACCCAGGCGGGGAGCATCCGGGCCGGCCGCGCCCGGACCCGGCGGGGCCGGGCCGGTACGGGCGCGGCGATGGCGACATGTGACAAACGGTCCTCCCTCGTTCCCACCGGATGTCACGTGTCGGCGGGCCGTTCGGTTCACCCGGCGAGCAGGTCGGCGTGGTGCAGCACCACCTCGACCCGGCCGGCGGCGGCCTCGGCGAGCCGCCACTTCCTATACGTCGCGGCGGGGCCGGCCAGATGCGGGCGTTCCTCGACGGCCGCGTCGACCCAGCCGGACAGCCACTCGGCGGTCAGCGCGGCCCGCTCCGGGCCGAGCCGCCACGGGGTGGACCGCACCGCCACCCCGACGCCGTGGCGGCCGAACGCCGCCACGGTGGCGTCCACCGCGTCCGGCCCGAGCAGGGCCCGCCCGTCGACGGTGCGCCGCTGGTGGGCGTTGAACGCGGCGGCCAGCTCGGCGTCGAGCGGGTCGGCCGGGGTGAACTCGGCCCGGCCGGACACGCTGAGCGCGAACAGCGTCGGGTGACCGGCACAGGCCGTGACCATCCGGTCGATCTCGTCGGCGGTGAGCATGTCCAGCAGCGCCGAGGCGGTGACCAGGTGGGCGTCGGCCAGGTCGGTCGCGGTCAGCCGGGTGATGTCCGAGCCCCGGGTGGTCACCGTCACCGGCGCGCCGTCGGCGGCGGTGAGCCCACCGCCGGCAAGCGCCAGCAGGTCGCGGTCGCGCTCGTGCAGCACCCAGCGCTGCGGGCCGGGCAGCCGGGGGGCCAGCCAGCGGGCCATCGAACCGGTGCCGCTGCCCAGGTCGTGCACGACGAGCGGCCGGTCGGCGGGGAGCCGGTCGCGGACCGCGTCGACCAGCTCGGCCGAGCGGGCGTCGGCGTCGGCCGGCTCGCGCAGCCGCAGCCAGTCCGCGAAGTCGGGTGGGAGTGAGGTGGTCATGCCGCGGTCGCCTCCTTCAGCGCCGTCGCCAGCCGGTCCACGGTGACCGGCCAGCCGGTGAGGGTGTCCCGCCGCTGCCGGGCCGCGCGACGCAGCCGGTCCCGCAGGCCGGGGTCGGTGAGCCAGCGGCGCAGCGCGCCGGCGGCGGCGCCCGCGTCGTCCGGCGGCACCAGCAGGCCGGGCCGGTCGCCGCCGGGGGCGCGCCCGAGGGTGGCCGGCAGGCCGCCGGTGTCGCCCGCAAGCACCGGTACGCCCCGGGCCAGGGCCTCGGTCACCACCATGCCGTAGGTCTCCCGCCGGGAGGCCAGGACCAGCAGATCGGCGGCGGCGTACGCGTCGGCCAGATCCGCTCCGGCGCGCGGGCCGGCCAACCGGACCCGGCCGGTCAGTCCGGTGGCGGTGAGCCGCCGGCGCAGTCGGTCCACGAACGCCGGGTCCCGGTCGAGCGGCCCGATCAAGTCGCAGGTCCAGTCCAGGTCCGCGACCTCGGCGAGCGCGGCGGCCAGCAGGTCGTGCCCCTTGATCGGGGTGACCGCCGCGACGCAGAGCAGCCGGCCCCCGCCGGGCGTGCCGGGGGCGAGCGGCGCCGGGTCGACCCCGGGCGGGGCGACAGTCACCCGTTCGGGGGCGAGCGGACAGCGCTCCAGCAGCCGGCGGCGGGTCCACTCGCTCGTGGTCACCACCGCGGTCACCGCCGCGAGCGCCCGCCGCTCGGCCTCGTCCTCGATCGGCAGGTGCACGAGCACCACCAGGCGCAGCCGGGCGGCGTGCGGGGCGAGCACGTCCGGCACGGTCGAGGCGACCAGGCCGTCGAGCAGCACCGTCGCGCCGTCGGGAAGCGCGCCGAGCAGACCGGCGAGCGCGGTCCGTTCCGGCTCGCCCGGATGCGGCCACCCACCCGGCACCTGGTGCTCGCGCACGGCCCAGCCGAGCGCGGCCAGCCCCTGGCAGGCGTGGCGGTCGTAGGCGTTGCCGCCGCTGGGGTTCGCCGGGTCGTCGATGTCGCCCGGCAGCACCACGTGGACGGCGGTCATCCGGTCACAGCGAGCGCTCGTAGCTCGCCCACGCGACGTGCGACTCGTGCAGGGTGACGGTGATCCCGGCCAGGCCCCGCGCCCCCTCCCCCAGCCGGCCGGCGTGCGTCGCGTCGGCGAGCCGGTCGGCGACGGTGCGGGCCAGCACCTCGGTGGTGGTGTTCACCCCGGCGAAGGCCGGCTCGTCGTCCAGGTTGCGGTAGGTCAGCTCGCCCAGCACGGCCTTGAGCTGCTCGGTGGCCAGCCCGATGTCGACCACCACCCCGTCCGCGTCCAGCTCCGGCCGGCGGAACGTGGCGTCGACGACGAAGGTCGCGCCGTGCAGCTTCTGGGCCGGGCCGAACACCTCGCCGCGGAAACTGTGGGCCACCATCATGTGGTCCCGGACGGTCACGCTGAACACGATCACTCCTCGCCGTAGGTGATGAGATGACAGAGCGCCGGCAGCTCGCCCGAGGCGAGCCGGTCCAGCACGTCGGGCAGGTCGGTGAAGCGGGACCGGCCGGTGAGCAGCGCGTCGAACGCCGGATCGACCAGCAGGTCCAGGGCGAGGGCGAGCCGGTCGGCATAGCTGCGGTCGGCACGCCGGGGCGACACGGTGCCGACCTGGCTGCTGCGGATGCCGAGCCGCCGGGAGTGGAACGCGCCGCCGAGCGCGAGGGTGACCGGGCGGTCGCCGTACCAGCTCAGCTCCAGCACGGTGCCCTCCGGGCGGAGCAGCTCCAGGCCGCGTTGCAGCCCGGCGGCGCTGGCGCTGGCGTGCACCACCAGGTCGCGGTCGCCGGCGGCGTCGGCGGGCGAGGCGAAGTCGACCCCGAGCGCCTCGGCCACCGCGGCCCGGGCCGGGTCGGCGTCGACAAGCTCGACCCGTACGCCGGGGAACCGGGCCAACAGGGCGGTCACCCCGCACCCGACCATTCCGCCGCCGATCACGGTGACCCGGTCGCCGACCAGCGGCGCGGCGTCCCAGAGCGCGTTCACCGCGGTCTCCACGGTGCCGGCCAGCACGGCGCGCTCCGCCGGCACGCCGTCCGGCACGACCACCACGGCGTCGGCCGGGACCACGTACGCGCTCTGGTGCGGGTACAGGCAGAACACGGTACGGCCGCGCAGCCGCTCGTCGCCGGCCTCGACCGTGCCGACGCTGAGGTAGCCGTACTTCACCGGCGCCGGGAAGTCGCCCTCCTGGAAGGGGGCGCGCATGGCGGCGTGCTGGTCGGCCGGGACCCGGCCGGCGAAGACGAGCGTCTCGGTGCCCCGGCTGACCCCGGAGAACCGGGTGCGGACCAGCACCTCGCCGGGGCCGGGCGGGGCGAGTCGGACCGGCCGGATCTCACCCTCGCCGGGGGCGCGGAGCCAGAAGGCGTGGGCGTCGACGGTCACGAACCCTCCTCATGTCCCGCATTCCGGTCGAGTTGTCGATCATAAACACGGGAGCGGGACGTCCATGGTTCGAACCGCACGGCCGGCGGGCGGTTCAGGCGGCCCGCCGCCGCTCCCCGACCGCGCGGCCGGTCGACCCGTCGCGGCCGGAGCGGCGGCCGGTGTCCCCGGCCAGTCGCATCGCCCGGCGGGCCGAGTCAAGCGGCTCGCAGGGCGCCGGCCGGCCCGCGCAGAGCAGGCTGGAGCACCGGCCCTCGGCGTCGGGCCGGTGGTTCGCGGCCACGTCGTACGCGGCCCGCCACAGCAACGGGTCGGTGACGCCGTACGGCAGCGCGGCGTCCTGACTGGACCTGGTCCGGATCGTGTCGGGCACCGGTGTTCCCCTCTCCGTCGTCACTCCCGGTATCAGTGACCCGGAGAGTCGGGATCAAACCTCTCACCTGCGGAACTGTGCCCGCCAGCAAGCAATGTCACGTCCGGGCCGCCCCCGACGCGCTTCCCCCCGGCGGCTTGCCCTGCCAGGGCCAGCGACCGTCCAACTCGACCTCGAGCGAGAAGCTGAGGAACGTCCGGACCAGCACGATCAGCGCCAGCACGCCGACGCTCGTGAAGGTGGGCGACACCGCGACGGTGCGGATGATGTCGCCGCCGACCAGGAACTCCAGGCCGAGCAGGATGGCCCGCCCCACCCCCTGCCGATACGCCCGGTAGTGCGTCACCACCTCCCGGGTCCGGGCGCAGCGCACCGCGTACACCACCGTGGCGACCGCGACGCCGACCCCGATGACAAGCACCCCGGCCAGGTCCAGCAGCGCCCCGATGTGCTGGATGATCTGCTTGGTCGGCATCCGACACCCCCGTACGCCCCGGTCTCAGCCTCGCGCATCAGGCGCCGTCGCCGGGCCGGTTTGCCCGTGGCGGACGATCGGCCGGGACCGCGGGGAGGTGACCCGCCCGCCGTCCCGGCCGCCGACCTCACGCGGTGTTACATCGGGTTCCAGCCGTCGGTGCCGGCCAGGTACTTCTGCGGGGTGTAGTTGGCGGCCTGGGCGTCGCTCAACTGGGGGCGGTTGCCGTTGACTGTCGCGCCGGGGCCGGTGTTGCGATATTCGGAGAAACGGGCGTTCTGCCAGGTGTTGCCGCTCATGTCGGTCCATGGCTGGCTGGTCTTGACGGTGTTGCTGAGGGTGGATTCGCGGTAGAGCACCTGGGCGCCCTGCCCCCAGGGGCGGCCGAGCGTGGTGTTGTTGGTGCCGGTGCCGGTGCCGGTGACGGTGGACCGGTAGATCAGGAAGCCGTAGGGCTTGGCGGGGTCGGTTCGGGCGGCGGTGATGGGGGCGCCTGTGGAACGCTTCTCGTGGATGGTGGAGGCGTGGATGACGACGGTGCCGTCGCCGAAGATGAAGTCGACGGTGCCCTCGATGTAGGAGTCGACCACGTAGGCGCGGGCGCGCACGTTTGCCAGGAAGGTGTCCTGGTCACCGAGGAGCCGGACGTTGCGCAGCACGGCCCGGTCGGCGTTGAGGTGCAGCGCGACGGCCTGCTGGTCGACTGTCGTGTTGTTCTCGACGTAGTCGTTGGCGATGGTCAGGTTCTCCGCGACGAAGTTCGCGCCGTCGACGAACACGCTGGCGCTGGCGAAGGTGCCGCTGCTGGTGGCCGAGTTGTTGAACACGAGCACCGTGTTCGACGGGGACGAGCCGAGGCCCTGGAAGGTGACGTTCGGCTTGTTCGCCGGCACGCGCACGACCTGCCGGTAGGTGCCGGGCTTGATGGTGATGACCCGGCGGGTGGTGTTGTTCGCCGGCACCGCGTCCACCGCCTCCTGCACGGTGCGGTAGCTGCCGCTGCCGTCCGCGGCCACCGTCGGCTTGCCGGCCGGCGGCGGCGTGGTCGGCGGCGGAGTGGTCGGCGGCGCTGTGGTCGGCCTGGACGTCGGGGTGGCGGTCGGCGTGGACCCGCCGCCGCAGGCCACGCCGTTGAGCGTGAACGCGGTCGGGCTCGGGTTGGTGGTGCCGCTCGACGTGCCGTTGAAGCCGACCTCGACACTCGCGCCGGCGGCGATCGTCGCGTTCCAGTCGACGTTTGTGGCGACCACTGCCGCGCCTGATGAACTGGCGGTGAAGCCCCACGCCTGCGCGACGGTCTGCCCGGCCGGGAACGTCCAGCCGAGACGCCAGCCGGTGAGCGTGTCACCGAGGTTACGGATGGTGATGGCGGCGCTGAAGCCGCCGGACCACTGCGCGGTGACCCGGTAGTCGATCTGGCAGCCCGCGGCGGCCTGGGACGGGCGGGCGGTGGCGACGCCCACGGCGGCGATGGCGGTGGTGACGAGGACGGCGAGCACGGCCGCCGTCTGTCGTCGGACGAGAAGTCTCACGGTTCTCCCGGGGTCGGTGCGGATGCGGTGTGTCGCCCCCACCGGCACCGCCATCGCTGGCGGCGGCCCTCGCGGCAGGGAGCGGTGCCCGGAACGGGTGCTGCCCGGCGGCCCGTCAGCACACAGACGGGCCGCCGCGACCGGGGCAACGGTTTTCCGCGGATCTCCCAGGAGGCGGTCAGGTCGGCGCCGATGCCGGCACCTGTCCCGGCCGGCCGCGAGGCAGCGCGGGCAGGCGAGCACGTGCCGGCCCAGCCGCTTGCGCCAGATCGGGGCGAGCGCACCGTCCCAGCCCCGCGCGGCGTGGGCCAACCCCGGGCAGCGCGGCGTGGCCCACCACGCGCCAAGCACGGTGTACGCCTGCGCCAGGCGGCTGCGCATCCGCTGGATCCGGACCGCCGCGTGCGCCGGGCCGACCGCCAGCGCCTCGGCCAGGTCGGCGCGGTTCAGCTCGCCGTTGAGTTCCCGCCACCACAGGGCGAGCACCTCGCGGTCGTCGGGCCCGAGCCACTCGACGGCGGAGCGCACATCCCGCCGCTCGGCGTCCCGGCTTACCCCGGCCAGCGCCGCGCCGGCCACGTCCGCGGCCGGGTCCGGCGGCTCCGCGGACGGATCCAGCGGCACCTGCCGGGACGCGGCCCGCCGGCGGGCGTGTTCCCGGACCTGTCGGATGGCGATGGTGACAAGCCAGGCCCGGAAGCGTTCCGGGTCGCGAAGCGCGGGCAGCCGCTCGACCACCCGCAGCATGACCTCCTGCGCCACGTCGTCGACGTCCGCGTGCCCGGCGAGCGCGCGTCCGACCACGTTGTACACGAGCGACAGGTGCGCGGCGAGCAGCGCGGCGAGCGCGCTCCGGTCGCCCCGGCGCGCGGCCGTCACCAGCTCGACGTCCACCGGCGCCGTCACGGCGCACCGCCCTCCGGCTCCCCCGGATGCCGACCACCGGCGACGTGGGAGCGCGCCCACGAGGCTGACACACCGTTACCGGCGTGTAAACCTCCGGCGACGCTCAGTCCTGGGCGCGCCAGCGGTAGAAGACGGTCGCCACCTGGTCCTGCGGGCCGTGGCAGAGGTCCGGCCGGTACGGCTCGACGTACGGGCCGAGATCCTGCATCACCTTGCCGAAGGCCGGCTTGTCGGCATGCTGGTCGCGGGTGGCCTCGGCGGCCGACGTCTCCTGTTCGAGCAGGTGGACGTAGACGTCGTCGATCGAGTAGAGCCAGCGGCCGGTGACGCCCAGGTCGAGCGGGAGCGACCCGGCGTCGGACTCGCCGAACACCCGGGCCACGTCCGGTTCGGCGCCCGGCTTGATCCGCCCGACGATCACGGTGAGCGTGGTGTCCGCCGGCGGCTCGCCGGCCGGCGCCCAGTGGTAGAACTCCTTCGCCACCGAGTCCGACGGGTTCTTCCAGTAGCGTGGGTACGGCGTCACGTACGGGCCGATCTCCTCGGCGATCTTCTGGAACGCGGGCAGCCCGCGGGTCTGCCCGGAGATCCGCGGGTCCTGCTCCCGCTCGATCACGTGCAGGTAGAGGTCGTGGTGGGACAGCAGGTAGCGCCCGATCACCCCGAGGTCCTGCGGGCGGGTGACCTGGTCGTAGTGGCCGAAGACGGCGCCGACGGTCTCGTCGCTGCCGGGGACCATGTGGCAGACGATCACGTTTCGGAAGACCATGACTGCTCCTTGGGTGAGTGCTGGACGGAGAAGGTGACAGGCAGTTCCAGCAGGCCGCGGAACGGCGAGGCGGCGGGCAGCCGGCGCACCTCGGCGAGCGGCACGGCGAGGCGCAGCCCGGGCAGCCGGCGCAGCAGCGCGGAGAGCGCGAGCAGCGCCTCCATCCGGGCCAGCGAGACGCCCAGGCAGTAGTGCACGCCGTGGCCGAAGCCCAGGTGCGGTCCCCGGACCCGGCGCAGGTCGAGCCGGTCGGGATCGGTGAAGTGGGCCGGGTCGTGGTTGGCCGCGTTGATCGCCACCCCGACGATCGACCCGCGCGGGATGCGTACCCCCTGGTAGTCGACGTCCTCGGTGGCGATGCGCGGGCTGGCCACCGGCAGCGGGCCGTCGAACCGCAGCAGTTCCTCGATCGCGGTGGGCAGCAGGCGCGGCGTGGTGCGCAGCAGGTCGAGCTGTTCCGGGTGGGTGAGCAGCGCCAGCACCGCGTTGCCGAGGAAGTCGGCGGTGGTCTGGTGCCCGGCGAACAGCAACAGGAACGTGGTGGTCACCAGCTCCGCCTCGGACAGCGTCCGGTCCCGGTCGACCGCGTCGACGAGCGCGCCGATGATGTCGTCGGCCGGGTCGTCGCGCTTGGCCCGGACCAGGTCGGCCAGGTAGTGGTGCAGCCGTAGCTGGGCCTCCTGCACCGCGGCCCGTTCCTCGGCGGGCGGCCGGCTGGTCGAGCCGGAGGTGCGGATGACCTGGGTCCAGTCGAGCACCCGGTCGTGGTCGGCCGGCGGCACGCCGAGCAGCTCGCAGATGACAGTCATCGGCAGCGGGATGGCGAAGTCGCGCATCAGGTCCGCCTCGCCCTGCGGAATCATCTTGTCGATGAGGTGGTCCACGATCGTGGCCACCCGGGGGCGCAGCGCCTCGATCCGGCGCGGCGCGAACGCCTGCGACACGACCCGGCGCAGCCGGGTGTGCTCGGGCGGGTCGGAGTTGAGCATGTTGCGGTTCAACCCCTCCGAGTTCGGGCCGAAGATCCGCAGGTAGTGCTGGTCGGGCCCGTAGAGGTCCTTGGACAGGCGCGGGTCGGTGAGCGCCGCCCGCGCGTCGTCGAACCGGGTGATGAGCCAGGAGTCGAAGCGTGGCGAGCCGACCGGGCAGACCGGCCGCTGGGCGCGCAGCCGGGCGAGGGTCGGGTAGGGGTCGGCCGCGAACGCGTCCGTGTACAGCTCGGCGGCGGGCACCACATCCTCGGTCATCGGGCCTCCCCCGGTTCGCCGGTCACGCTGTGCAGCACCTGGTAGGTGTGCCGCTGGGCGGACTCGCGCAGCTCGCGGACCACGCGCAGCAGCCGGTCGCGGTGCGCGCTGCGGCCGAACGCGTCCAACCGTTCCCGGTCCGCCCAGTCGCTGATGATCAGATAGCTGCGCGGGTCGTCGGCGTCGCGGACCAGGTCCTGGTGCAGGCAGCCGTCCAGGGTGCGGATCTCCTCGGCGGCGGTGCGCCACTCGGCCTCGAAGCGTTCCGCGCAGCCCTCGCGGGTGCGCATCGCCAGGACCGTGCGGATCCGGCTCACCTGGCGCCGCCGAACACCAGGCCCAGGTGCTTGCGGAGCGCGTCGGCGTCGACCGGGGCGCCCCGGAAGCCGACGTGCCCGTCCGGGCGGATCAGGTAGAGCCCGGTGCCGGCCAGGCCGTACCCGGCCCGGAACCGACGGTCGCCGTCGCGCAGCACCGGCGGGTCGGCCGGGCCCGGCCCGCCGACGTCCGGGTCGAGCAGCAGGTACGCGTCGAGTTCCCCGCCGGCCTGCCGCCGCGCGTCGGCGCAGAGGTCGGCGAGACCGGCCAGCTCCGCCGCGCCGGCCGTGGCGTCGGCGTAGAGCAGCAGGGTGTGCCGGGTGCCCCGGGTGAGGTCCCGTAGCCGCAGCGGATGGCCGACGCCGCGCCGGCGCAGGCCCTCGACGTCCGGCGCGCGGTCGCCGGGTCGGGGCGCGTCGGCGAGCGCCGCCGGGTCGGCGACGGTCTCCCCGACCAGCGGGCTGCCGGCGTAACTGAGCAGCAGCGACATCTCCTGGCGGAACTGCCGTTCCAGGTCGGCGCGGTCCAGTTCCTCGGTGCCCGCCAGCCGCACCGCGCGGCCGACGATCTCCTCGCCCTCCGGCCGTCGCTCGGCCTCGTAGCTGTCCAGCAGCCCCGGCGCGGCGAGCCCGCGCACCGCCAGGGCCAGCTTCCAGGCCAGGTTCCAGGCGTCCTGGATGCCGGTGTTCATGCCCTGCCCGCCGGCCGGCGGGTGCAGGTGGGCGGCGTCGCCGGCGACGAAGACCCGGCCGTGGCGGTAGCGGTCGACGATGCCGTGGCTGATCCGGAACACCGACGACCAGCGCAGGTTCGACGCCCGGGTGCCGGGCGGCGCGAGGCGGTCGAGGGCGGCCTGCACGTCGTCGAGGGTCGGGGAGCCGAGTTCCTCGCTGAACCCGGGCGGCGCGTCCTGCCCGCCGGTCTGGGCGAAGAACCGGGGCGGGGCCAGGGTGGCGATGCGGTAGCGGTGCTCGCCGCGCAGCGGCACGCAGACGAGCATCCCGTCCATCTGCCCGTCGGTGGTGTGCAGGAACCGCAGCAGGTGCCCGTCCGGCATGTCCCAGTCCACGTCGACGTCGACGAGCATGAACAGTTGCGGGAAGCGGCCCAGCCCGCCGGTGAAGGTGAGCCCGAGCCGCTCGCGGACCCGGCTGTGCGCGCCGTCGCAGCCGACGAGGTACGCCGCCCGTACCGTCTCGGTGGCGCCGTCGGCGGTGCGGACGGTGGCGGTCACGCCGTCGGCGTCCTGGGTGAAGTCGACAAGCTCGGCGCCGCGTCGCGGACGCACCCCGAGCGTGGCGAGCCGGGCGGTGAGGATCCGCTCGGTCTCGTACTGCGGCAGGCCCAGGTGGGCGTAGGGCAGGCCGGGCAGCTCCCAGCTCATCCGGTGGGTCTGCGCGCCGTTGACGAAGACCATGTTGCCGGTGAGCCAGATGCCGGCGTCCATCGCCTCCCGGACGACGCCCTGCTCCTCCCAGATCTCCATGGTGCGGCAGTGCACGCCGATCGCCTTGTCGGCCTGGCCGGGCGGGGTCGCCAGCCGGTCGATCACCTGGCAGCCGACGCCGCGGCGGGCCAGCTCGACGGCGGCGGTCAGCCCGGTGGGCCCCGCCCCGACGACGAGTACGTCAGTTGTCCTCTGCACGTCGGCCTCCCTGACCGTGGTGTGGTGTCGGCCGCCGCCGTCGGACACGACGTGGAAGAGGCGGCGTCGGATGTCCAGCAGGAACGGTGCGATCGGGCCGGCCTGCGCCGAGGCGTGGGCCGGGTCGGCGATCCAGTCGAGGAACTCGGCCGCGCCGTCCCACTCGGCGAGGATGTGGTGCGTGTCCGTGCCGGGTTCGCGGAGCAGTTGCTCGCGCCGGTAGCCGGGCACGGCCGCCATCCGCCGCACCACCTCGGGGTAGCCGCGGTGGAACTCGGCGAGGCGGGCGCACGGCACGGTCAGCTCCACGTCCACGTAGACCGGGCCGGTGCCCTCCTCCGTCTCGGCCAGCAGCGGGTAGTCCGGCGGCCCGGCCGGCTCGGTGAGCGGCCGGAGCAGGTCGGCCAGGCGTGCCGCCACCGCCCCCTCCCGGTACGCGCGCAGCGCCGCCTCGTCGGTCCACTCGGTGACCACGACGAAGCCGTGCGGGTCCAGGGCGTCGCGGAGCAGCTCGTGCCGGAGGCCGCCGGTGAGGCCGCGGAGCTGCCCGACCACGCCCTCCCAGGCCGGCCCGATCGCGGGCTCGCAGCCGGGACGCGCCCGCAACCGGAGCATCGTCCTGATCATGCCGCCCCCTCGCGCCGTGCCGTCCTCGTGCCGCGACCCTGCCGCAGGCCGCGTCACCAGGTCGTCACCGGCGCGGTGGGGGGTGTCGCCGAGCGGTGACGCCACCGGGACGGCCGATGACCACGCCTACTCGTCCACAACGGTCCGCGGGCGCATCGCCGCCGACCAGGTCACGTCGTACCGGTCGGCCGCGACCGACTCGGCGAACGCCGCCGCCGCGTCCGGCGAGCCGGCGACGCGCCAGTCCTGTTCCTTGTCCACCTCGAACCAGATCAACCCGATCAGGTCCGGATAGCGGGGCAGCGCGTCGAACGTGTCCCGGATCCACCGGGCCTTGCGCCCGCCGGTGTCCGAGGCGCCGGTCTCGGTGACGACGAGCGGCCGGCGCGTCACGGCGCGGATCTCGGCGATGGTCGGTCCGAAGATCTGGTCGAAGGTGGAGTACGACTTGGTGAACGCGCCCATGCCGTAGTAGCCGGTGACGCCGACCCAGTCGACGTAGTCGTCGCCCGGGTAGAGCCCGGTCAGCCCGGCGGTGGTCTTGTCCCATCTGGCGTTCGGGCTCCACACCCAGGTCACGTTCGTCGCCCCGGCCCCGGTGAAGACGTCGTGCACGTGCCGCCAGGCGCGCACGTAGTCGCCCGGGTGGTTGCCGTTGGCCCGCTCGCACCACGGGTACCAGTCGCCGTTCATCTCGTGCGCGAACCGGATCGCCACCGGATAGCCGAGCGACCGCACGCCCTCGGCCCAGGACCGCAGGTAGCCGTCGAAGTCACCGGCGGCGATGCGGGCCAGCCGGTAGTCCGGCTGGCTGGAGCGGAGCCGGTCGACCTGGCGGGCCGGCAGCCCGGTGTCCCGGGCCGCGATGTCCACCGCGTGGTCCCACGGCTCCCAGCCCAGCATCGGCATCATGTTCCGCTCGGCGATCCGGTCGAACAGGCTCCGGTCGAAGGCGGCGGACGCCCAGCCGGCGCTGAAGAGCATCACCTGCGGCGCCCGCCCGGCGGCGTCGGCGAACCGGTCCACGGCGGTCAGGTCGTACGGCCCCTTGTCGGTCATCACCCCGACGAACGCCCGGCCGGCCGGCGGAAACACGCCGCCGGGACCGGCCGTGGCCGCCGCCGGGGCGTCGGCCGTCGCCACCGCCCCCGGCGCGGTTCCGCCGGCGCGCCGGTCCGGGGCGTCCGCGCCCGGGCCGCGCCACACGCCGGGCGCCACCACGAAGGCGTACGCCAGCAGCAGCGCGCCGACAAGCGCCAGGCCCACCCGGGGCACGCTCAGCCTCAGCACGGCGCCGCACCGGCGGTCGGCGCGGGCGACGCCGGCGCCGGCGGGTCGTCCCGACCGGAGCGGACGTTCTCCACCCAGGCGATCAGCGGTGGGGCGAGACCTGTGACAAGCGTCAGCGCCGGCCACACCCGCAGCAGCGGGTGGCTGTGGTCGAACGCGAAGCTCGCCGCGAGCAGACCGGCGGACGCGCCCGCCCAGCACAGGTGCAGCCGGAAGGTGCGCGGCGACTCCGTGGTGCGCAGCGTCCCCTTGGCGGTGACCACGAAGCCGAGCCGGCGGCGCAGCACCGCGCCCACCGCGGCGGCCAGGTAGACCGGCCCGGCGAACAACGCCAGAGCCATGCCGACCATGCCCACCTCCTCCCGCTCGTGCGGCGCGATGTTGAAGCGGCGCAGCCAGAGCCAGAGCAGGAACCAGGTGCCGATCGTCGCCCCCCACAGGGTCGCCCACACCCGCGGGTCGAGCCGGCCCGCCTCGACGCCGGTGAGCAGGTACAGCGCGGTGGCGGCGTTGCCCAGCAGCAGACTGACCGCGACGCTCGGGTAGTAGAACTGGAGCAGGCGGTACTGCCAGCGACGGCGCGACGGCAGCTCGCGCGGGGCCCGCAGCTCCCGCCGGAGCAGGATCTCGCAGATGCCGGCCGCCCAGCGCCGCTGCTGGTTGAAGTAGTCGGCCCAGGAGGTCGGGCCCTCCCCCAGCGCCACCACGTCCGGGGTGTAGACGCCCTTCCACAGGCGGCCGGTGGCCGGGTTGACGGCCGCGTGGATCCGGATGCTCGTCAGGTGGTCCTCGATGATCGAATCCTGGTAGCCGCCGATGGTCCGCCAGGCCGCCGGCCGGTAGAGGTGGCCGGTGCCGGTGAGCAGCGGCGCGTCCAGCCCGTTGCCGCCCCGGGCGATCAGGCCGTTGTAGAGGTACTGCTGCACCGAGGCGCCGTGGGCGACGAAGTTCTGGTGCATGTTGCCGTACACCTGCGGTGTCACCACGAACGCCACGTCGGGGTCGCGGAAGTAGCCGAGCGTGCGTTCCAGGAAGTGCGGCAGCGGCACGTGGTCCGGGTCGACGTTCGCCACCACGTCGTAGTGGTGCTCGTGCTCGGCCCGCCAGGCGTTGTGGTTGCCGGACTTGGTCCGGGCCCGGAACTCGCCGCGCGGCTGGTTGTACTCCGGCCGCCCCCGGCGGCTGAAGTGGCGGACGCCCAGCCGCGCCGCCATCGCCCGCACCCCGGGGTCGTCACCCTCGTCGAGGATCCACACGTCCACCTGTCCGCAGTAGACGATCTCCCGGAGCCGGCGCAGCGTGCGCTCCGCGACGTCGAGCGGCTCCTTGCTCGGCACGATTGTGGTGAGCAGGGCCACCCGCAGGCCGACCGGCGGATCGACGGGCACCGGATCCTTGGCGTGGAAGGCGAACACCCACACCACCACGTTCTGCGCCAGCCGGATCAGCTCGACGCCGACGACGACGCAGAACGCGAGCCGGGCGGCGACCGTCGACCAGCCGCCGAGCCCGATCACCCCCGGGCCGGGCACGTGCCGCGGCAGCAGCAGCCAGCCGACGAAGAGCAGGCCGGCCGCGCTGTTGACGAACACCAGCAGGGTCAGCACCAGCCGCGCGGCGACCGAGGCAGCCGGGCGCAGTTCGACCGCAGCGTCGGGGTGGCGGGGCGGGCGCAGCGGCCCGGCCACGGCGCCGCAGCGCGCGTACGCGAGGCGGGCCCGGATGTTGCGCTGCCGGCGCTCCGGCACCGGCCGGCCGTCCGGTGCGGGCGGCGCGGCCAGCGGCGGACGGACCGGCGGCGTCGCCGGTGCCCTCGGCGCCGTGGCGCGGGACAGGCGTGTATCGGCGGCGACGGCCAACGTTTCCCCCATGGTCTGCATCGGGCTCGCCCGGAACCCCGACCGATGCTAAGCCGGCAATCATCACCGAAGTGGGCGATCAGGCGTATCCGGGTCGTTCGGCCACCAGGCGGCGGCCCACCCGGGGCGCGCCCGGGACAGGGCGACCGCGCCGAGCACCGCCCAGGCCGGCACCGTGAAGAGCAGCGCGGCCGGCGACCAGACCGGGGCGGCCCCGGCGGCGACGAGCAGGCCGAGCGCCGGCACCAGCGCCCACGCGGTGCAGACCGCGGCGGCGTACCGGAGGGGAAGGCTGAACAGGGCCAGGCCGGCAAGCATCGCGCCGAGCGCGGCGGCGCCGAACAACTCCCGTGGCGTCGCCGCCAGAGCGGCCGGATCGGCCCGGACGCCAGGTGGGAGCAACCCCTCGGCGCGCACGCCGGACCCGATCAGCACGGCGACCGCGAGCACCCCCGGCGCCGCGGCGACCAGCCACCGACCGGCGGCGCGGCGGCGGAAGGCGAGGACCACCCAGCCGTGGCCGGCGAGCAGCAGCAGCGCGCCGGGCTGGCACAGGCCGAGCAGGACCACCGCGCCGGCGTAGGCGGCGCAGCGGCGCGCGTGCGGCCGGTCCAGGACCGGCAGCAGCAGCCAGGTGGCGAGCACGGCCGCGAACAGCGCCAGGGCGTACGGCTGGGCCTCCCGCGCGGACCGGGCCGAGACGGGCAGCGCCGCGAAGAGCACGCCCGCGAGCACGCCCGTGCCGGGCGCGAACATCCGGGTGGCAAGCGCCCCGACGAGCGCCGCGGCCCCGATCATCGCCAGCAGGGAGGGTACGCGCAGGGTGGGGCCGGCGGCGCCGAACAGCTCCGCCCACCCCCGCATCAGCAGGTGGTACGGCACGAGCGCGACCGGACCGCCGCCCAGCGCGTCGGGCCACGGTGACGTGGCGGCGCGCCAGGTCACCACCTCCCCGGTCCGCAGCCCCGGAGTCCCGAGCCCGGCGCCGCCGAGGCCGCCCATCAGCAGCGCCGGCAGCAGCCACGCGGCGATCCGCCGCCGGGTGGCCCCGGCCGCGACGCGCGCGGCGGCCCGGCGCGGGCGGGCCGGCCCGTCCTCACCCCACGGGTCCTCGACACCGATCTCGGCCGGCCCGAGCCGGGGCAGGACCATGGTGTCCGCGTCGTTCACGTTGACTCACGCATCCCCTGAGGCCGGCGCCGGATGACACCACGGAGCCTACGGAGTCAAAGCCGACATAACCCCAATATGCGTATAAAAAGCCCGTCCGCCGGCCGCCCCGAGACGGCCGGCGGACGGGCGTCAGCCCAGCTTCGTGGTCGTCCAGCGTGGGGACGCGGTGGTGACCTCGACGACGTCCCCGACAAGCGTGGTCGACGCCTGCGTGTCCCGGCGGGCGCTGGTGCCGACCCACACCTCGACGTCACCGGGCTCCACCACCCGGGTGAGCGTGCGATCGGAGAAGGCCAGGCGGGTGGTGGGCACCGTCAACTCGACAGTCACCGACTGCCCCGGCTCCAGGCGCACCCGGCGGTAGCCGAGCAACTGCGCCACCGGCCGGGTCACCGAGGCCACCACGTCGCGGCCGTAGAGCTGCACCACGTCGTCGCCGGTCACCGCCCCGGCGTTCGTCACCCGCACGGTCGCGCGCAGCGCCCCGTCGGTCGGCACGGTGGCCGGCACGGTGAGGTCGGAGCGCACGAACGTCGTGTACGACAGGCCGTGGCCGAACGGCGCCGCGGGCGTCGCCGGCAGGTTGGTGACCTCGTTGCCCTGGCCCAGCTCCGGATGCAGGTAGGAATATGGCTGCGCCCCGGTGGAACCGGGCAGGCTGACCGGCAGCCGGCCCGACGGGTTGACCCGCCCGGAGAGCACTGCCGCGATCGCGCCGGCGCCCTCCTCCCCCGGGAAGAACGCCTGCACCACTGCCGCGCAGCGGGCCAGCGCCCAGCCGACCACGTACGGCCGGCCGGTGAGCAACACCAGGACCACCGGGGTCCCGGTCGCCAGGACCGCCTCGACCAGCTCCCGCTGGACGCCGGGCAGCTCCAGGTCGTCCCGGTCGCAGCCCTCCCCGACCGTGCCGCGCCCGAAGAGGCCGGCATGGTCACCGACGACCAGGACGGCGACGTCGGCGGCGGACGCGGTGGCGACCGCCTCGTCGAAACCGGACCTGTCGTCGCTGTCCACGTCGCAGCCGCCGGCCCAGGTGACGAGGTCGGCGCCGAACTCGCCGCGCATCGCGTCGAGGACGGTCGGCACCTCGAAGCCGGTCTCCACGCCGGCATGCTGGACGAGCACGTGGTTGAGGAAGGAGTAACACCCGAAGAGCGCGCCCTGCCGGTCCGCGTTCGGGCCGACGACCGCCACCCGCCGGCCCGCGGGCAGCGGGAGGACGCCCTGGTTGGCGACCAGGACGACCGACTCCTCGGCGAGACGGCGGGCGATCGACCGGTGCTCCGGCGCGTCGAGGTCGATCGACTCGGGCGCCTCGTCGGTGAACGTGGCGTCGAGCAGCCCGAGGTCCCGCTTCTGCCGCAGCACCCGCAACACCGCCCGGTCGACGAGCGCCTCGTCGACCGCGCCGGTCCGCACCGACTCCCGCAGCGTCAGGTAGGCGTCGCCGGTCGGCAGCTCGATGTCGACGCCGGCGGCCAGCGCCTGGCCCGCGGCCTGCGCGTGGTCGGCCGCGACGTGGTGCAGCAGGTTCAGGAAGGCAACCCCGTAGTAGTCGGCCACCACCGTGCCGTCGAAGCCCCACCGGTCCCGCAGCACGCCTGTGAGCATCGCCGGGTCGGCGGCCACCGGCACGCCGTCGATCTCGGCGTAGGAGTGCATGACGCTGCGCGCGTCACCGTCGAGGATCGCCATCTCGAACGGCGGCAACAGCACGTCGGCGAGTTCCCGGGGGCCGGCGTGCACCGGGGCGAAGTTACGCCCGGCGCGCGACGCGGAGTAGCCGACGAAGTGCTTCAACGTGGCGTGCACTCCCTGCGACTGCAACCCCCGCACGTACGACGTGCCGATGGTGCCGACCAGGTAGGGGTCCTCGCCGATGCACTCGTCGACCCGCCCCCAGCGCGGGTCCCGGATCACGTCAAGCACCGGCGAGAGTCCCTGATGGATGCCCAGGGCCCGCATCGACGCCCCGATGGCCGCGGCCATCTCGGTGACGAGATCCGGGTCGAACGCGGCGCCCCAGGCCAGCGGCGTGGGAAACGTCGCCGCCTTCCACGCCGACAGGCCGGTGAGGCACTCCTCGTGGACGATCGCCGGAATGCCCAGCCGGGTGCCGGCCACCAGTTCCCGCTGGAACTTCCACAGCCAGGCCGCGCGGTCGGCGGCGTCGACCGGACGGGTGCCGTAGACGCGGGTGAGATGACCAAGCCCGTGCCGGGAGAACTCCTCGAGCCGGGTGACGGCGGCGAACTCGCCCTGTAGGGGCGCGACCGCCTCGCCGTCCTCCTTCTCCCAGAACCCGACGAGCTGCGCGAGCTTCTCCTCGATCGTCATCCGCCCGAGCAACTCCCGGACCCGCGCCTCACCGGCCGGCCCGTCCACCGCCGCGTGGACCTCTGTCATGGTGTGCCTTTCGCTGTGTTGATGCCGCTCAGCCCTTGACCGCGCCCTGGAGACCGCCGACGATCTGCTTCTCGGCGAGCGTGAAGAAGAGCAGCGCCGGCAGCATCGCCAGCGAGGTGAAGGCGAGAACGCCCGCGGTGTCGGTGGTGTACTGGCTGGAGAAGTTCTGCACGCCCAGCGGCAGGGTGTGCAGACTGACGTCGCCGAGGACCAGCAACGGCAGCAGGAACGCGTTCCAGCTCGCCACGAACGCGAGGATCCCGACGGTGACGAGCGCCGGTCGGGACAGCGGCAGCACGATCCGCCAGAGGAAGCCGAGCCGGTCCGCGCCGTCGATCGCGGCGGCGTCCTCCAACTCCCGCGGGATGGCGGACAGGAACGGCCGCAGGATGACGATCGTGATCGGCAGCGAGAACGCGACCTGCGGCAGGATCACCGCGTAGTAGGAGTTGATCAGGTTCAGGTCCCGCAGCATCAGGTAGAGCGGCAGGATGGCCGCGCCGGCCGGAAAGAGCAGGCCGAGCGTGAAGAAGGTGTGCAACGCCTCCCGGCCACGGAAGGTGTAACGGGCGATCACGAACGCGGCGCAGAGGCCGAGCACCACCACACCGAGCGTGGTGCCCAGCGCGATCACCGCGCTGTTGAACGCCTGCCGCCAGAAGTCGCTCTGGGTGAGCACCCGGGAGTAGTTCTCCCAGACCCACGGGTCGGGCAGGCCGGCCGGGTCCGCCACGATCTGCGGCGTGGTGCGGAAACCGCCGACGATGACGTAGACGATCGGCGCGATCGACACGGCCGCGACGGCGAGCGCGAGCGCGTACGTCAGCGGCGTGCCCCAGGACAGCGGACGGCGGCCGGCGGGCCGGGAGAGCGCGGTGTTCGCGGTCACGTCAGTTCGCCCTTCTCGTGATGGCGCCCTCGATGTCCCGGCGGAGCAGGAACCGCTGGAACAGCAGCGCCGCGACGAAGGAGATGACGAACAGGATCACGGCAATCGCGTTGCCGTAGCCCCAGAGCCGGGCGAAGAACCCGTTGTCCACCATGTACGTCGCCATGGTGGCGGACGCGCCGAGGGACCGGACCGCGGGCACGGAGGTCACCCAGACCACGTCGAAGACCTGCAACGAGCCGATCATGGACAGGAACATCCAGATCCGGATCGTCGGGCCGAGCAGCGGCAGGGTGATGTGACGCTGGATCTGCCACCAGCTCGCGCCGTCGATCGCGGCGGCCTCGGTCAGCTCGTCCGGCACGTTCGACAGGCCGGCGAGCAGGAGGATGATGGCGAAGCCGACGTACTTCCAGGTGAGGACGGCGAGCAGCGTCCAGATGACCACGTCGAGGTCGGCGAGCCACGCCTGCACGAAACCGCCCAGGCCCACCGACCGCAGCAGCACGTCGACGGTGCCGTCGCCGGTGAGGATCAGCTTCCACATGATGCCGACGGTGACCTCGGCGAGCACGTAGGGCACGAAGGCCAGCAGGCGGAACGCGGAGCGCCCGCGGAAGCGGCGGTTGAGCAGCAGCGCGACGCCGAGCGCGATCGGCCCCTGGATCAGCAGCGAGCCGAACACCACGAGGGCGTTGTTGCGCAGCGCGTCGAGGAAGATCGGGTCCTGGAAGGCGAGGGTGTAGTTCTTGAAGCCGATGAACTCGGTGGGTGGTCCCACCCCGCGCCAGCGGAAGAGGCTGTAGTAGAACGCGAAGCCGATGGGGACCAGCACGAACATCACGTAGATGATGAGCGCCGGCGTGGTCAGCCCGATGATCTCGTACCACTTGCGCCGGGTCTGCGCCCGGCGGTTGGACGGGCGTGCGGCGGACCGGAGGCCCGCCGGCGGCGTGGAGACGCCGCCGGCGGGGAACCGGGTCTGGTCGGTGGAGGTCACTTGCTCGCGGCCGCCTTCATGGCGTCGACGACCTTCTCCGGCGTGCCGTTGCCGGCGAAGATGGCGACGATGGCGTCGTTCATCGCGTTGCCGACCGTGCTGCCGAAGGCGGTGTCCAGCCAGAGCTGCACGTAGGTGGCCTCGGACGTGGCGGTCAGGATCGACTTCAGAGCGGGGTCGCTCACGCCGTCCGCCGCACCCTTGACCACCGGCAGGCCGGTGCCGGTCGCCGCGTAGCCCTTCTGCACCTCGTCACTGACCAGGTACTTGAGGAACTCGACACACTCCGCCGGAGCGTTCTTGGCGCAGGAGAAACCGTCGCCGCCGCCGAGGGCCGCCTTCGGGTCACCCGCCGAACCGGAGATCGCCGGCACCGGGAACCAGCCGAGGAACTTGGCCAGCTTCTCCTTGTCCGTGGCGACGGTGTCGAGCGTGCCCCGGTTCCAGTCGCCCATCAGCTCCATCGCGGCCTTGCCGTTGGCGAGCAGGCCGTTGGCGCTTGTCGGGTCGTTCTGACCCGGCGTGGCGATGAAGTTGTTCTGGAACGGCTTGGTGCCGATGAAGGTCTTCAGGTCCTGGCCGGCCTTCACGAAGCACGGGTCGTCGAAGTTGCGGTCGGTGGACGCCTTCTTCAGCGTGTCGACCGAGCAGGCGCGCAGCGCGAAGTTGTACCACCAGTGTGCGGCCGGCCACTTGTCGCCCGCGCCCAGGGCGATCGGGATGACGTTGATGGCCTTGAGCTTGGTGACCGCCTCGTTCAGCTCGTCGAAGGTGGTCGGTGGCGCGCTGATGCCCGCCTGGGCGAACATGTCCTTGTTGTACCAGACGCCTTCGATGCCCATCCGGAACGGCAGTCCGTACTGCTTGCCGTTCACCTGCCAGATCTCCGACGCGCTGCCGATGTTGGCGACCTCGGTCTTGACCTGGTCGGTCACGTCCTTGAGGTAGTCGGCCTCGACCTGCTCGCGCATCTCGCCGCCGCCCCATGCCTGGAAGATGTCCGGCGGGTCGTTGCTCAGCAGCGCGGCGGGGAGCCGGGTGCGCTGGAGTTGGTTGGTCTCGATCGCCTCGATCTCGATCTTGACGGTCGGGTGGGCGGTGGAGAAGTCCTTGGCGACCTTCTCCCAGTAGGTCTTGCCCGGGCCGTCCTGGGAGGCGTTGTGCCACCAGGTGAGCGTCACCGGGTCCTTGTAGAGCTCGCCACCCTTGTCCGCCTCGTCATCGCCACCGCCGCCGCATCCGGCGGCGACGAGAGCGGTGGTCATCAACAATGCCAGGACAGCACCGGCACGGCGTTTCATCACCATAGAGATGTCTCCTCGACCACAGTCGGGTTATCTGTCGGGGAGTGTTACAGCCGCGTAACTCGAAGTCAATCGGTATCGATAACGTTTTCGACACCGTCCGCACACGCGCCCTGACGCCCTCTATCATCGTCGGCGTGGCCTACCCGCAGCGCGTCAAGATGTCCGACGTGGCACGTACCGCCGGCGTCTCGGTGGCGACGGTGTCGAAGGTTGTCAATGGCCGTTACGGCGTCGCCCAGGCCACCGTCGAGCGGGTGCAACAGGTCATCCACGAACTCGGATACGAAGCCGACCTGGGGGCGCAGAGCCTCCGCAGCCATCGCACGAACGTCCTGGGGATCCTGGTCGCGGAGTTCGAGCCGTTCTCGACCGAGTTGCTGAAGGGCGCCTCCAAGCAGGTCGCCGGCAGCGGCTACCAACTGCTTGCCTACTCCAGCGGCGACGGCCAGGGCGCCGCCGTCGGCTGGGAACGGCGGTCCCTGGCCCGGCTGTCCGGGACGCTCATCGACGGCGCCGTGATCGTGACGCCGACCGTGGTCGAGACCAAGCACGGCTTCCACGTGGTGGCCGTCGACCCGCACACCGGTCCGTCCGGCCTGCCGACAGTCGACTCGGACAACTTCGCCGGCGCCGTGCTCGCGACCAACTACCTGCTCTCCCTCGGCCACCGCCGGATCGGGCACATCAGCGGTCGACCCGACCTGGAGTCGGCCCGCCTGCGGGAGGCGGGCTTCCGGCAGGCCATGGCCGACGCGGGCATCGCGGTCGACGAACGACTCGTGCGCGTCGGCGGCTTCCGCATCGAGGGCGCCGCCGACACGGCGGCGGAACTGCTCGCGCTCCCCGACCGGCCGACCGCCATCTTCGCCGGAAACGACCTGTCGGCGATCTCCACGCTCGACGTCGCCCGCACCATGGGCATCCCGGTGCCGGACGAGCTGTCGGTGATCGGCTTCGACAACGTCCCGGAGTCGGCGCTCGTCAACCCACCGCTGACCACGATCCGGCAACCACTGCAACGCATGGGCGCCGAGGCGCTGCGCCTGCTGATCGACCTGGTCGCCGGCGTCGACCGCGACGCGCACATCCGGCTGCCCACCGAGCTGGTGGTGCGGGCCTCCTGCCGGCCGCTCGACTAGCCGGCGTCAGACGCAACCGGCGTCAGACGGCGGCGCGCGACCACTGCTGGTTGGCGCCGGTGTTGCACGCATACTGCTTGAGCACCACGCCGTCCGCGGTCGACGCGGCCGGCACGTCCACGCACTTGCCGCTGTGGCGCGCCCGGAGCTGGAACCAGGTGCCGTTGGCGACCATCTGGAACTGCTGGTTGGCGCCACTGCCGCAGGTGTACTGGATGAGTTCGGCGCCGTCGGCGGTGGACGCGCCCACCACGTCGAGGCACTTCCCGCTGTTGCGGCTGACGAGGCGCCACCAGCCGCTGCCGGCGTCCTGGAACTGCCACTGCTGCCACGTGTTGCCGTTGTACGTGTACTGGCCGACCCGGGCGCCGTTGTCGGTGTTCGGCGACTGGACGTCCATCGCCTTGCCGCTGTGACGCACGGTGACCCGGTAGAACGTTCCGGTCGTCGGCGGCGGCGTCGTGGGGCCACCGCCGACGGTGTCACCCCACCCGTAGCGGATCCGGTCGGCGCCGGAGGCGTTGCGGACGGTCAGGTTCAGGTCGGTGCCGCCGCCGCTGAGCGCGTACATCGAGTACCAGTCGTAGCCGATGGTGCCGGGCTTGCCGCCGAGCGCGGGCCAGTAGGTGCCGCCCATCCGGTTGTCGCGCATGACCTGGGCCATGGCGCGGATGTACCGCACGAAGTTGTCGGCGCTGCCCGCGTCGGCGTAGTTGCGGCCGTCGTTCATCGGCGCGCCGAACTCGGTGGCGACCGCGCGGGAGGCGCAGTTGCCGAGGCGGGTCTGGATGTGGCTCCGGAAGGCGTCGTAGGTCATCTCGCCGTAGAAGAAGGCGTAGTAGTGGAACGAGAGCAACGTCGCGTTGAAGCGGGTGTCGTTGCAGATGTCCCGCAGGTCCTGGCTGAACCCGGTGCCGCCGATGAGCACCCGGCCGGGCACCGCCGAGTAGTGGTAGCTGAGCCAGTCGGCCGCGACGTTGCGCCACTCCGCCGAGCTGTAGCCGTGCGGCTCGTTCATCGGCTCGAAGTAGACGTTGGGGTTCGCGCCGTACGTGTTGGTCACCGTGGACCACATCGCGTTCCACGCGGCGAGGTTCGTGATCCGGCCGCCGGAGGCGGCGCCGTCCTCCCAGTAGGCCAGGATCACCTTGAACCCGCGGGCGGTGGCGGCGTCGATGGCGCCCCGGTACGCCTCCCACCACGCCGTCCCCACCGTGTGCGTGTTGATGGGTAGCCGGACGGTGTTGACCCCCATGGTGGCGGCCATGTCGTCGTAGAGGGCGTTGGCCTTCGCCCGCACCGTCGCGTTGCTGTCGGACGAGCTGAGGCCCTGCACCACGAGGGGGCCGGTGCTGAAGTTGTCACCGAGCACGGCCCAGTTCATGCCCCGGAACCCGTCGGTGGCGGCGGCAGCCGGCGACGACTCGACCACGACGACGCCCACAAGCGCGGTCACCGCGGCCACAAGCGCGATCAGCAACCGGCATGCCGACCGGACGCGCCCCGACTCATCCACGTGAAAGACCTCCCCTAGACAGACAGTTATCTATGTTTGCGTTAACAACTCCGCATGTCAAGGCAGCGTGGGGCACCCGGATGATTGACGGAGCTGCATCGATCGTCGTAGCGTTCCGGTCGAGTTTCGGAAATGTTCCCGGAAGTTTCGCCATGCTTACCGGAAGGAACCCATGAAGCCGAGCCGCTGGATCGCCGCCGGCGTCGTCGCCGTCGCGACCGCCGCCGCCCTGAACGTCGCCCCCGCCACCGCCGGCAAGCCGTCCGACCCGACCGCGCAGAGCCTGCGCGACCTCGCCAAACGACACGGCCTGTACGTGGGCACCGCGGTCGACATGACCACCCTCGACAACGCCGCCGAGCCGCGCTACCGCGAGATCGCCGGGTCCGAGTTCTCCACCGTCACCGCCGAGAACGTGATGAAGTGGGAGAGCCTCGAACCCACCCGGGGCACCTACAACTGGGGTCCGGCCGACGAACTTGTCGCCTTCGCCCGCCAGCACCACCAGCGGGTCCGCGGCCACGTGCTGGTATGGCACAACCAACTGCCCACGTGGCTGACCAGCGGCGTCGCGGACGGCTCGATCGACACCGCCGAGCTGCGCCGGATCCTGCGCGACCACATCACCGCCGTGGTCCGCCACTTCAAGGGCCAGATCTGGCAGTGGGACGTGGTGAACGAGGCGGTGAGCGACCCCTGGGACACCCCGTCCACCCTGCACTACAAGGGTTTCTGGGCCGAGCACCTCGGCCCCGGTTACGTCGCGGACGCGTTCCGCTGGGCCCGCGCCGCCGACCCGAAGGCGCTGCTGTTCTACAACGACTACAACATCGAGGCCTTCGGCTCCGGCAACCCGGCCGACGACAAGACGCAGTTCGTCTACGAGATGGCGCGGGACCTGCGGGCCCGGGGCGTCCCGATCGACGGCGTCGGCAGCCAGGGCCACCTGGGCACCCAGTACGGCAACTACGACACCCTCCAGGTCGTCGCCGCGCTGCGGAAGTTCGCCGGCCTGGGACTGGCGACCGCGTTCACCGAGGTCGACGTGCGCAGCCAGATGACCGACGCGGTCCAGGCCGGTGACTCCGCCGAGATCAACCCGCGCCTCCAGGCGTCCGCGGCCAACTTCAGCACGCTGCTGCGGGCCTGCCTGGCCGAACGGCACTGCCTGTCGTTCACGCTCTGGGGCTTCACCGACAAGCACTCCTGGGTGCCTGGCGCGTTCTCCGACCCGCCGGAGGGGCTGGCCACCGTGTACGACGAGAACTACCAGCCGAAGCGGTCGTACCAGGAGTTGAAGGCCGACCTGATCTACTCCGGGCCGCCGTTCGTGCTGCCCCGCGTACCGCAGCAGCCGCGCCGGTAGTCCGTGCTCACGCTGACCGGCGGCGACCGAGTTCCGACTCCAGCCGCCGGATCAGCGTGCGGCGGGCCTTGCCGCCGCGTTCCCGGCGCAGCGCCGCGTCGAGCTGGCGCTTGTCGAGCCCCCGCACCAGCTTGACCCCCTCGGCCACCGGCAGCTCGTTCACCCGCTCAGCGGCGGTCGCGTCCCGGCGCGCCCGCTTCGCCGGGCCGGTGTTCGACACGTACTGCCGGCCGGAGCGCGAGGCGCGACGCTTGCGGGTGTCGGTGGCCCGCCGCTCGGACTCCGACATCTCCTCCCATGCCTGTTTCGGCAGGTAACGCTCGGTTTCGCCGTCGTGCCGCGCACGCGTGTCACCGGAGCGGGTCTGCCACCGCTCGCCGCCCCAACGCTGCAACGAGCGCTGCCGTGCGTCCTTCGGCCCCTCGAAGCCCCCGCCCTGCTTCTTGTACTCGTTCGTCAGCAGTTGCGACTTGCGGGCCGACCACTGCCCGGGCCGCCCGCCCTTGTCGGAGGCCCGGATCTCCTCCTTGAGCCGCTCCCGCAGCTCGGGCCTGGTGTACTTCGCCATGGCGGAGCGTTACCCGGACCGGGCGCGGCCATGCCCCGCCTCAGCCCGCCGCCCGATAGGTCAGGTCCATCGTGTCGGACCGGCCGGACCAGTCCAGCCGCAGGTGCCAGCAGCCGGCCGCCGGCAGGTCGACGGTGGACGGCCCCGGGCCGCCGGCGACCTCCCGGACCACCCGGGTGCCGGCGCCGTCCCGCGTCGCGGTGATCACCAGCGTGGTCGGCGTGTCCGGGTCGGGCGAGGCGGACACCGGACGACCCACCCAGAGGATCTTGTTGGTGGGCCCCTCGCCCCGACCGACGGTCAGCGGGTGCCCGAACAGGATCGCGACGATCCCGCCCCGGTCGCCGAGGACGTGCGGCATCCGGGTGTCACCGCTGAACCCGGTGTCCGCCCAGTCCGGCAGCCGGCCGGTCGCCACCGCCGAGTGGCATCCCGTCGACGGGGCGGGCGTCGACGGGGCGGGCGTCGACGGGGCGGGCGTCGACGGGGCGGGCGCGGCCCGGGTGGCGCCGGCCGGCGGCGACGCCGACCGGCCGCCACTCCCACAGCCCGCCAGCACGAGCACCGACACCAGTAGGAACCTGACCGAACGCGACATCGCGCACCCCCGGATCGACGACGAACCTCCGTCACCTGGGACACCTGCCGGGCCCGGCAGGTTCCCACCTCACCCCAGCGAGCCCGCGACGTCCAACGCCTCGTCCCGGGTGAGGTCGCCCTCCAACCGGTAGCTCACCCCACCGTCCTGCCAGATCAGCGTCGCGGCGGACAGCCGCGCGGTGGCCACCCGCACCGTGCCGCCGCGATCGACGTACGCGAGCGCGTGCGGGCCGCCGACCCAGATCGCGAAGTCGCCGCGCACGGACGTGAACGTCACGTCCGCGCCGGCCGCCTCCTTGTGGAACGTGATGTCGAGCGTGCCGTCGAAGGCATCCAGGCGCACCGCGCCGCCCCGCCAGAGCAGGCTGGCGACCCGGTGCGCGCCGGCGCCGTCCGGATCGGCGACAAGCGCCCGCTCGGGGGCGCCGAGGCGGACCGGCACCCGGATCGGGAACCGGACCTGCCGCTGCGCCTCGACCAGGGCGACCGGGCGCTGCCCCGGCAGCGGCGACGGGGATCCGGCGGGCGGCGGCGGGGTGGCCGAGGTGTCGATGACGACCCCGGAGAACCGCAGCAGGCCGGCCACCGCGTCGGCGAGGGCGGCGCGGCCCGGCGGCAGCGCCGCCACCAGCAGCGCGGCGAGCGCGGCGGCCAGCCAGTACCGCCACCGCCGCCACCACCGGCGCGGCGGCGGCGCGGCGAGGCGGGCGCGGACCGCGGCGGTCACGTCCGGCGGCGCGGCCGGCTCCAACCAGGCGGGCAGGTCGCGCAACTCCCGTTCCAGCTCATCCACGGTGGGCCCCCTCGCGGTCGAGCAGGACGCGCAACTTCGCCAGCGCGCGGTGGGTCCGCGACTTCACCGTGCCCCGGGGCAACCCCAGCACGGTCACGGTCTCCTCCTCGGTGAGGTCGAGCAGGTAGCGGCAGGCGATCACCTCGCGGTCCCGCGCCGGCAGCCGGCGCAACGCCGCCACGAGCGCGGCCCGACGTTCGGCGGCCAGGACCGCGTCGAGGCCGTCGTCCCCGGCGGCCTCCGGGACCGCGGTCGCGGCCCGCAGGGCCAACCCGTCCCGCCGGCCGCGCGACCGGTGCAGGTTCCGGGTCTCGTTGGCCACGATCGCGAGCAGCCAGGACCGGAACGACGCGTCGCCCCGGTACCGGGACAACTTCCGGTACGCCTTGACGAACGCCTCCTGGGTGACGTCCTCCGCGTCCGGCCCGGCGCCGAGCAGCACCGCCGTCCGGTAGGCGGGCGCGGTGTGCCGGGCGACCAGGAGGTCGTACGCCTCCCGGTCACCGGCGCGTACGCGGGTGACGATCTCCTCGTCGTCCAGGGCAACCTCCGCCTCGGTCCACTTCCCTGACACCGCTCGCGCCGGCCGGGTTCCCGCCGAGTTTGACCGGCGGCCGGGACGGAAAGAGAGGCGGGATGAGCTGGGCCAGAAGAGCCGTACCCACCGCCGTCGCCGCCGTCGCCGCGCTCGCCGCACGGGACCTGCTGCAACGCGACCACGCGCTGCGGCGCAACTTCCCCGTCCTGGGCCGCGCCCGCTACCTGCTCGAGTCGATCGGGCCCGAGCTGCGCCAGTACATCGTCGCCGGCAACGACGAGGAACGGCCGTTCACCCGCGACCAACGGCGCTGGGTGTACGCCTCGGCGAAGCAGGAGAACAACTACTTCGGGTTCGGCACCGACAACGACATCGAGCACACCCGCGGCTACCCGATCGTCAAGCACCGCACGTTCGGGCGGGCCGTGCCGCCGTCGACGCCGGCCGCCGGGCACGACGTGGCGCTGCCCTGCGCCAAGGTGCTGGGCGCGGCCCGTGGGCGGGCGCGGGCGTTCCGGCCGGAGTCGGTGGTCAACATCTCCGGGATGAGCTTCGGTTCGCTCTCCGGCAACGCGATCGAGGCGTTGAACCGGGGCGCCGCGCTCGCCGGCTGCCTGCACAACACCGGCGAGGGCGGGCTGTCGCCGTATCACCGCAACGGCGGTGAGCTGGTCTTCCAGCTCGGCACCGCCTACTTCGGCTGCCGGGACGAGCACGGCCGGTTCAGCCTGGACCGGCTCAAGGAGCTGGTCGCGGGCGCGCCGGTGCGGGCACTGGAGATCAAGCTCAGTCAGGGCGCCAAGCCCAGCCTCGGCGGCCTGCTGCCGGCGGCCAAGGTGTCCGCCGAGATCGCCGCCACCCGGGGCATCCCGGCGGGTCAGGACTGCGTCAGCCCGTCGCGGCACGCCGAGTTCTCCGACTGCGACAGCCTGCTGGACTGGGTGGAGCTGCTCGCCGCCGAGACCGGCCTGCCGGTCGGCATCAAGTCCGCCGTCGGCGACCTGGGCTTCTGGGAGGAGCTGACCACGCTGATGCGGGACACCGGCCGCGGGGTGGACTTCGTGACCGTGGACGGCGGCGAGGGCGGCACCGGCGCCGCCCCGCTGATCTTCAGCGACTCGGTGTCGCTGCCGTTCCAGCAGGGCTTCTCCCGCGTCTACCGGACGTTCGCCGAGCGCGGCCTGCACGAGCAGGTGGTGTTCGTCGGCGCCGGCAAGCTCGGCCTGCCGGACAACGCGGTGGTCGCGTTCGCGCTCGGCGCCGACATGGTCAACGTCGGCCGGGAGGCGATGCTGGCGATCGGCTGCATCCAGGCGCAGAAGTGCCACACCGACACCTGCCCGACCGGCGTCGCGACCCAGAACACCTGGCTGGCCCGGGGCCTCGACCCGGCCCGCAAGTCGGTGCGGGCCGCCAACTACATCCGTACGCTGCGCCGCGACCTGGTCAAGGTGGCCGAGGCGTGCGGCGTCGAGCATCCCGGCCTGATCGGCACCGACTCCGTCGAGATCGTCGACGGCCGGACCGCCTCCACCCCGCTGGACCAGGTGTACGGCTACCGCCCGGAGTGGGGCCTGCCCTCCCCCGCCGATCAGGCGGAGATCGCCGCGCTGATGACGCCCGCCGCACCGCGCGGCAGCAGCGCGCCCCCCTCCCCCACCGCCGTCGGCTGAGTAAGGAGGGGGCCCCGCTTAACGCCTCCGGTATAGGCGGGGGCCCCTCTTAACGTCCGGCGGGGCTGGGAAACCGGTTCGGTGTGTGCGGGTGGACGGCGTAGCGTGCGCCGCATGGCTGTCGACACCCAGCCGGCGGTGCGCGCCGGCCGCTTCCGGCTGCTGCCGTTGGCCCTGCTCTTCCTCACCGTCGGCTTGTCCTTCGCCGTGGTCATGCCGTTCCTGTCGCTGTTCCTCAACACCGAGGTCCGGGCCGATCCGGTGCGGGTCACCGTGATCCTGGTCGTCGCGCCGCTGTCCGGTGTGGTGGTCGCCTCGCTCGTTGGCCGCCTGTCGGACCGGTGGCCGATCCGCCGCAGACTGCTCATCGGAGGGGCGCTGGCCGGGCTGGTGGGCACCGGCCTGATCGCGTTCGTCCGCGACTACTGGATCCTGCTGGCGCTGACCGCGACCGTCATGGCGCTCGCCAACTCGGTGTTCCCGCAGTCGTTCGCCTACGCCCGCCAGCTCCTCGACCGGGACAGTCCCGAGCGGGCCGCGATGGGCATCAGCGCGATGCGTACCGTCTTCTCGCTGGCCTGGGTCGCCGGGCCGCCGCTGGCCGCGGCGCTGCTCTCGACCGGCGGCTTCCGGCTGCTCTACGGCACCGCCGCGGCGATGTTCGCGCTGGCCGCGCTCGTGGTCGTGGCCCGGCTGAAGGAGCTACCCCTGCCGCCGCGGCCGGCCGCCGACGATCGGGGCGGTCTCCCGCCGGGCGTCTCCCGGTGGCGGCTGGCGCTGACCGTGGTCACCTTCACCATGTTGCAGTGCCCGATGACGCTCGGCGTGCAGATGCTGCCGCTGTTCATCGGCCGGGACCTGCGCGGCGACCCGGCGGACGCGGGTCTGGTGCTGGGCCTCTGCGCGGCGCTGGAGATCCCGCTGATGCTGGGGCTGGGCGCGCTCACCGCGCGGTTCCGGCTGCGCGCGCTGATCCTGGTCGGCGCGGGTTGCGGCGTCGTCTACTACCTGATCGCCGCCGGGGCTTCGAGCGTCGGGGTCCTGCTGCTCGCGCAGCCGGTCAACGCGCTGTTCATCGCCGCCGTCTCCGGCGTCGCCATCGCCTACGTGCAGAACCTGCTGCCGGGCCAGCCCGGCCGGGCCACCACGCTGTTCACCAACTCGTTCCCGATCGGCGCCATGCTCGCCGGTCCGCTGCTCGGGCTCTCCGCGCAGATCGGCTTCCGGTGGGCGTACGGCATGAGCGCGGCGTTGTGCGCGGGCGGCCTGCTGGCCCTGGCATTGACCCGGCCCCGGCCCCGGCCGCCCGTGCCGGCCTGACGGTTCCCCGCGGGCGGCGCCCGCGGGGAACCGTCGTCAGCCCGCTCCCGGCGGATCACCTGCGGTGGCCGCGACCAGCAGGGACAGCTCCCGGACCAGGTCGTCCATGCTCTGCCCGCTGGTTGTCCGCACCAGCCCGAGGGCCAGGTCGGCCAGCAGGTAGAACCCGAGGGTGCGGGCCTGCTCGCCCGGGAAGGCGGCGAGCAGTTCCTCGGCGCCGACCAGGTCACCACGGTGCTTGGCCGCGATCACTCCGGCGGCGCGTTGGAGCAGGTCGGCGGCGGCCGGGGTGGACGCGCTCACCGGATCAGGTCTTCGGCGTCGCGGCGCGGGCGGCGTCGAAACGGGCGATCACGTCGGACCAGTTGACCAGGTTCCACAGGCGGTCCACATAGTCCGGCCGCACGTTGCGGTACTGGAGGTAGTAGGCGTGCTCCCAGGCGTCGAAGACCAGCAGCGGCGTGGCGCCCTGGCCGACGTTGCCGTGGTGGTCGTAGACCTGCTCGACGATCAGCCGCCGGCCCAACGGCTCCCACGCCAACACGCCCCAGCCGGAGCCCTGCACGCCCTTCGTCGCCGCCGAGAGCTGACCGGCGAACGCCTCGAACGAGCCGAAGTGCTCGTCGATCGCCGCCGCCAGCTCCCCGTCCGGACGGTCGCCGCCGTCCGGCGACAGGTTGCCCCAGAAGATCGAGTGCAGTACGTGCCCGGACAGGTTGAACGCGAACGTCTTCTCCAGCCCGACCAGCGTCGCGAAGTCGCCCTTCTCGCGCGCCTCGGCGAGCTGGGCGAGACCGTCGTTGGCCCCCTTCACGTACGCGGCGTGGTGCTTGCTGTGGTGCAGCTCCAGAATCTCGCCGGACATGGCGGGCTCCAGCGCCCCGTAGTCGTAGGGCATGTCGGGCAGGGTGTAGACGGCCATCCGGACCTCCGCATTATTGCCACATCATTGTTGTTGCCAACATTGTGCAACAAGGGGCGGCACCGCGCTTCGGCGGGCGGTCAGCGGCGGCGGACCAGCACCACGTGATCGACAAGTTCCCCGGTGTGGCCGTCGTGGGTGGCGATGCGGCGGAACCCGCCCAGCCGCTCGGTCTCCCAGCCCTCCGGGTCGAGGGCCATCGCGGCCAGGATCTCCTCCGGGCTGGCGAACCGCGGGTCGTCGGGGTCGAGCCCGGACCACGGCGGCGGCGCGCCGTGCTCGACGACGAGCAGCCGACCGCCGGACGCGACCGCCCCGGCCGCCAGCGGCAGCACCGTCTCCCGGGGCAGGAGTAGCGGGGACTGGAAGAACTGCGCCGACACCAGGTCGAAGCGGCCGGCCGGGAAGTCGTGCATCACGTCGTGCCGGGCGGTGGTGATCCGGTCCGCCACGCCGGCCCGCGCGGCCTCGACCGCGAGCCGCTCCAGCGCGACCGTCGAGATGTCCACGGCGGTCACCCGCCAGCCGCGGGTGGCAAGCCAGATCGCGTCGCCGCCCTCACCGCAGCCCAGGTCGAGCACGGTGCCGGACGGCAGGTCGGCGGCCACCTCGGCCAGCACCGGGTTCACCTGGCCGCTCCAGATCCGGTCCGACTGCCCGTAGCGCTCGTCCCAGAACCGGGTGGGATCGGCGTCCGCCGGCGGGTTCTGCTGCTGCTGGTGGTGCCCGGTCATGCCCTGCCTCCTTCGCCCCGGGCGCTCCAGCGGCCCGACCCCGCCATCGTCCACCCGACCCAACCCCCCAGCAAGAATCCTTGCCATTCCAGCAAGCCCCCACGCCACAGGCGCGCGGATTCACGGAAGGGGTGAGGAGGGGTTACGAGCCTAGGCAGAATCAGCGCACTGCGCGCGGGGGCAGACATTTCCCACGCCGTGCCTGCTCGGGCCCGGCGTCGTCCGCGTTTCGGCTAAAAAGTTTTGTGCGGTTCCTACAACGGTCCCCGCTCCGGGTTCGGCGGTTACGACATGGCGCTGCCCGCTCGCAGACGGAAAGGTGAGGCAGGCCGGAGCATCGCCGCCACCCGGCGTTCCACCGTGGGTCTACCGAAGGGGACGGTCACGTGTTCACCCGTGTCGCCATCGTCAACCGTGGTGAGGCCGCCATGCGGCTCATCCACGCGGTCCGTGAGCTGGCCGCGGAGACCGGCAGCCGGATCGAGACCGTCGCGCTGTACACCGACGTCGACCGCAGCGCCACCTTCGTCCGCGAGGCGGACGTCGCCTACGACCTGGGGCCCGCGTCCGCCCGCCCGTACCTCGACCTCAAGGTGCTGGAGCGCGCGTTGGTGGAGACCGGCGCGGACGCCGCGTGGGTCGGTTGGGGTTTCGTGGCCGAGGACCCGGCCTTCGCCGAGTTGTGCGAGAAGGTAGGCGTCACGTTCGTCGGGCCGAGCCCGGAGGCGATGCGCAAGCTCGGCGACAAGATCGGCTCCAAGCTGATCGCCGAGGAGGTCGGCGTGCCTGTCGCGCCGTGGAGCCGCGGCGCGGTGGAGAGCCTGGAGGCGGCGCTGGCCGCGGCGGCGGAGATCGGCTACCCGCTGATGCTCAAGGCGACCGCGGGCGGCGGCGGGCGCGGCATCCGGGTGATCCGCAGCGACGCCGAGCTGGCCGACGCGTACGAGCGCACCAGCCAGGAGGCGGCGCGGGCGTTCGGCAGCGGCGTGGTGTTCCTGGAACGCCTGGTCAGCGGCGCCCGGCACGTCGAGGTGCAGGTGATCGCGGACGGGCAGGGCACCGCGTGGGCGCTCGGCGTCCGGGACTGCTCGGTGCAGCGGCGCAACCAGAAGGTGATCGAGGAGTCGGCGTCGCCGGTGCTCGCCCCGGAGCAGGTCGCCGAGCTGAAGGCGTCGGCGGAGCGGCTGGCGGTGGCGGTCGGCTACCGCGGCGCGGCGACTGTGGAGTTCCTCTACCACCCGGGCGACCGGCTCTTCGCCTTCCTGGAGGTCAACACCCGGCTCCAGGTCGAGCACCCGATCACCGAGGCGACCACCGGCTTCGACCTGGTCAAGGCGCAACTGCACGTGGCCGGCGGCGGGCGGCTCACCGGCGGGCCGCCGGCCGAGCGCGGGCACGCCATCGAGGCGCGGCTCAACGCCGAGGACCCGGACCGGGACTTCGCCCCGTCCCCCGGCCGGATCACCCGGCTGGACCTGCCCGCCGGCCCCGGCATCCGGGTGGACACCGGGGTCAGCGAGGGCGACACCATCCCGGCCGACTTCGACTCCATGATCGCCAAGATCATCGCGTACGGCCGGGACCGGGACGAGGCGCTCGGCCGGCTGCGCCGCGCGATGGCGAACACCACCGTGGTGATCGCCGGCGGCGCGACGAACAAGAGCTTCGTGCTCGACCTGCTCGACCAGCCCGAGGTGATCGACGCCAGCGCGGACACCGGCTGGATCGACCGGGTCCGCGGCGAGGGCCGGCTCGTCGCGCACCGGCACTCCGCGGTGGCGCTTGCCGCCGCCGCGATCGAGGCGTACGAGGAGGACGAGGCCGCCGAGCGGCAGCGGCTGCTCTCCACCGCGGCCGGCGGTCGCCCCCAGGTGCAGCACCGCAGCGGCCGGCCGCTCGACCTCAAGCTGCGCGGCGCGACCTACCGGATGCGGGTCGCCCGGGTCGGCGCGCACCGGTTCCGGGTCGGCGTCGAGGCCGGCGGCGACACCCACACCGCCGACGTCGAGCTGGACCGCTTCGACAGGCACACCGGGCAGATCGTCGTCAACGGCATCCGCTACCGCCTGCTCACCGGCACCCACGGCCCGGTCCACCTGGTCGAGGTGGACGGCGTCACCCACCGGATCAGCCGCGACGAGGGCGGCGTGCTGCGGTCCCCGATGCCGGCGCTCGTCGTCGCCACCCCGCTGGCGATCGGCGCCGAGGTGGAGGCCGGCGCGCCGGTGCTGGTGCTGGAGGCGATGAAGATGGAGACGGTGCTGCGCGCGCCGTTCCGGGCCCGCCTCAAGGAGTGCGCCGTCGCGGTGGGCACCCAGGTGGAGGCCGGCGCGCCGCTGCTGCGCCTGGAGCCGATCGCCGAGGAGGAGGCCGGGGCCGTCGCCGCGGTCGAGCCGGCGGCCGAGCTGGACCTGCCCGCCGCCGCCGGGGACGTGCCGGCGCGGAGCCGGGCCGAACGCGGCCGGGAGGACCTGCGCGCCCTACTGCTGGGCTTCGACGTCGACCCGCACGACGAGCGCCGGGTGCTCGACGACTACCTCGACGCGCGGCGGGCGGCCACCGACGCCGGGCACCGCCCGCTGGCCGACGAGCTGGAACTGGTCGAGGTCTTCGCCGACCTGGCCGAGCTGAGCCGCAACCGGCCCGGCGGCGAGGACGCCCCGAGCGGCCACCTGCACAGCGCCCGCGAGCACTTCCACACCTACCTGCAGAGCCTCGACGTGGAGCGGGCCGGGTCGCCGGAGTCGTTCCGGGCCCGCCTGGCCAAGGCCCTGGGCCACTACGGCGTCACCGAGCTGGACCGCTCCCCCGCGCTCGAGGCCGCGGTGTTCCGGATCTTCCTGGCCCAGCAGCGGGCCGCCGTCGACGCCACCGCGATCGCCGCGCTGCTGCGGTCATGGCTGCGGGAGCCGCCGCCGGACGAGGCGCTGCGCGAGCCCGCCGGCCTCGCGCTGGAACGGCTGGTCTCGGCCACCCAGGTCCGCTTCCCGGTCGTCGCCGACCTGGCCCGGGGCGTGGTGTTCGCCTGGTTCGCCCAGCCGCTGCTGCGGCGCAACCGGGCCAAGGTCTACGCGCGGGTACGCGCACACCTGCGGCACCTCGACGCGCGGCCCGACACGCCGGACCGCGCCGAGCGGATCGCCGAGATGGTCCGCAGCACCGAGCCACTGGTCCGGCTGCTCGGCCAACGGCTGGTGCGGGACAACCTGGACAACGTGCCCATGCTTGAGGTGCTGACCCGCCGCTACTACGGCAACCGGGCACTCACCGGCGTCCGCACCCACACCGCCGGGGACTGCGTGTTCGTGGTCGCCGGCCGGGCCGAGTCGACAGTGGTCTCCACGGCGGTACGGTTCGACGCGCTCGGCGACGCGCTGCGCGGCCTGGCCGAGGTGGCCCGGGACTCCGAGGCGGTAGACGCCGACGTCTACCTGGCCTGGGAGAGCCAGCCGGAGGACCTGGACGCCACCGCCGCCGCGCTGCTCGACGTGATCAACGCGCATCCGCTGCCGGACCGGGTGCGCCGGCTCACCACCACCGTCGCCGGCCGCAGCGGCGCGGTGATGCACCACCACTTCACGTTCCGCCCGGACGGGACCGGGACCCGGATGGTCGAGGAGCGGCTGATCCGCGGCCTGCACCCGTACATCGCGCAGCGCATGCAGATGGAGCGGCTGCACGGGTTCGACCTGACCCGGCTGCCGTCGCTCGACGAGGAGGTCTACCTCTTCCAGGCGGTCGCCCGGGAGAACCCGTCCGACCAGCGGCTGGTGGCGTTCGCGCAGGTGCGGGACCTGACCGGGCTGCGGGAGCAGGACGGGCGACTGGTCGCGCTGCCGACCGCCGAGGACACGGTCGCCGCGTGCATCGACTCGATCCGCCGCGCGCAGTCCCGGCGGCCGTCGAAGGTCCGGTTCCCCACCAACCGGATCGTCATCTACGTGTGGCCGCCGAGCGAGCTGACCCGCGAGGAGATGGAGCTGATCGCCGGGCGGATGCGCCCCACGACTGTCGGCGCCGACCTGGAGGAGGTCCTGTTCATCGCGCGGCAGCGCGACCGGCGCACCGGCGAGCTGACCAAGGTCGGCGTGCGGATCACCTTCGACGTCACCGGACGCGCCGAACTCACCATCGGCGAGCCGCCGACCGAGCCGGTCGAGCCGCTCGACGACTACCGGCTCAAGGTGCTGCGGGCGGCCAGCCGCAACACGGTCTACCCGTACGAGCTGACCGGCCTGCTCGGCGACTTCACCGAGCACGACCTGGACGCCGACCACGTGCTGGTGCCGGTGGACCGCCCGAAGGGTCGCAACGGCGCGGCGATCGTCGCCGGCGTGGTCACCACGCCGACGCCCCGGCACCCGCAGGGCGTGACCCGGGTGGTGCTGCTCGGCGACCCGACGAAGTCGCTCGGCGCGCTCTCCGAGCCGGAGTGCCGGCGGGTCATCGCCGCGCTGGACCTGGCGGAGCGGTTGGGTGTGCCGCTGGAGTGGTACGCGCTCTCCGCCGGCGCCCGCATCTCGATGACCTCGGGCACCGAGAACATGGACTGGGTGGCCGCCGCGCTCAAGCGGATCGTCGAGTTCACCCAGGCCGGCGGTGAGATCAACATCGTGGTGGCGGGCATCACCGTGGGCGCGCAGCCCTACTGGAACGCCGAGGCGACGATGCTCATGCACACCAAGGGCGTGCTGGTCATGACGCCGGACTCGGCCATGGTGCTCACCGGCAAGCAGTCGCTCGACTTCTCCGGCGGCGTGTCCGCCGAGGACAACTTCGGCATCGGCGGGTACGACCGGGTGATGGGCCCGAACGGGCAGGCCCAGTACTGGGCGCCGGACCTGCCGGCCGCGCGTGACGTGCTGATGGCGCACTACGACCACACGTACGTGGCGCCGGGCGAGACCGCGCCGCGCCGGGCCACCACCGTCGACCCGGTGGACCGGGACGTCTCCACCTTCCCGCACACGGTGGCCGGCAGCGACTTCGCCACGGTCGGCGAGATCTTCTCCGCCACCGCGAACCCGGACCGGAAGAAGCCGTTCGACATCCGTACGGTGATGCGGGCCCTGGCCGACCAGGACCACCCGGTGCTGGAGCGGTGGGCCGGCATGGCCGACGCGGAGACCGCTGTGGTGCAGGACGTGCACCTCGGCGGCATCCCGGTGTGCCTGCTCGGCATCGAGTCCCGGTCGGTGCCCCGGCACGGTTTCCCGCCCACCGACGGCCCGGACACCTACACCGCGGGCACGCTGTTCCCCAGGTCGTCGAAGAAGGCGGCGCGGGCGATCAACGCGGCAAGCGGCAACCGGCCGCTCGTGGTGCTGGCCAACCTGTCCGGCTTCGACGGCTCGCCGGAGTCGATGCGCAAGCTGCAACTGGAGTACGGCGCCGAGATCGGCCGGGCGATCGTGAACTTCCGCGGCCCGATCGTCTTCTGCGTCATCTCCCGATATCACGGCGGCGCGTTCGTGGTGTTCTCCAAGGCGCTCAACCCGGCCATGACGGTGTTGGCGATCGAGGGTTCGTACGCCTCGGTGCTCGGCGGGGCGCCGGCCGCCGCCGTGGTGTTCGCCGGCGAGGTCGCCGCGCGCACCGCGGCCGATCCCCGGGTGCGCGAGCTGGAGGGCCGGGTCGCGACCGCCGCCGGCACCGAACGCGCGACGCTCACCGCGGAGCTCGACGAACTCCGCTCGTCGGTGCGGGCCGAGAAGCTGGGCGAGGTGGCCACCGAGTTCGACCGGGTGCACAGCATCCAGCGCGCGGTCGAGGTCGGCTCGGTGGACGCGGTGATCCGCGCCGCCGAGCTGCGTCCCCGGGTCCGGGCGGCTAGCGCGGCGCACCGGGGGTGCGCCCCGCTGACACGGGGGGGGCGGCGGGGCCGGGCGGCCCGCCCGCTGACCGGGGAAGCCGACGCGTGACGTGACCGACCGCACCGGGCGGAACTAACCGCCCCTCGACCTCGACCAACGGAACGAACACTCATCGTCGAGGGGAAACGTCATGCCCAGCACCACCACCAGCGGCCGGCTCCGACGCCCGGCGGCCCTGATCGGCGCCGCCCTGCTGGCCGCGTCCGTCGCCGCCTGCGGCTCCGCCGACGGCTCGACCACCCCCGCGCCGTCGGCGACGGCGTCGGCTTCGGCGAACGCGGCGGCCGGGGTGCTCGGCATCAGCGACCCGTGGGTGAAGGCCGCCGACAAGGGCATGACCGCCGCGTTCGGCACCCTGGTCAACGACGGCGACGCCGACGTGACGATCACCAAGGCGGCCACCGAGGTCTCCCCGATGGAGCTGCACGAGATGACCATGAAGGACGGGAAGATGGTCATGCAGCCCAAGGAGGGCGGCATCGTGGTCAAGGCCCACTCCCGGGCCACGCTGGAGCCCGGCGGCGACCACCTGATGCTGATGAACATCGCCAAGCCGGTGCAGGCGGGCGACGAACTGAGCTTCACGCTCACCTTCGCCGACGGCCGCACCCAGACGTTCACCGCCGTGGCCAAGCCGTTCACCGGCGCCCGGGAGTCCTACGCCCCCGGCCACGGCGACTCCCCGATGCCGGAGATGAGCATGAGCCCCGCCTCATGACCGGGGGTTCCCCCACGGGCCGTGCGGTGAGCCGGCGCGGCCTGCTCACCGGCGGGGCGCTCACCGTCGGGGGCGCGCTGGCCGGCGCCGGCGCGGTCGCCGCCGCCCGCCCCGACGACCCGGGGGTACGCCCAGAGCCGGTTCCGGTCGCCCGGGTCGGTGACGCGGTCGAGCCGTTCCACGGCGCCCGGCAGTCCGGGGTGACCACCGAGCCGCAGGCGCACGCCGCGTTCGTCGCGTTCACCCTGAAGCCCGGCGTCGACCGGGCGGCGCTCGGGCGGATGCTGCGGCTGCTCTCCGACGACGCCGCCCGGCTCACCCAGGGCCGGCCGGCGCTCGCCGACACCGAACCGGAACTCGGCCTGCTGCCCGCCCGGCTCACCGTCACGTTCGGGTTCGGCCCCGGCCTCTACGCCGCCGCCGGACGCGCCGGCCGCCGACCCGCGTCCGTGGCCGAGCTGCCGGCGTTCCGCGTGGACCGGCTGCAACCGCGCTGGTCGGGTGGGGACCTGCTGCTCCAGATCTGCGCCGACGACCCGCTCACCGTCGCCCACGCCCAGCGCGTCCTGGTCAAGGACAGCCGCCCGTTCGCCGGCGTCCGCTGGGTGCAGCAGGGTTTCCGGCGGGCCGCCGGGGCCGAACCGGGACGGACCCAGCGCAACCTGTTCGGCCAGCTCGACGGCACCGCCAACCCGAAACCCGGCACCCCGGCCGACACCGCCGTCTGGGTGACCGACGGACCGGACTGGGCACGCGACTCCACCACCCTCGTGGTGCGGCGGATCAGCATGAACCTGGAGACCTGGGACCTGCTCGGCCGCGCCGACCGGGAGGTCGCCGTCGGGCGGCGGCTGGACACCGGCGCGCCGCTGACCGGCACCGCCGAGCACGACGAACCGGACTTCGCCGCGCTCGGCCCGGACGGGCTCACCGTCATCCCGGACTTCTCCCACCTGACCCGGGCGCATGTCACCGACGACCGGCAGAAGATCCTGCGCCGGCCCTACAACTACGACGGCGTGCCCACCGCCGACGGGCACGCGGACAGCGGACTCGTCTTCGCCGCGTACCAGGCCGACATCGCCCGCCAGTATCTGCCCATCCAGCGCCGGCTGGCCGAACGGGACCTGCTCAACGAGTGGACCACCCCGATCGGCTCGGCCGTGTTCGCCGTACCGCCCGGCTGCCCGGAGGGCGGCTGGATCGGCCAGCAGGTGCTCGGATGACGACGACCCGGAAGGCCCGGTCCGACATGCGTACCCGTACCGTCGCCACCCTCGCGGTGGTGCTCACCGCGCTGCTGCTGGCGCCCGCCGCGCCGGCCGCGGCGCACAACTCGTTGCAGGCGGCCACGCCGGCCCAGGACGCCCGACTGACCGCCGCGCCGACCACTGTCACGCTGCGGTTCGCGCAGCGGCTGAACCCGGAGTTCACCACCATCGTGGTCAGCGACGCCGACCGGCGGAAGGTGCCCACCGGCGCGCCCACCGTGGACGGTACGGCGGGCCGCGTCACCATCGACGGGCCCCTGCCCAACGGCGCCTACACGGTGGCCTACCGGGTGGTCTCCGCCGACGGCCACCCGGTGCAGGGGTCGTACCGCTTCACGGTCGCCGACCCGGCCGCGCCCACGTCGCCGGCGGCGCACGCCGGGTCCGGGGCTTCCGGAGCGCCGGCCGCGTCCGGGCCTGGCGGAACGGGCGCGTCCGGGACCGGCGGGGTGCCGAGCACGTCCGGTGCGCCCGCGGGCGGCGCCGACGCGGCGCGGAGCCCGATGTCCGGCGGTGACGCCGGGGACGGTCCGCCGGTGGTCCTGCTGGCCGGTGGGATCGTCGTCGCCCTGGCCCTGGCCGGTGCGGTCGTGCTGCTGCTCCGGCGTCGACGCGCCTCCTGAACGCCGAGGCCGGGCCGCCCCCGGCCGACCGATCCGAAACCAGGTTCCGCACCGTGCACCAGCCCACGCCATCGTCCCCGCAGTCCCACAAGCGGCCCGACCAGTCCGGAGCGGTCCCCGCCGAGCCGGTGACCGCCGAGCCCGGAGCCGCCGGACCGGAAACGGTCGGACCGGAAACGACCGGACCGGAAACGGTCGGAAGGACAACCGCCCGCCCAGGAGCCGGTGGCCGGACGGGGCCGGTCGGCGGCTGGCTCGTCGGGCTGGTGGCGGTCGGCTCGGCGGTGGCCGTACTGCTGCTCGCGCTGCGGGCCGGCGGCGCGCTCGCCGCCGCGATCCCCGGCCTGCCCGACCCCGGCCCGGTCACCACCTGGGCGCTGCCGCCGGTCCGGCTGCTCGCCGACGGGCTGGCCACGCTCACCGTCGGGTTCGCGGTGACCGCCGCGTTCCTGCTGCCCGGCGACGGGGCGAGCGTGTCCGCGCACGGCTGGCTGCTGCTGCGCCGCGCCGGGCTGGCGGCGGCCGGCTGGGCGGTGGCGGCGCTGGCGCTGCTGCTGCTGACCGTTTCCGACCTGCTCGGCGTACCCCTGGACCGGCTCGGCACGGCGAGCGTGGTCAGTTTCGGCACGGACATCTCGCAGGGGCAGTCGTTGCTGGCGCAGGCGGGCCTGGCGGCGGTGGTGGCGGTGGCGGCCCGGGTCGGCGTGTCCCGCCGGACGGCCGCGCTGGTGTCGGCGCTCGCGCTGGTCGGGCTGCTGCCGCCGGCGTTGACCGGGCACGCCGCCGGGGCGGGCAACCACCAGATCGCGGTGTCCAGCCTGGCCCTGCACGTGCTCGCCGCCGCGCTGTGGGCCGGCGGCCTGGCCGCGCTGCTGACCATCAGGCGTAGCCGGCACCTGCCCGGGGCCGCCGCGCGCTACAGCCGGCTCGCGCTCGCCTGCTTCGGGACCGTCACGGTCAGCGGGCTGGCGAACGCCGCGGTGCGCCTCGGCGCCGTGGACCAGCTCTGGCGGTCCGGCTACGGCGCGCTTGTGCTCGGCAAGCTCGCCGCGCTCGTGCTGCTCGGCCTGCTCGGCGCCGCGCACCGGCGGCGTACCCTGCCGGACCTGGCCGCCGGGCGGCGCGGCGCGTTCACCCGCCTGGCCGCCGGGGAACTGGTCCTCTTCGCCGCCACGATCGGCCTCGCGGTGGCGCTGTCCCGCAGCCCGACGCCGGTGGCCGAGCCGGCCGACGCCGACCCGGTGACCGAGGTGCTCGGGTTCGGCATGCCGGCCGCGCCCACCGCGGCGCACCTGCTCGGGCAGCCGCTGCCCGACCTGTTCTTCCTGACCGTGACCGTGGTCGGCGTGGGTGGCTACCTGGCCGGGGTGCGCCGGCTGCGCCGGGGCGGGCACCACTGGCCGGTGGCCCGCACCGCGAGTTGGATCGGCGGCCTGCTGGTGCTGGCCGCCGCCACCGGCCTCGGCTTCGCCCGCTACGCCTACGTGCTGTTCAGCGCGCACATGGCCCAGCACATGGTGCTGTCCATGGTGGTGCCGGTCCTGCTGGTCGGCGGCGCACCGGTCACCCTCGCCCTGCGGGCGCTGCGCCGCCCGACCGAGCCGGGGGTACGCGGGGCCCGGGAGTGGCTGCTGCGCGTCCTGCACAGCCGGGTGACCCGGCTGCTCACCCATCCGCTTGTGGCGCCCGGTGTCTACGTGGCCGGCCTGTTCGGCCTCTACTTCAGCGACCTGCTCGGCACGCTCATGCGTTCCCACCTCGGTCACCTGGCCATGCTGGGGCACTTCGTGCTCTCCGGTTACCTGCTGTTCTGGGTGCTCATCGGCATCGACCCGGGACGGCCCCGGCTCCCCCACCCGATCCTGGTGCTCCTGCACCTGGCCGCGATGATGGCGCACGGCTTCTTCGGCCTGGCGCTCATGCAGACCACCACGGTCATCGCCCCGGACTGGTATCTCGGCGTCCACCCGGACTGGGCGTCGTCGCCGCTGACGGACCAGAAGCTGGGCGCGGGCATCGCCTGGGCGTTCGGTGAGATCCCCGCCGCCGTCGTGATGGTCCTGCTGGTCCGGCAGTGGATCCGGGCCGACAAGCGCGAGCAGCGCCGGGTCGACCGGGCCGCGGACCGGGCCGAGGCGACAGGCGAGGACGACGACCTGGCCCGGTACAACGCGTTCCTGGCCGCCACCGCCCGTGGCGGTGACCGGAACTGATCGGGACATCTGCGGGAACTTCCGCCCGGCGCGGGCCGACCATCCACTCGGGAGACCGCAGGCGCGCACCACGGCACGGCTCGACGGGCAGCGGGCCGGCCCGTACCCCAATTCCCTTTTCCCGATCGGAGTTGCCCTGATGTCCGTGACCGAACTGCCCGGCGACCGCCCGCCGGACTCCCCCACCAGCCCGGCCGGTCCCGTCCGGCCGGCGCGCCGATCCGCGGCGGTGGCGCTGCTGACCCGCCTGCACTTCTACGCCGGCGTCCTGGTCGCGCCGTTCCTGCTGGTCGCCGCGCTCACCGGGCTGGCCTACACGCTCACCCCGCAGCTCGACGACGCGCTCTACGGCGACAAGCTCACCGTCTCGACCGTCGGCGGGCAGCCCCGGCCGCTCGCCGAGCAGATCGCCGCCGCCCGCGCCGCGCACCCCGACGGCACGCTCACCGAAGTGCAGCCCGGCGACGGCGACCGGACCACACGCGTGGTCTTCGCCCGGGACGACCTCGGCGACCGGCAGCACACCGTCTACGTCGACCCGTACACCGCTCGGGTGTCCGGCCGGTTGACCACCTGGTTCGGCTCGACGCCGGCCACGACGTGGCTCGACGACCTGCACCGCAACCTGCACCTGGGCGCGGTCGGGCGGCACTACTCGGAGATCGCGGCGAGCTGGCTGTGGGTGCTGGCGCTCGGCGGCGTGGTGCTGTGGTGGCGCCGGCGCGCGGCGGGCCGGACCCGGGCCCGGCACCTGCTCGTGCCCGACCTGTCCGCCGCTCGGGGCGTGCGCCGCACCCGGGGCTGGCACGCCACCACAGGCGTGTGGCTCGCCGTCGGCCTGCTCTTCCTCTCCGCCACCGGCCTGACCTGGTCCCGCTACGCCGGGGCGAACTTCGGCGCCGGGCTGGACGCGCTGCGGGCCGGCACCCCGGAGATCTCCACCGCGCTGGCCGGCGCGCCGCCGGCCAGCGGCGGCGGCGAGCACCAGCACGGCGGGTCGGCCACCGCCACGGCGACGGACCCGGCGACCTACGACCTGGTGCTCGGCGGCGCCCGCGCCGCCGGCCTGTCCGGCCCGGTCGCGATCACCCCGCCCGGCGAGGCCGGCGCCGCGTGGACGGTCGCCCAGACCGACGACAGGTGGCCGGTCGGGTACGACCGGGTCGCGGTCGATCCGGCCACCGGGACGGTGACCGCGCGCAGCGACTTCGCCGACTGGCCGGCGCTGGCGAAGCTCAGCAAGCTCGGCATCCAGGCGCACATGGGCCGGCTGTTCGGGCCGGTGAACCAGATCCTGCTCGCCGCGCTCGCGCTCGGCCTGCTCTGCGTCGTCGTCTGGGGTTACCGGATGTGGTGGCAGCGCCGCCCCACCCGCGCCGACCGTCGGGCGCCGCTCGGCGCGCCGCCGGCCCGCGGGGCGGTACGCGGGCTGCCGTGGTGGGCGCTGCTGGCCGGCGTGCCGGTCGTGCTGGCGCTCGGCTGGGCGCTGCCCTGGTTCGGTGGCACGCTGCTCGGCTTCCTCGTGGTCGACGCGGTGGTCGGGTGGCGCCGGCGTCGCCGCCGCCCGGCCGTCCCGGTCTCGCCCGCACCGGCCGGCGGTTGACCCGCGCCGGGGTGTTAAGCGGGGGCCCCGCCTATACCGGAGGCGTTAAGCGGGGCCCCTTCCTTCGGGCCTTCGCGGTCGAGGTGCAGGCGCAGCAGCAGCCAGCCCAGCGACACGCCGCCGATGAACAGGTAGGCGGCCTGCGTGCCGACCGTGTCCCAGCAGGTGTGCAGCGCGACCGCGGCGGCGAAGGTCAGCAGGAACGCGGCCAGCCGGCGACCACCTGGCGCGGCGGCGAGGGCGAACAGCGCGCCCGCGGTCAGGCCGGTCCAGGACAGGTGCGCGGCCGGCGCGGTGAGGCCGCGGACCAGCAGCGTCTGCTCGACGGCGCCGAGGTTGCCCTGCGACCCGACGAGCGCGGTGAACGCGTATCCCATCGTCTCCAGGGCGGCGAAGCCGGCGCCGGAGGCCACCCCGATCACCAGCCCGTCGGCCGGCGTCCGGTGCCGCCGCCACAGCAGCAGGATGCCGGCCGGCACGATCAGCTTCGCCGTCTCCTCGATCAGGCCGACGAACACCATCGGCAGCACGCCGAGCCGGTGCAGGGTGTCGTACTCCAGCCAGCCGGCGGCGACCACGCCGATCACTCCACCGAGGAACGCGGCGACGCCGACGACCGAGCCGGGAACCCGCCAGCGCCCCGAGCGGCCCTCGGCGAAGGTCAGGAACGTGGCCGGCGCGATGGCGGCGCCGAGCACGATCAGCGCGGGCACGAAATTGATGTTCCGGGTGCCGATCAGAGTTTCCAGCACCAGCAGGAACAGCCCCACACCGACAAGCAGGACCGCGACCCAAGCCCAGCGACGCCCCAGATTCGCCATGCGGCCGAGTATCGCCGGTGCGTCCCCCGAACGCCATCCGCCGATGCCGATCCACGTCCGACACGCGCCCGACGCCGGCTCCATCGATCATGAGGTTGACGGCGGCCTGTGTCCGGATTGTCGCCGACAACTTCATGATCGCCCAATGCGGGGGGTGAGAGGCAGCCGACACGCCGGGGGCGACATGTGGTGTTGCGTGAAGACGGCTACCGCCATATATGGTGGTCGCGTAGCTGGTTCGGCCGCGCCTTCGGGTGTGGTCGAGGCAAGAGGGAACCCGGTGCGAGTCCGGGACTGCCCCGCAGCGGTGAGTGGGAACGACCGCCGTCATCAGCACTGGGCCACCGGCCTGGGAAGCGACGGCCAGTAGGCGACCGAACCCCGGTCCGGCCCGCGAGTCCGAAGACCTGCCAGCACGCCGTGCGCTGCCGCGCGCGGCGGTCGAAGGTCGCGTGGGACGACCGACGCCAGCAGCCGGGCCGGCCGTCGCGCCGCGCCCGTTGGCGTTCTCCCGCCGTCCGAGGCCATCGGAGTGACAGCGAGGAGAGGTCATGACGGTCGTGCGGGAGAGCCCCCCGGAGCAGCGCCGGCTGGCGATGCGGGTCCGCAAGCGGGACGGCGACACCGAGCCGGTCGATGTCAACCGGATCGTGCGGGCGGTCGAACGCTGGGTCGCCGACCTGGACGAGGTGGACCCGTTGCGGGTGGCCACCAGGACGATAAGCGGGCTCTACGACGGGGCGAGCACCGCCGAGCTGGACCGGTTGTCGATCCAGACCGCGGCGGAGCTGATCGGCGAGGAGCCGCAGTACTCGAAGCTCGCCGCCCGGCTGCTGGCCGCGTACGTGCACGAGGAGGTCCGCGGGCAGCAGGTGGCGAGCTTCAGCCAGTCGATCAGGTACGGGCACGGCCTCGGGCTGGTCGGCGACGACACCGCCGCGTTCGTGGCCCGCCACGCCGGCGAACTTGACGACGCCGTGGACCCCTCCGGTGACCTGCGCTTCGAATACTTCGGACTGCGTACGGTGGCGGACCGCTACCTGCTGCGGCACCCGGAGTCGCGGCTGGTGGTGGAGACGCCGCAGTACTGGCTGCTGCGGGTGGCCTGTGGCCTGTCCCACACGCCCGCCGAGGCGGTCGGCCTCTACCGGCTGATGTCCAGCCTGGCGTACCTGCCCAGCTCCCCCACGCTGTTCAACTCCGGCACCCGGCACACCCAGATGTCGTCGTGCTTCCTGGTGGACTCGCCGCGCGACGAGCTGGACTCGATCTACGAGCGCTACCACCAGGTCGCGAAGCTGTCGAAGTTCTCCGGCGGCATCGGCATCGCCTGGTCCCGGGTACGCGGCCGGGGCGCCCTGATCCGGGGCACGAACGGACGGTCGAACGGCATCGTGCCGTTCCTCAAGACGCTCGACGCCGGGGTCGCGGCGGTCAACCAGGGCGGCCGGCGCAAGGGCGCGGCCTGCGTCTACCTGGAACCGTGGCACCCGGACGTGGAGGAGTTCCTGGAACTGCGGGACAACACCGGCGAGGAGTCCCGGCGTACGCACAACCTCAACCTGGCCAACTGGATCCCGGACGAGTTCATGCGCCGGGTCGAGGCCGACGGCGACTGGTCGCTCATCGACCCGTCCGACGCGCCGGAGCTGCCCGACCTGTACGGGGAGGCGTTCGACGCCGCGTACCGGGCGGCGGAGAAGAAGGCGGTTCGCACGGTGAAGGCCCGGGACCTGTACGGGCGGATGATGCGCACGCTCGCGCAGACCGGCAACGGCTGGATGACGTTCAAGGACGCCGCGAACCGGATGTCCAACCAGACCGGCGAGCCGGGGAACGTGATCCACCTGTCCAACCTGTGCACCGAGATCCTGGAGGTCAACGACGACGCCGAGACGGCGGTGTGCAACCTCGGCTCGGTAAACCTCGGCGCGCACGTCACCGCCGAGGGCGTCGACTGGGAGCGGCTGCGGGCCACGGTACGCACGGCGGTGGTCTTCCTCGACCGGGTGATCGACATCAACTACTACCCGGCCGCGCAGGCGGCGGCGTCGAACCCGCGATGGCGGCCGGTCGGGCTGGGGCTGATGGGCCTTCAGGACGCGTTCTTCACGCTGCGCCTGCCGTTCGACTCGGCGCGGGCGCGGGAGCTGTCCACCCGGGTGCAGGAGGAGATCTTCCTGACCGCGTTGGAGACGTCCGCCGGGCTGGCCGAGCGGTTCGGCCCGCACCCCGCGTACGACCGGACCCGGGCCGCGAAGGGCGACCTGCACCCGGACCTGTGGGGCGCGGAGCCGGCGCAGACCGCCCGCTGGACGGCGCTGCGCGAGCGGATCGCCGCGCACGGGCTGCGCAACTCGCTGCTGGTGGCGATCGCGCCGACCGCCACCATCGCCTCGATCGCCGGCTGCTACGAGTGCATCGAGCCGCAGGTGTCCAACCTGTTCAAGCGCGAGACCATGTCGGGCGAGTTCCTCCAGGTCAACACGTATCTGGTGCGGGAGTTGAAGGCACGCGGGCTGTGGACCCCGGAGATCCGGGACCGGATCAAGCGCGCGGAGGGCTCGGTGCAGGGCATCGACGAGCTGCCCGCCGAGGTGCGGGAGCTGTTCCGCACCGCGTGGGAGCTGCCGCAGCGGGCGCTTGTCGACCTGGCCGCCGCGCGGGCGCCGTTCGTCGACCAGTCCCAGTCGCTGAACCTGTTCCTCGGCGCGCCGACGATCGGCAAGCTCTCCTCGATGTACCGCTATGCCTGGAAGGCCGGGCTGAAGACCACCTACTACCTGCGGTCGCGTCCGGCCACCCGGATCCAGCAGGCCACGGTGCTGGCCCCGGTCGTGGATGCGGCGGCGGCCTGTTCCCTGGAGAACCCCGAGAGCTGCGAGGCCTGCCAGTGACGCACACCGAGACCCGGCCCCTGCTGCTCGACCCGGGCATGAACCTGACCCTGCGACCGATGCGCTACCCGCACTTCTTCGACCGCTACCGGGACGCCATCCGCAACACCTGGACCGTCGAGGAGGTGGACCTGCACGCCGACCTGGCCGACCTGGACCGGCTCTCGCCGGCCGAGCGGCACCTGGTGTCCCGGCTGGTGGCGTTCTTCGCCACCGGCGACACCATCGTCGCCAACAACCTGGTGCTCAACCTCTATCAGCACGTCAACTCCCCGGAGGGCCGGCTCTACCTGTCCCGGCAGTTGTTCGAGGAGGCGGTGCACGTCCAGTTCTACCTGAACCTGCTGGACACCTACGTACCGGACGAGACCGAACGGTTCGCCGCGTTCGCGGCGGTGGAGAACATCCCGTCGATCGCCCGCAAGGCCGAGTTCTGCTTCAAGTGGATCGACTCCATCTTCGAACTGCGGGAGCTCAGGACCCGCGACGACCGGCGGGCGTTCCTGCTCAACCTCATCTGCTTCGCCGCGTGCATCGAGGGGCTGTTCTTCTACGGCGCGTTCGCCTACGTCTACTTCCTGCGCTCCCGGGGGCTGCTCAACGGGCTGGCCTCCGGCACCAACTGGGTGTTCCGCGACGAGTCGATGCACATGGCGTTCGCCTTCGACGTGGTGGACACGGTGCGCGCCGAGGAGCCGGACCTGTTCGACGACGAGATGGAGCGGCAGGTCCGGGACATGCTCGCCGAGGCGGTGGAGTGCGAGGCGCAGTTCGCCGAGGACCTCCTCGGCCAGGGTGTGCCGGGGATGTCGCCGGCGGACATGCGCGCCTATCTGCAACACGTCGCCGACCGGCGGCTGGCCGCGCTCGGCATCGCGCCGATGTACGGCAGCGGCAACCCGTTCGCGTTCATGGAGTTGCAGGACGTGCAGGAGCTGTCGAACTTCTTCGAGCGGCGGGTGTCGGCGTACCAGGTCGGGGTGACCGGCAGCGTCACCTTCGACGACGACTTCTGACAGTCGTCGGTCGTCCCGGCCGCCGCGAGCGCGGCCGGGGCGACCGACCGCACACCGCCGCCGGGTCCGCAGTCCGGCCGGCGACATCCCCGGTACGCGCATGCGCGTATCGCCCGCGTCCACGCCGATCCGCACAGTTGTCTGCGCCGGCGGGCGTCGGCGGACGAGGGGGGGAACGCGCGTGAAACGGATACGTCAACGGCTGCGGCCGTTCCTGGCGGCGGCGCTGGCCACGGTGGTCGGGGTGGCGTTCGCCGCCGCGCTGCCGGCCGCGCCGGCCGTGGCCAGCTACGGCTCCACGGTCACCGTCACGGTCGACGAGATGCACACCACCGAGTGCCTCGACCGGGTCTGGTTGGTCATCTGCGACCCGCCGGAACTGTTCGGCGTCGCCGTCATCACCCAGGACAACGGCCAGCAGCAGCGCTGCGAGATGGCACTGCCGGCCGCGTCGGGGACGGACATCGTCACGCCGAGCACGGTCTGCGCCGGGCGTTCGGTCACCGGCGACTTCCGGGTCACCTTCGAGCTGTGGGAGGACGACTCCACCGAGGGCGGCAGCCGCGAGCAGGCCGATCTCCACCCGGGCGCGGCGAAGGACTGGACCACGACGAGCCTGCTCGGCGGCCGGTCCGGGGTGTCCCGGTGGACCACCAGCGGCGGGCCGTCGCGGGCGGTCTTCACGGTGACCGTCGCGCCCCGGCCGACCACCGTCACCGTCACGTCGCCGCCGCCGGGCGGCACGCCCCGCGAGTTCGACCCGAGGCTGGGCGAGCGGCTGACGATGAGCGGCTCGCTGTCGGTGCCGTCGGCGCTGCGGTTCACCGTCACCTCGCAGGCGACAGGCGCGTCGTTCACGCTCTACGAGGCGCCGTTCTACGGCGGCGCGTTCAACGTGGACTGGGACGGCCGCTGGTCCGACGGGTCGTACGCGGCGGTCGGCGGGTACGACATCACGGTCGCCGACCCGGTCGACGGGGGTTCGGCGAAGCGTACCCAGGCCCGGGTGATCCAGCGGGTCGGGCTGTCCTTCACCGACATGTCGAGCCAGCCGGCCACGATCTGGCAGTACCGCAGCGGCCCGATCGTGGTGAGCGCGGTGGTGTCGGCGGCCGGCACGTTCCGGATGCGGGTGCTGCGCGGCGGCGTCGAGGTGTTCCGCAGCCCGGACGTGCGCCGTGCCGCCGGCCCGCTGTCGTTCTCCTGGACCGGCCGGCACGCCGACGGCTCCTGGGCCACGCCCGGCAGCTACGTGTTCACGCTTGAGGGCGCCGCCGACGACGGGCGGGCGTTCCCGGCCGCCTCGCGTACCGTGCCGGTGTCCGACCCGCCGCCGGGCCTGGAGGTGTACGCGCTGGCCGAGCCCGGTGTCCCGGCGGTCAACCCGCAGGCCGTGCCCGGCACGTCGATCCGGGCCAGGGTGGTCGCGACCGACCACACCGCCCGGCCGGCGGCCCGGATCACGGTGGAGATGAGCCCGGCCGGCTGGATCGGCCGTCCGGTGGCGCTCGCGCCCCGCGTGGTGCGGACCTGTGAGCAGGTGAGCGAGTGTCAGGCGGTGATCCCGGCGGACATCCTCGCCGGCGCGGCGGTGGCCTACCGGGTGACCGCGAGCGAGGCCGACGGGGTGCCGGAGGCGCGCACGGCGGTGGCGGACTGGCGGATCACCGACCTGAACCCGCCGGAACCGTCGCAGACGCCGGAGGTCACCCTGGTGCCGCTGTGGCGGGCCAGCGTGCCGGCGGTGGTGGACGCGGGCGGGCGGGTGAACACCCGGCCGCTGAACCAGACCATCGACGTGGCGTACGCGCCGGGCACCGGTTACGACACGTCCACGCTGAACGGCGCGCGGCAGTTCGGCAACGCCGTGGACGACAACGCGTGGCAGTTGCTCGGCATCCGCTCCCGGGTTTTCCCCAGCTCGATCGGCACGCACTGGTCGCAGGTGGGGATCTGGGTGCAGAACGTGCCGGTCGAGGTGACGGTCAGCCCGGACGGCGACGCGCTGTGCCGGCGCGGCGGGTTCAGCCCGGTCAGCTTCGCCGAGACCAACGGCGTGCTGCACACCGTGAACTGCCGGGACAACGCCTCCGGCAATTCGTTCAGCGCCGACTCGCCGATCGTGGGTTGGCACGAGCTGCACCACAGCGCCTACCACGAGGGTGACGAGTACTGCTGCGACGGCGGCTACTGGTACGGCGAGGGGAAGAACACCTACCACTCGCTGCGGGACTGCCAGCGGGGCGGGTCGGACCCGAGCGCCTGCAACGAGATCACCGACGGGGTGAGCCCGACCGGCTGGTGGCGCAGCGACGGGCCGATGGCCGACGTCATGATCAACAACACGGTCGAGCGGGCCGACGACATCCGGGCCGCCGAGGCGACCTTCGCACGATGCGGGAGTGGACAATGCTGAACCGACGGATCCGTACCCTGGTGGTGGCGGCGCTCGCGCTGCCGTTGGTCGGCGCCGTCGCGGTCGCCTCGCCGGCCGCCCCGACGCCTGCCGGCGCGGCGCCTGTCGTGCCCGCGCCGACAGTCGACCCGGCGAACCCGACCAGCGGCACCCACCTGCGGCTCGGGCTGCGGGTGTCGACGCGGAGCGCCACCGCGAACCTGTTGGAGATCGACAGTGGCTTCCCGTCGTCGCTGCGCGGCTCCGGCGGGCCGCTCCAACTGGTCGTGCGCGACACCGCCGGCGGCGTGCTGGACACGCTCGCGCTCGACGACCCGCTTGCGGTCCGGGTGTACGGCAGCAAGGAGAACGCGCACGACACCCCCCGGGTGAAGGAGGCGGACGTGGTGGTGGACCTGCCGGTCGGCGACACCGCGGCCGTGGTGGACGTGGTCCTGTCCGACAGGCGGATCGGCCGGGTCGAGGTCGACGCGCTGATCCGGGCCTGCCGGGGCGCGCCGCTGCCCTGCGCCACCATCTAGGACCGCGGGCCGGGCACCTCCAGGATGCCGAGTTCGACCGCCCTCATCACGGTGGCGACCGGCCCGGAGGTGCCCAGCTTGCGGTGCACGTTCTCCAGGTGCTTGCGGGCCGTGCCGGCGGCCAGGCCGAGCCGGCGCGCGGTGGCCGGCACGGTCAGCCCGTCGGCGATGCCGCGCAGCACCTCCACCTCCCGCCCGGTCAGCGCCGCGCCGCCGGGAAGAGCCGCGCCGGGCAGGCGGGCGCGCCCGTGCACCGCGATGAGCGCCGGTTGCAGGCGGGTGAGCAGGTCCATCTCGCGCGGGTCGAAGGCACGGTCGCGGTTGAACTGGTACCAGCGCAACACCGGGGTCGGACCGACCACGAGCGCGACCGTGTGCGCCCCGATGCCGCGCGGCGCGAGCACCTCCCGGTAGAGCGCGTGCTGCCGCCACCGCCGCTCCGACACCACGTCGGTCACCTGCGTCGGCGGCCCCGGGTACGGATGCGACAGGCGCACGGTCGGCGCGAACAACGGATGGTCGGTCACCTGGTGGTGCATCCGGCGCACGAGCGCCCGGTCGACCGGCCGGTCGGCGGCGAGGTCGGGCAGCCGCAGCGTGGCCAGGTCGAGTTCGGCGTAGGTGGACAGTTCGCTGTCGAGACGGCGGGCGACGGCGGCCAGGACCGTGTCGACGAGCGCCCGGCCGCGCAGCGCCCCGATCCCGGTCGCCGTCTCGCGCACCCACGCCTGGTCCGCAGTGGTGGTGGAAAGCGTCACGAGCGAACCATAGAAGCCCACGCGGGATTCCCACGTCAGCAAGTGGACACCGGTCGCCTTTTCCCCACCGCGCGGGCCGGGGCCGCGCCGGTCAGGCCGCCGGGCTCTCACCCGGCAACGCCCGGGCCTGGACCCGGCCCATCAACGCCACGATGGCAAGCGCCAGCACGGCCACCACCAGGAACGCGGTACGCAGGTCAAGCGCGCCGGCGAGCAGGCCGATCACCGGCGCCGCGAGCAGCGCCCCCGGCCACTGCCCCATCGCCACCACCGAGACGCCCTCACCCGAGGTCAGGCCGGGCTGGTCGCCGGCGAAGCCGAGCACCGTCGGGGTCACGCAGGCCAGCCCGAACCCGAGCAGCCCGAAGCCGGCCATCACCGCCGCGGGATGCGGGTACGCCACCGGCAGCGCCACCCCGACGGTGGCGACGAGCGCGGACGCCCGGACGAAGCGGACCCGCCCGATCCGGCCGGCCAGCCGGTCGCCGAAGAGCCGGGCCACGGTGGCGGCAAGCGACAGGCAGGTGTACGTGGCGGCGGCCAGCACCGCCGCCGCGCCGGCCACCTCGGTGGCGTAGAGCGCGCTCCACTGCGCGCCGGCCATCTCGACGAACGAGGCGAGGAACGCGATCGCCGCGAGCAGGACGAGCTGCGGGGTGAACCGCTCGCGCAGCCCGCGCCGAGCCTCGCCGTCCTTCGTCTCCTGGCGGGGCGTGTCCGGCAGCCAGCGCTGGGTGCCGATGAGCAGCGCGCCCAGCAGCACGCTCGTGACGGCCATCTGCGCCGACGGGGACAGGCCGATCGCGGCGGCGCCGGTGCCGCAGAGCCCGCCGACGAGCATGCCGATGCTGAAACCGGCGTGGAAGGTGGACAGGATCGGCCGCCCGTAGCGCTTCTGCACCTCGACCGACTGGGCGTTCATTGGGGTGGCCAGCAGGTTCGCCGCGAAGCCCCAGACCGCGAGCCCGGCCACCAGCGCCACCACCGTGGTGGACGCGGCCAGCAGCGGCGCGTTGACCAGGATCAACGCGGCCCCGGCCAGCGCCAGCCGGCGGGTGTTGATCCGGCTGATCAGCACCGCGACCACGACCAGCGAGACCAACTCCCCGGCGTTGGTGGCGATGTTGGCCAGGCCCCAGCCGGTGTTGCCGACGCCCACCGCGTCGCGCACCTCGGGCACCCGCGCGGACCAACCGCCGATGGCCAGGCCCATGATGACGAAGAGCAGCACCACCGACCAGCGGGCCCGGACGGCGGTCCGGGGCACCGGCGGCGTGGGCGACTCCGTCGGGTGCGGGTGCGTCGAGGTGTCCGTCATGGTCGTCGTACCTCTCTCGGATCGGTCCCGGTCAGTGTCCTACCCCGTGGCGTGGTCGAAGAAGCACGCACCGTCAGGCAGGCGCAGCCGCGCCGGGGGCAGGTCGGGGTCGGTGACGAGCGCCGACACCACCGCCACGTAGTCGTCGATCAGCCCGGCCACGAGGTCGTCGCCGAAGACGCCCCGGTTGCGGATGACCACGCCGCCGGCGCGGTCGTCGTCCACCACCACGATGGGCGAGCCCCGCTTCACCCAGACCGGCAGGCAGTCGGGCGGCACGTCGGCGGCGAGCACCGGGGGCGGGGTGCCGGGCGCGGGCCGGGCGGTGATGTCGACCGGCTCGACCCGCAGCTCCGGGCAGCGCAGCACCGGCGAGGCGGACGCGGCGGACTGGAACCAGGCGTCGAACAGGTGGTTGTCCGGCCACGGGCGCAGGTGCGGGAAGTCGGGCCGGACCGCGCGGGCCACCCGGTGGAACGGGGCCGCGTGGTCGATCGCCCCGGCCAGGGCGGTGTGCGCGTCTGCGACCACGGCGCGCATCGGCGCGTCCGGGTCGATGGTGGCCGGCAGGTAGACGTTGTTGGTGAACTGCCCGATGAGCTGCCGCGACAGCGGGCTCTCCCGGCCCAGCGTGGTGGTGCCGAGCACCACCCGCCGTCGCCCGGCCCGCGTCGACAGCACCACCAGGTAGGCGGCGAGCAGCAGCACGTACGGGCTGGTCCGGGCCCGCCGGGCGGCCGGGCGCAGCCGCGCGGTGACCTCGGGCGGGAACGCGAAGCGGGTGGCCACCTCGGCGCTGAGTTCGACGTCGGGGCCGGGCGGCGGCGCCGGGAAGAGCTGGTACGGCTCCACCTGGCGCAGCCGGTCGGCCCAGTAGCCGGCTCGGGCGGCGGCGTCGATCCCGCCGCCGGCCAGCTCCGCCTCCTGCAACGCGGCGAGCCCGGCGAAGTCCACGCCGAGCGGCGGCTGCGGGTCGGCCGCGCCGAGCCGGGCCGCGTACGCGTGGAACAGGTCCTCCACGAACACCCGGCAGGACCAGCCGTCGGAGACCATGTGGAAGAAGCAGAGCGCGAGCACGTGTTCGGTCGCGGAGAGCCGGACCAGCGCGGCCCGCCACAGGGGCGCCCGGCCCGGGTCGAACGCGACGTTGCGGTGCGCGTACGCGATCTGCTCGACGCGGGCCTGCTGCTCGTCCGGCGGGAGGCCGGACAGGTCGATCTCGTCGAGCGGCGGGTCGACGTGCGGCAGGATCGTCAGGGCCGGTTCGGGGCCGATGCGGTCGAACCGCATCCGCAGCGCGTCGTGCCGCTCCACCACGTCCCGCATGGCCTGCCGCAGGGTGTCGACCCGCAGCGTGCCGCGCAGCCGGCGGAACTCCACCACCACCAGCCGGGCGTCACCCGGGTGGGCCGGGTCGAGCGCGGTCATGAACTCCCACATCATCTGCTGGCTGGGCGCCAGCGGCAGCGTCGTCGGCATGGCGCCCCCCTCAGGCCGCCACCGGCTGCGCCGGCGCGGGCGTGACCGGCTGGTAGTCGGCCTCGTCCGGCGCGCGGAAGCCGGTGAAGAGCAGGTCGGGCCGGCCCAGCCGGAGCGCGGTGACGAACGCGGCGCCGTCGAAGAGCGTCTCGATCGCCGCGCAGGCCGCCGACTCGGCGACCGCCCGCGGCCCCCGGTCGCCGCCGAGCCGGCCGGGTGTCTTCGCGGCGACCACGGCCGCCGCCACGGCCGGCACCGCGAGCAGGCTGCGCCCGGAGCTGCGCCGGGCGGTCAGCAGGCCGGCCAACGCGGTGACGGCGAGCATGCTCGCGGTGTTGAACACGAACCGGCGCCGACGCGGGTGGGCCAGGCAGAGCCACTGCTCGGAACGGCCGTACGTGGTGAACCGGTAGGCCACCGCGCGGAACGAGTCGGCGACGCCGGTGTCGTGGGTGACCACCCCGTCCGGCTCGGCGAGCAGCACGTAGCCGGCGTCGGTCAGGAGCAGCCCGAGGTGCAGGTCCTCCCCGCCGATCGGCATCGGGGAGTCCTCCGGGAACCCGCCGACCGCCTCGAACGCGGCGCGCTTGAGCGCCATGTTCGCCCCCGCGCCCCAGGAGACCCGCTCGTGGTGAAGCGGTCGGGTCAGGTCGCCGAGCAGCAGGTAGGAGCGGCTCATCACGCGGAAGAACGCGCTGTCGCCGGGGTCCACGAGCACCGGGCCGGCGACGCCGGCGACCTCCTCGCCGCTGGCGCGCAGCCGGGCCGCGTACCTGGTGATCAGGTCGCTCGGCACCCGGCAGTCGGAGTCGGTGAAGAGCAACAGGTCGTGGCGGGCGTGCCGGACGCCCAGGTTCCGCTTGGCGCCGACGTGCCGCGGCCCGCGCACGTAGCGGGCGCCGTACTCGGCGCAGGCGGCGCGGTGCGCGGCGGCGGCGGCGGGCGCCGAGTCGTCGACCACCACCACCTCCACCGGCTCCGGGCAGTTCGGGGCGGCGTCGCGGAGGCTGCGGAGCTGGCGGCGCATCTCCGCCACCCGGTCCTTGACCGGGATGACGACGGAGACGCCGCGCGTGACGGCGCGGGGTTCGGTCGGTTCGCCCACGGGCGATGGGGATCGGCTCATGCCTGAAGCGTCGGCCACATCGATACAGGATTGATACACGGAAAACCCTTGCGCGGGTATCCGGCGTGTATCGCCGATGTATCGACGGGCATCAAGGTCGAAGGCATGACGACCTCCATTCCGCTCGACCGGCGGCTCGCCGTCGACGGCGGCCGGCCGGTCCGTCCGCCGGACCGACCGTGGCCGCGCTGGCCGATCCCCGCACCGGACGCCGCCCCCAACCTCGCCGCCGTCCTGCACGGCGGGCGGTGGGCGATCAGCAGCCCGACCGTCGGCGACGGCGTGCTGTTCGAACGCCGCTTCGCCGCCGACTTCGCCCGTTACGTCGGCACCCGGCACTGCGTGCCGGTCGACCACGGTTCCAGCGCGCTCGTGGTGGCGTTGGAGTCGCTCGGCCTCGGCTACGGCGAGACCGTGCTGGTCCCGGCGCTCACCTGGACCGCCTCCGCCACCGCGGCGCTGCGTGCCGGCCTGGTGCCGGTGCTCGTCGACGTGGACCGCGACACCGGCTGCGTCGGGCCGGACGACCTCGACCTGTCGGTGGACCCGCGGGCCGTGGTGGCCGTGCACTGGGCCTCCAACATGGCCGACATGCCGGCGCTCGACGCGGTCACCGGGCCGCGCGACATCTCCATCGTGGAGGACTGCGCGCAGGCCCACGGCGCCACCTGGCAGGGCCGCCAGGCCGGCTCGTTCGGCCGGCTGGGCTGCTTCAGCTTCCAGCACGGCAAGGTCCTCACCTGCGGTGAGGGCGGGGCCGTGGTCACCGCCGACGACCGCCTCGCACCGGTGCTGGAGGAGCTGCGGGCCGACTCGCGCCGTTACCGCGGCGACCGCACGCCCCCGGGTGAGCTGGACCTGGAGGAGAGCGCCGGGGTGCAGGGCGCCAACTTCTGCCTCAGTGAGTTCTCCGCCGCGGTGGCGTGCGCCCAACTGGCCGTCCTGGACGCCCAGCACAAGGTGCGCAACGGCAACTACCGGCTGCTCACCGAGCTGCTCGCCGACGTCGACGGCGTCCGGCTGCTGCAACCGGCCCCGGCGCAGACCCGCATCTCGATCTACGAGGGGACGCTCGTCCTCGACGAGTTGCCCACCGGCATGGACAACGCCGCCGTGGCCGCCGCGCTCACCGCCGAGCTGGGCAAGCGGTTCTACTGCACCGACGAGCCGCTGCACCGCAGCAAGCTGCTCCAGCCGTGGACCAAGCCGCTGCTCGCGCCGCTCGCCGAGCGCTTCGCCGCGATCCACGCCGACCGCACCTACCCGAAGACCGAGTGGCTGGCCGCGCACACCGTCCAGACGCACCACAGCACCTTCCTCGGCACCGAGCAGGACATGCACGACGTGGCCACCGCCGTCATCAAGGTGCTGGCCCGTTGATCCGCGCCACCGCCGGCGCACCCACCAGAAGGGACCTTCCCGTGACCGTCACCGACCGTCAGACCTCGCACCACCCGTCTCCCGACACCGACGCCCCCATCGGGGTGTGGCTCAACGGCGCCCGCGGCTCGGTCGCCACCACCGCCATCGCCGGGCTGCTGGCGCTGCGGGCCGGCATGACCGACTCGACCGGCTGCGTCACCGACACCGGCATGCTGCGCGACGCGCCGCTCGCCGACTGGGCCGACATGGTCGTCGGCGGGCACGACATCGTCGACACGCCGCTGGAGAAGAAGGCCGAGTCCCTCGTCGACTCCGGCGTCATCCCGGCGCCGGTGCTGGCCGCCGTGCGGGGAAGCCTGCCCCAGGTCGAGCGTGACCTGCGCACCGGCTACGACGCGCGGACCGAGACCGCCCCGCTGGCCGAGGTGATCGACCGGTTGGCCGGCGACATCGAGGAGTTCCGCACCCGCCACGGGCTGTCGCACGTCGTCGTGATCAACGTGTCGTCCACCGAGCCGCCGGTCGAGCACCGGCCCGAGCACGACGACCTGGACGCGCTCACCCGCAGCCTGGCCGACCCGGAGGACCGGGCGCTGCCGGCAAGCTCGGTCGTCGCGTACGCGGCGTTCAAAGCCGGGTGCGGCTTCGTCGACTTCACCCCGTCGACAGGTGCCCGGCTGCCCGCGCTGGAGATGATGGCGCAGCGCGAGCGGGTGCCGTTCGCCGGCTCGGACGGCAAGACCGGCGAGACGCTGCTGCGGACCGCGCTGGCGCCGATGTTCACCTGCCGCGCCCTGCACGTGCTCTCCTGGGCCGGCGTCAACCTGCTCGGCGGCGGCGACGGCGCCACCCTGGAGGACCCGCGCAACGCCCGGAGCAAGCTCAGCTCCAAGTCGGGCGTGCTGCCGGCGCTGCTCGGCGAGGACGTCACCGCCCCGCTGCACATCGACAACGTGCCGGACCTCGGCGACCACAAGACCGCCTGGGACCACGTCTCGTTCGAGGGGTTCCTCGGCGTCCGGATGTCCATGCAGCTCACCTGGAGCGGGGTCGACTCCACCCTGGCCGCCCCGCTCGTGCTCGACCTGGCCCGGCTGACCGCCGCGGCACACCGCGCCGGGCACGTGGGCGCGATCGAGGAGCTGGGGTTCTTCTTCAAGGACCCGATCGGCTCCGACGAGCACGCGCTCGCCGAGCAGGCGACGGCGCTCTCCGCCTGGGCCAGCGGGCTGGACGACCGCTCCGGCAGCTGACCTGAGTCCCGGCCGCCGGCGCGGCCCGTTCCGCGCCGGCGGCCCCGCCCCCGTGTATCCGCTTCGAGGAGCCCCCATGTCACACGTCCCGAACGCGCCCGACCCGCCGACCACGGATCCGGTGTGGACACCGATCCTGACCGGTCTGCGCGCGACCGCGCTGGACTGCCTCCAGACGAGCTTCGCCCTGCTTGCCGACCACGCGAACGGATCCGGCAGTCACCTCGCCCTCGGCGCCCGCTTCGGGTTCGCCACCCGGGAGCGGGACGGCCTGGTCACCGTCGAGGCCACCTCGGACGACCGGGCCGCCGAGGCGGCCGACCTGCTGGGCCTGTGGGTGGAGGGCCGGTGGATGCAGCTCGACGGCCCGCAGGTGCGTCAACTGTGCGCCCCCGGCCAGCCGCTCTACGTCATCGCCGACGCCTACGACCTGCCCTGGTGCCCCTATCACGGGCACGAGCACATGCGGCACAGCTTCCTGGTCACGGCCGCCACCACGGACGAGGTCACGGTGGTCGACGCCTACCACAACGACACCGCCTGGGGCGCCGCCCGGCCGGGCGTGTGGCGGCTGCCCACCGCCGGGTTCGACGCGGCGCTGGCCGGCGGCGCGCACACGCCCGCCGTGGCGGCCCACCCGGCGCCCGCGATCGACGTGCCGGCCATGCTCGCCGGCAACGCCGACCGGGCCCGCCGGGCCCGCCCGGAGATCGCCGCCTACGTGGAGCGGACCGCCGCCGCCCTGGGCACCGTGGCGGGCCTGCACCGCTTCGTGCTCGACGTCTGGTTGCTGGCACGCGGTCGCGACCTGCACGAACACTGGCTCGCCGCGTCGGCGCCGGACGCCGCCGCCGCGCTGGCCGGCCAGGCAACGGGCTGGCAACAGCTCGCCACCCGCAGCTACGTCGCGCTGCGCCGCGCCCAGGCGGGTCGGCCCGCCGCGCCGGAGCTGGCGGACGCGCTCGGCACCCTGATCGGGAACCACCTGACCGCGCTGGAGTCGATCGGCGCCGACGCCACGCCGGCCACCGACGACGCCGCGCCGGCCGGCGCGGGTCCGGCGGGCGGGGACGGCGTACGCGCGGCCGTGCTCGGGGCGCTCGGCGACACCCTGCACCTGGACGGGTCCGAGCTGCACAGCACCGACGTGCTGCGGGAACTGCCCGGGTTCGACTCGTTCCGGCTTGTGGACGTCATCGACCAGGTCGAGCAGCGGCTCGGCGTCGAGGTGCCGGCGACCGCGCTCTCCGCCGCCGACCTGCGGGACGTCGGCTCGCTGTGCGCCATGTTCGGCGCCGCCGCCGGAGGTGCCCGATGACCACCGACCTGCTGCCCGACCTGCTGGACGCCACGGCCGCCGCGTGTCCCGACGCGCCCGCCGTCGACGACGGGACCGCCTGCCACACGTACCGCGAGGTCCGGACCGCGAGCCTGCGCCTGGCCGGCTGGCTGTGCGCGGCGGGTGTCCGGCGCGGCGACCGGGTGCTCGTCGCGCTGCCGAGCGACGCGACGCTGCCGGCGCTGCTGTACGCGGTGGCCCGGGCCGGCGCGGCCTTCGTGGTGGTCCGGACCCCGGCCCCCGAGGTCGCCCTGGCGCACGTGCTCGACGACGCGGAACCGGCCCTGGTCCTCACCGACGACGCCACCCTCGGCGACCTGTCCCGCGCCCGGCACGTCCCGGTGCGCGGCGTCGCCGACGTGGCGCACGCGGCGGCGACAGGCGACGGGGACGCGCCGGCCGGCGTGGGCCCGCTCTCCGTCGACCCGGTCTGCCTGATCTACACCTCCGGCAGCACCGGCATGCCGAAGGCGGTGGTCTCCACGCACGCCCAGGTCACCTTCGCGGTCCGGGCGATCCAGTCGGAGCTGCGCTACCGGCCCGACGACGTGGTGCACGACGTGCTGCCCACCTCGTTCGACTACGGCCTCTACCAGATCTTCCTGAGCACCGTGGCCGGCGCGCGGCTGCGCCTGGGCGACCCGGCCGAGACCGGCGGCCGGCTGCTGGCGAGCCTGGTCGGGTCCGGCGCGACAGTGCTGCCCTGCGTGCCGTCGCTCGCCATCAACCTGCTGCGGCTGCTCGGCCGGCCCACCGCGCCGCGCCCACGGCTGCGCCTGCTGACCAACACCGGGGCGGCCATGCCGCCGGAGGTGCTGGCCGGCCTGCGCGAGCTGCTGCCCGGCCTGACCGTCCAACTGATGTTCGGCCTCACCGAGTGCAAACGCGCGGCGATCATGCCGCCGGACGAGGACCTGCGCCGGCCCGGCGCCTGCGGCCGGGCGCTGCCCGGCACCGAGATCTTCACGGTCGACGCCGACGGGCGGCGCCAGCCGGCCGGGAGCACCGGTGAGCTTGTCGTCCGCGGTCCGCACGTGATGGCCGGCTACTGGCGGCGGCCCGAGCTGACCGCCGCGCGTTTCCGGCGCGCACACGGGCTCTTCCCGCAACTGCACACCGGCGACCACGGACACGTCGACGCCGACGGGTACGTCCACTTCGCCGGCCGGCGCGACGACGTCTACAAGGAGAAGGGCACCCGGGTCAGCGCCACCGAGGTGGAGGCCGCCGCCCACCGGGTCGACGGCGTGGACGCCGCGGGTGTGCTGCCACCGTCCGACGGCCGCGACGGCGCGACGCTGTTCGTGGTGGCCGAGCTGACGCCGGGCGACGTCCTGCGCCGGCTGCGGGACCAGTTGGAGGAGATGAAGGTGCCGGCGCGCTGCGTCGTGCTGCCGGACCTGCCACTTACCGGCAACGGCAAGGTCGACCGACGGGCGCTGGCCCGGCTGGCCGGTGAGCGCCGTGGCTGACCTGCCCTTCGACACCCCCGCCTACCGCTACGACCTGGCCGAGGTACGCGCCAACCACGCCACGCTGCGCGCGGCGCTGCCCGTGCCGAACCGGCTCTACTACTCGCTGAAGGCCAACCCGCACCCGGCCGTGGTGGCGGCGCTGCATCAGGCCGGCTGCTACGCCGAGATCTGCTCCCCCGGTGAGCTGGCCGCGGCGCTGCGCGCCGGCGTGCCCGGCGACCGGATGCTCTACACCGGCCCCGGCAAGCGCGACGCCGAGGTGGCCGGGGCGGTCCGGGCCGGCGTCCGCTGGTTCTCCGTCGACTCGCCGGTCGGGCTGGACCAGGCCGACCGGATCGCCGCCGCGCACGGCGTGGATCTGCGCTGCCTGCTGCGGATCAACGACCGGGTGCCGAATCCCGGCCAGGGGCTGACCATGACCGGCGTCGCCTCGCAGTTCGGCGCCGACGTCGACTGGATCGAGCGGGAACCGGAGAAGTTCCGCTCCCGCCCGTCGGCCCCGGTACGCGGGTTCCACCTCTACACCGGCAGCAACGTCGACTCGGTGGACGCGCTCGTCGCGCAGTTCACCACCGCGGCGACCACCGCCCGCCGGCTGCGCGACCTGCTCGACGTCGACCTGACCGTGCTCGACCTGGGCGGCGGCTTCGGCGCGCCGTTCGCCCGGCCCGGCCGCAACGCGGACCTGTCCGGGCTCGCCGACCGGGTCGGCGCGGCGCTTGACGGGCTCTTCCCGGGCTGGCGTGACGGGGCGCCAACCGTGGCGTTCGAGTCGGGGCGGTTCCTCACCGCCACCGCCGGCACGCTGCTGACCCGGGTGCTCGACGTCAAGCGGTCGCAGGGCACGCCCGTGGTGGTGCTGGAGTCCGGCATCAACCACCTGGGCGGGATGTCCGGCCTGCGCCGGCTGCCGCCGCTCGTGCCCGCGCTGCACGCCGCCGACGACCGCGACGGCGAGCCACTCGACGCCGCGATCGTGGCCGGCCCGCTGTGCACGCCGCTCGACACCTGGGCCCGCGCCGCGAGCCTGCCCGACGTACGGCCGGGCGACGTGCTCGCCGTGCCGAACGTCGGCGCGTACGGGCTCTCGGCGAGCCTGCTGGCCTTCCTCGGCCATCCGGCCCCGGTCGAGGTGATCTGCGACGGCGGGCGGGTCGTCGAGACGTCCCGGCTGACGCTTACCCGGCAACCCGCCGGCCACGAAGACCCACGAGATGAGAGGTGACGTCATGAACGCCGAATTCACCGAGTTGCTCCGGCCGTTCCTCAAGTTCGCCGGCCCGGACGAGATCACCGAGGAGGCGCGGCTGCGCGACCTGGGCCTGGACTCGATGCGCGAGATCGAGCTGCTCTTCGCCATCGAGGAGACGTTCGGGGTGGCCGTGCCGGACGACAAGCTCGTCGACTCCACGTTCGCCACCGCGGGCGGGCTGTGGGGCGTGATCGAGGAGCTGCGAACCCCCGTGGGCGGTGGTACCCGATGACCGCCGCCGGGTGGGCCCCGGCCGTCGAGACCGTGTCCGAGGTGGCGGCGGCGCACGCCCGCCAGTCGGACGAGACCGCCACGTTCCCCACCGAGGCGCTCGCCGCCATGCGGCGTACCGGGCTGTTGGGGCTGCTCGTCCCGACCGCCGAGGGCGGCGTCGGCGGCGACCTGTCCGACCTGGTCGACGTCACGCTGGCGCTGGGCCGGGTGGACATGTCGGTGGCGATGGTCTTCGCCATGCACTGCCAGCAGGTCGCCGCGATCACCGCCTACGGCGGGGAGAAGCTGCGGGCCGAGGTGCTGCCGGCGGTGGCCCGGGGCGAGCGGTATCTCGGCTCGGTCACCACCGAGGCCGGCAAGGGCGGCCACCTGCTGACCGCCGAGTCGGCCCTGGCGCACGACGGCGAGATGCTGCGCGTCGACCGCCAGGCGCCGATCGTGACCGGCGGCCCGTACGCGGACGCGTTCCTCATCACCACCCGGGCGCCGGGCGCCGAGTCGGCGTCCCAGGTGGACCTGGTCTACGCCGCCCGCGACCAGCTTGAGGTCGAGGTGACCGGCGGGTGGCGTCCGCTCGGCATGCGGGCCACCCACAGCGTGCCGATGCGGCTGCGCGGCGCGGTGCCGCAGTGGCAGGTCGTCGGCGAGCACGGCGGGTTCCGGGAGATCGCCACCACGGTCTTCGCGCCGCTGGCGCACGTCGGCTGGGCCGCCGCCTGGATCGGCACGGCGGCCGGGGCGTACGAGCGGCTGCTGCGGCACGCGCGCGGCGAGGCGGGACGGCGACAGTTCAACCCCTCCTCGGAGCTGGTGCTGCTGCGGCTGGCCGGGATCCGCATCCGGCTGGACGCGGCGCACGCGCTGCTGCGGCACACCGTCTCGGTGGTCGCCGACGCGCCGGACATGTCCGCGGCGCCTGTGCAACTGCTGCTCAACACGCTGAAGGTCCGCGCGGCGGAGGAGTCGTTCGGCGCCGCCGACGAGCTGGTCGAGCTGTCGGGGCTGCGCCACGGCTACCTGACCGACTCGCCGCTGGCCCTGGAGCGCACGTTCCGGGACCTGCGTTCGGCGTCGCTGAACTACGCCAACGACCGGCTGCGGCTGGCGAACGGGGCGCTGGCGCTGCGCGACCAGGCGGTGCGTCTTGCCTGAGCCGACGCCGACGCCGACGGCCGCGACGCCGAGGGCCGCGACCGTGACGCCGGCCGGGGACCACGCGGCGCGGGTACGCGCGGCCCTGGCCGGCGTGGACGCCGCCGACCCGCGCGCCGTGTGGCGGGCGCTCGGCGCCGGCGACGTCACCGCGGCCCTCTACCCGGACGGCGAGCAGCCGGACCCGAGCCGGCTGTCGGCGCTGCTCACCGAACTGGACGCCCACTGCCCGCTCGGCGTGACGCTGTCGGTCTGCGTCCAGGTCGCCACCGTGCTGCCGCTGCTCGCCGGCGCCGCCGGGCCGGCGGAACGCGCCCGTCAGGGCATGCTGCGCGGCGAGACAGTGGTGGCGCTCGCCGTCACCGACGCGGCCGGGTCCGGCTCGGACCTGCTCGACGCGACCACCCGGGCGAAGCTGAGCGAGGGCACGGCCACCCTGGACGGCGGGAAGACCTGGATCACCAACGCGACGACGTGCGACGCGGCGCTTGTGCTTGCCCGGCACCGCGAGGCGCGCCACTTCACCAGCTTCTGCTGGCTGCTCACGCCGGCCGCCGCGCCGGGCGTGACGATCTCCTCCGCCGGCCGGGCGTTCGCCGGCGCCGGCACCGGGCACCTGCGCTTCGCCGCCGTCGCGCTCGACCCTGACGCCGTGGTGGGCCGCCCCGGCCGGGCGCTTGCCGGCTTCGCCCGGCAGGCCGGCGTGGAGCGGCTGGCGAGCGCGCTGTGGGCGCGGGCGATGTGCCACCGGATGCTTGCCGGCCTGCGCGACTGGCTGCGCGGCCGGCCGGCCGCCGAGGGCACGCTGTGGGACCGCCCGGCGATCCGGGAACGGTACGCCCGCTGCCTGGTGGCGGTCCGGCAGCTCGACGCGATGTGCGCGGCGCCGCTCGCCTCGCCGGACGCCGTCCCGTCCCCGGTCACCGGCATGCTGCTCAAGATCACCGCCGCCGAGACGGTCGAGCGGGTCGCCGCCGAGGCCGTGCACCTGCGCGGCGCGGACGCGTTCCGCGACGGCGGCGAGGCGCACCTGCGCGGCGAGGCGGCCATGTTCGGCATCGCCGGCGGCGCCACCGGCGCGATGCTCGCCGGCATCGCCGACCACGCCGACGACCTGGTCGACGCCGGGCGCTGACCGACAGCGCCGACGGTGCCGACAGCACCGACAGCACGAGGAAGGGAGCAACGCCGTGAGTCTCTACAAGTGGTTCCAGCGGAGTGTGGAGCGCGTGCCCGAGGCGGTCGCGCTCGAGGTCGACGGCCAGTCGGTGACGTACCGCCGGCTGCACGACCTGGCCGGCGGCCTCGCCGGGCGGATCCACGCCGAGGTGGGCCGGCGCCCCCGGGCGGTCGGCCTGCTGGCCGCCCGCAGCCTGCCCGCGTACGCCGGTTATCTGGCCGCGCTGCGGGCCGGCGCCGTCGTGGTGCCGCTCAACCCGGCGTTCCCGACCGCCCGCAACGCCGGGTTGTGCCGCGACGCCGGGGTGGACGCCGTGGTGGTGGACGCCGCCGGCGCGGAGGTCGCGGCCGAGGTCGCGGGCGGCGCCGCCACGGTACGGCTCGACGACGCGCCGGCCGGACCGGCGGCGGAGCCCGCGACCGGCCCGGACGACGTGGCGTACCTGCTGTTCACGTCCGGGTCGACCGGGCGGCCCAAGGGCGTGCCGATCCGGCACCGCAACGTCGACGCCTATCTCGCCCACTGCCTCGACCGCTATCCGGTCGGCCCGGGCGACAGGCTGTCGCAGACCTTCGACCTGACCTTCGACCCGTCTGTGTTCGACATGTTCGTCGCCTGGGGCGGCGGCGCGACGCTCGTGGTGCCGCAGCCGGACGAGGTGCTGACGCCGGTGCGGTTCGTCAACGAGCGGCGCATCACCCACTGGTTCTCGGTGCCCTCGGTGGTGTCGCTGGCCCGCCGGATGCGGATGCTCTCCCCCGGCGCGATGCCCGGCCTGCGGCACAGCCTCTTCGCCGGTGAGCAGCTCACCCACGAGGCGGCGCGGGCCTGGGCGGCGGCGGCGCCGAACAGCGTGGTGGAGAACCTCTACGGCCCCACCGAGCTGACCGTGACCTGCACCGCCCACCGGCTGCCGGCCGACCCGGCGGACTGGCCGGCGACCTCGAACGGCACCGTGCCGATCGGCGACGTGTACGACACCCTCGACGCGATCCTGCGCGACGAGGACGGCGCCACCGGCGGCGACGACGGCGAGCTGTGCGTGCGGGGTCCGCAGCGCTTCGCCGGCTACCTCGACCCGGCGGACGACGAGGGCCGGTTCGTCACGCACGCCGGGCAGCGGTACTACCGCACCGGCGACCGGGTCCGCCGCGAACACGGCACGCTCGTGCACCACGGACGCCTCGACGACCAGGTGAAACTGCGCGGCTACCGGATCGAACTGGGCGAGATCGAGATGGTGCTGCGCGGCCACCCCGGCGTGCGGGAGGCGGTGGTGCTGGCGCTCGGCGAGGGCGACGGCGTCACCCTCCAGGCGGTCTACACAGGCGCCGCCGGAATCGCCGCCGAGCTGGCCGGCCGCTGCGCCGACCGGTTGCCCGGCTACATGGCGCCGGCCCGGATCCACCACGTGGCCGCGTTGCCCACGAACGGCAACGGCAAGACCGACAGACGCCGGACCGCCGCCCTGGTCGGCGACGGGACCGACGGGACGAGAGGAGAACGGCGATGACCGGGATCAGCGAAGCGGACGAGCGGGAACGGGCGTTCCGGTCCGTCGCCGGGCGGTTCGCCACCGGAGTGGCGGTGACGACCGCGGTCGGGCCCGACGGGCCGCTCGGGATGACAGTCAACTCGTTCACCACCGTGTCCCTGTCCCCCCGGATGCTGCTTGTCTGCCTGCGGCAGGACTGCCGGTTGCTCGGCGCGGTCCAGCGGACCGGCCGGTTCGCGGTCACCGTGCTCGCCGACGACCAGCGCGAGGACGCGGCCTGGTTCGCCAGCCAGGGCCGGCCGACCGGCGCCGAGGGCTTCGCGGGTGTCGCGTACGACGCGGAACGGGCGACCGGTTGCCCCCGGCTGACCGACGGGGTGGCGTACTTCGGGTGCGAGGCGGTGTCGGCCGAGCCGGTCGGTGACCACGCCGTGCTGATCGGGACCGTCCGCGCCGCCGGCCTGCTCCGGTCCTCGCCGCCGCTGCTCTTCGTGGACGGCCACTACGCGCAGGTCGCCGACCTGCGGGAAGCGCAGGTGGCGCGATGAGCATCGGCGGCGCCCCGGGCGACCTGCGCCACCTCAGCCTGCGCGCGGCCCGGGCCGGCGCGGACGCGATCCGCCAGGCGCGCCACCACGGTTTCCGGACCGTCCACAAGGGTGGCGCGGCCCAGGACCCGGTGACCACCGCGGACCACGCGAGCGAACGCGCCATCCTCGACCTGCTCGCCCGGGACCGCCCGCAGGACGCCGTGCTGGCCGAGGAGTCCGGGCTCAGCGCCGGCTGCTCCGGCCTGCGCTGGATCGTCGACCCGCTGGACGGCACGTTGAACTTCAGCCACGGCGCGAGCCGGTACGCGGTGAGCGTCGCCGTGGCGGCCGGCTGCGACGTGGGCGACGGCCGGGTGGTCGCGGCCACCATCCTGCAACCGGCCACCGGCGCCTGCCTGGTGCTCGACGGCGACGGCCCGCACGACGGCGACGCCCCGGTGGCGGTCAACCGGGAGGCGGCGCCGGGGCACGCGCTCGTGGCGTTCGCGGTGCCCAACGCGCCCGACCCCCGGCGGCGGGCCTACCAGGCGCTGGTCGGCCTCGCGCCGCGCGTCGCCGACCTGCGCAACTCCGGCTCCACCGTGTGCGACCTCGCCTCGGTGGCCACCGGTGAGCTGGACGCGTTCGTCAGCTTCGACCCGGCCCCGTGGGACATCGCCGCGGGCACCGCCCTGGTCGAGGCAGGCGGCGGGGTGAGCCGACGGTGGCGCCGCGACGGGATGACCGTCTTCGCCACCGGCGCGCCGGCCGTGGTGGAGGCGCTTGCCGACTGGTTGGGACCGGACCGTACCGGCCCGGAGGGCACCGACGAGGAAGGGGAACGACGATGACCAGGAGTGACGAGTTCCGGCTGGCGCTCGTGGGAGCGGGCCGGATGGGCCGCCACCACCTGCGGGCGCTGGCGGGCAACCGGACGGTCCGGATCGGCCACGTGGTCGACCCGGTGCCGTCGGCGCGGGCGGCGGTCACCGCCGCCGGGCTGCGGGCGTACCCGAGTGTGGCGGATCTGCTCGCCGAGACCGTGCCGGACGGGCTGCTGGTGACCGCGCCCACCGGCCGGCACGGCGAGCTGGTCGCCGCCGCCGCGAAGGCGGGGGTGCCGGTGCTGTGCGAGAAGCCGGCGGGGCTCGGCGCGGCCGAGGCCGCCGAGGCCGGGCGGGTGGCCACCGACGCCGGCATCGGGTTCCAGATCGCCTACTGGCGGCGGTACGTGCCCGAGCTGCGCCGGCTGCGCGAGCGGATCGCCGGCGGCGACCTCGGCGACGTGCTGTTCGTGGCGGCGTCGCAGTGGGACGGCGAGCCCCCCGCGGCGGCGTTCCGCACCGGCAGCGGCGGGATCTTCGTGGACATGGGCGTGCACGAGTTCGACCAGATCCGCTGGCTGACCGGGCAGGACATCGTCCGCGTCGCGGCGCAGCCGGCCGGGCCGGTCACCGACCCGGCGGTACGCGGACTCGACGTGGACAGCGCGCAGGCGTTGCTCGGCCTCTCCGCCGGTGGCACCGCGCTCGTCTCGCTCGGCCGGCACTTCCCGGGCGGGGACATGGCCACGGTGGAGGTCTTCGGCACCCGGGGCCACGAACGGCTGGTGTTCCTCGACCCGGCCGACGGCGACGTCACCATGTACGCGGCGCTGGCCCGCCAGGCGGAGGACTTCGCCGAGCTGGTCCGCACCGGCCGGTCCGCGGGGGCCGGGGTGGCCGACGCGGTCGCCGTGCTCGACGCGGCGCGCCTGGCGACCAGCCAGCTCACCGCGGGTCACGAAGTAGGCCCCGTTCGGTGAGTCCTTTCATCATCTGGGGACAGGTTATTCCCTAGCCGAAGGTGGGAAATAAGCCGCCACAGCACTGTGGACGGTACCGCGGAGCGAGGGACCAAACCCATGCAGTTCAGTGTTCTCGGTCCGCTGACCCTGTCTGCGGACGACCGCGCGATCACCCTGACCGGCACGAAACCACGCCTCCTGCTCGCCGTGCTGCTGCTCAGCCCGGGCCGCACCGTCTCCACCTCCCGCCTTGTCGACGGCCTCTGGCCGGACGCGCCGCCCGCGTCGGCGGTGCGCAACCTCCGCACGTACGTGCACCGGTTGCGGCAGTCGCTTGACCGCGGCGGCGACTCGGCCGACCGGCTGGTCCACGACGGCCCCGGCTACCACCTGCGGGTCGACGAGCACGAGCTGGACCTGCTCCGGTTCACCCGCCTCGCCGAGGACGCGCGCCGGGCCGCGCGGGAAGACCGGCCGGCGGACGCCGCCGACCTGTTCGACCGGGCGATCGAGCTGTGGCGCGGGCATCCGCTTGAGGACCTGACGGACCTCGGCACCGAGCTGGACGGCACCGTCACCGCCCTGCGGGAGCAGTACCGGGAGATGACCACCGAGCTGACCGACCTGCGGCTGCGACTGGGCCAGCCGGCCCGGGTCATCCCGGCGCTACGCCGGATGGTGACCGAGGATCCGCTTGACGAGCAACGGCAGGCCCAGCTCGTCGTCGCGTTGACGCTCGAGGGGCGCGTCGCCGAGGCGCTTGCCGCCTACCAGCAGGCCCGGCGCGGCATCGTCGACGAACTCGGCGTCGACCCCGGTCCCGCGCTCCAGGGCGCCCTGCGCGCCGCGCTCGACGCCGACTCGGCCGAGGTCCGGCCGCCGTCGGGCTGGCCGGCCGCGGTGGCCGGCCCCGGTCCGGCCGCGCCGCCGCCCGCCCCGCCGGGTGGCCGGCAGGCGCTGCCGATGAAGCCGCCGTCCCTGGTCGGCCGGGACACCACGACCAGCCAGCTCCGGGCCATCGCCGAGGGGATCGCGGATCCGACCGGCGCCGACGACCACGCCGGCGTGGTGCTCGTCTCCGGCGCGCCGGGCGTCGGCAAGTCCTCCTTCTCCGTGACCAGCGGCTACGACCTGGCCGACCTCTTCCCCGACGGGCAGCTCTTCGTCAGTTTCGACAGCGGCGAGGAGCCGGCCCGTCGCAGCGGCGAGCTGATCCGGGAGCTGCTTGTCGAGCTGGGCGTGCCGCTCACCGACATCTCCGACGACATCCGGGAGCGGGCCGCCGTGCTGCGGTGCGCGCTCGCCGGCCGCCGCCTGCTGCTCATCATCGACGACGTCGACTGCGCGCAGCAGGTACGCCCGCTGCTGCCCGGCGCGGGCCGCAGCCTGGTGCTCGTCAACAGCCGGCAGCGCCTGCTGGACCTGGACGTCGGCTGGCGGCTGACGCTCGGCGCGCTGGACCGGGCCGAGGCGGTGGAGCTGCTGGCGACGATCGCCGGCGAGCGCCGGGTCCGGGAGCAGCCGGAGGTGTTCGGCCGGATCGCCGACGCCTGCGACCAGTTGCCGTTGGCGCTGCGGATCGTCGGCAGCCGGCTTGTCACCCAGCCGGACGGGGCGCTGCCCGGCTTCGCCGAGCACCTGGAGGACGAGGAGCACCGGCTCGCGGAGCTTGTCGTCGGCGACATCTCGGTGCGGGACAGTCTCTCGGTCAGCTACCAGGGGCTGGACGTGGACGCGCGCCGGGCGCTGCGCGAGCTGGCCGCCGCCGACGCGCTGATCACCGCGACAAGCGCGGTGGAGATCCTGCGCCTGCCCCGGCAGCAGGCCAACCGGCTGGTCGAGCACCTGGTCCACCACAACATGCTGCTACCTGTCGGCTCCGGGTCCGGCCAACGCTTCCACCTGCCGGAGCTGCTGCGCATCTTCGCCAACGAGTGCGTGTAAGGAGGGGGCCCCGCTTAACGCTTGGCGTATAGGCGGGGCCCCCGGTTAACACTCGTCTACTTCAGGAAGCGGTCCAGCGCCGCCTCGATGGTGCCGCTGTCCGGCGCCGCGTACGACTTCATCGTCGTCTTGTTGTAGGAGATGAAGCTCGGGCAGCGGGCGGTGGGCGCGGTGACCGTGCCGCCGTCGCCGATCTTCTCGCCGGTCTTGGCGGCGTGGAACGTCAGCGTGTAGCGGGAGGAGATGTAGTCGACCGTGACGATCTTGCCGTCGGTGGCCTTGTACTGGCACTTCTTCGGCGTGCCCTCGCTGCCGTCGACCACCTTGAGGCAGCCGATCACCGACGCGCTGGCGAAGTCCGCCGACTTGACGTAGTAGCGCTTGTCCGAGCTGAACGACTTCTGCGACCAGAACGTCGGCCGGTCCGGGGCGTTGGAGAAGACGTACGCCTTGGCGCTCGACGGCCCGGTGTACGGGGCGGCGTTGAGAATCGAGCCGCCGTCGCAGACCGCGGACATCTCGCTCGAGTAGCGGGCGGTGAGCGCGTCGTTGCTCGACGGCTCCTCCGGCCCGGTCGACTCCGGCGCCGACTCGGTGGGGGCCGGCGTCGACGTGTCCGGCCCCGGGGTGGTGCTGCCGGACGCGACAGGCGTCGGGTCGTCCTTGTCGTCCCCGCCGAACGCGACGTAGGCGAGCCCACCGCCGCAGCAGAGCAGCGTCAACGTCACCGCGCCGGCGGCGAGGCCGACGATCAGCCCCTTCTTCGACCGGCCGGGCGGCGGGGCCGGCGCGAACGGCGCCGGCTGCCCCGGGTAGCCGGGCTGGCCCGGGTACGGCGAGCCGGCCTGCGCGCCGAACGGCGCACCGGACGCCGGCTGCTGACCGTACGGGGCACCGGACGCCGGCGGCGTGCCGTAGGGCGCACCCGACGCCGGCTGCTGACCGTACGGCGCGCCCGAAGCGGGCGGCGTGCCGTAGGGCGCGCCGGAGGCGGGCTGCTGGCCGTACGGGGCGTTGGGGTCGGGCTGGTTGCCCCACGCTCCGGCGTTCGGGTCCGGATAACCTCCGTAGGGAGGGTGATTGTCACTCATCTGAGGTTCTTCCACCTGTCGTCCGTGGTTCCGGCGATCAACCACCCGCAGCGTAATGACGGCTGCAAACCCTCGCTCGCCGAAGTTCGATCAATCTTCACCGGGGGTGCCGGAGCCGTTCCGGTGCGTGCCCGGCCGGCCTCCACGCCGGCCCCACACCCGGGTGTCACCTGGTGGGATCCCTTGTCACGCAACGGATCCCGGGTCCGACGGCTGGCACTTTGTGTGTCAGAAATGTGACGCACTTGACACCGAGAGGGTCAGCGCGGCACCGGCACCGCGTCCCGCGCCAGGGCCAGCGCGCCGTACAACGCGGCGTCGTCGGCGAAGCGGGACCGCACCACGTCGGGCGGGTGCGGCAGGGCCTCGGTCAGCCGGTCGACGAGCATCCGCCGGATCAGCACGCTGCGCGTCACGCCGCCGACAAGCACGATCCGCTGCGGATCGAGCAGCAGGCAGCAGGTCACAAGCGCGCGGGCCGCCTCGTCGACCCGGGCGGCGAGCGCGTCACGGGCCGGGCCGGGCCGCTCGGCGGCGGCGGTGAGCCCGGCCGTCCCGTCCGGCACGCCGAGGTCGGCGGCGAGCCGGTCCAGCGCCCGGCCGGAGAAGTCCAGCTCCAGCATCGTCCCCGGCCAGGCCGCGCCGGCCACCGCGTACCCGATCTCGCCGGCCGCGCCCCGGTGGCCGGGCAGCACCGCGCCGCCGACCGTGACGGCCGCCGCGATGCCGGTGCCGATCCCCACCACCAGGCCGGGGTCGACGCCGCGCAGATCGCCCAACCGCAGCTCGGCCAGGGCGGCGGCGTTCAGGTCGTTGTCCACCGCGACCCGGGGCACGTCGAGCGCGTCGCGGACCGCGTCGGCCAGGCGCAGCCGCTCCCAGCCGGGCACGTTCGGCGCCAGGTCGATGCCGTCCGGGCGGACCACGCCCGGCGAGGCCACCCCGGCGGCGGCGAGCGGGCCACCGACCTCGCCGACCAGGTCACCGGCGAGCGACAGCGCCCGGGCCAGCGCCTGCGGCGCGCCCTGCTCGGCGTGGGTGGGCACCCGGCGGTGGGCCAGCAGCCGGCCGTCCGCGTCGGACACCCCGACCGCCATCTTCGTGCCGCCGAAGTCGATGCCGAGCAGGAGTCCCGCGTCGCGTGTGCCGGCGGCCGGCGGGCCGGACAGCCGCACGCTCACGGTGCCTCCTCTGTTCGCGACTGCGGGGCTCGCAAACCCGGCTCACTCCTCGCGCTCACTTGGCCGCCATCTCGGCGGCTACGGCGTCCAGCTCCTCGTCCGCCCGGCGCAGCAGGTCGCGCACCCCGGCCAGCCGGTCCGCGACCGGGTCCAGCGCGGCCCGCAGCACGCCCACCTGGGCGCGGACCGCGGCGGCGCCCGGCCCGTCGGCCTGGGCCCGGTGGAGCACCAGCTCCGGGCGGACGGCGGCGGCGATCAGGTCGGCCACCGCCGCGTCGTCCAGCTCACCGGCGGTGTCGGCGGCGGCGGCGCGTACGCCCTCGGCGGTCCAGGTGTCCGGCCCGCCGGCCCGGACCAGCCGGCCGACGAGCGAGTGCGCGGCCCGGAAGGGTACGCCGTGGCGGGTCAGCGCGTCCGCGGCGGCCGTGGTGGTGGCGCCGGAGGCGACGATCTCCTCCCGGCTGGGCGGGTTCAGCGGCGCGATCTCGGCGAGGAAGCCACCGACGAGCGTGAAGAAGCGTTCCGCCCGGTCGTTGCTCTCCCAGAGCCGCACCTGCACGTCGGTGGTGGCGTTGTTGGAGTCCTCCCACCAGGCGGCGCCCACGTTGTTGAGCACCGAGGCGGCGTCCGCCGCGGCCTGCCCGGCGTAGGAGACCAGGTGTTCCAGCACCACCGGGTTGCGCTTCTGCGGCATGATGCTGCTGCCCTGGGTGAAGTCGCCCGGGGTAGTGACCCACTGCCAGCTCAGCCAGTCCATGAGCGTGCGGGCCAGCCGCGCGCCGGTGGCGAGCGCCCGCGCGTTGACCGTGCCGACCCGGACCAGGTGGTCGGCGCCGGCCACCGCCTCGTACGAGTTGGTGACCAGGCCGGCGAAGCCGAGCAGCTCGGCCAGCCGGGCCGGGTCGATGTCCAGGTCGGTGCCGGCGAACGCGCACGAGCCGAGCGGCGAGACGTTCAGTTGGTCGATCACGTCGGCGTAGGTGGCGGCCTGGCCGGCGAGCGCCTCGGCGTAGCCGGCGAGCGCGTGCCCGATGGTGGTGGGCTGGGCCGGCCGGCGGTGGGTGTAGCCGGTGATGACCACGTCGGCGTACCTGTCGGCCTGGTCCAGCGCGGTGCGGCCGGTGTCGAGCACCCGCTGGAGCACCTCGACGAGCTGGTCGCGCAGCAGCATCCGGAACACGCCGGCGTCCAGGTCGTTGCGGCTGCGGGCGAGCTGCACGTCCAGCTCGGACGTGGGGATGCCGCACGCCGCCGCGAGCCGCTTCTCCAGCAGGTAGTACGTGTCCTCGAAGCTGCCGTCGTACGCCGGCGGCGCGCTGGTGTCGGCGCGCAGCTCGGCCAGCCCGCGCAGCAGGCGGGCGCCGCGCTCGGCCGGGATCAGCCGCTGTTCGGTAAGCATCACCACGTGCGCCTGGCTGGCGCGCACCATCGCCGGGTAGAGGTGCCCGACGTGGTGGTCGTACGTCGGCGCCAGGTGGTTGCGCTGGTAGGCGGTAAGCGTGCTCATCGGGTTTCCTTCCGGTCCGCGGTCAGGCCGAGCAGCCGCTCGGCGTTCCCGGCGAAGATCGCGCGCAGGTGGTCCTCGGGCAGGCCCAGCTCGTGGCAGACGCGGAGCTGGTCGTCGAGGTAGCGGGTGACGTAGCCGCGCGGGAACCAGGACGAGTCGCTGCCGTAGACGATGCGCCGCGGCCCGATCGTCTCGTAGCAGCGGCGGAACAGGTCCTCAAGCGTGAGCTTGTACGGCATCCAGCGCACCCACTGGTTCGAGCCGGACGTGTCGATGTGGATGTTCGGGCAGCCCCAGGCGGCGAAGGACAGCTCCTGCACGTGCTGGACGCCGAAGTGCGGCACCACCACGGCCAGCTCGGGGAAGCGGCGGGCCATCCGGACCAGCTCGTCCGGCCCGCCGTACCGGCCCACGCTGAGGCCGCCGGCACTGCCGTAGTGACCGATGTGGATCAGCACCGGCACGCCGAGGCGCTGGGCGGTGGCCCAGAGCGGGTCGAGGTCGGTGTGGTCGAGCGGACCGCGCAGCAGCGGCGCGAACAGCTTCAACCCGCGCAGCCCGCGTTCGGTGACCGCGCGTTCCAGCTCGGTGGCGGCGTGCGGGCCGTACGGGTCGTGGTGGGCGAAGCCGAGCAGCAGGTCCGGGTGCCGGTCGACCACGTCGGCGAGCGCGTCGTTGCCGCCGCCGGTGACGAACACCGCCCGGCGCACCCGCGCCGCGCGCAACTCCTCGGCCCACCGGTCCGCCTCGTCCTCCCAGCGCCCGGCGGGCGGCTCCGGGTCGGGGAAGCTCCAGGTCCGGCGCCACTGCCGGGAGTACGGCGCGGACCCGGCGGCCCGCACCTCGCGCTCGTGTGCGCCGCCGGGGTGCATCCCGGCGGCCTCCTCGCAGGCGTGGATCGTCTCGTCGGCGCCGATCCGGAAGTGCATGTGGAAGTCGACGACGTCGAGTCCCCGGTCGACGGTCATGCGCGCTCCTCACCCGATGAGTCGGGCAACGGGTCGGCGGTGGGCGGGGCCGGCATCGGCGCGGCCACCCAGGCGGCGACGATCTCGCGCAGCCGCTCTCCGGCCGTGGCGCGCACGGTCCGGCCGGCCTCCTCGGTGGCCCGTGAGATGTGCCCGGACCAGCCCTGCCACGGGTCGGGCCGGGACTCGACGAGCACGTACGGGTGGGTCACCGGCAGCTTCGGGCGCGGGGGCAGGTCGGTGGCGGCGTCCAGGCGTACCGTCTCCGGCGCGAAGCCGAGCACCCCGGACGTCTCGTACGCGCCGCCGTGTCCGCGGGCGATCACGTCGCCGTACAGGTCGCCGGTCTCCGCCGGGGTGACCAACTGGAACCAGTTGACGAGCAGCAGGCTCGCGGTGCGCCGCCCGGAGACCCACTCCATCGCGGCCCGGACGGTGGACATGTTGGCGTCGTGGCCGTTGACCACGAGCAGTCGGGGGAAGCCGGCGGCCACGATGCCCTCGATCACGTCGGCGAGGTACCCGACCGCGATCTCCGGTCGGATCGCCACCGTCCCCGGCCAGGGCCGGGTCTGCCCGGGGCAGGCCGCGTAGGCCACCGGCGGGAACAGCACGCCGCGCGGGCCGGGACCGGACGCGGCGCTCTCGGAGGCGAAGCCCTCGGCGAGGATGAGGTCGGCGCCGAGCGGCAGGTGCGGTCCGTGCCACTCGACCGCGCCGACCGGCAGCACCGCGAAGTCGGCCGCCGCGACGACCTCGGCCAGCTCGCCGCCGGGGATCCCGGCGGCGGGCAGCAGCCCACCACCGGCCGGCCACAGTTCTGTCACGCCGTCCACTTGACCGCCTCCTTCGCCGCCCGGCCGCCGTTCTGGAGCCGGCCGGAGACCACCATCACCACGAAGATCAACACCACCTGGAGCATTCCGTACGCGGCGGCGGTGCCTACCTCGAACGAGTACATCCGGTTGTTGATCTCCACCGAGATCGGCGCGGTCTCCGAGGTGTAGATCAGCACCGAGGCGACGAACTCCCCGACGCCGTTGACGAACGCGAGCAACGCGCCGGCCAGCACACCCGGCAGCATCAGCCGCAGCGTGACCGTGCCGAACGCCCGCCACCAGGACGCCCCGAGGTTGCGGGCGGCCTCCTCAAGCGACGGGTCGAGCTGGGCCAGCGTGGCCGAGCTGGACCGGAACACGAGCGGCAGGAACCGCACGAAGTAGGCGAGCGGCATGATCCAGAAGGTGCCGATCAGCACCTGGCCGAAGCTGAACGCGTTGCCGGTGCTGAACGCCGAGATCAGGTTGATCGCGACCACCGTGCCGGGCAGCGCCCACGCCAGCATGACCGCCACGTCGAGCAGGCCGCGCCCGCGGAAGTCCAGCCGGCGCACCGCGTACGCGATGAGCACGCCGACCACGACGCAGCCGACGGTGGCGAGCAGGCTCATCTGGAGCGAGTTGACGATCGGCCTATAGGCCCCCGGGTCGGAGAAGATGGTGGTGAAGTTCTGCGTGGTGTAGCCGGACGGGATGACCTCGGTCGTCCACGAGCCGTCCTGCGAGAACGCCACGAGCGCGATTGTCGCCACCGGGGCGAGCAGCACCACGACGGCGAGCAGCGAGGCGGCGAGCGCCAGCCAACGGGCGAACGGGTTGGTCAGCTCGCGGCGGTGGCTGGCGACGCCCTTGGACTGGGAACGGTAGCTGCGCCGCCCCTCGTACCAGCGCATGCCGAGCAGGAACAGCACCGACACCACGGCCAGCACCGACGCGTAGGTCGAGGCCATCGGCAGGTCGCCGTTGGTGCGATTGATGTAGATCTGCATGGTCATGGTCCGGTCCACCCCGAACAGCAGCGGAGCGGTGTACGACGCCAGCGACGTCATGAAGACCAGCAGCGACGCGGAGACCAGCGCCGGGGTGAGCATCGGCAGCAGCACGGTCCGCCACACCCGCACCCGGCCGGCGCCGAGGTTGTAGGCGGCCTCCTCCACCGACGGGTCCATGCCGGTGAGCGCGGCGGACGTGGCCAGGTAGAAGAACGGGTACATGGTGAACGTGTGCACCACGAGCACGCCGGCGATGCCGCTGAACGGCAGCACCGGGTTCTCCGTGCCGAGGAGCTGTTGCAGCGCGCGCGGCAGGATGCCGGTCTCGCTGTAGAGGAGCTGGAACGAGATCGCCCCGATCAGCGGCGGCAGCGCCGCCGGCACCAGGATGATCGCCTCGATCAGCCGGCGGCCGGGGAAGGAGAACCGCTTGAGCAGGAACGCCATGGCCACGCCGACGATGCCGCAGAGCAGCACGCTGGCGGCGGAGATCATCAGCGAGGTGAGCAGCGCCGAGCGGGCCACGCCGTCGCCGGTGAGGAAGCTTGCCCAGTTGTCCGGCCCGTCCACGCCGACGCTCTCGCCGAAGGTGGCGAGCATCGGCTGCACCACGTAGCCGAAGAGGATCAGCACCAGCGGGAACACCAGGATGTACGGGAACCAGCGCGAGTTGGCGCCGATCGTCGGGCGGCGGAAGCGCCTGCCGCCCGGGGGCGTGGGGTCGTCGGTGATCGGCGGAACGGTGGCCGCGCTCGGGGTCGCGGGGATGGTGCTCATGCACCCACCACCCACATCCGCTCCGGCGGCAGCCGCAGCCCGACCTGGTCGCCCACGGCCAGCCCGGCCGGCACGTCGATCGCGGCCACCTGGACCGCCTCGCCGCCCACGTCGACGAGCAGGTTGGTGGCCATGCCGGTGAACTCCAACTCGGTCACCCGGCCGGTGAGGATGCCGTCGTCGGTGGGCGGGCCGAGCGTGATGTGCTCGGGGCGTACCGACACCAGGGCGGTGGCGCCCTCGCGGAGCCCGTGCTCGGCGGGCGCGGCCACCGGGACCTGCCAGCCGCCGGGCAGCGCCACGGTCACCGTGTCGGGTCCGGCGGTCACCACCGGCAGGCTGAGCACGTTGCTGCGGCCGATGAACCGGGCCACGAACGAGGTGGCCGGCCGGTGGTAGATCTCCTGCGGCGTGCCGACCTGCCGGACCCGGCCGGACTCCATCACCGCGATCCGGTCGGACATGGCCATCGCCTCGGACTGGTCGTGCGTGACGTAGAGCGCGGTGGTGCCGGAGTCCTTCTGGATCCGGCGGATCTCGACCCGGGTCTCCTCGCGCAGCTTCGCGTCGAGGTTGGACAGGGGTTCGTCGAGCAGCAGCGTGCGGGGCCGGATCACGAGCGCCCGGGCCAGCGCGACGCGCTGCTGCTGGCCGCCGGAGAGCTGGTCGATCCGCCGGTCGCCGTACCCGTCCAGGTGGACCTCGCCGAGCACCTCGTCGACCCGCCGCCGGGCGTCGGCCCGCCCGACCTTGCGGATCTTCAGGCCGTACGCCACGTTCTGGGCGACGCTCAGGTGCGGGAAGAGCGCGTAGTTCTGGAACACCATGCCGGTGTCGCGCTTGTTCGGCGGCCGGTTGGTGACGTCCTCGGCGCCGAAGCGGATCCGGCCCGAGCTGGGGAAGTAGAAGCCGGCCACCATGCGCAGGGTGGTGGTCTTGCCGCAGCCGCTCGGCCCGAGCAGGGTGAAGAACTCCCCCGCGCCGATGCGCAGGTCGACGTCGTCGACCGCCGCGGTGTCGCCGGCGCGTGGGAAGCGCTTGCTCACCGACTCCAGCGTGACATCGATCATGATGTCTCTCCTTGCGTCCGGTAACCGGGTCCGACCGGTGACGGGTGGGGGCGGTTCGGGGAGGCGACGGCGGTACGCCGGGCGCGTGGTGCGCCCGGCGTACCGTCCGGTCAGCCCTTGTTCTTGATCTCGCTGTTCCAGTGGTTGATCCACTCGGTCTCGTTCTTGCCGACCACGTCCCAGTCGACGTCCATCGGCTTGAGGTCGAGCTGGGCCAGCCACTCCGGCTTCTCGGCGATGTCGATGGCCGGGATCTGGAAGTAGTCCTTGGCCAGCTCGGCGCGGAGCGAGTCGTCGAAGAGGAACTCCAGGAACTTCTGCGCGCCCTCGCTGTTGCCGCCCTTGACCTGGGCCAGGCCGTCGACCAGGACCGGGGCGCCGGAGGCCGGCATCACGTAGCCGAACGGCATGTTCGCCTGGTTGGCCTGGAGCAGGATGTCCTGGAGGTTCCAGGCGCTCAGCGTGCCCTGCTGGCGGGAGAGCTTGAGGTAGAGGTCGGTCGGGTTGGCCGCGTACGCGCCGGTGTTGGCGTCGAGCTGCTTCAGCCAGTCGTAGCCGGGCTGCGGGTTGCTGCCGTCGGGCGACTTCCGCTGGATCATCGAGGCGTAGATCGACCGCATGGTGCCGGACGCGGCCACGTCCCGGATGATGATCTTGTCCTTGAACTCCGGCTTCAGCAGGTCGTCCCAGTCCTTCGGGGCCTGCTCCGGGGTGAGCGCCTTGTTGTTGTACATGATGACCTCGGGCAGCAGGATCTCGCCGAACCACCGGCCCTGCGGGTCCTTGTACGCCTCGTCCATCTTGCCGGCGAACGACGGCTGCCAGCCGGTGAGCAGGTCCTCGGACGCGCCCGACGCGAGGCCCTGCTGGGTGCCGCCCCACCAGACGTCGGCCTGCGGGTTGGCCTTCTCCGCCCGGACCCGCTCCAGGATCTCCTGGGCGCCGAGGTTGAGCACCTCGACCTTGCCCTTGTACTCGGGGTACTTGGCGGTGAACTTGTCGACGACGAAGGTGGTCACCTTCTTGTCGCGGGCCGTGTAGATCGTCAGCTTCTCGGCCTCGCCGGAGCCGGAACCGGAGTCACCGGAGCCGCCGCCGCAGGCGGTGCCGGCGGCGAGGACGGTGGCGAGCGCACCGGCGAGCAAAAGTCGACGTCTCATGGGGTACCTCCGAGGGTGTTGAGGGGTCGAGCGGTCAGGGGGCGGGTAGCAGAGTGGACAAACCGGACGCGGCGGCGGAGAGCGCGTAACTGATCGCACCGTGCAGCACCGCCTGGTCACCGAGGACCGCGCGACGGACCTCGGTCGGGCTGGGCGCGCCGAGGGACACGAGCGCCTGGAGCCGCTCCACGGCGTCGTCGTCGAGGTCGGCCGCGGCGCCGCTGAGCAGCACCCGCCCGGGGTCGACCACGCAGGCGCAGGAGACGATGAGCCGGGCCCAGGCGGCGAGCACCTCGGCCAGGTAGGCGGCGGCGCGCTCGTCGGTGGCGGCCAGTTCCACGAGCGCCCGCACCGGCGCGGACGGCCGGCGTCCCGGCGCGAGGGCCACCACCCGCTCGGCGATCGCGCCGGCCGACCAGCGGGCCTCGAACGGCCCGATGCCGTCGTGCGCCCGGTCGGCCGGGTCGAGCGGCAGGAAGCCCACCTCGCCGGCCGCGCCGCCGGAGCCCCGGCGGACCTGCCCGTCGAGCACCAGGCCGGCGCCGATGCCGTCGGCGACGTGCAGCAGGAGCAGGTCGGCCACGTCGGTCCCGGCGCCTGCGGAGTGCTCACCGGCGGCCATCAGGTTCACGTCGTTGTCGATCACCACAGGCACGCCGAGCCGCCGCTGGACCGACTCCCCCACCGGACGCGCCTCGACCAGCCCGACGGAGGGGGCGAGCCGGACCGCGCCGCCGGTGGAGACGCCCGGCGCGGCGATGGCCACGCCGCGCAGCGCGGGCAGCCCCGCGCCGGCAAGTTCCGGCACGGCGGTGCAGATCAGGTCGACGATGTCGCCGGTACGCCGCACCGTGCGGTGGCCGATCACGGCGCCGTCGCTGTCGGCGATCTCGCAGCTTATCCGGGCCGGCTCCAGCGCGACGGCGGCGACCAGCTCGGCACGGGGGTTGAACTCCAGGATGGCGCGGGGGCGGCCGGCGCGGGAGGCGCCGGGTCCGCGCTCGATCAGGTAGCCCTCGGCGATCAGGTCCCGCACCAGCGGGGTGAGCGTGGCGGGGCTCAGCCCGGTCAGCTCGGTCAGCTCGGCACGGGACAGCACCCGGGCCGAGCGGGCGGCGGAGATCACGCTGCTGCGCTTGATCTCCTTCGACCGCTCTCGGCTCACCGGGCTCGTCGGTGGGGTCACCACTTCTGTCACACTTCCTTCCTACGGCGAACGAACTATTGCGTCAAGTCACGATCTGGTCTCGCAAGACCGGCACGGGCGCGCTTGAGCTGGTCATACGGCGCTCTTTCGGGCACCCGGGAGCGGTCGGGTCCGCCGGTGCCACTGCTTCGGCATCGCGCTTGACCCGCCTTTAGTTCGGTTAGCGAAAGAATGCAGCCCGGCGCATCAGCCCCGGCACCCGGATCAGCTTGCCATTGTGGAGGGTCGGCGAGTTCGACCGGAGGCGGAGTCTGGGCGGAGGCGGAGGCGGAGTCGGGCGGGAGGGTGCCTGCCCGCAGCGGCGACACCCCTGGCTCCAGCCGCATTCAGAGCTGAACGACTCACGCCGTCGACCCCGGCCCACGGTCACCGGCAAGCAGGTTGATCGACTCCACTCCCCCGAAGTGGCGTTATCCCCCCATGGCTTCACCTCGCCACCTCGGCGAAGTGGAGTCGATCAGGGCCGGCTCTCCCGCCCCTCGGGACTTGCGTTCCACCCAATAGGACAGCGGTAGATCTTGGTACGAAAAGGCCCCTGGAGGGGCCTTTTCGTACCAAGATCTCGAATGCTCTCGCCCGCGGGCAGCACCCCGACCTGGCGGACCTGTCGATCGAGGTCCTGGCCAACGGCTGGGACAACCTCGTGTGCCGGCTTGGTGAGAAACTCCTGGTCCTGATCGACTTCGGCGGACAACCCGCTGATGCGCGGCATCGGCGAGCGCACCTTCCGTGCGTGCTGGACTAGCACGAGCAGCCGCTGAGCGGGTCATGGCTCGGCGATCACGGCACCGGCGTCAAGTAGTTGATCGACAGGACGGCAGGTAGTGGTCAGGCTAGGGACGTTCGTCTCGCAGCTTCAGGTTGTCGACGAACGCACCCCAGGCCGCGGTGTCGAAGCTCAACATCCCTGTCGTGGGGGCCTTGGAGTCGCGCACGTCGACCACGACGCCCCGGCCCCGCACCTCGACGCACTGGCCGTTGCTCCCGGAGCGGCTCGACTTGCGCCAGGCGTCACGTTCCATGCTTGCTCAACTCCTTGATGAACGTCACCGACTCAGCCGGCGACCGCGCCAGCGTCCTCAGATTGTCGTACGCCGCCGACAGCCGCGCCAGGTCGCGGCTCGCCTCAAGGAACAACTCCCCCGCCAACGTCTCGATGTAGCCCAACGGCGGATCGTCCTGCTCGAAGGTGAGCAGCGCGAAGCCGCTGCTATCCGCCAGGTGCGCGCCGGCCTCGAAGCGCAGCACCTGGATCGTGACGTTCGGCAGGCGGCTCACCTTGACCAGGTGGTCGAGCTGTTCCCGCAGCACGTCCGGGCCGCCGACCTCGGTCCGCAGGGACGCCTCGGAAAGGATCGCGTGCATCCGCAGCGGCCTCGGCTTCCGGCGCAGCACCTCCTGACGGGTCATCCGGGCGGCAACCCGCTCCTCGACCGTCTCCGGGTCGGCCTCCCGGCCGATGACGTTGACCTCGCGGGCGTAGCGCTCGGTCTGGAGTAGACCGGGCACCAGCATCGGCTCGAAGTTCTTGAGTTCGGCGGCCTCCGTCTCGTAGGCGATGTAGGTCGCGTACTTGCCGCCCAGGCGCTGCCACCAGCCGTCCTCGCGCAGCCCCCGCGCCTGCTCCAGCAGGGCGATGCCGGGCTCCTGGTCAATCTTGATGCCATACGCGACAAGCAGCTCCATCACGTCACCGACGCGGGGCCTGATCTCGCCGGACTCGATCCGACTGATCCGAGAAGGTGAGCAGCGAACGATGTCGGCCGTCGCCTCACCGGTCAGACCGCTGGCTTCGCGGAGCTTGCGGAGTTCCCGGCCGAGTCTGCGGGAGCGCGGTGTCGCGGGCGTGAATCGAGGCATGTCATCGATTCTGCACCCCTGAGCCTCCGCTCACATAGCACGCCGCACGTGCGTTTCTGTGTCGATCATGCACGGAAGCTTGTATTGCATCATGTGATGCGAGAGGCTGTGAAGCGCACACTACAGAACGTCATCACGATCTCCGGAGGTGAGCGCTCGTGGTCTCCCACGCCGTGTCGGTGGTGTTCGGTGGGCTGGTGCCGGGTTTCCTGCTCGGGCTGCTCGCGTTCCGGGTGAAGTCCCGCTGGTGTCCGCGCTGTGGACAGTCCACCGAGGCCATGCGCCCACCCGTGGAGCGGCAGCGGTGACCGCCCAGCGGCTGCGGGACACCGACGAGGCGCCGATCGGGCGGCGGGTGGCCCGCTGGCGTGCGCGCCGGCGGATGACCCAGCAGATGCTCGCCGACCGGCTCGGCAAGTCGAAGAGCTGGGTCGACAAGGTCGAACGCGGCGTGCGTGCCCTCGACCGCTACTCGGTGATCCAGGAGATCGCCGAGGTGCTCCGCGTGGACCCGGCGGTCCTGCTCGATCCGCGCCGGCCCGCGCCGACTGCGGCGTCCGGGTTGGACGGCGTGGAGGCGGTCCGCGCCGCGCTCGCCCGCTACCACCGCCCGGCCGGGCCGACGGCGCCGCCGGACACGGTCCAACGGCACGTCGCGCACGCCTGGCTGACCTACCAGCATGCCCACTACGCCCAGCTTCTGCGCGCGTTGCCCGGCCTGCTGGACGCCGCCCACGGCACCCCGGACCTGCTGCCACCGGCGTACCGGATCACCGCCTCGGTGCTCGTCAAGCTCGGCGAGGCCGACCTCGCCTGGCTGGCCGCCGACCGGGCCGTCGCCGCCGCCGGGGATCCGGCTCGCACGGCCGCCGCGACCATCGTCGTCGCCGAGGCGCTGCGCGCCCTGGGCCGCGACCACCTCGCCCGCACCGCCGCCCTCGCGGCCGTCGACACCGCCACCGACCCAGGGGTACGCGGAACGCTGCTCGTCCAGGCCGCCGTAGCCGCTGCCGGTGGTGGCGACCACCGCGACGCCGACGACCTGCTCGGCCGGGCCGCCGCGCTTGCCGATCGGGGTACGGCCGGCGACGACCCGCACCACACCGCGTTCGGCCCCACAGTCGTGCTGCTGGCCCGCTTCCTCGCCGCGCTCGCGCTCGGCGAGCACGCCGAGGCGGTGCGCCGGCACGAGCATGCCGTCCGCACCGACGGGTGGCGTCGACTTCCCGCCGAGCACCGGGCCGCCCACCTGATCGACGCCGCCCGCGCGCATCTCCAGGCCGGCGACCTCACCGCCGCCGGGCAGGCGCTCGTCGACGCCGACCGGATCGCGCCGGCCGAGGTCAGGTGCCGGCCGGTCGCGCGTACCCTGCTCGCCGGGATCGCCCCGCGCGACCCGGCGGCGGCCGACGTGGCCCGGCTCGCGGCCCTGGTCGGCCTGGCCCGCTGACCCCCCGGACCACACCGTCGCGCGTTGGTGACCGAACGTGTACCGAGTTCCGGAACCGTGCGAATTCATTGACTGCGGTCACTCGCACACGGTTACCTGAGGGTAGGGACTCCCCCCACCTCCCCCTCCTCCGGCACGCCTGCCGCCCGCTGCGTGCCGGCGACGAAAGGTGCCCGAAATGATGCGATTCGGAGCGGCGTACCGACGATGGCCCGTGCGGCTCGCGGCGTGCGGCGCGACCGCCGCCGTGCTCGGCGCGGTCGGCGCGGTCGCCGCCCTCGCCCCGACCGAGGCGTACGCGGCAAGCACCGGCTCGCTGGTGAGCGCCGCGAACGGCAAGTGCCTGGACGTGGCGAACAACTCCACCGCCGACGGCGCGACCGTGCACATGTGGACCTGCTATGCCACCGTCGCCAGTCAGAAGTGGACGCTCGGCGACGACGGCTCCGTCAGGTCCCAGGGCAAGTGCCTCGACGTGGCGAACAACGCCACCGCCAACGGCGCCGCCGTGCACATCTGGACCTGCTACGCCACGGTGGCCACGCAGAAGTGGACGCTCACCGCCGCCGGCGACCTGGTGAACACCGCGTCCGGAAAGTGCCTGGACATCCGCGACAACAACCAGGCCGACGGCGCGACCACACAGATCTGGTCGTGCACCGGCGCGGCCAACCAGAAGTGGACCCTCAGCGGCGGCGCCACCCCGACCACCCCGCCGCCGACGACGACCCCCACCACGCCCCCACCCTCGGACACGCCCGTGACCAACCCGGACCTCGGCCCCAACGTCAGCGTCTTCGACCCGTCGATGCCGGCCTCGACCATCCAGAACCGGCTGAACGCGGTCTTCGCCCAGCAGGAGACCAACCAGTTCGGCGACGCCAGGTACGCGCTGCTGTTCAAGCCCGGCACCTACGCGGTGGACGCCAACGTCGGCTTCTTCACCCAGGTCGCCGGCCTGGGCCTCACGCCGGGTCAGACCACCGTCAACGGCCGGGTGCACGTGGAGGCCGACTGGTGGCCGGACGGCTCGCAGAACGCCACCCAGAACTTCTGGCGCTCGGCGGAGGGGTTGACCGTCAACCCGACCGGCGGGCTGGAACGGTGGTCGGTGTCGCAGGCCGCGCCGTACCGCCGGATGCACGTGCGCGGCAACCTGGCGCTCTCCGACGGCGGCTGGTCCTCCGGGGGTTGGATCTCCGACACGAAGGTGGACGGGCAGATCCAGTCCGGGTCGCAGCAGCAGTGGATCACCCGCAGCTCGCAGATCGGCAGTTGGACCGGCTCCAACTGGAACCAGGTCTTCGTGGGCGTGCAGGGCGCGCCGGGCAACAGCTTCCCGAACCCGCCGTACACCACTGTCGGCGCCGCGCCGGTGGTGGCCGAGAAGCCCTACCTGTACGTGGACGCGGCCGGCGGGTACCGGGTGTTCGTCCCGGCGAAGCGCACCGACACGGCCGGCACCAGTTGGGCCGCCGGCAACCCGGCCGGCCGGTCGATCTCGCTGAGCCAGTTCCAGATCGTGCGCCCCGGCGACACCGCGGCGAGCATGAACGCGGCGCTTGCCACCGGCCGGCACCTGCTCGTCACCCCCGGCGTCTACCAGCTCGACCAGACGCTCAACGTGACCCGGCCCGGCACCGTCGTGCTCGGGCTGGGCCTGGCCACGTTCGTGCCGCGGGGCGGCGTCACCGCGATGACCGTCGCGGACGTGGACGGGGTACGGCTCGCCGGCGTGCTCTTCGACGCCGGCACCACGAACTCGAACGTGCTGCTCCAGGTCGGGCCGCCCGGGTCGAACGCCGACCACGCCGCCGACCCGACCGTGCTGTCGGACGTGTTCGTCCGCATCGGTGGCGCGATCGCCGGCCGGGCAACCGTGAGCGTGCAGATCAACAGCGACGACGTGATCGGTGACCACGCCTGGATCTGGCGGGCCGATCACGGCCGGGACGGCACGTACGGCTGGGCCGTCAACCCCGCCCGCAACGGGCTGGTCGTGGAGGGCGACGACGTCACGTTCTACGGCCTCTTCGTCGAGCACTACCAGCAGTACCAGACCATCTGGAACGGCGAGAACGGGCGGACCTACTTCTATCAGAACGAGATGCCCTACGACCCGCCGAACCAGGCCGCGTACATGAACGGCTCGACCCGGGGCTGGGCGGCGTACAAGGTGGCGGACTCGGTGACCAACCACCAGGCGTGGGGGTTGGGCAGCTACTGCTTCTTCAACGTCAACCCGCAGGTGGTGAACGCGCGGGCGTTCGAGGTGCCGGTGAAGTCCGGTGTGCGGTTCCGCGACATGGTGACGGTCTCGCTCGGTGGGGTCGGCACGATCAGTCACGTCATCAACGACACCGGCGCGCAGGTCGACAGCGGTCACCAGGTGACGAGCCTCGTCAGCGGGCCCTGACCACCCACACACCGCACCCCCATTTAGTGAGGCGCATCTATATTGACGAACGTCGCAGGTGGGGACAGACTCTCGGCACCACCACCCCCATGATCCCGCTCCGGGAGGGCGCCATGAACCGTCCCCGCCTGCCGTTCGCGCGTACGGCCGCACGACTGGCCGCGCTCGCCGCGGCCACCGCCGGCGTGCTGCTCGCCGTCACCGCACCCGCGCACGCCGCCGTGCCCTCCGGGCGGTACGTGGCGCTCGGCGACTCGTACACCGCCGGCCCGCTCATCCCCACCCAGGTCGACCTGAACTGCCTGCGGTCCAACCGCAACTATCCGTCCCTGGTCGCCGCGTCCGCCGGCTCGTCGTCGTTGGCGGACGTGAGCTGCTCCGGCGCCACCACCGACGACATCCTGTACGGCGGGAGCGGGCAACTCGGCATCAAACTGCCACCGCAGCTCAACGCAGTCACCTCGACCACGGCGCTGGTCACGGTGCAGATCGGCGGCAACGACATCGGGTTCTCCGGAATCATCAGCAACTGCGCCGAGGACAGCGTCAGCAGCCCGCTCGGCTCGCCCTGCAAGGACCGGTACACCGCCGGCGGCACCGACCAGCTCCGGGCCCGGATCGCCGCCGCCGCGCCGAAGGTGACCACGGTGCTGCGGTCGGTGCGGCAGGCCGCGCCGAACGCGCGGGTCGTGGTGCTCGGCTACCCGGCGATCGTGCCGGACAGCGGGTACGGCTGCTGGCCGGTGGTGCCGATCGCCTACCAGGACGTGCCCTACCTGCGCGGCGTCGCCAAGGCGCTGAACACGATGCTGTCCGACACCGCGGCGGCGAACGGCGCGAGCTACGCCGACGTCTACACGCCGTCGATCGGGCGGGACCCGTGCAAGAGCAGCGGCACCCGCTGGGTCGAGGGGTTGGTGCCGCAGAACTCGGCCGCCCCGTTCCACCCCAACGCCCGGGGTGAGCAGGGCATGGCCACCGCCCTGCTGGCGCACCTGAACTGAGCGCATCCGGTCCTGAGCCCGGTCCCGTCGCGTGGCGGGGCCGGGCTCACGGCCGGCTCAGCGCAGCGACCGGAAGGCGTCCCGCATCTCCTGCGCGAACAACTGCGGCTGCTCCCAGGCGGCGAAGTGCCCGCCCCGCTCCACCTTGCGGTAGTGGATCAGATTCGGGTACGCCCGCTCGGCCCAACTCCGCGGCGCCAGCAGGATCTCGTCCGGGAACTGGCTGACCGCGGCCGGCACCCGCACCCCCTTCGCGGCGAAGAAGGACAGCTTGTTCTGCGCGTAGAGGCGGGCCGACGACACGCCCGTGTTGGTGAGCCAGTAGAGCGTCACGTTGTCCAGGATGTCGTTGCGGCTCAGGCCGCCGGGCCGGCCGGCGAACGCGGCGCGGATCAGGTCCAGGCTTGCCGCGTCGTGGTCGAGCATGAACGACGCCAACCCGACCGGCGAGTCGGCGAGCGCGGTGAGCGTCTCCGGGCGGGTGGTCATGACGAGCGCGTACGCGGAGTGCTTCCAGAAGAAGTCGATCCGCTCGCACGCCGCCCGTTCCTCGTCGGAGAGCCCGGCCGGCAGCTCGACCAACGGGTTGTTCACCCCGGTGATGCCGCTCTGCAACAGCGCGTCGATGTCGGGCGGCACCACGCAGGGCATGTTCGTGTGGATGCCGGCCAGCTCCGGCGGCGCCTGCACGCCGAGCATGTCGGTGATGAGCGCGCCCCAGTCACCGCCCTGCGCCACGAACCGGTCGTAGCCGAGCCGCCGCATCAACTCGGTCCAGGCGCGCGCGATGTGCTCCGGGTCCCAACCGGGCGCGTCCGGCTTGGCGGAGAAGCCGTAGCCGGGCATCGACGGGATCACCAGGTGGAACGCGTCCGACTCGCTCCCGCCGTGCGCCGTCGGGTCGGTGAGCGGCCTGATGATCTTCAGTTGCTCGATCACCGAGCCCGGCCAGCCGTGCGTGACGATCAACGGCAGGGCGTCGTCGTGCCGGGACCGGACATGGATGAAGTGGATGTCCAAACCGTCGATCTCGGTGACGAAGTTCGGCAGATCGTTCAACCGCGCCTCGACCGTGCGCCAGTCGTACTCCTTCTCCCAGTAGCGGGCGAGCGCCTGGCTGGTCTCCAGCGGCACGCCCTGCGACTGGTCGTCCACGGTCTCCCGCTCGGGCCAGCGGGTCGCCGCGATCCGCGCCCGCAGGTCGGCGAGGTCCGCTTCGGGCACCTCGACCCGGAACGGGCGGATGTCGGTGGTGGTGTGGGTCCGCGTCATGGTCTTGACGGCCACGGAACTCCCCTCCTCGGTTCGCGCGTAGGCTGCCGCTTTCCCGCCCAGCACCACCTGAACCGCCCCTGCCGCCGGCCTCCGGCGGAGATCTTGGAAGCAAAGTGCCCCTGGAGGGGCCATCCGCCTCCAAGATCTTCAGACGGCGGGTGTCGTCGCGTTACCGCGAGACGCCGGACGCAGCCGAGGAACCGGTCGTGGAGCGCCGCCGGGTCCGGCGGGTTCGGGCACAGCCGGGTCAGGTCGGCGGTTGCCTCGGCCAGCAGCCCGGCCATGTCCACGGCCAGCCACCTCACCCCGCCGGTGTAGTCGGCGGCCAACTCGGCCCGGGCCTCGCCGCACGGCCAGGGGTGGGCGCACGCGGTGCAGATCCAGAGGGGCTTGAGCGGGGCATGACGCTGCACGTCTGACCTCCCGGGACGGGTCGGGTTCGCGGACGGCGCCCCATCCCGCCGGGCGTCGCCTCCAGCGGCACGGGGCCCGCGAACCACTCCACCCCAACCCGTCCTCCAGATCACCCGCCGTCCCGGGTTTCCCGAGCCGCTCGCCCGGCTGATCGGCATGAACGTCTGGGACGCGGACGAGGTGGACGAGTGGGCCCGGCACCACCGCCCGCCCCGCCCGACCGACGGCGACGAACAGGGCTGACCACCGCTGATCAACACCAGCTCGGTGAGGTGGCGGGGTCGGACCGGCCGGGATGGCACCACCTCGCCGGAGTGGAGTGGATCGAGGCGACGCGCTCGCCGGATCGGCGTCGGTCAGGGGGCCTCGAAGCGCTCGCGGGTGAGGAACGCCAACTGGGCGCGCTTCTCCGGCATGTCGATCTCGTCGGCGAACGTGAAACCCTCCGTCCGCAGTCGACGCAGCGCCGCCTCGTTGCGGACGTCCGGCTCGACCACGATGCGCCGCGCCGCCGGGTCCCGCAGCAGGAAGCGGGCCAGCGCCGGAGCGACGGCGGCGGTCAGGCCGCGCGCGTACCGCCGGGGTGGATTCAACAGCAGGTGCATCCCCACGTCGCCGGGCTGGACCGGGTACCGCTCCCCCACCGGGTCCGCCTCCGGGCGGTAGGTCTGGAACAGCCCGATCGGTTCGCCGTCGAGCAGGATCAGGTACGCGTGATGGGTGTCCAGCCCGTCCAGGAACGTATAGACCTCGCGTACCTCGTCGAGGGTGTGCGACCCCATCCCCCAGAACGTGTTGCGGGGCAGCGTGACCCAACTGTGCAGCAGCTCGGCGTGCCGGTCGGGGCGGACCGGCGCCAACGCCAGCTCGCCGAGGGGAGTCCGTTCCAGGGGGATCACGATGGTGTCGTCCTTTGCGAGAGGGCCGGTGGGCACCAGGATCAGCGTCCCGGCGGCCCAGTGGGTGAACTGGTCGGTGAAGTGCGCGTCGCCGGGCCGCCCGGACGCGCCGAACGGGACGATCCAGCGGCTGGCCGCCCGGTCGGCCAGGTCCCACACATAGCGGGCGACCGGGCCGCGCCAACAGGCGTCGGAGACACCCGGCACGCTGGCGGTGGCGAGAACGCAGTCGGTGTCACCGGTGAGCGCCACCCGCTCCCGCATCGCGTGCACCGCATCAGCGGTCGAGGCGACCACGCCCAGGTGCACCGGATGCAGCACGTGCCGCCGGCCCCATGGCTCGGGCGTCGGCCCGGCGGCCACCTCGGTCAACGCCCCGGCGGCGAGCGGCACGACGTCGACGCCAAGGGCCCTGGGCGACGCGCCGACGGACGCGTCAACCCGGGACGACGCAGGACCGACGCCGGACGCGGCGTCCCCGGGCGACACGTGGCCGCCGCCGAGGGCGGGCGGCCCGTCGACGAGATGGTCCAGGGCCAGGCCGATCCGGGTCGCCGGGTCGGTCCAGGGGGTGAACAGCTCGTCGTACCCGGACGGTTGGTGCAGCGCCCGCAGCGACGGGTGGGCGGCCAGCCGGCGGGCGAGCGCGGCCCGCCAGGCCGCGTACGCGCCGGCCTCGGCCGAGTCGGCCGCCATCTCCCGGTCCCAGGCCAGCAGCCGGTCGCGCAGCGCGCGGGCCGGCGCGTCGAGCCGGGCCGGGTCGAGCCGGCGCAGCAGCAGGTACGTCGGTGTCGCCGGGAGTCGGGCGTCGGTGTGCACGCCTGACGACTCGACGCCGTCGGCGAGCAGGGCGCGGATCCGCCGGGCGCGGTGCGGCGGCGCGAAGTCGCCCCCGTGTGCGGCGACATCCGCGCGCCTGTCGTTGGCGCAGACCGCGACGCCGCCGAGCGCCCGCCCCGCGCGACCATCGGCAGCGCCGCCGAACGCCGGGCCCGCGCCGCCATCGGCGGAGCCGCCGAACGCCCGCCCCGCGCGACCGTCACCGCCCGACACGGTCTCGTCCACCATCGGCAGGTGGTCGCCACGCCAGTGGTGTCGCGGCTCCCAACCGGGCACCGGCTCCCGGCGGCACCGCTCGTCGCGTACCGGGACCAGGCCGGCGACCAGGCGGCGGACCGCGCCCCCGGTGTCGGCGGCGAGCACGCTGTTGACGGGCTCGACCCAGCCGCGCAGGGCGTCGGCGACGTCGCCGGCCCGGCGGGCGCGCAGCAGCGGCAACAATGCCTCGAAGCCGAGGCGGGCCTCGACCCGGCTCGGCGTCCGCAGGCTGATCGCCTCGCCGGTGACCCGGTCGTGGTCGATCACCGGGCCGCGCGGCGTCTCGATGATCTCGACGGTTTCCGGTGCGCCGCCGCGCACCTCGATCGTCTCGACGTGGCGGGCGACTGGTGTCCACCCGTCCGGGTCCCGCACCAGCACCCGCTCGCCGTCGCGGCGGAGCTGCTCGCGGTAGAGGTCCTGGTAGTCGGCCATCGCGTTGGTGACGGCCCACGCCACGTGCCCGGTGTGGCCGAAGTGCGGCAGGCCGGGCACGCCGGGGAAGGCGAGCCCGACCACGTCGAACTCCGGGCAGGCCAGCCGGATCTGCTGGTAGATGCCGGGTAGTTCGAGCAGCCGGTGCGGGTCGCCGGCGAGCACCGGGCCGCGTCCGGTGGCCGGGTCGGCGGGCAGCGCCCAGGCGTTGCTGCCCGACGACGCCGGCCCCTCCACGGCGAACAGGCCGACCGCCTCGGGGCCGAGCGTGCGGGCGACGTGCGCGTGCCAGAGCTTGTTCGGGAAGGTGGAGAAGAGCACGTGCTGGACGAGGAAGACGCCCAGCGGGGTCCACGGCTGCCAGGGTTCGGGGGCGCTGCCGGTGGCGGCGAACTCGGGTGCGGCGGCGGCGCCCTCGGCGAGGCCGGAGTTGACGCCGTCGACGTACGCCTCGACCCACCTGCGGGTGTCTGGATCGAGTCGTTCGTGGCAGCGCCGGGCGGTGTCGTCAAGTCGGGCCCGCCTGGCGAAGCGGTCCCACGCCAGCTCGGCGGGGCCGATCCGGGCGGCCAGCCGGCCTTCGGCACGCCACCGTTCCACGCAGATCTGCCACGCCCGGTCCAGGGCGGCGACGCGGCCCTGGAGGCGGGCGAGCGCGTCGGCGTCGTCGGCCCAGAGTTGGGGCACGCCCCACCGGTCGCGATCGACGCGCGTCACCGGCCCGGCCCGACCGGACGGCCGTTCCCTCGACTAGACACTTAGGTTACCCTCCCCTAACTGAGGTCGACCTTACCTGGAGGGGTTCGTGAAACGGAACTGGGAGGGCCTGGTGCTGAAGGCCATGGGGGGCCGGGACTTCCGGCTCACCGTGCTGGGCACCGAGTCGGTCGACGGGCACTACCAGCGACTACTCCTCGACGACGGCGGCCTGCTGACGGCGTGCGACACGCACCCCACCATGTGGATCCGGCTCTGGTTCGACAACGGCGGGCGGGCGCACCAGCGCGCGTACACGCTCGTCGACCCGGATCCGGCGACCGGACGGTTCACGCTGGAGTTCGCGCTGCACGACGGCTGCGCCGCCAACTGGGCCACCGCCGCCCAGGTCGGCGACACCATCGACGCGACCATGCAGGGCAGCGCGTTCCAGCTCCCCGACCCGGCCCCGGAACATCTCTACCTGGTCGGCGACGCCGCGTCGCTGCCGGCGGTCAACAGCCTCCTCGACGCGGGCGCCGACATCCCGGCGACGGTCTGGTTGGAGTACGCGCACGAGGGCGAGAAGGCGCTGACCCCGCGCGCCCGCGCCCACCACGACGTGACCTGGGTGCCGCGGCGCGACGGCGGGCGGCACCTGGTCGACACGGTCCAAGCGGCGCTGCCCGCCGCCGGGTCCGCGCACTACTGGGTGGCCTGCGAGGCCGCAAGCACCCGCGACCTCACCCGGCACCTGCGGCGCACGCTCGGCGTCGGCAAGCACCAGCTCACCTCGCTCGGCTACTGGCGGGCCACCTGATGGGGCGGCTCGGCACGCTCACCGCGCTCTACGTCACGCAGTATCTCGGGGTCGGCTTCATCACCGTCGGGCTGACCGCCATCCTGCGTGACGGCGGCACCTCGCTCGACACGCTCGCGCTGGTGCAGGTCGTCGGCCTGATCTGGCCGATCAAGTTCCTCTGGGCGCCGATCCTGGACCGGTACGGCTCCCGGCACCGCGGCCACTACCGGTCCTGGCTGCTGGTGTTGCAGACCGCGCTGGTGCTGACACTGCTGGCGCTGCTGCCGTTCTCCCGCCCGGCCGACCAGCTCGGCCCGGTCGTGGCGGTCTGCGCCGCGTTCGTGTTCTTCTCCGCCACCCAGGACATCGCCGCCGACGCGGTCGCGGTGCGGCTGCTGACCGCCGCCGACCGGGGCGCCGGCAACGGCATCCAGGTGGCGGCCAGCTATCTGGGCAACCTGCTCGGCGGCGGGGCCTGCGTGCTTGTGTACGACATGTTCGGCTGGGCGCCGGCGATCGGCCTGCTGGCCGCGCTGACCGCGGTCGGGCTGCTCGTGGTGTGGCGGTTCCGGGAGCCGGAGCGCACCGACCGGGCGGTCCGGATCGGCGCGGCGTACCGGGCGCTGGTGTCGGTGTTCGGTCAGCCCGGCTGCCGGTGGTGGACGTTCGGCGTGGTGCCGCTCGTCTACGTCGGCGCCGGCATGGCGTACGCGCTCGTGACGCCCGCGCTCGTCGACGCCGGCTGGTCGCTGGGGCGGATCGGGGTGGTGACAGGCGTGGTGACGAGCGTGCCGGCGATCGTGGCCGGGCTGGTCGCGGGGATCGGCGTCGGCCGGTTCGGCCGGGCCGGCGTGCTGGTCGCCGGTGGTGTCACCCTGGCACTGTCCACGGTGGCGCTGTTGCCGCTGATGAACGGTCGCGCGCCACTTGGCGGCACGGTCGCCGCGCTGTCCTTCTTCCTGGTCGCCTACACGATCGCCAACGTGGTGCTCTACACGGTCAACATGGACTACTCCCGGCCCGCCAGCGGTGGCACCGACTTCACCGTGTTGTCGTCGTTCGGGCTGGTCTGCTCGTTCGTGGCCGCCTCGCTCGGGCTCGCCGCCGCCGAGCGGTTCGGCTATCCGGCGGTGGCGCTGGCGTCCCTCGTGCTTGTCGCCGCGGGAGTCGTGGTGGGCGTCACGCACCAGCGGCGGTTCCCGCCGTCCGGGCCGGCGCCGCGGCCGGGTTCTGTGGTGGAGCCGGGCTTGATTGTTAGGTAAGGCTACCCTAACCTGATCTCCGCCCTGTCCGCACGACTACTGGGAAGTCGCATGAGTTCGATCGGCACCGCAGCGCGCGCCCACCTGTTCAACGCCGACACGCTCGGACGCTACCGGGACGTGCTGGCGCGCGGCGTCGACCGGGTCGCCCGCCGGGCGGGCGAGGCGGACCGCCCGTTCACCGGCATCACCCCGGAGGCGCTCGCCCCGCTGATCGGCGGCATCGACCTGGACCTGCCGCTCGGCGACACCGACGCCGCCCTCGACGAGCTGCACGACGTCTGGTTGCGCGACGCGGTGTACTTCCACCACCCCCGCTACCTGGCCCACCTGAACTGCCCGGTGGTCATCCCGGCGCTGCTCGGCGAGGTGGTGCTCAGCGCCGTCAACTCCTCCCTGGACACCTGGGACCAGAGCGCCGGCGCCACCCTGATGGAGCGACGCCTGATCGAGTGGACGGCCGGACGGATCGGGCTCGGCGCCGCCGCCGACGGCGTCTTTACAAGCGGCGGCACCCAGTCCAACCTCCAGGCGATGCTGCTGGCCCGGGAGGAGGCGTACCGCCTGGAGGTCGGCGCCGCGGCCACCCGCCCGGCCCGGCCCGAGGTGCTGGCCCGGCTGCGGATCATCACCTCCGCCGCCGGTCACTTCAGCGTGCAGAAGGCCGCCAAGCTGCTCGGCCTGGCCGCCGACGCGGTGCTCACCGTGCCCACCGACGCCGGCCGCCGGATGCGCACCGACGAGCTGGCCCGCGCCATCGACCGCTGCCGGCGCGACGGGCAGGTGGTGATGGCCGTGGTCGCCACCGCCGGCACCACCGACTTCGGCACCATCGACCCGCTGCCGGAGATCGCCGACATCTGCACCGCCGCCGGGATCTGGCTGCACGTCGACGCCGCGTACGGCTGCGGGCTGCTGGTCTCCCCCACCCGCCGGCACCTGCTCGACGGCATCGAGCGGGCCGCGTCGGTGACCGTCGACTACCACAAGTCGTTCTTCCAGCCGGTCAGCTCCAGCGCGCTGCTGGTGCGCGACGGCCGCACGCTGCGGCACGCCACCTGGCACGCCGACTACCTCAACCCGGCCCGCGCGGTCGAGCAGGGCATCCCGAACCAGGTCGACAAGAGCATCCAGACCACCCGCCGGTTCGACGCGTGCAAACTCTGGCTGACCCTGCGGATCATGGGCCCGGACGCGGTCGGCGCGCTCTTCGACCAGGTGGTCGACCTCGCCGCCGACGCCTGGCGGCACCTCGACGCCGACAGCCGCTTCGAGGTGGCGGCCCGGTCCGCGCTCAGCACCGTGGTCTTCCGGTACGCGCCGCCCGGCGCGGCCCCGAACCTGGTCGACGAGGCGAACCTGTACGCCCGCGAGGCCCTCGCCGCCTCCGGCGCGGCGCTCGTCGCCGGCACGAAGGTCGACGGCGCGCACTGGCTGAAACTCACCCTGCTCAACCCCGAAACCACACTCGACGACATCGCCCACGTGCTCGACCTGATCGCCGAGCACGCCGCCTGGTACGCCGGGACCGCCCCCACGCTGTCCCCGGTCGGGTGAGGAGAGACATGCCGGACTTCATCGCGATCGGCCTCGGCCCGTACAACCTCGGCCTGGCCTGCCTCACCGCGCCGCTCGACGACCTCGACGGGCTGTTCCTGGAGGCCCGCGACGGCGTCGACTGGCACCCCGGGATGATGCTCGACTCGACCCGGTTGCAGACGCCGTTCATCGCCGACCTGGTCACGCTCGCGGACCCCACCTCGCCGTACTCGTTCCTCAGCTATCTGAAGGAGACCGGCCGGCTCTACCCGTTCTACATCCGGGAGAGCTTCTTCCCGCTGCGCGCCGAATACAGCGACTACTGCCGCTGGGCCGCCGCCAAGCTGCCGAACCTGCGCTTCCGGCACGCCGTCACCCGCGTCGAACACGACGGCGACCACTACGTGGTGCACGCGGACACCCCGGACGGGCCGGTCACCCACCGGGCCCGGCACCTGGTGCTCGGCACCGGCACCCCGCCGTACCTGCCGCCGGCCTGCGCCGGCCTCGGCGGCGACCTGATCCACAACTCCCGCTACCGGGAACACCGGGAGGCGCTGCGCGCCAAGGGCAGCATCACCGTCGTCGGCAGCGGCCAGAGCGCCGCCGAGATCTACGCCGACCTGCTCGCCGACATCGACAGTTGCGGCTACCAGCTCACGTGGGTCACCCGCTCGCCCCGATTCTTCCCGCTGGAATACACCAAGCTGACGCTGGAGATGACCTCACCTGACTACGTGGACTACTTCCACGCCCTGCCCGAGCCGACCCGCTACCGGCTGGAGGCGGCACAGAAGCCGCTGTTCAAGGGCATCAACGCCGACCTCATCAACGACATCTACGACACGCTGTACGCCAAGAGCCTGCACGGGCCGGCGCCGACCCGGCTGCTGACGAACACCGAACTTGTCGACGCCGAGCACGTCGACGGCCGCTACCGGCTCGGGCTGCGCCACACCGAGCAGGACCGGGCGTTCACCCTGGACACCGAGGGCCTGGTGCTTGCCACCGGCTACCACTACCGGGTGCCGGAGTTCCTCGCGCCGGTGCGCGACCGGCTCCGCTTCGACGCCCACGGCCGCTTCGACGTGGCCCGCAACTACAGCGTCGACCACACCGGCCGGGGCGTGTTCCTGCAGAACGGCGGCACGCACACGCACAGCATCACCTCCCCCGACCTGGGCATGGGCCCGTACCGCAACTCGTGGATCATCCGGGAGCTGACCGGGCGGGAGCACTACCCGATCGAGAAGACGATCGCGTTCCAGGAGTTCGGGGTGGTCTCGTGAACGTGTTCTCCCGGCTGGACGACCGGCTCGGCGAGTTCACGCTGCGCCCGCTTGACGCCGACGCCGACGCGCCGCTGCTGCACCGCTGGGTCACCCACCCGAAGGCGGCGTTCTGGCTGATGGCCGACGCCGACGTGGCGGGCGTCGCGCGGGAGTACCGGGCGATCGCCGCGCACCCGCACCACGACGCGTACCTCGGCTCGTGGCGCGGCCGGCCGGCGTTCCTGGCCGAACGGTACGACCCGGCCCGGGTCGAGCTGGTCGGGTTGTACGACCCGGCCCCCGGCGACGTCGGCATGCACTTCCTCTGCGCGCCCACCGACACCCCGGCGCACGGCTTCACCCGCGCGGTCCTCACCACGATCATGGCCTGGTTGTTCGCCGACCCGGCGACCCGGCGGGTGGTGGTGGAGCCGGACGTGCGCAACACCGCCGTGCACGCGCTCAACGCCGCCGTCGGCTTCACAGTCGTCGGCGAGATCCGCAAACCGGAGAAGGACGCGCTCCTCAGCGTCTGCACCCGCGAGCGGTTCCGGACCGTCACCGAAGGAGACCAGCGGGCATGATCGACCACCTGACCCCCGAGGCGTGGGCGACGGCCAACCGACTGCTGGTCCGCAAGGCGCTCGCCGAGTTCGCCCACGAGCGCCTGATCGTCCCCGAGCCGGCCGGGCTCGGGCGGTGGGTGGTGCGCGGCGACGACGGCACGGTGGAGTACCGGTTCGCCGCGCGTCGGCTGGCGTTGGACCACTGGCAGATCGACGCCGCGAGCATCACCCGGCACCGCGACGGCGGGGAGCTGCCGCCCGACGCCGTCGACCTGTGCCTGGAGCTGCGCGGCGCGCTCGGCCTCACCGACGCGGTCCTGCCGGTCTACCTGGAGGAGATCACCTCCACCCTCGCCGGCACCGCGTACAAGCTTGGCAAGCCGCCTGTCACCGCCACCGAGCTGGCCGCCGCCGACTTCCAGGCGGTCGAGACGCAGATGACCGAGGGCCACCCGTGCTTCGTGGCGAACAACGGCCGGCTCGGCTTCGGCGTCCACGACTACCATCGGTACGCCCCGGAGGCCGCCGCCCCGGTCCGGCTGCTCTGGCTGGCCGCGCACCGCGACCACGCCACGTTCACCGCCTCCGCCGACCTCGACCACGACTCGCTCGTCCGCGCCGAGTTGGGCGACGAGACGCTGGACCGGTTCGCCGCCACGCTCGCCGGGCTCGGCCTCGACCCGGCCGACTACCTGCTCATCCCGGTGCACCCGTGGCAGTGGTGGAACAAGCTCGCCGTCACGTTCGCCGGTGAGGTCGCCACGCGGCGGCTGGTCTGCCTCGGCGAGGGGCCGGACGACCACCTGGCCCAGCAGTCCATCCGGACCTTCTTCAACGTCACCGACCCGACCAGGCACTACGTCAAGACCGCGCTGTCGGTGCTGAACATGGGCTTCATGCGGGGCCTGTCCGCCGCGTACATGGAGGCCACGCCGGCGATCAACGACTGGTTGGCCGCGCTGATCGACGGCGACCCGGTGTTCCGCCGCGCCGGCCTGACCATCCTGCGGGAGCGGGCCGCGATCGGTTACCGGCACCGGCAGTACGAGGCGGCGACCGACAGGTACTCCCCGTACCGGAAGATGCTCGCGGCGCTCTGGCGGGAGAGCCCGGTGCCGGGTCTGGAGCCGGGCCGGCGGCTGGCCACCATGGCGTCGCTGCTGCACCTCGACCGCGAGGGTCGCCCGCTTGCCGGCGCGCTGATCGACGCCTCCGGGCTGGCGCCGGCGGCCTGGTTGCGCCGCTACCTGGACGCCTACCTGGTGCCGCTGCTGCACAGCCTGTACGCCTACGACCTGGCGTTCATGCCGCACGGCGAGAACGTCATCCTGGTGCTCGACGGCGGCGTGGTGGAACGGGTGATCTTCAAGGACATCGCCGAGGAGATCGTGGTGATGAACCCGGACGCCGACCTGCCGGAGCAGGTCCGCCGGGTCCGGGCGGCGATCCCGGAGGACGAGAAGATCCTCGCCATCTTCACCGACGTGTTCGACTGTTTCCTGCGGCACCTGAGCGCCGCCCTGCACACCGAGGGCCGGCTCGACCAGGACGACTTCTGGCGCGCCGTCGCCGAGTGCTCCACCGGCTACGCCGCGACGGTGCCGCACCTGGCCGACCGGATGCGCCGGCACGACCTGTTCGCGGCGGAGTTCCCGCTGTCCTGCCTCAACCGGCTGCAACTGAGGAACAACAGGCAGATGGTGGACCTGGCCGACCCGTCCGCCGCGTTGCAGTTCGCCGGCACGCTCGCCAACCCGCTGGCCCGGTTCGCACCGCCCCGATGACCGGACGCCCCGACGGGGAACCTCGCAGAACCACACATTTAGGATAGGCTCGCCTAAACGTGAGCGCGAGGAGGCGGGATGCGGCTGTACCTGACCGCGTTGAACCCCACCGACGCCGTCCTGGAGGGCTTCCTCCCGGCGGCCGACGCGCTCGACCTGCCGGTCACCGTGCTTACCGACCAGCCGGGCGAGTGGCCCACAGGCGCGCCGGTGCGGCGCTGCGCGGTCCGCGACGCGGCGGCCGTCGTGGCGGCCACGGCGGCCGAGCCGCCCGCCGCGTTGCTGTCCAACAGCGACCACCTCCAGGAGGCGACCGCCGTCGCCGCCGGCAAGCTCGGCCTGCCCGGCAAGGACCCGGACGCGGCCCGGCGCTGCAAGGACAAGGCGGCCATGCGTGGCGCGCTCGCCCGCGCCGGCCTGGACCCGGTCCGCGTGGTCACCGTCGACCCGGGCGCGCCGCCCGACGTGCCGGACCACCTCCTCCCGGCGGTGGTCAAGCCCCGCGACGGGGTGGCGAGCGAGGACGCTTACCTGGTCACCGACCGGGGCGACCTGGCGGCCCGGGTCGCCGCGATCCGCCGGCGGCGACCGGAGGTGGCCCTCGTCGTCGAGGAGTACCTGACCGGGGAGCTGCACACCTACGACACGCTCGGCGACGGACGCTCGCTCGCGACGCTCGGCGGCTGGCACACCGGCCTCGGCCCGCCACCCACCTTCACCGAGGTCAGCCTCGACTGGTCACCCCCGCCCCCCGACCACCAGGCCCGGCTCGGCACGCTGCTCGACGCGCTCGGCGTCGGCTTCGGGGCCTGCCACACGGAATACGTCGTGCGGGGCGACCGGATCCGGCTGATCGAGGTGAACGACCGGCTGATCGGCGACCGGATGGACCTGATCCTCACCGACCTGCTCGGGGTGCCGCTGTTCGCCCACGTCATCCGGCTGCACCTGGGCGAGCCGCTCGCCGCGCTGGACCTGCCCGACCCGGCCGCCCCCGACCGGCACGCCCGGGTCGAGTACGTCTGCGCCGACCGGTCCGGGCGGCTCACCGCCGCGCCCGGACGGCGGGACACCGTCCGCGACGGCGTCCGGCTCTCCTGCCGACCGATGCGCCAGGTGGGCCGGGTCGCGGAGCACACCGGCACCAACCGCGACTACCTGGCGGCGCTGCACGGCATCGGCCCCGACCCGGACCGGGTGCGGGCCACGCTTGCCGCGTTCCGCCGCGAGCTGAGCTGGACGATCACCTGATGATCGACGACAGCGAGCGGCAGGTGTTCGCCCGGGTGCTCGACGCCCTGCTCCGCGAGGACCACCTCGGTCTCCTGCGCCACGGCCGGCTCGTCGGCGACCGGTGGGAGACGCCGTGCCCAGCCGGTCTGCTGCGCGTACCGGTCCGGGTCGACGGTTTCCAGGCGGCGTGGCGCTGCGCGACCGCCGCCGTGGACGTCCGTGGCGCGGGCGGCGGCGACCGCCGGGTGGACACCCTCGACGGCCTGCTCGTGCTGCTCGCCCCGAACGGCGACGCCGAGGCCGAGGCCGGGTGGCGTACATTCGCCGCCGAGTGCCACGCCGACCTGCGGGCCCGCCGGCTCGCCGCCCGGGCCCGACCTGCGGTGTTCGCCGCCGTGGCCGCCGAGCGGGCGACCGCGCCGGCCGGCATGGCGGCGGCGCTGCTCGACGACGTGCTCGCCGCGCACGCCGGCCACCCGGTCTACCCGACCGACCGCTGCCGGCACGGGCTCCACGACGACGACCTGATCCGGTACGCCCCGGAGCACGCGCCCCGCTTCACGCTGCGCTGGCACGCCGCGCCCCGGGCGGCGGTGCGGCTCACCGGCCCGTTGCCCGCCTGGTGGCCGGCGGCGGAGCGGGCCGGCGACCTGCTGCTCCCGACGCACCCGCTCACCGCGGCCCGGCACGCGCTGCCGGTGACGGACCGGCCGGCGGTGACCGTGCGGCCCACCCTCTCGATGCGGACGGTGGCGCTCGCCGACGACCCGTACACCCATCTCAAGCTGCCGCTGCCCACCGCCACGCTCGGCGCCCGCAACCGGCGCGGCCTGCGACCGGACACCCTCGCCGACGGCGCGGCGGTGGCCGGGCTGCTCGACCGGATCGCCGCCGCCGAACCCGCCTTCGCCGGCCGGATCCGGCACGCCGACGAGCACACCTACGGTCACCTCGGCGACGACGACAGGCGGGCGTTCCTGCTCCGCCGGTTCCCCCGCGACCTGTCCGGCACCCGGGTGGTGCCGGTGGCGGCGCTCGCCGCGCCGGACCCGGGGGGCGGCACCGTGCTGGAGCGGATCGGTGGCGACCGTCCCGTGGCGGTGCTGGAGTCCTACCTGGACCTGCTGCTCGACTGGCACGTCTGCCTGTGGCTGCGGTACGGCGTGGCGCTGGAGGCCCATCCGCAGAACATCCACCTGCTGCTGCGACCGGACGGCGCGGTCGGCCTGCTCTACAAGGACGACGACGGCGCGCGGCTCGACCGGCGGCACCGGGGCGGGCTCACCCTGCGGGACGCGCGGATGTGGGCGGCCGACCCGGGCGAGCTGGCCGACGTGTTCGTCACCATCACGCTGCACCTGGCCGCCGCCGCGCCGCTGCTGGCGCTCGCCGCCCGGGGCGTACCCGTGCCGTCGCCGGCCGCCGCGCTGACCCCCCGGCTCGTCGCGGCGCGGGACCGGTGGGGCGACGGGCCGGCGGCGCGGGCCCTCACCGAGCGGGTGCTGCGGGCCGACCGGTTGCCGGTCAAGGCGATGGTCACCGCCGGCACCCTGCTGCCGAAGCAGCGCCTCGGCTGCGCCGACGTGAACAAGTACTACCGGCGCACCGGCCCGAACTACCTGCGGGAGACGCGATGACGAACACGGGCCTGCGCCCCCGGGCGGCGCGGCACACCCGCCCGGCGGACCTGGCCACCGCGCACGCGGTCTTCGGCTGCCTGGTCCGCGAGGTCGCCGCGCCGGCCGGCGCGGTCACCGTGACCGCCGACGAGGTACGGGTGCGGCTCGCCGCCACCGGAGCGGTGCTGCGGTGCGCGGTGACCCGGGTGTCGGCGGTCGGCGCGCACCGCTACCACGGGCCGGTGCGACGCCGGCTCGACGGCGGCCGGTGGGCCGGGCTGGACGCCGAGCGACTGGCCGGGCTGGTGGCGGCGGAGCTGACCGCGCGCACCGGCCGCGACAATCCCGAGTTCCTCGGGCAGGTGCGGGCCAGCCGGGACGCCGTGGCCCGGTTGCTGGCCGAGCGGCCGGCCGCCGATCCGACGCCGACCGGCGACCCGGCCCTCGACGCGTACGTGGCGTCCGAGCAGTCGCTCGTCCTGGGCCACCCGCACCACCCGACGCCGAAGTGGCGCAGCGGCCACCCGGACGGCTGGCGGGCGTACGCGCCGGAGCTGCGCACCGCGTTCCGGCTGCACTGGCTCGCCGTGCCGGACGACCTGGTGGCCGAGGCCGGGCCGGTCGAGGAGCTGCTTGCCGCCCTGGACCCGCCGCGTCCACCGGCCGGGCATCTGGCGCTGCCGGTGCACCCCTGGCAACTGACCCTGGTGCCGCCGGCGGATCCCCGGGTACGCCGGCTCGGCCCGGCCGGCGCGCCGGTGCGGCCGACCGCGAGCGTCCGCACGCTCTACTCCCCCGACGCGGACCTGTTCGTCAAGACGAGCCTGCACGTGCGGATCACCAACTGCCTGCGCAAGAACGCCAGGTACGAGTTGACCGGCGCGGTCGCGCTCACCGGGCTGCTTGCCGGGGTTCCGCTGCCCGACGGCGTGGCGTTGCTCGCCGAACCCGCCTACCGGACCGTCGACTCCCCCGGCGCGGACGAGGCGTACGGGATGATCCTGCGCACCGGGCTGCGCGCCCACCTGCGGCCCGGGCAGACCCCGGTGCTGGCGGCGGCGCTCGCCGCCGCGCCGCTGCCGGTCGCCGACCCGGTGGGCTGGTGGCGGCGCTACGTCGGGCTGCTGGTGCCGGCCGTGCTGTGCGCCTGGCTGCGGCACGGCGTGGTGCACGAGCCGCACCTGCAGAACGTGGTCGTGGTGTGCGACGCCGACGGTCACCCGGCCCGGATGCTGCTGCGCGACCTGGAGGGGGTGAAGCTCGACACCAGCCGCTGGACCGCCTGGCCCGACGGAGTGCCGCGGCAGGCCGGGTACGGCCCGGACGACGCCCGCCGACGCGTCGTCTACTGCCTGTTCGTCAACCACCTGGCCGGCGTCTGCGGCGCCCTGGCCGACGCCCGGCCGGGGATCGAGCCGGCCCTGTGGCGGGAGGTGCGCGCGGTGGTCACGGCGGTGGCCGCCGAGCTGGGCGATCCGCCGGAGCTGCGCGCGCTGCTCGCCGGTGACCCGCTAGTGGCCAAGGCGAACCTGCTGGTGCGGTGGCGGCGGGACGCGGACCGGCAGGCGCCGTTCGTGCCGGTGCCGAACCCGTTCGGCGGTCGCCGGTGACCCGGCCGGTGTACGTCCACGACCTCGACGCGCTCGCCGGGCACGCGCGGGCGATCCGCGCGGCGCTGCCCCGGCCGGTCGACCTGCTCTACGCGGTCAAGGCCAACCCGGAGCCGGACGTGCTGCGCACGCTCGCGCCGGTCGTCGACGGCTTCGAGACCGCCAGCCGTGGCGAGCTGCGCCGCCTCGCCGAGGTGCTGCCCGGCCGGCCGGCCGCCGGGTACGCCGGGCCGGGCAAGACCGACGCGGATCTGCGCGCCGCGCTCGCCGCGGGGGTGGCCCGGATCCACGTGGAGTCCCCGGCCGAGCTGCGTCGTCTCGGCGCGCTTGCGGCGGCCACCGGCCGGACGGCGCGGGTGCTGCTGCGGGTGAACCTGCCCCTGGACGTGCCCGGGGCGAGCCTGGTGATGGGGGGACGGCCCAGCCCGTTCGGGATGGACCCGGCGGACGCGGTGGCGTGCGCCCGCCGCCCGCCGGCCGGGGTCGAGGTGCACGGCGTGCACGCCCACCTGGCCAGCGGGTTGGACGCCCCGCTCGCCGGCACGGTGGCCGAGGCAGTGGTCAGGTGGGCGGTCGCCGAGATCGGGGCGCGGGAGGTCGACGTGGGCGGCGGCATGGCCGTCGACTACGGCGACCCGGCGGCCCGGTTCGACTGGGCCGGTTACGGCCGGGCGCTCGGCGACGTGCTCGACGCGTACCCGGGGGTGCGGCTGCGGATCGAGCCGGGCCGTTCGGTCACCGTCCACTGCGGGGCGTACCTGACCGAGGTGATCGACGTGAAGCGCTCGTACGGCGAGTGGTTCGCGGTGGTGGCCGGCGGCACGCACCACCTGCGGACGCCGGCGGCGAAGGGGCACGCGCAGCCGTTCACCGTGCACCGGCGACGCGACGGCGGTGGCCCGCGCACCGACGGCGGGCCGGTGACCGTGGTCGGGCAACTGTGCACGCCGAAGGACGTGTTGTCCCGGTCGGCGGACGCCGGCCCGGTGGGCGTGGGCGACGTGCTGGTGTTCGCCATGGCGGGCGCCTACGCGTGGAACATCAGCCACCGGGACTTCCTGCTGCACGAGCCGCCGGAGTTCCGGGTCGGCGACCCGGACCGGATCGCGGCGGAGTGGGCCGCCCGGCCGGTCGGTGGCTGACCGTGTCCCCCACGGGCGCCCGGAGCAGCGCCCGCGCCGCCGCCTGCCGCGACGCCTACGGCCGGCAGCCGAGCGAGACGCTGCGCGAGTGACGGGTCAGCACTCGGCCCGGCCGGCCCGCCAGTAGCCCATGAACGCCACCGCCCGCCGGTCCAGCCCATGCTCGCCGACCAGGTGCCGGCGCAGGCCACGGATCACCGCCGCCTCACCCGCCAGCCAGGCGTAGAGCGCCGCGCCGTCGGCCCGGTCCGGCACCTCCCAGAGGATCTCCCGATCCACGTCCACGTCCGCGCTCCCGTCCGCCGACGGCCCGCCGCCCGGGCCCGTCTGCCGGTCCGCGCTCGCGGCGGCTCCGGCGCCCGGGTCGGTCGGCGCGGGCAGCAGCCGGCGGGCGAGCGCGGTCACCGCCGGGGTGAGCCGGCTGCCGTGCGGGGCCCCGTCGCGCGGCAGCCAGGTCACTGTGACGCCGGCCGGCACGCGGCACGGCAACTCGTCCCCCGCCTCCGGCACCTCCACCACCGCGTGACCGCGCGCCCCGGCCGGCAGCCGGTCCAGGATCGCGCAGATCGCCGGCGCGGCGGTCTCGTCACCGGCCAGCAGCAGCGTCGCGCCGGCCGGCGGCCGGAACTCGACCCCGCCGTGCTCGCCGCCGTAACCGGAGTCCGGGCCGACAAGCGCGAGCCGGTCACCGATCCGGGCCCGCCGCGCCCACCGCGTCGCCGGCCCGCCGTCGCCGTGCAACGCCATGTCCACATCCACCTCGTACGCCTCCGGGCGGACCGCCCGGACCGTGTAGGTGCGGATCGGGCTGCGCTGCTCCGCCGGCAGGTCCCGCCACCGCGAGTACCAGTCCGGCCCGTCGGGCAGCTCCCCGGCCGCCCCGTCGACCACCGGCAGGGCCAGCTTGATCCGCTGGTCGTACCCGTTGTCGGCGAACCGGTCCAGGTCCGGCCCGGTGAACGTGACCCGCAGGAACGACGGGCCGAGCCGGCGCAACGCGCGGACCTCGACGGTGAACACGCGCCACGGCGCGACCGCAAGCGTGCTTGTCATGGTGACGTCCTCTCGGTCTCAGTGGACACCGGTCGCGGTGCGGGAACGCCACAGCAACCAGACGAAGTAGGGGGTGCCGATCAACGCGGTGACCAGCCCGGCGGGGATCTGCGCCGGCGCGATGACGGAACGGCCGAGCGTGTCGGCGAGGCTGACGAGCGTGGCGCCGAGCAGCACCGCCACCGGCAGCACGCGGGTGTGCCGGCCGCCGACCAGCGCCCGCGCGGCGTGTGGCGCGACCAGCCCGACGAAGCCGATCACGCCGACCGCGGACACGGCGGTGGCGGTGAGCAGCGCCGCCAGGCCGAGCGCGACCAACCGGGCGCGCTCCAGCCGGACCCCGAGCACCCGGGGCGTGTCGTCGTCCAGGGCGAGCAGGTCCAGCTCCCGGCGTACCGCGGCCACCACCGGGACGGCGAGCAGCAACGCGAGCGCCACCGGCAGCACCTGCGGCGCGGTGCGCCCGTAGGTGGAACCGGACAACCAGGTCAGCGCCTTGCCGGTGTTCCACGGGTCGGAGGACACCACGATGAACGTGATCACCGCGGCGCCGCCCTGCCACACCGCGAAGCCGATCAGCACGAGCCGGTCGGAGTTCAACCCGCGCCGCCGGGCCAGCCCGTAGACCAGCGCGAACGCGGCGACCGCACCGAGCCCGGCCGCGCCGGAGAGCGCGAGCACCCCGGCCATCGGGGCGAACGTCAGCAGCGACACCGCGCCGATCCCGGCGCCGCCGGTGATGCCGAGGATGCCCGGTTCGGCGAGCGGGTTGCGGCAGACCGCCTGCACGGTGGTGCCGGCCAGGGCGAGCGCCGCGCCGGCGAGCAGCGCCGCCGCGACGCGCGGCCAGCGCGCGTCAAGCACGAAGGTGTACGCCGGACCGGTGCGCCCCTGCACCCAGTTGACGATGTCGCCGAGCAGCACCCAGGTGTCCCCGGCGAGCATGCCGAGCGCCAGCGCCGCGACGGCCGCCACCGCGACGGCCACCACGACGGCGGTGTGGAAGGCACGCGAGCGTACGGCGGCGTGGCCGCCCGGCGGTTGCCGGGTGGGCCCGGCGTCGCGGTGCCGGCGGGCCAACCAGACAAGCAGCGCCGCGCCGAAGAGCGTGGTGACCACGCCGGTCGGCACCTCCACCCCGGCCTGCCCGCCGAGCACGGCCCGCAGCAGCACGTCGGAGCCGAGCACGACGATCACGCCGACCATGCCGGCCAGCGGCAGCAGCACCCGGTGCCGGTGCACCTCGGGCACCCAGCGGCCGAGCAGCCGGACGATCACCGGCGCGCCGAGCCCGACGAATCCGATCGGGCCGGCCAGGGTGACCGCGGCGGCGGAGAGCAGGACCGCGAGCAGCACCACGCCGAGCCGGGTCCGGCGCACGTCAAGCCCGAGCACGGTGGCCGTGTCGTCGCCGAGGGCGAGCAGGTCCAGCTTGTGCCCGAGCGCGACGAGCAGCAGCGCGGCGACCGCGATCACGGGGGCGAGCTGGGTGAACGCCACCAGGTCGCCCTGCACGAGCGAACCGTTGCCCCAGGCGAACAGCCCGATGGTGGCCTGCTCGAAGAGCAGCAGGAGCAGCATGGTCAGCGAGGCGAGCGCCATCGCGGTGGCCGAACCGGCGAGGATCAGCCGGGTCGTCGCGGCCTGACCGCCGGCCGACAGCAGCATCACCAGGGACGCCGCGGCGAGCCCGCCGCAGAACGCGAGCCCACCGGCGGGCAGCGCCGGCAGCGCGATGCCGAACGCGGCGGTGGCCACGATCGCCAGGTGCGCCCCGGCGTTCACCGCGAGGGTGTCCGGCGAGGCGAGCGGATTGCGGGTGGTCGACTGGAGCGCCCCGCCGGCGAATCCCAGCGCGACGCCGACGGCCAGCCCGGTGAGCAGCCGCGGCAGGCGGGAGGCGACGAGCACCCGGGCGGTCTCGTCGTCGGCGCCGGTGAGCAGCCGGAGCAGGTCCAGCGCCCCCACCGAGGAGGTGCCCTGGGTGAGGTGCACCGCGGTGATCGCCACCAGCAGCGCGGCGGCGAGGGCGAACGCGCCGGCGACCCGGCGGCGGGCGGGCGGCGGCCCGACCGGGGCCGGCCGGGTGGCCGGCTCCGGCGGGGCGGTGGCGATCATCGGGCTCAGGCCGTGTAGACGGCGACGAGCTGGTCGACGTACTGCTTCGCGGAGAGCGTGCCGCCGAAGGTCCAGATGCCGTTCGGCATCTTGTGCAGCTTGTTCTGCTGCACGAACGGCAGCGAGCGCCAGATCGCGTTGCCGGCGAGACCGTCGGCGAAGACGTCCTCGCCGTCCGAGGCGTTGTAGAAGAAGTGCAGGTCCTGACCCTTGAGGACGGTCAGCCCCTCGACGTCGGTCTGTCCCAGCCCCCACATCGGGTCGGTCTTGCCGGTCCACGCGTTCTTCAGGCCGAGCTGGATGCCGAGCTGGGAGACGAGCGCGCCCTGGCCGAACATGCGGATCGACACCGTGCTGCCCTCCTTCCAGCCGTCGGCGACGGCGAACTGCCGGCCGGCCGCGCCCGCGTCGGCGATCTTCTTCCGCCCGTCGGCGAGCGCCGCGTCGAAGTCGGAGAGCAGCTTCTCCGCCTGCGCGGTACGGCCGGTGGCGGTGGCGATCATGGTGAGGTCGGACCGCATCCGGCCGAGGTTGTCGGTGGCGTCACTGCCCTTGGTGACAAGCACCGGGACGTACTTCTCCAACTGGGTGACGATCGCCGCGCCGCGCTCGGCCTCCATCACCACCAGGTCCGGCTGGAGCGCCACGATGGAGTCGACGCTCGGCTCGCCGCGCGTACCCACGTCCTTCACGCCCGGGTCCAGCGGGGCGGCGGTGACCCAGGTGGCGTATCCCTTGGGGTCGGCCACGCCGACCGGCATCACGCCGAGGCCGACAAGCATCTCGACCTCACCCCACTCCAGGCCGACGACCTTGGTCGCCGGGTTCTTCAGGGTGATCGCCTTGCCGCGGCTGTCGGTGACGGTGACCGGGCCGGTGGCCGGCGTGTCCGAGGCGGTGGGGGCGGCGGCGGGCGCCTCGGTGGTGCCGCAGCCGGCGATCAGCAGCGCGGTCGCGGCGGCGGCCAGCAGGGTCAAACGGGTACGCGACATCGGTTTCTCTTCTGTAGTCAGGACTTGGTGTGTTTGCCCACGGGGCGGGTGGAGAGCAGGCCGGTGACCGGGTCGACGGTCACCTCGACCCGGATGCCGTACGCCTCGGTGAGCGCCGCCTCGGTGAACACCTCGCGCGGGACGCCGGTGCCCCGCACCCGACCGGAGTGCATGAGCACGACCTGGTCGGCGACGGCGGCGGCCTGGTTGAGGTCGTGCAGCACCACGCCGACGGCGACGCCAGCGGTGTCGGCGAGGTCCCGCACCAGGTCGAGGATCTCCACCTGATAGCGCAGGTCGAGGAACGTGGTCGGCTCGTCGAGCAGCAGCACCGCGGTGTCCTGGGCCAGGCAGGTGGCCAACCAGACCCGCTGAAGCTCCCCGCCGGACAACTCGTCCACCGGACGCCCGGCCATGCTGTCGACGCCGGTGACGGCCATGGCGCGCTCGATCGCGGCCGGCCCGTCCGGGTCACCGGCCCGCCACCGCTGCCGGTACGGGTGCCGGCCGTAGCCGACCACGTCCCGCACGGTGACCCCGCTCGGGGTGGGGCGGCTCTGCGCCAGCAGCGTGACCCGGCGGGCGAAGTCCCGGGCGGACAGCGCCCGCGCCGGGGTGCCGTCGGCGAGCACGATCTCGCCGTGCTCCAGCGGGTGCAGCCGGGCCAGCCCGCGCAGCAGCGTCGACTTGCCGCTGCCGTTCGGGCCGACGAGCGCGGTGACGGCCGCCGGACGCAGCGTGATCGCGGCGTCGTGCACCACAGTGGTTCCGTGGTAGCCCAGCCGCAGCTCACTGCCCCGCAGGCCGTCGGCCCGCACCGTTCCGCTCATCACGAAGGTAAGGCTAACCTAAGCACCGATCACGCTGTCAAGCCGCCCTCGACCTTCCCTCGTTCCGCTCACCCGGATCGCCCGGCTGATCGACGTTGCCCTCTCCTCCCCGGAAGCGCGCGGGCACTCGTCCCGCCAGGCCGACAGCGGAACCCAACACACCCTAGCCCGGCCCTTGCCAGCCCGGCCTCCGCCCTCTCGCCGGCACGACCCGCACCGACCCACTCCCTTGCCCCCCGGGCCAGCCGGGTGGCGCTGCCGGCGGCCGGTGACCGGTCGCACCCCCACGGGCTGCCGCCCGCCCGCTCCGACCCGCACCTAGACCCGCACATGGTCACGGAAAGTGATTCTTACCTAGGGTAGCGACCCGTCGGAGCGCCTCCCGGATTCAGTGGAGACGAAGATACCAAAAAGGACAAAAACCCTCGGTGTCAGCTCGAGCACCCCTCCCCTCCGTCGCCTTTGCTCTGCACCCATAGACGCATCACTAACGGAGGGTGTCGATGCGTCTTTGGCTGCAGAGCAAAGGCGACGGAGGAGGAGTCATCTACCGGCGGGAAAAGTTACGCATAGTCACAGTCGCCGGAGGACTGCCGCACCCGTGACCCGCCCGGCCCATTCACCTGCTCGGTCGGAACGTGGCCGGCGCCGACCACCGTGATGCGGGGGCCGGTGCCGCGAGCCGCTTGGAAACACACGGCACGACGCCGTGCTCGGCCCTCCCCCGCCGCCCTGCGCCGCCACGCCGCCGCCCCGCTGCGCCGCCGCGCGAGAGCGCCATAGATCTTGGTAGGGACGGGGCCCTGGAGGGGCGATTCCGTACCAAGATTCAGGCCCCTGGACGATCTTGGACAGTTTCCGTCAGCGGGAACGGAAACTGTCCAAGATGGCGATCCGCGGGCGTCGCCCGTCGATGGGACCGACGGGACGACGGTGGGACGGGGGCGGAGGGGCTAGAGGGAGACCACCCGGCCGCCAAGCGTCACGACCAGGCGTCCGTCCGAGGCGAACGACCAGCCGAGCGCGCCCGACCAGCCGGCGCAGCGGGAGCCGTTCGAGCCGGACCAGAACTGGTTCGAGCTGTCCACGTTGCCGACCGTCTTGTCGTTCGAGCCGCTGCCGCTGCGGCAGGACGTGTTGTTCCGGAAGACCGAGGTGCCGGCGTCGAACGAGAAGTTGCGCTCGGTGTTGTCGATGCTCAGGTTGTTGGAGATCGTCATCGAGCCCGGGTTCCGGTTGTAGGTGAAGCCGTGCTTGCCGTTGCGGTACGCGATGGTGCGCCGCACGGTGTGGTTGACCGCGATGTCCTCGCCGCCGAGCTTGAAGCCGTTGCGGTCACCGTTGGTGTTCTGGGTGCCGTTGCTGAGCGTGCCGTTGTTGTAGGACAGCGAGTCCTCGATCGTCACCGGCCCGATCGCGCCGGTGTCGGTCTTGGTGTAGAGGTCCCAGCCGTCGTCGATGTTGTTGTGCGAGACCGCGTACCGGAAGGTGTTGCCGCTGCCGACGGTGAGCTTGGCGGCGAACCCGTCGGCGTCCTCGCCGTCGGAGTCGGCGTTGTCGTGCGACTCGACGCTGACCATAAGGTTGTTGGCGGGCCACTGGTCGCGCGGGGTGCTGGAGGAGATCCGGGACAGTTGCAGGCCGGAGTCGCGGTTGAACCGGGTCACCGTACGCTCGATGATGTTGTTGCTGCCGCCGACGGCGATGCCGTTGTCACCGGCGCGCTCCACCACGATCCCCCGCACGTGCCAGTACGACGCGTTCAGCGCGAGGCCGCGGTTGGCCGGGTCCTCGCCCATCGCGGAGAAGTTGAGGATCGGCGTCTCGCCCGGGTAGGCGTACAAGTTCTTCCGGGCGCTCGCGGTGCCGTTGTTGCCGGCGGCGATGGTGACGGTCTGGGCCAGGCTGTAGGTGCCGCCGCGCAGGTAGATGGTGCCGCCCGCGGCGACCCGGGTGATCGCCGCGGCGATCGTGGTGGGGCTGGCCTGGGTGCCGGGCGCGCTCGCGCTGCCGTTCGGCGCGGCGTACACCGCGCCGCTCGTCGGCGGCGGAGTGGTCGGCGGCGGGGTCGTCGGCGGCGGGGTGGTCGGCGGCGCGGTGGTGGGCGACGGGGGCGGGGTCGTCGGCCCCGGCGGCGGGGTGTTGGTCCCCCCGGGGTCGGTGGGGATCGCCCCGCCGCAGGTGACGCCGTTGACCGCGAACGACGTCGGCTTCGGGTTGCTGGCGTTGTTCCAGGTCCCGTTGAAGCCGAACGACGCGCTGGCGTTGGTGCCGAGGCTGCCGTTGTAGCTGACGTTGGCGGCCCGGACCGACGATCCGGTCTGGGTGATGTCGGCGCTCCATGCCTGGCTGACGGTCTGTCCGGCGCCGAAGGACCAGGTGACGGTCCAGCCGTTCAGCGGGTCGCCGAGGTTGGTGAGGTTGACGTTGGCGGTGAAGCCGCCGGACCACTGCGCGGCCACCTCGTAGTCGATCCGGCAGCCGGGCGCCGCCTGGGCGGCGGTCGCACCGAGGGCCAGGCCGGAGGCGACGAGCGTCGCCGCCGCGGCGGCTGAGGTCCACAACGCCGTACGGCGCCGTCGGTTGATCATGATCTTTCTCCTGCGGGTGGTGGTGCGGTGCCATGCCGACGCCGACACCGATGCCCTGTCGGTGTCGCCGGCTGGCCTTCCAGCCCGGACGCCAGTCCCCTCGCGCCCCCCGCGCAGAAAGCGCTTTCAGCGCAGACTACTAACGTACGTCGATGCGGTCAATCGGATCACCGGACGGTGAACGATCCGGCCGCCGCGCCCGTACCCATGCCCGACAGGGACATCGTCCGGAACCGCGATGCCGGAGCGGGCACGAGAGGCGATTCCTGCGTCTCACTTCGCACCGCGGAGTGGCGGAGCGGCACGCATGCCGTACCGACCCTCCAGGTCAACCAAAGGAGAGGTGCATGGCCAGGGGTACGCGCAACAACGCGGTCCTGAAACTCGGTGGGGTGGGCGCCCTCGCGGCGCTCCTGCTCGCCGGCGGGCTCCAGTTGGCGTCCGCCGACGAGAACGGCGGGTCGACCGCGCCGGCCGCCGCGCAGACCGTGAACTGCCCGACGGTACGCGACAAGCTGCCCGCGGTGCCCGCGGCGGCGAACGCCGAGGTGGAACGGGAACTGGCCAACCTGGACCAGGAGATCGCCCGGCAGAACGAGCGGCTGGCCCGACTCGCCGTGAAGCCGGAGGGTGGACCGAATTTCGTCAACAACGCCATCCTCGGCCCGCTGAAGAGCAAGCGCACCGCCGCGCTCGACCGGATCGAGATCGCGTTCAACCGGATCGGCGCCCAGCGTCCGAACCTGGACGCGCTTGCCACCTGCGGCGTCAACGCCGCAGGCGTGCCGAGCGCCGTCAACGGCGGCGCGGGCCAGAACGGCGGCGCGCAGAACGGCACCGCCGGCCAGAACGGCGGCGCGCAGAACGGTGGCGCGCAGAACGGCGCGGCGTCCGGGCCGGCCCGGACCGTGAACTGCCCAGGCGTGCAGCTCCCCGCTGTCCCCGCCGCGGCGGCCGGTCAGGTGCAGGCCGAACTGGCCGCCCTGGACAAGCAGATCGCCGAGGCGAACGCCCGCCTGGCCCAGCTCGCGGTCCGGCCGGAGGGTGGGCCGGCCTTCATCGACAACGCCATCCTCGGGCCGTTGAAGGACAAGCGCGGCGCCGCGCTCGACCGGATCGAGATCGCGTTCAACCGGGTCGGCGCGCAGCGTCCGAACCTGGACGCGCTCGCCGCCTGCGGCCTCAACTGAGGTGTAAGGCCTCCTTATGCACGCCGGAGTTCGAGGCCGGCGGGCGCCACGGCCGGCGCGTCGCCGCACTCAGGCGCCGCGCCGGCCGTCGTTCAGGTAGCGCAGCACGGCGGTGACGCGACGGTCGGCGCGGTCGTCCGGCGGCAGGTGGAGCTTGGCGAAGATGTTGCGGATGTGCTTGTGCACCGCGCCGTCGGTGACGAACAGCCGTTCGGCGATCGCGGTGTTGCCGAGCCCCTCCGCCATCAGCGCCAGCACCTCCTGCTCGCGCGGCGACAGCTGGGCCAGCGCGCCGTCGTCCCGGCGGTTGCGGGCGAGCAGTTGCCCGACCACCTCGGGGTCGATCACGCTGCCGCCGGCCGCCACCCGGTGCAGCGCGCCGAGGAACTCCTCGACCCGCCCGACCCGTTCCTTGAGCAGGTAGCCGAGCCCGGTGGCGCCGACCGAGAACAGCTCGGTGGCGAACGCCTGCTCCACGTACGCGGACAGGACCAGCACGGCGAGGCCGGGCCGGCGCCGGCGGGCCTCGACCGCGGCGACGATGCCCTCGTCGGTGTGGGTGGGCGGCATCCGCACGTCGACGATCGCCACGTCGGGCCCGTGGGCGTCCACCGCGGCCAGGAACTCGTCCGGGTCACCGGCGGTGGCCACCACGTCCAGGTCCTCGGCCCGCAGCAGCAGCGCCAGCCCTTCGCGCAGCAGCGCGTCGTCCTCGGCGATCACGATCCGCATGGCAGCTCCACGTGCATCCTCGTCGGCCCTCCGGTGGGGCTGGTAAGTGTCATCCGTCCGTCGTACGCCTCGACCCGCCGCCGGATGCCGGTCAGGCCGGAGCCGCGGGTCTCGTCCGCGTCGCCGTGGCCGTTGTCGGAGACGGCCACCAGCAGCCGGTCCCGCTCGCGGCGCACCGTGACGTCGACGGCGCTCGCGCCGCTGTGCCGGACCACGTTCGTCAGCGCCTCGGCCACCACGAAGTAGGCGGTGGCCTCGACCGCGGCGGCGCAGCGCACGGAGACGTCCACGGTGAGCCGGCACGGCACCGTCGATCCGCCGGCCAGGCCGGCCAGCGCGCCGGCGAGCCCCCGGTCGTCGAGCACCGGCGGCAGGATGCCGCGCACCACCGTACGCAGTTCGCCGAGCGCCTGCTCGGCGGCGTGCTGCGCCCGTTCGAGGATCTCGTCGGCCCGGGTCGGATCCCGCTTCAGCGCCCGCCGCGCGGCGCCGAGCAGCACGTTCACCGCGACCAGGCGGTTCTGGGTGCCGTCGTGCAGCGACCGTTCGATGCGGCGCAGCTCCACCGCGTGCGCGTCCAGGGCCGCGGCCCGGGTGGCGGTGAGTTGGGCGACCCGCATCGACAGGTCGACGCCGGGTGGCGGGGCGAGCAGCCACCGGCCCGGCCAGGCCTGGGCGCGCGCCAGCGCCGGGCCGACCGCGATGCCGACGACGAGCAGGGCCAGGCCGATCAGCCCGACCGTCAGGGCGTCGGGCAGTCCGTCGATCCGCCACCAGACGATCCCCGGCGCGCCGTCCTCGGGTCGCAGCAGCCGGAACCACAGCGGGAACGTGACGTCCTGCACGGCGGTGAGCGGAAGCGCGAGACCGACGATCCCGGCGCCGAAGCCGAGGAGGGCGTGCAGCGCGGTCCAGCCGAGTTCCCGCCGGACGACCGGGTCGCGCAGCGCCGTGCGCAGGTCGGTCGGCGCCGGCCCCGGCGTGGGGAGCGTCCCGCCCCAGCGGGACAGCCGGGCGCGTTCCCGGTCGGCCACCGAGCGCACCACGCGCAACGCGCCGGGCGCCAGCAGCAGCCCGACGCCGGCCAGGCAGGCGGCGGCCACCGTGATCGCCCAGAGCAGCGCGCCCCACGCCAGGATCGCGGTGCCCAACCCGCCGACGAGATGCTCAAGCGCGTCCACCGCGGCGCGGACCCGCCTCCGCACGTATCCCAACTCGGCCCACCCCCGGCGTCACGATAGGTCACGGCGGCCGTCGCCGGCAGCGTCGGCGGCGGAAAGTACAGCCTGCTGTACCAGCGGCGGCTGGTGAGAGCGCTAACATCGCCCGCCGTGGATCTTCCGTCGCGCCCGGAAGCCCACCGATCGGACGACCAACGTGTTGACAGTGGCCTATATGAACGCCACGCTAAGGGCAATTGTTAGCGTTAACCTGGTCGTCATCCCCGTGGAGGAGGATCGATGGGCCCCACCACCCGTCGCCATCGCCTGGCCGTCGCCCTCGCACCCCTGGCCCTGTTCGTCGCGGTCACCGCGGCGGTTGTCGGCCCCACCGCCGCGGCGCAGGCCGCCGGGACCGGCCCCTGCGACATCTACGCCTCCGGCGGCACCCCCTGCGTCGCCGCCCACAGCACCACCCGCGCGCTCTACGGCGCCTATGCCGGGCCGCTATACCAGCTGCGACGCGCGTCCGACAACACCACCCGCGACGTCGCGCCGCTCGCTGCCGGCGACGTCGCCAACGCCGCCACCCAGGACGCGTTCTGCGCCGGCACCAGTTGCCTGATCAGCGTCATCTACGACCAGTCCGGCCGCGGCAACCACCTGACCCAGGCCCCGCCCGGCGGCTTCTCCGGCCCGGCCGCCGGTGGCTACGACAACCTCGCCGACGCCACGCTCGCCCCGGTCACGCTCGGCGGGCGCAAGGCGTACGGGGTGTTCGTCGCCCCCGGCACCGGCTACCGCGACAACACCACGAACGGCATCGCCAAGGGCGACCAACCCGAAGGCATGTACGCCATCTTCGACGGCACCCACTACAACGGCGGCTGCTGCTTCGACTACGGCAACGCGGAGACCAACAGCCGCGACAACGGCAACGGCACCATGGAGGCCATCTACTTCGGCAACATCAAGGTCTGGGGGTACGGCACCGGCAACGGCCCCTGGATCATGGCCGACCTGGAGAACGGCCTCTTCTCCGGCGTCAACCCCGGCTACAACGCCAACGACCCGTCGATCAGCCACCGGTTCCTGACCGCGATCGTCAAGGGCGAACCGAACCACTGGGCCATCCGGGGCGGCAACGCCCAGACCGGCGGGCTGTCCACCTTCTACGACGGCAAGCGGCCGAACGCCTCCGGCTACAACCCGATGAAAAAAGAAGGCGCCATCATCCTCGGCATCGGCGGCGACAACAGCATCGGCGCAGCCGGCACCTTCTACGAGGGCGTCATGACCTCCGGCTACCCGTCGAACGCCACCGAGGACGCCGTCCAGGCAAACATCACCGCCGCCGGCTACGCGGCGAGCACCGGTGGCACCCGGCAGAACGTCGAGATCGTGGGCGGCCAGTCCGGGCGCTGCGTCGACGTGCCCAACGGCACCACCACCAACGGCACCCAGGTGCAGCTCTACGACTGCCACGGCGGCACCATGCAGCGCTGGACCTACACGTCGGCGCGGCAACTCCAGGTGTTCGGCAACAAGTGCCTCGACGCCAACGGGCAGGGCACCAGCAACGGCACCACCGTGATCATCTGGGACTGCAACGGGCAGGCCAACCAGCAGTGGAACCTCAACGGCAACGGCACCATCACCGGCCAGCAGTCCCGTCTCTGCCTCGACGCCACCAGCGCCGGCACCGCGAACGGCACCAAGCTGATCCTCTGGGCGTGCAACGGCGGCGCCAACCAGCAGTGGAGCCTGCGCAACTGAGCCACGGGCCGGGCGGAGCCCGATCCGCCCGGCCCGTACCCGCGCCACCCCCGCCACCCACCCGTCCCGCCACGAAAGGCCCCTCATGCCCGTTCCTCCGATGAACCGCCGGACGCTCCTGCGCGCTACCGGAGCGACCGCCGTCGCGACCGCGGCCGGCGCCGCCGCCGGTTCCCTCGCCGGCGGTGGCCCGGCCGGCGCCGCCCTGGCCCCGGCCCGGCCGGACGTCGGCGTCTCCGCCTACACGTTCGACCCCGGCCAGGTACGGCTGACCGCCAGCCGCTGGATGGACAACCAGAACCGCACCGTGTCCTACCTCCGGTTCGTCGACGTCAACCGGCTGCTCTACAACTTCCGCGCCAACCACCGGCTCTCCACCGCCGGGGCCGCCGCCAACGGCGGTTGGGACGCGCCGAACTTCCCGTTCCGCACCCACATGCAGGGCCACTTCCTGACCGCCTGGGCGCAGGCGTGGGCGGTGGCCGGCGACACCACCTGCCGGGACAAGGCGGTCACCATGGTCGCCGAGCTGGCGAAGTGCCAGGCCAACAACGGCGCCGCCGGATTCAACACGGGTTACCTGTCCGGCTTCCCCGAGTCCGACTTCAGCGCGCTTGAGGCCCGGACGCTCAGTAACGGCAACGTGCCCTACTACTGCATCCACAAGACGCTCGCCGGCCTGCTCGACGTGTGGCGCCTGATCGGCAGCACGCAGGCCCGCGACGTGCTGCTGGCGCTCGCCGGCTGGGTCGACTGGCGTACCGGCCGGCTCACCTCGGCCCAGATGCAGGCCATGCTCGGCACCGAGTTCGGCGGCATGAACGCGGTGCTCACCGACATCTACCAGCAGACCGGCGACGCCCGCTGGCTGACCACCGCCCAGCGTTTCGACCACGCGGCCGTGTTCAACCCGCTCGCCTCGAACTCCGACCAGCTCAACGGCCTGCACGCCAACACCCAGGTGCCCAAGTGGATCGGCGCGGCCCGGGAGTACAAGGCCACCGGCACCACCCGCTACCGCGACATCGCCACAAACGCCTGGAACATCACCGTCGGCGCGCACACGTACGCCATCGGCGGCAACAGCCAGGCCGAGCACTTCCGCGCCCCCAACGCCATCGCCGGCTACCTGCGCAACGACACCTGCGAGGCGTGCAACACCTACAACATGCTCAAGCTGACCCGGGAGCTGTGGCAGCTCGACCCCGACCGGGTCGCGTACGTCGACTTCTACGAGCGGGCACTGCTCAACCACATGATCGGCCAGCAGAACCCGGCCGACTCCCGCGGCCACGTCACCTACTTCACCCCGCTCAACCCGGGCGGCCGGCGCGGCGTCGGCCCGGCGTGGGGCGGCGGCACCTGGAGCACCGACTACAACTCCTTCTGGTGCTGCCAGGGCACCGGGCTGGAAACCAACACCACGCTCGCGGACGCCGTCTACTACCACAACGGCACCACGCTCACCGTGAACCTGTTCATGCCCTCGGTGCTCACCTGGAGCGAGCGCGGCATCACCGTCACGCAGAGCACCTCGTACCCGGTCTCGGACACCACGACGCTCACCGTCACCGGCTCGGCGAGCGGTTCCTGGACGATGCGGATCCGGATCCCGTCGTGGACCACCGGGGCGACGGTGAGCGTCAACGGCACGGCGCAGGGCATCGCCACCACACCCGGCAGCTACGCCGTGCTGACCCGCGACTGGACCTCAGGCGACGTGGTCACCGTGCGGCTGCCGATGCGCGTGACCACTGTCGCCGCCAACGACGACGCGGCCGTCCAGGCGGTCATGTACGGGCCGGTGGTGCTCTCCGGCAACTACGGCAACACCACGTTGAGCGCGCTGCCGACGCTGGAGACCGGCTCGGTCACGCGGACCGGCGGCGACTCGCTGGCGTTCACCGCCCGGGCCAACGGCGCCACCGTCAACCTCGGGCCCTTCTACGACGCGCACGGGTTCAACTACACGGTCTACTGGCGGGCCGGCACTAGCAGCGGCGGTGGCGGCGAGGCGAGCTTCCGGCTGGCGAACGCCGCGAGCGGTCTCGTGCTCGGCGTCCAGAACATGTCCACCGCCGACGGCGGGCTCGCCCTCCAGTGGGGCGACACCGGCACCGCCGACCACGACTGGCAGCTCGTCGTCGACGGGTCGGCGCTGAAGCTGCGCAACGTCAACAGCGGCAAGGTGCTCGGCGTGGAGAACATGTCCACCGCCGACAACGCCCGGATCCTCCAGTGGGCCGACAATGGCACCGCCGACCACCTCTGGACCGTGGTCGACGTCGGCGACGGCACCCACAAGCTGCGCAACTCGCACACCGGCAAACTGCTCGGCATCTCCGGCGGCTCGACCGCGCAGGGCGCGCAGGCCGTGCAGGACCCGGACAACGGCAGCCCGGACAACCAGTGGCGGTTCCTGCCGAACGGCGCGCGCCGGTTGCAGAACCTCGGCAGTGGGCTCGTGCTCGGCGTGCAGGACATGTCCACCGCCGACGGCGGCCTCGTCATCCAGTGGGGCGACACCGGCACCGCCGACCACCTCTGGACCGCGCTCGTGGACACGGGCGGTTACCTGCGGCTGCGCGCCTCGCACAGCGGCAAGGTGCTCGGCGTCGAGGGCGGCTCCTCCGCCGCCGGCGCCCGGATCGTGCAGTGGGCCGACAACGGCACCGCCGACCACCGGTGGCGGCTGCGTCACGGCGGCAACGGCTACTTCCGGGTCCAGTGCGCCAACGGCGGCCGGGTCCTCGGCCTCAGCGGCGGCTCCGGCAGCCAGGGGGCGCAGGCGGTGCTCGGCGACGACACCGGCGCCGCGCACCAGCGCTGGCGGTTCGTCTGAAATCTCGGGTACGCGGGCCCGACCGTCACGGCCGGCCCACGTACCCCCGGGGACGCCGTCGGGGCCGGGGCGGGGGGCCCCGGGCCCGCCGGGCCCCCCCCCCCCCCCGCCCCCGCGCCGGGGGCGCGGGCGCCCGCCCCCCCGCCGACCACCCCCCCCGCGGGGGCGGGGTGCGGCGCGGGGCGGGCCCCCCCGCCCCCCACGGCTCCGCCCCCGCCCCCGCCCCCGGCTCCGGCTCCGGCTCCGGCTCCGGCTCCGGCTCCGGCTCCGGCTCCGGAGAGATCTTGGTACGAAACGGCCCCCAGGGGGGCCATTTCGTACCAAGATCTACCGCCGTCCTATTGAGTGGAACACGGTTCCGAAGGGCGGGAAACTCAGCACTGATCAACTCCACTTCGCCGAAGTGGGCGGGTGGAGGCATCTGGGATCACGCCACTTCGGCGAAGTGGAGTTGATCAACTGCTGGACGCCGGTGACCGACCGTGGGCCGGCATCGACGGCGTGAGTTGTTTCTGCCATCAGCTCTCAAGGCACCGAGCGGGCCAGCACCATCCGACCGGCACAGCGGCGAGTCAGATCGCCGTAGCGAGGTCAAAACGATCTCGACGACCTCCGGGTGGACGTCGGCCGCCGGACGGAGTACCGCCGGGAGCAGTGTGCAGCCGACCAACGAGGATGGGAGCTGACGATGTGGGCCGCCGGACGAAGGATCAGCGCTGGGGGCCGGCACCCGGCAACGGGTCAGCGCTGGGGTGGCGGGCCGACGCTGCGCCGGGGCACAAGCGTCGGCGCGACGGTCCGTCGCAGCGGCCCCACGCTTGCCGACTCGATCTGCGCCAGCAGCAGGCCGAGACTCGCCCGGGCCACGGCCGCGAAGTCGGGCCGCACGGTGGTCAGCGGCGGGATGAAGTAGGCCGCCTCGGGCACGTCGTCGAACCCGACCACGCTGAGGTCGTCGGGCACCCGCCGGCCGTGCTCGTGCAACGCGCGCAGCACCCCGAGCGCCAGGTGGTCGTTGGCGGTGAAGACGGCGGTGACCTCGGGCATCCGGGCCAGCATCTGCCCGCAGCGGTAGCCCGCCGCCGCCGACCAGTCCGCCGGCACCAGCGGGGGCACCTCGGCGCCGGCGAGCCGCAACGCCTCGCGCCAGCCCTCGATCCGGCCGGCGCTGTCGAACCAGTCCGACGGGCCGGACACGTGCCATACCGTGCGGTGCCCGGCGTCGAGGAGATGCTGGGTGGCGGCCCGCGCGCCGGCGACCTGGTCGACCGTCACGAGGGGGATCGGCCGGCGCGGATCACCGTCGACGGTCACCAGCGGCACGTCGTGGGGCAGCCGTTCGAGCGCCTCGCCGGCCGACTCGACAGGCGCGATCACCACGATGCCGGCCACCCGGTGCGCAAGGTGGCGTTCCACCGCCTCGGAGATGGACCTGTGGTCGAGGTCGCTGACGCTGCCGATGCTGACCGCGAAGCCGGCTTCGGCGGCGGCCTGTTCCAGCGCGGCCAGCAGTGACGCCGGGCCGTAGAGCGTGGTGTTCTGCGCGACCACACCGATCACCTGGGACCGCCCGGTCACAAGCGTGCGGGCCGCGCGGTTGGGCCGGTAGCCGAGTTCGGTGATGGCCGCCTGCACCCGCAACCGGGTCTGCTCACGCACGTTCGGGTGCCCGTTGAGAACCCGGGAGACCGTCTGGTGCGAGACACCGGCGAGGCGAGCCACATCAGTCATCGCAGGACCGCGCACGGCCACCTCACTTTCGCACATGCCCGCGTGGCCGTCGGGTCGTCGTCGACCGGGTTGGCCCGGGTGGCGACAGTCTACGCCAGAGGTCGCGCCGGTCACGGTGCGGTCGATCACCATTCGAGTGGTGGCATCGGAATGTCGGGGAATTGACGACCGAACCCGGGGTGGGGAAATTCCGATAACTTCGGAACCCCCACCCCGGGCAATTCCCGGACGACTCAACGGCGGATAACGGTGACCCGTGTCACGGCGTCGTGAGCGAGAACTGCCGTACCGTCACCGCGCCGCCCAACGCCTGCGTCGCGTAGTTGAACATGCCGAACCGGTATCCCATGAAGAACTGCCATGCGCTGTTGAGCGTCAGCGCGTTCCCCAGCGGCACGAACGTGACCCCGTCGGTGCTGTAGGAGAACGTCGCCTGCCGGCCGGAGCCGGGTCTGATGTCGGCCTTGCTCCGCAGCCATATCCGCCCGCCGGAGACCGGAGCGCCGGCGATCTCCGACCCGGTGGAAGTGGTGTTCCAGGCGCCGCTGGCCATGGTCAGGCCGTTGGTCATCACCACCCGGGTGGCGCCGTTGTCCCGCCGGACGCCGATCCACGCCGAGCTGTCGCGCAGCATGGCGAGTCCGGACCGGTCGCCGTCCCGCATGGCCGAGTAGTCCAGCTCCACGGTCGCGGTCGAGGTCGGACCCTGGATCCGGTGGGTCAACGTGTTGCGGGCCTGGTAGAGGTCGTTGGTCACGCTTGCGGTCTGGAGGCGGAGGCCGTTGTTGACCGACCAGCGGCTGTTGTCCGGGTTGTGGTTCCACTCGTACTGCACGCCGAGCGTGGTGCCGGAGAACGTGTCGGTGCCGGTGAGCGGCTTGACCGGACGCAGCGGCAGCGGGTTGGGGTAGCTGGCCCCCCACGCCCCGTTCACGGTCTGCACCTGCGGCCAGCCGTCGGCGGTCCAGGTGATCGGCGCCAGCGTCGGCATCCGGCCACCCGGGTACGCGTCGGTGAAGGCCATGTAGTACCAGGAGCCGTTCTGCGTCTGCACCAGCCCGCCCTGGTGCGGCACGCCGCCGCCGGAGATCGGGCCGGGCAGGTTGAGCAGCACCTGCCGCTGCTCGTACGGGCCGAACGGGCCGTTTGTGGACTTGAGCACGTACTGGCCGTTCGCCGGCCGGGTCAGCCAGATGTAGTAGGCGCCGTTGCGCTTGTAGAAGCGTGCCCCCTCCAGCGTGCCGATGCTCGACGGGGTCTGGTAGACCTGCTGGGCCCGCACCTGGGTGCGACCGTCGGCGGAGAGCTGCGCGACGCTGATCGTGCCGTTGCCGTACGCGACGTACATGGTGTCGTTGTCGTCGACAAGCATGCCGGCGTCGTAGTAGCAGTTCGGGATGGTGGTGAGCTTGCTCCACGCGCCGTCGACCGCGCCGGCGGTGTAGATGTGGGTCTGGGCGAAGTCGACGCACCCGGCCCAGTAGTAGGTGTGGTTGCTGGGCCGGTAGTTCAACGTCGAGGCCCAGATGCCGTCCACGTACGCCTGGCTGCCGGGAGGCAGGTCGTACTTCGTGCCGAAGTCCAGCCGGGGCACCGAGTGCCCGGCGAACTCCCAGTTCACCAGGTCCCACGAGCGCAGGATCGGAGCGCCGGGCGAGTAGTGCATGGTCGAGGCGGACATGTAGTAGACGTCGCCGACCCGGATGATGTCGACGTCGGCGAAGTCCTGCCATACCGCCGGATTGGTGAAGTTGCCGCCGGGGTTGCCCGGGTTGCCGCCGTCACCGACGCGGACCAGTTGCCACTGTTGGTTGCTGCCGTTCCAGTCGTCGTACTGGACGATGTTGCCGCCGTCGGCGGTCGAGGCGTTCTGCACCTCCACCGTCTTGTTCGAGTTGCGGTTGATCAGCCGCACGTAGCCGCCGTCCGAGTCGGCCAGCCGGAACTGCTGGTTGGTCCCGTTGTGGTCGGACCACTGCACCACGGCCGCGCCGTTGGCCGTGGACGCGCCGGTGACGTCCAGCACCTTGCCGGAGTGCCGCGACCGCAGCCGGTAGAAGCCGCCCCCGGAGTCGACGAACTGCCACTGCTGCCAGGCCCCGTCGTTGCGCGACCACTGGGTGATCCGCGCCCCGTCGTTCGTGGCCTGGTTGTACAGGTCCAACGCCTTGCCGCTGTTGCGGTTCACCAGCACGTAGTTCGCGGTGGTGTCCACGGTCGCCGCCGAGGCCGGCCCGGGGGCCGCCCCCACCAGCACCCCGCCGACCACCGTCGCCACCAACCCCGCCAGGAGCCGGGACAGCCGACCTGTCGCCACCATGGTCCTCCTTGTGTGATCGTTAACAGCGGTCCCTGCCCGGGGGGAACCTGATGCACGGCACCTGCGGCACATGCTGCACGCGGAACGGCGCCGGGAACGTGCGGGCGATCCCGATACATCGACTGTGAGCGATAACATGCTGTTCGTCAAGCCGTAACGTCCCCGACACGAACGGGTGGCGCGCGCCGACGCGAAACGTCGGCGCACGCCACCCGTGGCGGGTGGTCCGGGGTTAGAACCCGCGGGCGAGCCGGTAGTACGCCTGGTTCCAGCGCAACTCGTCGGCGAACCGGTGCGGCTCGGTGTCGCCGTCGATGACCGCCAACTCGGTACGCGCCATCTCAGCCAGGTCCCGCAGCTCCTCCACGCCCACCGCCTGGGAGAGCACGGTGTGGTGCGGCGCGCCCGCGGTGATCCACGCCTCCGCCGAGCCGGCCAGGTCGGGGCGGGGTCGCCATACCGCCCGGGCCACCGGCAGCCGGCGCAGCGGCTGCGGCGGCGGCACCACGTCGACCACGTTGGCCACGAGCCGGAACCGCTCCCCCATGTCGGCCATGCCGAGCACGACGGCCGGGCCGGACGCCGCGTCGAAGACGAGCCGGACCGGGTCCTCCCGCCCGCCGATGCTCAGCGGGTGGATCTCCGCGGTCGGCACGTCGGCGGCGATGCTCGGGCACACCTCGAGCATGTGCGCGCCGAGGACCACCTCGTGCCCGAACGTCAGGTCGTAGGTGTAGTCCTCCATGAAGGACGTGCCGCCCTCGACGCCGACCGCCATCGCCTTCAGCGTCCGCACCAGGACCGAGGTCTTCCAGTCCCCCTCGCCGCCGAAGCCGTACCCGTCGGCCATCAGCCGCTGCACCGCGATGCCGGGGAGCTGGCGCAGGCCGCCGAGATCCTCGAAGTTCGTGGTGAACGCCCGGAAGCCGCCGGCGTCCAGGAACGCGCGCAGGCCGATCTCCTGGCGCGCGGCGTACCGCAGCGAGTCGTGCCGGTCGCCGCCGGGCCGCAGCGCGGCGTCCAGCCGGTAGGCGTCGTCGTACTCCTTGACCAGGTCGTCCACCTGCGCGTCGGCGACCTGGTCGACGGCCGCCACCAGGTCGTTCACGCCGTAGGTGTTGACCGAGACGCCGAACCGCAGTTCCGCCTCGACCTTGTCCCCCTCGGTCACCGCGACGTCGCGCATGTTGTCGCCGAAGCGGGCCAGCCGCAGCGTCCGCACCGACGACCAGCCGATGGCCGCGCGGGCCCAGGCCCCGATCCGACCCACCACCCGCGGGTCGGTGACGTGCCCGGCGACGGTCTTGCGGGCCACCCCCAGGCGGGTCTGGATGTACCCGAACTCCCGGTCGCCGTGCGCGGCCTGGTTCAGGTTCATGAAGTCCATGTCGATGGTGTCCCACGGCAGCGCCACGTTCGCCTGGGTGTGCAGGTGCAGCAGCGGCGTCTGCAACGCGTCCAGCCCGGAGATCCACATCTTGGCCGGCGAGAACGTGTGCATCCAGGCGATCACCCCGACCGCGCCCTGCACGGCGGCGTCCCGGCAGGCCGCCAGGATGTCCGTGCTGGTGGTCAGGACCGGCTTCCAGACCACGCGGACGGGGATGTCCGGCGACTCGTCCAACCGGGCGGCGATCTGCCGGGACTGGTCGGCGACCTGCCGGAGCGTGTCCTCGCCGTAGAGGCCCTGGCTTCCGGTGAGGAACCAGACCTCGGGCTGGGGGTGAGTTGCCATGTTGTCGCCTTCCGCGCTAGTTGCCGTCACTTGAACCGGATGCCGATGAGGCGCTGGAGGAGGATGAACGCGAAGAGCAGCCCGCCGATCACGATCTTGGTCCACCAGGAGTTGAGGCTGCCGTCGAACGTGATCAGGGTCTGGATGACACCAAGCACCAGCACCCCGAGGACGGTGCCGAAGACGTATCCGGACCCGCCGGTGAGCACGGTCCCGCCGATCACCACCGCGGCGATCACGTCCAGCTCCATGCCGATGCCGATCAGCGGCGCGCCGGACAGGGTGTAGAACGACAGCAGGAGGCCGCCGATAGCCGAGCAGAGCCCGCTGATGGTGTAGACGGCGATCCGGGTCCGCCCGACCGGCAGGCCCATCAGCAGCGCCGACTGCGCGTTGCCGCCGACCGCGTACACGTTGCGGCCGAACCGGGTGTACGCAAGCACGTACGCGGCGACAAGCACCACCGCGAACGCGATGAGCACGCTTATCGACACGAAGTTTCCGGCCGGATTGCCGATGCGCTCCTGGGACATGCCGGTCCAGAAGCCGTCGGTGATGGAGATCGAGGCGCCGCTGATGAACGTGCACATGCCCCGGGCGAAGAACATCCCGGCGAGTGTGACGATGAACGGCTGGATCTCGAAGAAGTGGATCGCGCAGCCCATCAGGAACCCCAGCGTGGGGCCGATGAGCAGCGCGATGACGAGCACCAGGGCCGCCGGCATGCCGTCGCGGAGCAGCGCGGCCGACACCATCGTGGTCATCGCGACCACCGAGCCGACGGACAGGTCGATGCCGCCGGTGAGGATCACGAACGTCATCCCGACGGCGACCACGAGAACGAAACCGTTATCGATGAAGACGTTAAAAATCACCTGGACGTTGGAGAAGGCACGATATTGGGACACACCGATGCCGTACATGACCAGCAGCAACGCGAGCGTGGCCAGCACCGGGACGTGCCGCCGGGGCAGGCTGGGCCGCCAGGACCGGACGGTGGACAACGACGTGCTGCTCATGCCGGGACCTGCTCCTTCTCCCGCTGCGGCGTGGCCGGACCGGGCTCGACGCCGCGCCGACGCCGGCGCCGGAACCGGGCCCGGAAGGCCGGGGCCTGGATCAGGCAGACGGCGATGACGACGACGGCCTTGAACAGCAGCGACGTCTGCGGCGAGATGTTCATGGCGTACACGGTGGTGGTCAGGGTCTGGATGATCAACGCGCCGAGGACGGTGCCGCCGAGGGAGAACCGGCCGCCGGCAAGCGAGGTGCCGCCGATCACCACCGCGAGGATGGCGTCCAGCTCGATCCAGAGCCCGGCGGCGTTGCCGTCGGCGCTCGACACGTTCGCGGTGACCATGAAGCCGGCAAGCGCGGCGCAGGCGGCGCTCACCACGTAGACGAGGAAGACCACGCGGCGCGACCGGATGCCGGCCAGCCGGCTGGCCTCGGCGTTGCCGCCGACCGACTCGACGATCAGCCCGAACGCGGTACGCCTGGTGAACGCGGCCACCAGCAGCGCCGCGGCGAGCGCGATCAGGATGGCCAGCGGCAGCGTCAGGACGTGCCCGACCCCGATGGCCCGGTAGGGCTCGGAGTTGATGGTGAGGATCTGCCCCTCGGTGATGAGCTGGGCGATGCCCCGGCCGGCCACCATCAGGATCAGCGTGGCGATGATGGGCTGGATGCCGATGGCGGAGACAAGCACGCCGTTCCACGCGCCGAGCACGAGCGCGGCCCCGAAGGCCAGGGCCAGCGCGGTGAACACGGTGGACATGCTGTTCTGGTCGGCCGCTTCGCTGATCTGCTGGCAGGCGATCGCGCCGCTGATGGCGCAGAGCGAGCCGACGGACAGGTCGATGCCGCCGGTGGCGATGACCAGGGTCATGCCGAGCGCGACGAGGATCAGCGGCGCGCTCAACCGGAGGATGTCGATCGGCGTGCCGTACAGGTGGCCGCTCTTGACCTCCACGGCGAGGAAGCCGGGCCGGTAGACGGTGTTCGCGGCGATCATCACCACGAGCACCAGGACCGGCCAGAACAGGCGGTGCGCGGTGAGCGGTCGAAGGCGGTCGGCGACGGTGTTCATCGGTTCACCTCCTCCCGGGGGGTTCCGCTGGCGATGGTGCGCATGACGCGGTCGGCATCAAGCGAGTTGTCGTTGTCGAGTTGGGCGACCATCTCGCGGTCGCGCATGACCGCGACCCGGTGGCTCAGGCGCAGCACCTCCTCCAGTTCGGCGGAGATGAACAACACCGCCATGCCGCCGTCGGAGAGCTGCACCACCAGCTTCTGGATCTCGGCCTTGGCGCCGATGTCGATGCCGCGGGTGGGTTCGTCGAGGATGAGCAGGCGCGGCTCGGTGATGAGCCAGCGCGCCAGCAACACCTTCTGCTGGTTGCCGCCGGAGAGGTTGCGCACCGGCAGCTCCGGGTTGGCCGGCCGGATGCTGAGCGCCTGGACGTACTTCTGGACCAGCTCGTCCTGCCTCCGGCGGGGGATGGGCCGCAGCCAGCCACGCGCGGCCTGCATGGCCAGGATCATGTTCTCCCGGACCGACAGCTCCGGGACGATGCCCTCCGCGCGGCGGTTCTCCGAGCAGAAGCCGATCCCCTGGCCGATGGCCTGGATCGGGGTACGCAGGGGCGCCCGGCCGCCGTCGACGAGGACCTGACCGTGGTCGGGGCGGTCGGCGCCGAAGAACAGCCGGGCCACCTCGGTCCGGCCGGAGCCGAGCAGGCCGGCCAGGCCGACCACCTCACCGGCGTGGATGCGCAGGCTGAACGGGGCGACCGCGCCACGGCGGCCCAGCTCGACGGCGTCCACGAGCGGGGCCTTGCCGTCCGCCTCGACGGTGGCGCGCTTCTGCTGCTCCTCAAGCCGTTCCAGCACGTCCAGCTCCTGGCCGATCATCTTCTCCACCAGGCTGAACTGTGGCAGCTCCTCGGTGCGGTACTCCCCCACCAGGGTGCCGTTGCGCAGCACCGTGATGCGGTCGGCGATGCCGTAGACCTGGTCGAGGAAGTGGGTGACGAACAGGATCGCGATCCCCTCGTCCCGGAGCTGGCGCATGATCCGGAACAACTGGGCGACCTCGCCGGCGTCCAGGCTGGAGGTCGGTTCGTCGAGGATGAGCACCCGGGCCTGGACGTCGATCGCCCGGGCGATGGCGACCATCTGCTGCACGGCGAGGGAGTATGTCCCGAGCGGCGCGCCGACGTCGAGGTCGAGGTCGAGCCGGGCCAGGAGCGCCCTCGCCCGGCGACGCATCTCGCTCCAGTGCACGGCGCCCAGCCGGCGGGGCTCCCGGCCGATGAAGATGTTCTCCGCCACCGACAGGTTCGTGCAGAGGTTGATCTCCTGGTAGACGGTGCTCACGCCGGCCGCGGCGGCCTGCATCGGCCCGCTGAACGACACCTGGTCGCCGGCGAGCGTGACGGTGCCGGCGTCGGTGTCGTAGACGCCTGTCAACACCTTGATCAGGGTGGACTTGCCGGCGCCGTTCTCGCCCATGAGGGCGTGGACCTCGCCCGGGAACAGCCGGAAGTCGACGTCGTGCAGTGCACGGACGCCGGGGAAGGTCTTGCTGATTCCGGTCATGGTCAGGACCGGACGGTCACCCGTCATGCCATCGGACCTCTTCTGAAACGGTGGTGGCACGGGGGCCGCCGTCGGTGTGACGGCGACCCCCGGTGTGGGCTCAGTACTTGCGGTTGGGGAGGGCCTCCTTGGCCGTCGTCTGGGTGAAGGTGGTCTCCTCCGTCTCGATCCGGGCCGGCACCTCCTCGCCGGCCTTGACCTTCTTCGCGAGGTCCATCAGCTGCGGGCCGAGCAGCGGGCTGCACTCGGCGATGAAGTTGAACTTGCCGTCCGCCAGGGCCTGCATGCCGTCCTTCACCGCGTCGACGGTGATGATGGTGATGTCCTTGCCCGGCACCTTGCCGGCCGCGGTGATCGCCTCGAGCGCGCCCAGGCCCATGTCGTCGTTGTGCGCGAAGAGCACATCGATCTTCGGGTTGGCCTTGAGGAACTGCTCCATCACCTGCTTGCCGCCGGCCCGGCTGAAGTCACCGTCCTGCGAAGCGATGATCTTGAGGTTGGGGTTGGCCGCGATGGCCTCGCCGAAGCCCTTCTTCCGGTCGTTGGCCGGCGCCGAGCCGGTGGTGCCCTGAAGCTCGACGATGTTGACCGGGCCGGTGGCGGACTTCTTCTCCTCCACCAGCCACTCGCCGGCGAGTCGGCCCTCCTTGACGAAGTCGGAGCCGAGGAACGTCTTGTAGAGCGACTTGTCGGCCGAGTCGACGGCGCGGTCGGTCAGGATGACCGGGATCTTCGCGTCCTTGGCCTCCTTGAGCACCGTGTCCCAGCCGGACTCCACCTTCGGCGAGAAGGCGATCACGTCGACCTTCTGCTGGATGAAGTTCCGGATCGCCTTGATCTGGTTCTCCTGCTTCCCCTGCGCGTCATCGAACTTCAGCTCGATGCCGGCCTCGGCCGCAGACTCCTTGATCGAGGTGGTGTTGGCGGTACGCCAGCCGCTCTCCGCGCCGACCTGGGAGAAGCCCAGGACGAGCTTGTCGTTGCCGCCGCCGTCGGAATCGCCGCCGGTGTCGCTGTTGCCGCAGGCGACCATGCTGGCGGCGAGCAGCACGCCAGTCAGGGCCGCGACGACCGTACGGGCCGTACTCCTGGTTCGCATCGTTCTCCTCGTGGGTGGGGTGATCCGGGCGCGCGACCGGCGTGGCCGGGGCGACCGGTTGTGGTGGTGGGATGAGGGGTGGTGCTGGTCTGGGTCACCCGGTGGGCGGGCGTTGGCCGTACACGTTCTGGTAGCGGTCGTGGAGCGAGTCGATGTCGGCCGGCGCGATCGGCAGCGGCTGCCCGAGCGCGCGGGCCAGGTGTGCGGTGCGGGCGACGTCCTCGCACATCACCGCGGCCTTGACCGCCGCGCGCGCGTCCTTGCCGATGGTGAAGACGCCGTGGTTGCGCATGAGCACCGCGGGCGACCGGTGTCCGGACAGCGTGCTGACGATGCCCTTGCCGATGTCGTCGCCGCCGATGAGCGCGAACGGCCCGACCGGGATCTCGCCGCCGAACTCGTCGGCCTGGGCGGTCAGCCAGCACGGGATCGCCTCGCCCCGGGCCGCCCAGGCGGTGGCGTAGCCGCTGTGCGTGTGCACGACGCCGCCGACCTCAGGCATCGCGCGGTAGACGTAGGCGTGCGCGGCGGTGTCGCTCGACGGCGAGCCACCGCCGTCGACCACGACGCCGTTCAGGTCGCAGAGCACCATGGTGTCGGCGGTCAGGTCGTCGTAGTCCACCCCGCTGGGCTTGATCACCATCAGGTCCTGCCCGGGAACCCGTGCGGAGACGTTGCCGGCGGTCCAGGCCACCAGGTTGTAGCGGGTCAGCTCGCGGTGCAGGCGGGCGACGGCATCGCGCAGCGCGTCGATCTCGGGGTTCATCCGACAACCTCCAGAGCCGGGTCGGCCGGCGCCGCGGCGTCGACCGCCGCGTTCCGGATCGCGCGCAGGCGCAGCATGACGTCGTTCGCGCCGCGACCGAAGTGGTCGTGGAGCGCCCGGTATTCGGCGTAGAGCGCGTCGTAGGCCCGGACGTTGTCCGGGATCGGCCGGTAGACGCCCTCGTCCACCCGGCCCATGACCGCCGACGCCTCGTGCACCGTCGGATACGCCCCGGCGGCGACCGCGGCGTGGATGGCGGACCCGAGCGCCGGCCCCTGGGCCGAGCCGATGATGCCAAGCGGCCGGTTCGTGACGTCGGCGTAGATCTGCATCAGCAGCCGGTTGGAGGTCAGCCCGCCGGCCACCACCAGGTCGTCGACCGGCACGCCCGCCTCGGCGAACGCCTCGATGATCATCCGGGTGCCGTAGGCGGTGGCCTCCAGCAGCGCGCGGTAGACGTCCGCCGGCCGGGTGGCGAGCGTCAGCCCGACGACGAGCCCGCTGAGGTCGTGGTTGACGAGCAGCGACCGGTTGCCGTTCCACCAGTCGAGCGCCACCAGGCCGTGCGCGCCGACCGGCTGGGCGGCGGCCAGCTCGGTGAGCCGCTCGTGCGAGTCCAGGCCGGCCGGGGCGGCGTGCCGCACGAACCAGCCGAAGATGTCGCCCACGCCGCTCTGCCCGGCCTCGTAGCCCCAGGCGCCGGGACTGATGCCGCCGTCGACCACGCCGCACATCCCGGGGACCTCGGCGGGGTGGGTGCCGTTGAGCACGTGGCAGGTGGAGGTGCCCATGATCGCCACCAGCCGGCCCGGGCGCAGCGCCTGGGCGGAGGCGGAGGTGACGTGCGCGTCGACGTTGCCGACCGCGACCGCGATGCCCTCGGGCAGCCCGGTCCAGGCGGCGGCGCGGGCGCTGAGCGTGCCGGCCCGGTCGCCGAGCGGCAGCAGCGGGCCGTCCAGCTTGGTCACGAAGTCGGTGAAACCCGGGTCGAGCGCGGCCAGGTAGTCCGGCGACGGGTACTGTCCGTCCTGCCGGATGCCCTTGTAGCCGGCGGTGCAGGCGTTGCGGGTCTCCGCGCCGCACAGCTCCCACACGATCCAGTCGGCGGCCTCGATGAAGCGCTCGGTCCGCCGGTAGACCTCGGGGTCCTCGGCCAGGATCTGCAACCCCTTGGCGAACTGCCACTCGGCGGAGATCTTGCCGCCGTAGCGGCCGATCCACGGTTCGCCCCGCTCGTGCGCCAGGGCGTTGATCCGGTCGGCCTGCGGCTGCGCGGCGTGGTGCTTCCAGAGCTTGACCCAGGCGTGCGGCCGGTGGCGCAGCTCCGGCACCTCGCACAGCGGGGTGCCGTCGGCGAGTGTGGGCAGCACGGTGCAGGCGGTGAAGTCGGTGCCGATCCCGATCACCCGGGCCGGGTCCACGCCGGCGGCGGCCAACGCGGCCGGCACCGCCTCGCGCAGCACGTCACGGTAGTCGTCGGGATCCTGCAAGGCCCAGTCCGGGGGCAGCGGCGGGCCGCCGTCGGGCAGAGCCGTCTCGATCACCCCGCGCCGGTATTCGTGCACCGCCGTGCCGAGCTCGGCGCCGTCGCGGACCCGCACCACGAGCGCCCGCCCGGACAGCGTGCCGAAATCGACCCCGATCACGTACCGGTCGGCCGCGTCCACCTCGCTCATTTGCACCTCTCCCGTGTCACGGAGTTAGTGTTAGCGCTCACATATACATCCGTCAAGACACCCGAACGCAACGGCTGCGTAACGGGAACGGTCGTCGTGCGACACCTACCGCGGACGGCGCGGGTACCGGCCCGCCCAGCCCTCGCGCGAGATCCACGAGAGCGACCGCCGGTCGGCGGATCCGGGCCCGCGCGACCCGGTGTTAACGAGAACAATCGATGCCTTCCACCACCGCTCGTCGATCATCCGCCCCCCACCCCGGCACGGAGCCCCGGCTCGCGCTCGACAAGCCGGCAGAGGGGCTCTCAACGGCTCTTTTTCCTTCCGGCCGGGCGTCCGGCGGCGGCGGCGGTGACCCCTCGGAGACGCGCTCAACTATTTACACAGTTTGATGTCAGCGATAACATCCGCGGCATCACTGCACCGGCGTGACAACCACCGGGTGGGCGCGACCGGCATGCAGCGAGGCGGCGGCCGGCGGCGTCCCGGCCACCGCCGAAATCCACCACCGCAGAGCGGCTGCCGGCGGTCCACCGGTCCCCTTGAGGCCACGGCCTCCCCGGTGTCCACCCACCGACGACCCGTGGCACGGACCGCGGCAGGCGGTCGCTCCCTGAGGGACGCCGGCCTCGTCGGCGCCCGTCAACCGAGGAGGACCTGTGCGCAGAAGGACACGATGGATGCTTGCCGCCCTGGGGGTGGCGGCGGTCGCCCTCACCGCCACCGTCACCGACGGGGTGGTCGCCCCGCACCCGGCGCGGGCGCTCGCCAACGGTGCGGCGCGTACGCCGCCGATGGGGTGGAACAGTTGGAACACGTTTGGTTGCAACATCAATGAGACGTTGATCCGGCAGATGGCGGATGCGATGGTCAGTTCGGGGATGCGGGATGCTGGTTATCAGTATGTGGTGGTGGATGACTGTTGGATG
>NZ_JAXCFT010000012.1:111057-147993 GCF_056150385.1 Micromonospora marincola | reverse complement strand
AGCAACCCCTTCGCCGGCAAAGCCAACAGCGGCGCCACCTGGACCAACGACATCAGCCACGGCGAACTCATCCGCACCACCGCCGACCAGACCTTCACCATCGACCCCTGCAACCTCCAACTCCTCTACCAAGGCCGCGCCACCAACTCCGGCGGCGACTACGGCCTCCTGCCCTACCGCCCGGGCCTGCTCACCCAGCAGCGCTGACGAGGCGGAGAGAGAAGTCATCAAGTACGTCCGCCCCGGCTACCAGCGGGTCGGCCTGACGAAGAGCTCCAAGGCGTCGCCGCTTGACGTGACCGCCCACTCCGGTGACGGGAAAATCACGCTGGTGATCCTCAACCGGTCGACAAGCGCGGCGAGTCAACCGGCAGGCGTGAACGGGAACCAGGTTTCCGTGAGCGTCGGCGCACGCAACATCTCCACCGTCGTGCTCACCCTCTGAGGACGGCCGGACCGGAGACGCAAGCAAAGAGCGGGGGCGGCCATTCCGGCCGCCCCCGCCTCGTGTCGCCAGGTCAGCTCGCGTACGTCTCGAACTCGCCGACCTTCGGCGTACCGCCGGAGCTGTTGATCTTGAAGTTGATCTTCTTCAGTGAGGTGGCGGCGAAGCTGATGGAGCCCGCCCCGCCGCCGGAGGCCAACACGGCCCCGGTGTCGTTGTTCACCAACTGCCAGGAGCCGATCGAACCCTGGGTGCCGGACGGCTCCCGGATGACCACCCGGGACACCACGGTCGCCGAGCCCCACTTGATCGAGATGGTGCCTGTCGAACCGGACGGCGACCACCAGGTGCCGAGGCTGCCGTCGCGCACGTCGCCGTAGCTGGTGCCGCTGGCCTTGCTGGAGCCGTCCGCGCCGGCGCCGGAGGCGAGGCTCAGGTTGGTCCCGCCGGACGGCGGCGGGGTGGTCGTCGGCGGCGGCGTGGTCGGCGCGGGCGTGGTCGGCGCCGGCGTGGTCGGTCCCGGCGTGGTCGGTCCCGGCGTGGGGGACTGCGGCGTGCAGTTGCCGTCGGACACCCGCAGGCCGGTGTTGGCGCCCGCCGTCTGCCGCACGATGTCCGGCACGCAGCTCGCCCCGTCCAGACGGTACGAGTAGGGGATGCTGACGGTGGTGGTGGACGTCGGGTTCGGCCCCGCCGGGTAGTTCTCGTTGCCGGTGGCGGACCAGGTCACGTTGTCGAAGATGTTGCCGCTGACCTGCCAGGTGCCGCGCTCGTTGGTGTAGAACGTGCCGAGCACGTCCTTGGAGTTGCGGAAGTAGTTGTTCTCCACCTTGGCCCGCGCCCCGGCCCGGGAGTTGATGCCGGACTCGTGCAGGCCCGAGTAGTGGTTGTTGTAGATGTGGGCGACGCCGCCGCGCAGCAACGGCGTACGGGAGTCGATGTTCTCGTAGAGGTTGTGGTCGAACGTGATGAAGCTGTTCGAGCGGTCGCTCTCACTCGACCCGATCAGGCCGCCGCGGCCGGAATTGCGCAGGATGCTGTAGGACAGGGTGACGTACTGGGTGTCGTCCTTCATGTCGAACAGGCCGTCGAAGCCCTCCGCCTCACCGCCCGACGCCTCAAGCGTCACGTGGTCGACCCAGATGTTGCGGACCGAACTCTCCATGCCGATGGCGTCGCCGCCGTTGGAGGTCGGCGAGCCCGACTTCTTGACGTTCCGCACGGTCACGTTCTGGATGATGATGTTGCGTGACTCGCGGATGTGGATGCCGAGCTGGTCGAAGACGGCGCCGCCGCCCACCCCGATGATGGTGACGTTGCTGATCTGCTTCAGCTCGATCACGCCGGCCGCCGTGTTGCAGCTCGAACCGGAGACCTTCGCGGTGTTGCCGTGGTTGATGGTGCCGCTGACCTCGATGATGATCGGGGTGCTGCTGCTGGCCCGGTTGCACAGCGCGGTGTGGATCGCGGTGCCGGTGGTGGCGCGTACCGTCTGCCCGCCCGCGCCGCCTGTGGTCCCGCCGTTCTGGGTCGCGTAGCCGGTGGCGGCGCCGGCCGCCGCCGACGCCTGGGGGGTCGGCAGGGCCACCGCGACCGCGACGCCCACCGCCGCCGTGGCCAGTGCCGCCTGTAGTCGCAGTGCGACTGATCGTTTCATTTTCGCCTCGCTTCGTATTCCGGGCATGCCAGAAGAGCCGGCTGTCGCCGAAAAGGGAAAGGTGAATTGCCGCGACGCGATCAGGCGCGCCGCCGGCCGCTCTCATTCATTCGCGGGGCCCGGCCCGCAAATGAAACATCGATGTAACGCAATCGTATGAAAGCGCTTTCGTGGATGGCAAGGGCTGGCGTTTGCAGGTTTTTTGCACTACCTCAGGCTCGCCCGGGGCCCCGGGCGAGCGTCGCGGCGGCGCTCGCGCACCTGGCGACCTCGGCGGCCACGTCGCGCGCCGCCGGCCGGTGCCGGACCTCGGCCGGCGCGAGACGGTCCGCCCGCACCAGGACCTTCGCCGCGCTCGCGGCGTCACCGACCAGGAGGTACGCCCGCGCGGCGTCCACCAGGTGCGCCGCGCGATGTTCCAGCGGCAACCACCGCCACCCCGCCCCGTCGACGACGGTCTCGTGGCGGACGACCGCCTCCGCGCCGTCACCCAACTCCACGGCGGCGACGACCCGCGCCACCTCCACGGCAGCCGGCCCGAACGCGGTCCGGTGGTGGTCGCACCCGTCGCCCACGCGGGCGGCCATCTCCCCCGCCTCATCCAGCAGGTCACCGGCCGCCCGTCCGTTGCCTGCCCGGGCCGCCGTCAGCGCCGCCTGCGCCAGCAGCGCCCCGCACAGCGACACCTCCCCCGGCGTACCGGAATCCAGGTCGCGTGGCGCGATCCGGTACGCGGCGGCCAGCAGCACCGACCGCGCCCGCGCCGACGCCCGCAACACCGGACCGAGCTGCACCGCCGCGCAGGCCAGCAACACCCGGTCCCCCGCCGCGACAGCCATCGCCCGATCCGCGGCCAACCACGCGAGGCCAGCCTCACTCAGCTTCGTCAGCAGCGCCGCCGTCACCCGGTACGCGTCCACCACCGCCGCACGGTCCGCCTGCGTATCCCGCGCCTGCCACCGTTGGACACCGGTCAGCAACGCCGGCAGTTGCTCGACCAACTGGGGATACCTGGCGTACTGGTAGGTGGTCCACGCGTGCCGCACCGCCTGGACCAACCGATCGGGCGGCTCGTCGTCGCGGGCCGGCGTCATCCCGTACGTGGACAGGGCCGCCCGGATGCGCGCGACGCCCCCGGTGCGCTCGGCCGTCCCGGCGGGCCGGGCGTCATCGCCGAGCAGGGTGGCGGCGTCGACCCGCAGCACCGCCGCGATCTCCCGGATCGTCGACACCCGTTCCAGCGACCGTACGCCGCGCTCGACCTTGTCCACCCAGCTCTTCGACTTGCCCAACCGGTCCGTGAACGTCTGCTGCGACAGCTTCCGGCGTACTCGCAGGTAGGCGACGCGCCGACCGATCGGCACCCGGTCACCGCTCACGACGCCACCGCCGATCCGGCACCGCCCGAGTCGTGTCGTCAACGGGTGTCCGTTCCGCCTCGGCCTGCGCGATGATCCGCTGCCGCGCCGCTTCCCGCTCGGCCCGTTCAGCCTGTTCGCCGCGGCTTTCGCTCTTTCCCATAAGTGCTCCCCCTGGACGCGGTGCCCGGCGAAGGACCCGCCTCCGTCGCGCCGGCTCAAAAACGCGGATCCGGTACGAATGCCTTCGCGCCTGTGATCGGGACGCTACGGAACGTGTACGGAGCGGCTGGAACGCTTACGCACCACTACTGCGTCGTGAGGCTCATTCGTTCGCAGAGCCCTCGCAGCTCGCTCGACGTGGCTCCCCCGCGCAGCAACGAACGCACTGTTTCCCGAGCCGAAACGGACGATCGGGCGTGCTGCGGGCCGACCCGTTCGGCGGCGAGCAGCATCCGCACCGCCTCCCGATCCCGTCCGACGGCCTCGGCGGCGCGTCCCATGTCGAGCCAGAAGTACACCTGTCGCACCGCCGGCAGGCCTGCCAGATCCACACCCGCCGCCACCCCCATGGCCTCCTCCGGCCGGCCCGTGTCGAGCAGGAACGCCATCCGCCACATCGCCACGTTCCGCGGACCCCAGGCGAGATCCCAACTGTCCGTCTCCCCGGTCCGCGCGGCGATCTGCGCCGCCTCGTCGAGATGGTCCTCGGCACCCGCCCGGTCCCGCAGGCCGGCGAGATGATGCGCCCGGGCGAGGTGTAGGAATCCCAACACGTCCAGCGCGCCGCGAGCCGCGCTGCCCGCGAGATCGGCCGCCGCCGCGTCGGACCACGCCCGAGCCGGCCGGTACGCCCCCGAGTAGGCGGACACCCGCGCCCGGTTGGCGGTCGCGACACCGGCCGCGACCGGATCGTCGAGCAGGACAGCCGCCTCGGCGCAGCGCTCCGCCGCCAGCCAGGCGTGAGCCGGATAGCTGACGCTCAGCAGGGAGCCCATCGCCACGCCGTACACCGGCACCATCTGCGCCAACGCCGCACGCCGGTCGGTCAGCCCGTGCATCGCGGGCACCAGGTCGACGAGCCGCCGCAACGCGCCCGCGTAGTCACACCGACCATAGAGTCCACGCACCAGCGTTGCCTCACGACGCACCTGCTCGACCGTGGCCGGCGCGTCGGGCCGCCCGCTCATCGGCGTGTCCATCATGGTCCGCCAGATTCGCTCCGCGTCGATGCGCGCGGCGTCGAGCTGCCGATCGGCCGGCGTGTACGCCTGCCCGGTCAGGTCCACCACCGAGCATTCGAGTGCGGCGGCCAGGTCAACGATCATGTACCTGTCGGTACGCTGCTGCCCACGTTCGATCCGGGACCAGGACGTGTGGGAGACGCCGGCGCGGCTGGCCGCGTAGCGGATGCTCCAACCGCGCAACTCCCGGCGGGCACGGATGCGGTCGCCGATAGACGGATCGGCGGGGATGGGACGGCGAGGCATCAGCGGCGCTCCCAGACCACACGAGAAACCCTGCCGATCACTTTCCGGCAGGCTGCCACAACGGACGGTACACCGGTAGGTACGAGAGCGCGTTGAGCCGTACCGATCGACGGTCACAAACTCTCGGCCTGGTTCTGCGCGAGGTGGAGAAGGCGGGCGTCAGATGACCACATCGGGTGAGGCATGCCCGCGCGCTGTGGCGAAGACCCGGCGCGGGCCATCGATCTCCGCGAAGAAGGAGTGACACGACGGCGGGATGAACGTGGCCCAGGGCGTACCCGCCGCCACCTTCGCCCTGATGGCGGTCGTGGTCAGCACGTCGGCCGCCGCCAGGTCGGCGAAGACGTGCACCTGCTCACCCCGGGAACGCCACACCGTCTCCTTCGCGGCCTCGAATGTGTCCTTCGCGGTCAGGCAGATCAGTCGCTTCGGCGGGTAGATCTGCGCCACGGACTGCCAGTCGAGGTCGTGGCGGGGCGCGATGAGCAGGGCCACTCGATCAGCAATGCCCTCGCCCTCCAGCGCCATCCGCATCAGGGTGAACCGTTCCCAGACCGTCAGTGGATTGCGGCCCGGATCGTATGCCGTCTCCGCGAGGTGGCCGTAGTCGTCGGTTGTCGACCGCCAACCGAAGTGGGTGCTCAGCACCGCGACATGGGGAAGCGGCAGGGCTGCCAGGCTGTGCCTCAGTACCGCCAGGTGCCCGATGTGCGGCGGCTGGAACCGCCCCGTCCACACGGCGTGGAGTCGCCCGTCCATCGGTCAGTCTCCTACCGGCGGCATCGGTCCGACCAGGTCAGCGAGAGCGGCGCCGGTCGACGCCAGCAGGCGGGGAAGGCAGCCGTTGGTCGAGAAGTTGTGGTCAGCGCCTTCGATGGTCACTTGCCGATCAGGCGGGATCGGCGTCAGGTCCATCCCCGCGGTGTACCTGTCGTTCCCGGCCAACCAGACACGGCCGACATTCTCACTGAGGGCGTCCCAGGCGGCGCCCGACTCGTCGATCATGTCGCGGCGCAGTTCGAGCCCATGCCGGAAGGTCCGCCCGGTGCGCTCCAATTCGTCGAGTTGCCGCCGCGGCAGGAACTCCCGGGCCAGGTCGACAAGCCGGCACAACGGCGCGAGACACCAGACCGACCAATCCTGGTCACCGGCCTGGTCCCGCGCCCGCAACGCGGTCGCTCCGCCCATGGAGTGGCCCACCAGCAGCAGCGACGAGGAGCGTCGAGCGGCCCATTCCGCGACGATCTCGACCGACCGCACCTCGGACGTGAAGTCGCGGAAGACAGGTGTCGAATCCCCGGACCCGAGCGGGTCGATCGTCAGTGTCTCGAAACCCTGCCAGGCCCAGGCGTGAGCCAGCCGGTTGTAGAGCCCGTACGGGCCGTGCCGGGAACTGCCGAAGTAGCCGGGGATGACGACGATGGTCCGGCGGCTCGCCGCCCAGCTCGGCGCATGCCTGGTCACGGCCACCGCGCCGTCGGGTGACGCTATGCGGAGCTGGTCGATGTCGGGCCATGAATCACGCGGAAAGGCGGGAGTGGCCGACCAGGCGTCTCCCTCGCCCCGCCACACCCGGGCGCTCCCGTTGGGGGTGGCCAGGTAGCGGTAGCGGGCATCGCTGGGCAGAACGCCGTTGAGCAGGTGGGCGAGCATGAGAACCGTCGAACTGCTGCCCACCACCAGACGGTTGGGGCACCGGTCCCGGCCCTCTTTCCGCCACCACGTCACGAGTCGCCGCTCAAGATCGTAGGCGGTCTCGGCCCCGGGGATGTCCAGGTCGACCGCGCTGATCACCCGTGCCCGGAACCGGTCGAGCGACCGGTGCGTTCCAGGGTGGGCGGTCCGCAGTTCCGCTGTCGACCTGCCGGCGGCCACCCCGAGGTCGACGGCGGGCAGGTCGAGTTCGCCCTCGTACCGAACCCCGAGTTCCCGTGCGAGCAGTTGTGCTGAGACGACGGCCTGCGCGGTGGGTGTCGCGACGACGGCTGTCACGCCGACCGCGGCGGCGTGACATCGCGCGCGCCAGTCGCGCGACCTGCTCTTGGCCGCGCTCGGTGACAGACGCGAGAGCGGATGCGCCGTGGATGTCGCGGAGGTTCTTCTCGGTCTCGACATGACGGGCAAGGACGATGGCTGCCATCCGTTGCCCGCCCGTTACGAGATCGCCAGCGGGCCGGCGTTCGACAGAAGCCGCTCGGCCATGATCAGGGCCGTCAGGTAGTAGAAAGTGGTGACCTTTGCGGTCCCGCTCAACGTACGCCGCAGGGTCACCGGCCGCCTCCCGGTTACAAACATGAATGGATCGCTGATGCTACCGGTGCGGCGCTCCTGGTCCGAAGTCGTCTTTCCGACTCGCTGCCGGCGTCACAAGCATCCGGCGCGAGGCGGGTGGGCGAAGATCAGGCTCCGCCGCCGGTGGTCCCGGCGGCGGAAACCGCCACAGGCTATCGGCGCACCAACAGGTCGATCACGCCGGTCACGCCCTCCGCGTCCTTGCCCTCGGCGAGGCGGCGGCGCATCAACTCGAAGTAGGGGTTGAGCAACTCCGGGCTGACGCCCTGCTGCTCGGCGGTGTCCAGGAACGTCGGCACGCCTGCCACCTGCATGGCGAGGGTGGAGACGACACCCTTGGTGTAGTCACCGCTGCGCAGGTGGCCGGCGGTCTGGTGGACCGAGGGGACCATCGCGGTCAGCCAGTTGGCCAGCAGCGGGGCGAGCGAGGCGGGGTCGATGTCCTCGCTACGGATCAGCGCGAAGGCGTGCGCGGCGCCGGCGAACATGCCGTACATGGCGCTGAGCAGGGCCACGTCGTACAGGGCCGCGAAGCCGGCGTCCGCGCCGACGTAGGTGGTGCCGGCCGGGACGGCGAGCGTCTCCCGGTACTGCTCGAAGACCTCCGCCGAGCCGCTGTAGAGGATGTAACCACCGGCTGCCGGGACGCCGATCATCGGGGGGACTGCCATGATCCCGCCGTCCAGGTAGCGGGCGCCGCGCTCGTGGGCCCACTCGGCGCGGGCACGGGCCTGGGCGGGGGTGCTCGTGGTCAGGTTGACCAGGTCCCGGCCGGTCAGGTCGACGTCGCCCAGCACATGGCCGAGCGAGGCGTCGTCCAAGAGGCAGGTGACGACAAGGGTGTTCGCCGCGACCGCGTCGGCGGCGGTGCCGGCGACTCGCGTACCGTCGCCGCCGAGCGCCGAGGCGCGGGCCGGGGTGCGGTTCCAGACGGTGAGTGGGTGGCCGGCGGCGATCCAGGAACGGGCCAGTGCGGTGCCCATCGCGCCGAGGCCCAACAGCGTTACGGAGGTCTTGCTCACAGTGTTCGGTACCATACTGTTCATGCTGGTCGCTGGCCCGACGATCATCAAGTACGCACTTCGGAGTGGGTGCTTACCCTGGAGTGAGCGAGCCGGCCGGAGGGTGGGGGTATGACGACCTTGAACCGGCCGGGCGCGCCGGACGGGCACACGTGCGGGATCGACGCCGCGATGGAGGTCATCGGCGGCAAGTGGAAGGTTTTGATCCTCTGGGCGCTCCACGAGCACCCGCGCCGCCGCTTCGGCGAGTTGCGCCGGCTCCTCCCGGGGGTCACCGAGAAGGTGTTGGCCTCGCACCTGCGTGAGATGGAGGCGGACGGCATCGTGCTCCGGGTCTCCTACGACGAGGTGCCGCCCCGCGTCGAATACTCGCTCACCGACGACGGCAGGCGCGTCAACGAGGCGCTCCGGCCGCTGGCCGCGTGGGGGCGCGAGCGGCGGGCCGCTCGCCGGCCGGAGGTCCGGACGGGCTAGCACTCCAAGTCACTTGGCCTGTCTGCGCTGGTAGTGGGGCCGGCGGGCTCGGGCTTGGGATGTTCGTCGCCAGATTGACCAGTGCAGGGTGTGTTCTGGCGGGAGCGATGCGGCGAGGACGAAGGCGTTGAGGAGTCGACGGATCTCGGCGACGGTCAACGCGATGATCTCCGGGTCGGTGTCGGGCTGCTGAGCGGCGAGGGCGGTCAGGGCGGTCAGGGCGGTCAGGGCGGTCAGGGCAAGGGTGATGAACCGGTGCCAGATGGTCCAGCCGCGGACCTGGTAGTGGTCGAGGCCGACTTGGCCTTTGCCGGTCTGGGATGCCGCCCACGAGACGCTGTCGGGCAGTATGCTCTGCCGGCCGGATCCCGCTAGATCAACTACGGACGTGACCCGATAGTGAACACCCACAAGAACCTGTCCCGGGCAGCCGTCGCCGTCGCGCTACTGGCCACCCCGTCGCTGGCCGCCTGCGACTCGACGCCCGCCACCCCCACGGACAGCGGCTGCCCCGACGTCATCCGCGCCGCCCGCCCGCAAGCTCCGGATGCCTGACACGCTGCTCGGCCTGCCGAGGAACATGGGCCGCGTGGTCGTCGACGCGGCCAAGCAGCAACTCGACACGTTGAAGCGGGACGTGGCGCCCGCGACAAGCGCCGTCGGCTGGGCCTACGGCACCAACGACCCGGACACCGACATGGTGTTCATCACCGGCGTCTCCGGCACCGTCACCGACCAGCAGGGGATGGTCGACCGCTCTCTCCAGCCGTACCGCATCGAGTCGCACAAGCCGGTCGAACCCGGTGAGCTCGGCGGCATGGCCCACTGTGGTCGGGGGCGTTCGGGCGACGGAAGCTACCTCGTCGCCTGCGCGTGGGCCGACGACCAGACCGTGGGCATCGTCGCCTTCGTCTCGACCCGACCGCAGGGCGACCTGACGCCCGACTTCCTCAAGGTACGGAAGGCCATGACCGAACCAGCCGCGTAACCCCTCCGACGGCGCCTCCCCCAAGATCCCAGGCAGCACCATCGATCTTGGACTTGTGGCGCCAAGGTTTGCGTCTTCCACGCCTTTCGCGAGGTACCACAACCCCAAGATCGACCGGCCCGCATGCGCGACCCACCGCCTCCGACGCAGTGATCATGAGGTTGACGGCGGTGTTGATCTCCGTTGATGCCGCCAACCTCATGATCGACACGAGCGGCCGATCGTGGCGGCGGCCTCCGGATGGCGGGCGACCTGGGTGACCACCTGGCGAACCGCCAGCCGGTGCGGTCCGCCCGGACAAGCGCCTTCGCCGCGCTCTCGGTGTCACCACCATGAGGTACGCCCGCACGGCGTCCACCAGATGCAGGGCAGGGTGGGGTCCAGCACGGGTGTCTACGGCGCCGTGACACGCCAACGGCGTTGCACCCGCCGGCCGGTTCGACGAGGTAGGTGACACGTTCCGTTGGTAGCGCGTGGCATCAGCGGTGATCACGGTGCCGCGCAGGTCCCTGATCCGGTCGAGCAGCGGCGCGAACCGCGAGATCAGCGATGACGAAAGCGCGGCCCGAGGTGTTAGATGGGGCCCCTTCTATACCGGAGGCGTTAACAAGGGGCCCCGCCTTACCTCACGTCGGGGGCGGGGAGGCGGCGGATCAGGCGCTGCCCGATGAAGGTCCGCCACACCCGCTCGGCGACCGTCGGCTCGACGATCCAGAGCCGGCGCTGCGCGTCGGCGAGGGTGAGCGGCGCGGCGAAGAGATCCAGGAACAGCCGGCTGCTGCGGTTGAGCGCGAACACCTGACCGTCGGCCCGCCGGAACAGGTGCCGGCCGGCCGGCAACTCGCCCGTGCCGTCCTGGTCGTCCGACTGGATCCGCCGGTACGCCTCCCGCAACTGCTCGTCGTCGTGGTCGACGAAGCAGCCGTTGGCGAGGAACTCGGTGCCGTCGTCGGAGTCCAGCCGGACCCGGTCGTCGGCGAGCACGCCGCGCACCGTCGTGCCGTAGCGGTCGTGGTAGAAGAACGTGTGCGGGGTGTCGGTGGAGCCCAGCCACGGGCGGTGGAAGTGCCCGGGGTTCAGGTCGGCCTTCGCCCGGGCCACGTCCTCGCGCGCGGCCTCGGTCACCGGCTCGTCGTACCGCAGGACCCGGACGATGTCCGAGCCCTCCACCGGCCGCACGTTGGTGAGGCCGAACCGCTCCGGCTCCTTCGCGACGATGGCGCCCGGAGTCAGCATGAAGTCGCCGAGCCCGCCGAGGGTCCACAGGTCCGGGTTGTCGCGCAGGAACGTGATGCTGTCAAGCGCCTCCTCCCGGGTCTCGGTGGGGAAACCGGTGAAGCCCATCATCTGCACCCCGATGTTGGCCTTGGTCATCGCCGTCATGGTGCGGCGTACCTGCTCCGGCCGGGTGCCCTTGTCGATCAGGTCGAGGATGCGCTGGTTGCCGGACTCGAAGCCGACCGAGATGGCCACGCAGCCGCTGCGCCGCAACAGCTCGCAGCGCTCGTCCGACCAGTACTTCTCCAGCCGGATCTCGGCGCCCCAGCGGAAGTCCAGCCCCCGCTCGACGACACGTTCGGCGAAACGCAGGATGGTGGCGGGAGCGAGCACGTCCACCGAGAAGTAGATGAACTTGGCGAACTTCGACAGCTCGGTGACATCCGCGAGCATCGTGTCCACCGTGTCCTGCCGCCACGGGCTGGTCGGGCCGTCGGTGTTCAGGCCGTAGTCGCAGAACGTGCACTTGTTCCAGTAGCAGCCCCGCGTCGGCGAGTAGTAGACGAACCGCTCCGGGCTGAGATAGAGGTCCCACGGCAGTCCGGAGAAGTCCGGGACCGGCACCTGCGCCAGGCGCTCGTAGCGCAGGGGGAGCTGGCGCTGGCGGCCGTACTTCGGGTGCAGGCGGACGTTGGGATGCCCGGCCGGCAGGGTGCCCGTCGCCACCGCGTCGAGGATCTCCGTGTACGCGCTCTCCCCCTCCCCGACGACGATCGCGTCGAAGTCGGCGAGCACCTGGAAGACGTACTCGGGCCGGCTTGCGCACTTCCAGACGTCGGAGATCTCGGTGCCGCCGGCGATGAGGAAGACGTCCGGGCAGGCGCGCCGGACGAGCCGGGCGATCCAGAGCGCGAACGGGAGCTGCCACTGGTAGGTGGCGCTGATCCCGATCACCTGGTGCCCGCCCGCGGCCAGCCGGGGGATCAGCACGTCCTCGTAGTAGGGCTGGAAGGGCCGGTTGAGCCGGCCGAGCAACGTCTCGTCGGTGAGCGCGGCGACCGAGCCGATCGACATCATCGGCGGCGGGTGGAGCCGGAAACCGGCCCGGAACTGCCCGGGGAACCCGACCGCGCCGAGCGCGTCCATCCAGGAGATCACGCCCTCGACGGCGTCCTGGTAGTACGAGTAGTCGTAGAACAGGGTCGGGTCCTGCAACACCCCGATCGACCGGCGCAGCCGCTCCGGGTCGGGCTCGGGCAGGCCGAGCTGGTTCGCCCGGGCCATCAACGCGTCCGGGCCGCTGAGGTCGGCCGTCGAGCGTCGGGACAGCTCCCGCCGCAGCCACTCGTACGCCGACGGGGTGTAGGAGTGGTGGAACGCCTCGATGTTGGCGTCGATGATCTCCGCCGGCCGGTGTCCCTGCGCCCGCGCGTACGAGTCGAGGTAGTTCAGGGAGTGGTATCCCGAGGTGGGATCGGTAAGCGGGGGGTAGATCAGTGCCGCGTTCACCATGCCGCTCATCGACTCCTCCTCAACCGACCCGGGCCGCGGAACCGGCCAGGGTCTCCTCCGGCGCACGCTGCGCCACCGCCGGCAGCCGTGGGGCGCCGAACGCCTTGACGTACGCCACGAACGGTTCGGCGGCATACCGGAACGCCGCCAGGTCGACGAAGCCCCGGTCCCACGCCGCCGCCTCCAGCCCGTCGCCGCCGCAGCCCCACAGCCCGGCGAAGCACTCGTCCACGACCTCGGTGCGGAAGTGCAGCCGACCACCCGGGCGGCGGTGCCCCGTCGTACGCGGGACGAGCGTCTCGTTCAGCGACGCCGCGGTCGCCGCGACCTGCCGGGCCGCGGCGAGCATCGCGGGGGTACGCAGCGGCGCCGCGACCATCCACAGCGCCAGGCTGCGGTAGGGCGTGGTGCCGAAGGCCCGCACCAGCACCCGCAGCACCGCCTCGCGACAGTCGAGGGCGCGTTCGCTCCCGGTCAGCCAGTCGGACCCGGTCGGCGCCGGGTGGGTCAGTCCGCGTCGGCGGGCGACCTCGTGTGCGCGGTCCTCGACCGTCGGGTCGGCGAGGTCGGTCCCGGCCAGTCCGGCCAGCACGGCCCGCCGGTGCCAGGCCGGCGCCTCGGGGTGCGCCAGCATCAGCACCGCGGCGGCGTCCCGGTCGCTGACCCGGTGCCCGCCGACCGACTCCCCGGCGAACCGCGCCCGCCAGCTGTCGAGGAAGCGGGTGTGCAGGTTGTCGATCGGCTGGTCACCGGCGTGGGCCGGGCACAGCTCGGGCGCGTCGCGCGCCGCCATCGACAGCAGCGTCCGGGCGTCGGCGCTCTTGGCGTCCCACGGGTTGCGCCGGTGCCAGGTCAGGAACCGGTCCACGGTGGCCGCCGCGCCGGGCGGCGCGGTGTGCGCCAGCGCGCGGTACGACCGCCGCCGGAACGGCAGGTCCCGGGCGGTGTCGAGCAGCAGCGTGGCCTCGGCGTCGCTGAGCACACCGGCGGCGACGGCGCGGCGCAGCGCGACCCGGATGTTGACGAGCGGTTCGCTCAACCCGCGATGGCCCTCCTCAGCGGGCCCGTGCACGACCGCCACCTCGTCGTCGCCGGTGACCACGCCGTCGCGGTAGAGCCGGAACACCTCGCCCACGCCGCGCATCCCGAACTGCCACAGCTCGGCGGCGCGCAGCGCGCCCATGCTGCCGGCGCCGGCCACCGTCACCCCCCGGGCGAGCAGGTCGAGGATCTCCCGGTGGCGGACCGGCGGGTGTTGCAGGAAGAAGCCGTCGACGACGAGGACCCGGTCAGCGGGGCCGACGTCCAGGCGCAGCAGGTCGCCGTGCGCCACAGGTGGCAGCACCACCGCGTCGGGCAGCAGCCGACCGACCTCGTCGGTCGGCAGGCTCGGACCGATGAAGACGACGTCAGTCACGTGGCACTCCCGGTCGGGTACTCAGGGCCCGCTCGTCGAACATCCGCAGGCCGGGGGCGAACACCTTGCTCACCGGAATGCCGATGTCGTCGTGCGTCAGGTCGACGCTGAACGGCTCGACACCGGTGATCCGCCGTACCCGCGACGCCAGCTCGCGCAGCACCTGGGTGACGTCGCCGGCGGGCGGCGGGTCCCGGCGGACCGGCCGGACGGGCCGGTCGACGGTGGGTGGCGGCACCGGCGCGGCGCCGACGTCGCGGTAGGCGGTGGCGTCGATGTCGTCCCGTGCCCCGGAGATCATGACCAGTCGCGACTGCGCCGCCTCCGCCATCGCCCGGCCGACGGCGATCTCCGGGTCCACGTGGCAGCCGAAGCCGCCGAAGGTGACCGGCAGGTCCTCCGACCAGATCGAGGCGGCGTAGCAGGGCACGCCGACGGCGTTGGTGATGTCGCAGACCTCCACCCAGCAGCCGGCCCGCACCAGCGCCCCGTGCACGGCGCGGGTCATCGCGTTGGTGGCGGTGCCCGGGTCGGCGTAGACCCGTTCGGACAGCGGGGAGGTGCAGTACGGGGCGATGCAGTCGCGTTCGACGACTTCCAGCAGGGCGTGCAGGCTGGCCTCGGCGAAGGTGTTCCCCGTGGCGAGCCCGTTGCTGCTGGGCGTGAACAGGGCGCGGTCCCAGCCCCGCCGGACGGTGAAGTCGAGTTCGATGGTGGCGCGGGGCACCAGGTAGTCCGCGCCGGTCACCAGACCGCGGCCGGCCACCCAGTCGAGTTCGACGGCGGAGGTCAGGGGCGACCGTTCCGCCAGGTGCAGCCAGCGGACGTCGTACGGCAGGTCGAGCGCCTCGGCCGGGGACCTGACGACGGTCCCCGGCCGGAGGTTCTCGGCGTGCCAGGACTCGATGCTCTCCATCACCGCGCTGACCCGGGCCTGCGTCGCCGTGGCGCCGGTGCCGACGCTCACCGCCATGGTCGCGCCGACCGGCCGGTAGGCGACGTGCACCGGGAGGCCGATCTCGTCGAGCCGGGTGATGTCGGCGACCCGGGTGATCCGGAACCTGTCGAGCATGCCGCCGACCCGTTCCCAGGTCTGCTCCACGGTGGCCGTCCGGTAGGTGCCGGATCGGAAGGCGATGGTCTCGGTCGTGTCAGTCATCGAGGCTCCCGGCGGGGGGTGGGAACTCAGACGATGAGGACGGCGATGATGTTGACGTTGTTGTCGGCGACCGGGGCCACGCCACCGGCGACGGTCTCCAGTTCGGCCTCGGTCAGCTCGTTGAGGTCGACAAGCGGCACCTCCGGCACGTGCAGCACGTGCCGACCGGGCGTGCCGGACCAGTCGGCGACGATCTGGTCCTTGGTGTAGAGCGTGGCGGGCTGGGCGCGGTCGACCTCGACGGTGGCGCCGGGGGCGACCGGAAGGCCGGCGGCGGTCGCGTACGCGGTCGGGTCGGCGAGGAGCCGCTGCAGTTCCTCGTCGCTGCGCCACACCGCGGTGACCAGTTCCGAGTACTTCGTCACGAACCTCGCGCCGTATTCCTGTTCGTCGTTGCTCATCGTTCGGTCCTTTCCTCGGGGGGTCGCTACGGGAGGAGGGTTAATCGGTGTGGCGAGAACGCTAGGAATAGCGGTGTTCGACAATCAAGCTTTTCTTCCGGCTGCCATCAGAATGTGCCGTGCCACCCGCTGGGCGGCAGACATCGGTGTCAGGTGCAGCAGCACGGGCAGCAGCAGGCGCAACTGGAGTCCAGGCCGGCGACGACGCTGTCCAGCTCGTCCTCGGCCAGCTCCGCCTCGGCCACCGGCAGCAGCGACGGCACGAAGAGCGCGAAGGCGCCGGTGGCCACCGCCCGCTCCCACGACTCGACCTGCACCTCCAGGTCCGGATCGGCGTCGGCAACGTCCCGCACCACCCGGACCTGCACCTCTTCGGGCAGTTCAAGCCCGTAGTCGGCGAGGAATCCGCGCGGATCCGCATCGAGCGCCTGTTCCCTGGCCGGGTCGGCCCAGACGTCGGCGACGAGTCGGCTGTACGCGGCCACGAAGACCGCTCGATCGACAGGTGTCACACCCCTGCTCCCTTCGACAGCGGGCCGGCGGCGACGACACCGCCGGCGACCACAGGCAGCGCGGGAGGTTCCGGGCCGCCGGTTCGCTTCATCGTGGGGCACCGGTGGAGCCGGTCCGCCCGGAGCGCGGGAATTTCATCGAATGTGGCCGCGAAAGGGTCGCACCGCGGCGAAAGCCGGGTAATGGGGAATGAGCGACGGGCGGCGGTTAGCGATTCTAAATGACTCACATCACTGTTAACAAGTAGTAATTCCTCGCCTGTCACCCGACCGGTGCCCACACCTACGCTGCGATCGTCGAACCGTTCACCGTGACAGCGGTTCGACGACGCGCCGTGTTCCGTCACCGAGTGTTGCCGGAGGCCACCGTGACCATCGACGAGGTGACGACGACGCCCGGCGGCCCGGCCGGGTACACCGTGGAGGAACTCGCCCGCAAGGTCGGGATGTCACCGCGCAACATCCGCGCCCACCAGGCCCGCCGGTTGTTGCCCCCACCGGTGCGGCACGGTCGGGCCGCGCTCTACGACGACTCCCACGTGCGCCGGCTGGACGCGATCCTCGCCCTGCAGCGGCAGGGCTTCAACCTCGTCTCCATCGAGGCGATGCTCGGGGTGCGGGCGCGGGACGAGGCGTCCGACGGACTGACCGCGATGCTGCAACGGCTGACCGCCGACCGCCCCGCGCTGGCCCACGCGCTGACCCGGCACGGCGTGATCGGACGGACCACCGACGGCACCGTACGCACCGTCCGGCCGCGCCCGCTGCGCGCCGCGCTGGACCTGCACCGGGTACGGGTGGGCACGGCGCCGGCCCTGCAGACCCTCAGCGAGGTGCTGGACAGCCTCCGGCCGGTGGCCGACGAACTTGTCGCCGCCGTCACCGCGCGGTTGCTGGCCCTCGCGCCGGAACTGGCACACGGCGGCGCCCGGTCCTCCTGGGCCGACCTGGACCGCGAGACACTGCTGCTGACCCAGGGTGTGGTGAACGTGCTGAGCGAGGCGTTCCGGCTGGCCGTGGAGAACCAGGCGGAGGCGCACGTCGCGGAACTGCTGGAGAACCACCTCGACACGGACGTGTGCCTGGAGGACAGCAGCGTGATCGACAACGGCTGACCGTGGTGGTCAGCCCGTGGCGGGCTGACCGTCCGGCTGCCGGCTCTCCGCCCCCGCCTCGGCGGGCTCCGGCTCGGTCAGCAGTTGCCGCCGTGCCAGCCTGTGGAACAGCCCGTCGGGCTGGTCCATCAACTCGTCGTAGGTGCCCCGCTGGACGATCCGTCCCGCGTCGAGGACCACGATGCTGTCCGCCGCGCGGACCGTCGACAGCCGGTGCGCGATGACCACCCGGGTCGCGGCCAGGGTCGCGGTGCTCCGGGTGACCACCTCCTGGGTCCGGTTGTCCAGCGCGCTCGTCGCCTCGTCGAAGAAGATGATCCGGGGTCGGGGCGCCAGCGCGCGGGCGATCAGCACCCGCTGGCGCTGCCCGACGGAGAGCGTCCCGCCGCCGAACGGCACCATCGTGCTCATCCCCATCGGCAGCGCCTCCAGGTCGTCGGCGAGGCCGGCCATCCGCGCCGCCTCCCAGACGTGGTCCAGCGGGAAGCTACCGGCGCCGCAGATGTTGTCCCGCACCGAGCCGGCGAAGAGCTGGCCGTCCTGCAGGACCACGCCGCACTGCCGGCGGACCGCGTGCACGTCGAGTTCGGAGAGATCCTGGCCGTCGTAGAGCACCGCGCCCTGCTGCTGGCGCTCGAAGCCGAGCAGCAGCCGCAGCAGGGTGGACTTCCCGCAGCCGCTCGGCCCGACGATGGCGACGAACTCGCCGGGGCGGACGTGCAGGTCGATGTCGACGAGCACCGGCGGCTCGTCCGGCTGGTAGGCGAAGGTGAGCCGGTGCAGCGCGATCTCGCCGCGCAGCTCGCCGGGGTCCACCCGGTCCGGCCGCGCCTCGGGCTCGGCGCGCAGGATCTCCCGCAGGCTGCCCAACCGCGACACCGCCGCGACCACCTCCACCCCGGCCGACACCAGCACCAGCAGCGCGCCGAGCAGCATCGCGAAGCCCACGTTGAGGACGAAGAAGTCGGCCGGCGGGACCCGGCCGGCGAGCGGTCCCATCAGCACGGCGAACAGGACCAGTTGGCCGGCGACCGGCAGCACGGTGGCGAAGGCGACCAGGCCGGACTGGCTCTGCCGGACCCGGTGCAGCGCCGCCCGTGCCACCGCGGCCGTCTCCGACCACCTGGCGTGCGCCCGGGCCTCGGCGTCCGCCAACTTGATCTTGACGATGCCGCCCAACAACTGGTTGGTCATCGTCGCCGCCCGGTGCTCGGCCGGCAGCGCGGACCGTTGCCGGCGGACGATGAGCACGGCGAACGCAACGAAGGCGAGCGTGCTGACCGCGACGATCCCCAGCCCCCACAACCCGAGCACGGGCTCGACCACCAGGAGCATGCCCAGGGTCACCGCGACGGTCGCCGCCGCCGAGACGACCTGCGGCAGCAGCGCGCTCAGCCCCTCGCCGACAAAGGAGATCCCCAACATCGAGTTGGCGATCTCACCGCTGCTGCGGCCGGTGAAGAACCGGGCCGGCAGCCGCATCAGCCGATCCCAGATCGCCATCTGCGCGCCGGACTGCAACCGCCCGTCCAACCGCAGCAACCGCAGGTTCTGCACCACACCGACCAGCCCGGCGACCACCGCGGCGCTGAGCAGCAGCGCGAGGAAGCCGACCAGGCCGTCGACCTCGCCCTGCCGGGCCAACTGGCCGAGCACCTGGCCGGTGGCAAGCGGCACGCCCAGGCCCAGCAACCCCACGCAGGCGGCGGCGACAAGCAGGCCCCGCACGTCGCGGGCCGCGCCGACCAGCCCGGCCCGCAGCAGGTGGCGCATCCGCGCGGTCGACGGCAGCGGCGCCTGCACCTGGGTCGCCTCGGCGGCGAACGTCGCGGCCACGGTCGCGTCGACCGGGCCGTGCGCCCGGGTGTCCGGGTCGACGTGGTGGTAGCGACCCCGGCGGAACACGAGCGGCACCGCGACGGCGCGCTCCGGGTCGTCCGCGACCCGCCACCCCACGAGCAGGCCCAGGTCCCGCCGCCACCAGCGGTCCGGCAGCCGCACCTCGCGCAGGAACAGGCTGGACGCGCGGGACACCGCGTGCACCGCCGCCCGGTCGTCGAGCGGCACGCGGCTGCGATCGGCCGGCTCGTTGACCGGGCCGCCCATGCCCTCGGTGACCACCCGGACCACCGAGGCCGCGCGCCCGTACCTGTCGAAGCCGGGCTCCCCGTCCGGAACCGGCACCGCCTCGCCCGCGCCGATCACGCCGATCGACCGGCGGGCCGCCGCGGCGAGCACCGCGGCGTCGATCTGCCGGCGCCGCTCCACGGCGCCCAGCAGGGCGGCGTCGGCCTCCTCGATCCGGGTCTCCACCATCCGCAGCAGCCGCGCCACGTGCTGGTCCACCGCCGCCCGGAGCTGGCCGGTGACAAGCAGGTCCCAGCTACCGTGGCTCTCCACCGCGCAGGCCGACTCGGCCACCACCCAGTCCCGCTCGGCGACCAGCAGCAGCTCCCGCTCCCCCGACATCTCCGCCGGACCGCCGTCGTTGCGTCGCAACTGCGCCCCGGCGCTCCGCAGCCACCACGCGCCGGCGGTGGAGGTGAGGGCGCTCCCCGGCGCCAGCGAGATGATCTCGCGTCCCCGCAGGGTGGACGCCTCCCGGGGCGCCTGCCCCCGGCGCAGCGCGTCGGCGACGGCGACAAGCACCAGGTCCACCGCCGCGACCAGCTCCGTCGCGGCGGTCCGCGCCCGCGACGGCACCCCCTCGTCCTCGGCGCGGCCCACCCGGACGTGCCGCTCCAATTGGGACAGGTGATGCCGGGGCAGCCCGCGCAGCTCCGTGCCGGGCAGCGGCACCAGGATCAACTGCCACGCGCCGATCGCGGTGGACGTCGGCACCAGACCGCCCGCGGGCAGCCGGGCCACGTGGTGGCGACGCGACGGGCTCATCCCGGCCCGGCGCACCGCGAACAGGTCCGCCTCGCCGCCGGACACCAGCCAGCCGGCCACCGGGCCGTCCAGGCGGCACACCTGCCGTACGGCGTCGCCGCAGAAGCCGATCAGGCCGCCGCCCGGGAGGTCCTCCACCGCGCCGCTCATCAGCGTCTCCTCGGATCGTCGTGGTCAGTGGTCCCGGACCAGGCGCGCGTACGCCCCGTCCCGGGCGACAAGTTGCTCATGGGTGCCACGCTCCACCTCCCGGCCGCCGTCAAGCACGACGATCAGGTCGCAGTCGCGGACCGTGGACAGGCGGTGCGCCACGATCAGGCAGGTCGCCCCGCGCCGGCGCAGGTGCATGTCGATCCGGCGCTCGGTCTCGGCGTCGAGCGCGCTCGTGGCCTCGTCCAACACCAGCACCCGGGGGTTGCGGACGAGCGCACGGGCGATCTCCAGCCGCTGCCGCTGACCACCGGAGAAGTTTCGGGCGTTCTCCCGCACCGGGCTGCCCAGACCACCCGGGCGGGCCGCGACCTCGTCGTAGAGGCACGCGTCGGTGAGCGCGGTGACGACATCCTCGTCGGCGACCGTGAGGTCCCACATGGTGACGTTGTCCCGGACCGTCCCCTCGAACAGCCGCTGGTCCTGGTCCACCATGGCGACGGTGGCCGCCCACAGGCCGCCGTCGGTCCCCGACCGTTCCAGGCCGTCCACGGTGACCCGGCCGGTCCACGGACGGTAGAGGCCGGCGACCAGCCGGCCCACCGTCGACTTGCCGCTGCCCGACCGCCCGACGAGCGCCACCCGGGCGCCCGGCGGCAGGTCCAGGGTGAAGTTCTCCAGCAGCGGACGGCCCAGCGGGTTGTAGCCGAAGGTCACCTCTTCGATGCGCAGGTGACCCTCCATCGGCGCCAGCGGCCCGGCCGCCCGGTCCTCGACCGACGCCAGCGGATAGCGCTCCATGTCGCGCAGCCGGTTGAGGTCGGCGCTCATGTCCTGCAACCGGGAGCCCAGCGCGGCCAGATTGCCCAACGGCCGGTTCATCGCGGCGGCCAGGCTCTGCATGCCGACGAGCACGCCGACGCTCATCGCCTCCGCCACCACCTGCCGGCTGCCAAGCCCCAACAGCACCGCGGTGGTCCCCGAGGCGAGGAACGCGGGCAGGACGGAGAGCACCGCGGTCGGCACCCCCAGCCGCTGCTGGCGGGTGGCGACGGTGGCGTTGCGGGCGGCGAACCGGGCCACCGCCCGTTCCTCCTCGCCGCCGGCCTTCACCGTCTCGATCATCTGGACGGTGGTGTACACGGTGGTCACCAACTTGCTGCGGTCCGCCTGCAACCCGGCGACGGCAGTCGACCGGGTCGAGGCGACATAGCGCAGCACGCTGACGTTCAACCCGGCCAGGACCACCGCGCACAGCCCGAGCAGCAGGTCGTACTGGCAGAGCAACGCCCCGTACGCAAGCACCAGGGCGGTGTCCACGACGGTGGTCGCCGCCCGGCGGGTGAGCACCTCGGCGACCACCTCGTTGCCGCGGACCCGCTGGCTGAGGTCGGCGGCCTGCCGCTGGTCGAAGAAGGTCGGCGGCAGCCGCAGCAGATGTCGGAAGAACCGGGCGGCGCTGCCCAGGGCCAGTGCCGTCTCCGACCGCACGGTCAGGCGTTGCTGGAGCAGGCTGGCGAGGAAGGTCAGCACGGCGGCCACCGCCACCGCGGCCACCAGGCCGGCGAACGCGGCCCGGTCCTCCTGCAGCAGCACCCGGTCGACGAAGATCTGGGCCATCACCGGGATGGTCAGACCGACCAGGGCGATCAGCAGGCCGAGCAGCAGCATCTGCGCGATCGCCGAGCCCGGGCCGCGCCACCGCTGCGCCAGCGCCCGCAGCAGCCGGTAACGGGCGCCGCCCGGCTGGAACTGCGGACCGGGCTCCATGGTGAGCACGATGCCGGTGAAGGCGCCGTCGAACTCCTCCCAGCTCACCGCGCGGGGACCGGTGGCCGGATCGTTGATGTAGACCTTGCGGCCGAGCCCCTCCAGCACCACGAAGTGCTCGAACCGCCAGAACAGCACCGCCGGCAACGCCACACCGGCCAGGCCGGCCAGGTCCATCTGGAAACCCTTGGCCACCATCCCGTACCGCCGGGCGCCCTTGAGCACGGTGGCCGCAGTCGAGCCGTCCCGGCTCACGCCGCACACCCGGCGCAGCTCCTCGAGCGGCACGTGCCGGCCGTGATGGCCGAGCAGGATCCCGAGCGCGGCGGCGCCGCACTCCACCGCCTCCATCTGGATCAGGGTGGGGGTACGGACCCGTCGACGCCGGATCCGGGGCAGCTCCGGCGCGCCGACCACGGCGGTCCTCGGCCCGCTCATCGCCGCAGCAACCAGTCGATCGGGTGATCCCGGTCCACGGTGAACCAGGCGGTGACCTCGCTTGCCGAGTTGAGCTGGAACGGCGGCGGGGACTTGGTCCACCGCAGGCCGCCCGGCGCGGCCGGGTCGGGCTCCAGGGCGACCGTGACCCGGACCACGCTGCCCCGGGCGAGCAGCCGCCGCACGTCCGGCCCGGTGCCCAGGAAGGCGCGCAGCGACGCCTCCGTCTCCGGGAAGGCGCCGACCGTGCTCACCCGGCCGGCCAGGGTGCCGAACACGTTGCGCGGCGCCGCGGCGGCGGCCACCTCGACGGGTACGCCCGGTTGCAGCAGCGGCGCGGCGACGGCGGGGGCGTAGACGACGGCCTGCAAGGCGTCCCCGGCGGTGTCGAGCCGTTCCAGGTCGGCCAGGTGCGATCCCGGGGTGACGATCTCGCCCTCCGAGACCAGCCAGGCGACGACGTACGCGTCACCAGGCGCGGTCTCCACCCGCACCGCGCCGTCGGACGTACGTAGGCTGTAGAGCGGGGTGCCCTTCGGCACCCGCTGGTGCGGGGACGCCCACACCTTGGTGACCTGACCGCTGTCGAGCGCGTCGAGCGCGGAGATGCCGTTGGAGTGGATCAGCACCCCGGCCGCCTCGACGGTCCGGGGCACCACCGTGCGCACCGACCAGACGCCCGCCGCGACCACGACTATGACGAGCGCGGTGGTGGCCAACCAGCTCGGCACGGTGGTCAACCGGACCGCCAGGTCCAGTTGCTCGGGCGCCTCCAACTGGCGCAGCGCCTGCCGCCGGAACTTCACGGCCGGGCCCCCGCCCGCGCGAACCCCGGCGGCGGCCCGTCGACGCCGCGCGAGCCGAGCAGGAAGTCGGCCACGCTCGGCTCGACAAGCGGATCGAGCCCGGACAACTCGGCGAACGCCTGGGAGTCCCCGGCGCCGAGCGCGCACGGCGCCAGCCCCATGGCGGTGGCGACGAGATACATCTGCTGGGTCAGCACACCCGCGTCCTTGAGAATCATGGCGTAGCTCATCCCTTCGTACTTCCACATCAGTCGCTGGACCCGCGCGGTGACCACCAGGACCGTCTGCGGCGGCCGGGGCATGGCGCCGGCGGCCCGGGCGTACGCCAGCAGCCGGTCGGCGGCCGGCGTCCAGCCGGCGACCGGCTCCAGCCGGTGCCCGACGGCGTCGTAGTGGTAGAGCCCGGGGTCGAGCCCGGCGCACCTGGCGACAAGCGGATAGATCTCCAGCTCGTAGACCCCGCCGCCGCCCGGATAGGGCCGGTGGCCCACCTCCTGCCCGCCGGCCTCGCCGACGGCGGTGGTGTGCTGCGACCGGTACAGGAACTCCGCCAGCCGTTCCACCGGCAGCGGCGCCGCGTCGTCGTGCTCGCGGATGCTGCGCCGGTCGGCGACAACCTGGCTGAACGCCGGATCCGCCTTGGCGATCGTCGCCAGGTCCGGCAGCGGCAGCTCGACCGCCCGGTCCCGGTCGTACGGGCGGCGCAGCGGCTGCGGGGCGAAACGCTCCCGCATCCGGTAGGTGCCGCCCACCGGCAGCGCGTGCCGGCCGGCCCGGGACCGCTGGTGCAGCCGCAACTCCTCCGGCGACCAGTAGGCGAGCGGCGCGTCGTCGCGCTCCGCGTCGAACTCGGCGTCGGTGACCAGGACCCGGGCGGTGGCCAGCTCGTCGAGCACCCGACCGGCGGCGGCCGGCGACACGCCGAGCGTGCGGGCCACCGTGTCGGGTCCGACGCCCGGCACGGCGGCGGCCAGCACCGCGCCGACGGCGGCGTCGGCGCAACCGACCACGAGGGTGCTCAGCGACGACGCGGCCACAAGCATGCCGCGTTCGTGCTGGAGGGTGGCGAAGCGGGACAGCCGGTAGCGGACGCCCGGGGCGTGCGCGCGGCTCTCCGGCAGGCTGCCCCGGCCCAGGCCGGTGGGCACCAGGTCGAGCAGCGCCCGGTCGTCGACCTGGACGCGGCGCTCCAGCCAGGAGTGGGCAAGCAGCCGGCGCAGCAGCAACTGCGCCGGCAGCACCCGGCTCTCCCCCTCCAGGCCGCTGATCAGCCGGCCGACCTCGACGTCGCCGACCCAGTCGGCGGCGAGCCGCAACAGCAGCGCCCGCCGGCCCATCCCCGGTCGCTCCAGGGTGAGCTGGAAGCGGGTCTGTCGCAGGGTGAGCGAACCGTCCTCGGCGAGTCCCAACTCCGCGTCGCGGCGCAGGCGGTAGGACTCCTGGATCGGCGGGCCGCCGACGGAGCCGCTCACGGCGACCGCCGGCCGACCGGATCGGTGCTCATCTCCACGTCCCTCCCCCGGTTCCCGGCGGGTCGACAGCGTCGGTCAGAAAAAGACGTTCAACGGATTGGCCGACGTCTCGTCGACGGCCACCGGACTGCGGCCGAGGCGGGCCGGGACCTCCCACAGCCGGCCCGGACCGAGCCGGCGCCAGAAGTGCCGCAGCCCCGGCACGACTACCTTCACCACCGTCAGATCGACGTCCGGACGGGACTGGTCGACGACGATCACCTCCAGGCCGGCGCGCTCCGCCCGGCGGACGCAACCGCGCACGTCGTCGCCGACGTCGCCGGTGGCAAGCGTCGGGTGGTCGGCGGCGGTGCGCGGCGGCCGGGCCGGGTCCGGGGACAGCCACGGCTGGTCGGCCACCCGCACCGTGCCGAACCAGCGCGCGGTGTCCGGATCGTCGACGCCGTACCTGTTGCGGCTGGACGTGGGGCCGGGAACGGCGGGCAGGAACTGGTTGACCTCGGTGAGCGCCCGGGTCAGCGCGACCCGCGCGTCCAGGTGCGCGCCGAAGCCGACAAGCACGTCCTCCGGCCCGCCGTCGACCCGCCGGGACACCGCCGCGAACGCCGGTACGCCGAGGTCGGCGGTCAGGTCGAGGGCCCACAGCTCGCGGCCCAGGGCGGCGGCGTGGTGCGCGACGCAGGCGGCCGTCCACGGGTCGGCGAACGAGGCGAGGTCCACCCCCGGCATCCGGGAGCGGTGATACCACCACAGGGCGACGCTGTCCCGCTCGACGAGTTCGCAGAAGCCCTGCAGGATCGCCTCGGACCGGGTGCCGCCGGCCGCGCAGCCGTTCGAGTCGGCCGCGCACACCCCCGGCCCGGCCTGCTCCGGATGCCCGTACCAGCAGTACGCGGCGGGCAGCTCGCGCGGCGTCTGCCGGGTCAGCGACCAGCCGGTGGTCCAGTCCAGTTCCACCTCGTCGTCGAGCGGGCGCGGGATGCGGTGCAGATGGCCCAGGTCACGGTTGAGCCGGTCCCGGTCGGCGTACTGCCGGTCCGAGAACAGCAGCAACTCGCGCAGGTGCAGCGCGCGTTCCGGGCCGAGCTGCCGGTAGGTCGCCCGGTGCACCGGGCGGTCGCCGCGCCACACCCCGCAGTAGCGCTCCACCGCCTCCCCGACCGCGCTCATCCGCGCCTGCAGGTCGGTCCGACCCTTGCCGCCGCTCTGGCCGCGCAGGTTGCGGCGCAGGGCGGCGAGCTGGCGGGGTTGGGCGAAGTTGTGCCCGGCCGAGTAGGTGTGGGTGACGCCGTTGTCGGTCGCCTCCAGCGGGGTCAGCCGGCTCACCACGCCCAGGTAGCGGCTGACGTGGTGGGCGAGTGCGGCGTACGCCTCGGCGGGTTCCCGGGTGCGGGCGTCCGCGCCCCGGCTGGGCTCCGCGCCGCTGGGCGGCAGGTCGATCCGGGGCTCGGCCTTGCGGACGAGGTCCGGGTCGCCGCAGGCGGGGCACTGCGGTTGGCGTACCAGTTGGTGGCTCTCCGTGCTCAGGTCCCGGGTGTCCAGGGCGACCATCCGGCCGGTGAGGCGGGGCGACGTGCCCTGCACGGCGAGCACGGCGAGTTCGGCGGCGAGCAGCCCCGCGGCGGTGGTGGCCAGTCCGGGCAGGACCGCCCGGCCGGGCTGCGGCAGCGGACCGGCCAGGTCCTGCCCGCCGAGGAACGCGTGCACCTGCTCGTTCTCCTGCCAGCGTTGCCGCAGGCAGTCCCAGCAGCCGGTACGGCCGGGCACCAGGTGCGGCCCGAGGAGGACGACGTTGCCGTGCGGCCGGGCCAGGGTCCACGCCCGGCCGGCGGCCAGGTGGCGCTCGTTGAGCCGGGCCAGCCGGGGGTCGAGCATCGACGACGGCAGCACCAGCACCTGCGCGGCGCCCGGGCCGGCGTCCGTCGCGTCCGGGTCGGCGGCCGGGTCGGCGGCCGGGTCGGCGGCCGGTGCGTCCGGCCCGACCACCGTCGCGGCGAGCCCGAGGGCACGCAACGCGCCGGCGACCTCGGCGACCCCCGGCGCCCCGAGGTCCACGATGGTGACCGGGCCGCCGGCCATCCAGCGCAGCCCGGCCTCGGGTGGGACACCCCGGGCGTCCCAGCCGGCCGCCTCGGCCGGCGAGGCGTGCGCCGGACCGGACACGAGCAGGCCGTGATCGCGCAGCCGGGCGAGGGCGGCGGCGACGGCGACCATCGGGTGCCGGGTGGCCAGCCGGGCCACCACGTCGGCAAGCGGCGCGGCGCCGTCGAGCCGGTCGGCCAGCTCGGCGGTGACCGGGTCGTCGATGAGCAGGCTGCGGGTCTCCCCCAGCACCACGAGCGGACCGTCGGGCAGCCGCACCGGCAGGTAGTCCGATCGGAAGCGCGGACGCCACATGGTTCCTCCCGAGCCTGGTGGCCGGACCGCGACTCGCGCCCCGGCCCCGCCGGCGATCACGGCTGCTGCCATCGTCGCGGTCCCGGGGCTCCGATCCCGCGTTCTGCCACCGGTTTCAGCCGTCACCGGCAGCACGGTCGGTCGGCAGCCCGGCGGCGACGGTCAGGCGGCGGTGACGCTCAGCGCGGTGTCGTTGAGGCCCAGCACCGAGGTGCCGGTGGCCTGCGCCGGCACCAGCAGCAGGAACGTCTCCACCCGGGCGACCCGGATCGACTTTCCGCTCACCGCCGCGCGGTGACCGGTGGCGATCAGGTCCGGGCTCTGCGGCACCATCTTCACCGTGGCCGGGCCGCCGGGCGCCGGACTCAGCGTGTCGGTGGCGTGGATCGTCAGGAAGGTGAGCGTGCCGGTCGGCACCGCGACCGCGCAGTCCGACCAGTCCGCCCGGTCCATCGTCCGTCGCACCGTCGCGCCGACGCCGGCCAACTGCTGCCCGTAGACCTCCCAACCGCCGGCGAACTGGCCGTCCAGCAGCGGGCTCGACGCGACGAGGGACCTGTTGCTCGTGGTGGAGCCGATGCTGCGGGCGAACACCTCGGCGGCGAGGGCCCGGCGGCTGGTCTCGTCCAGGGCCTCGCCGCCCTCCGTGGCGGTTCTGCCGTCGATGCTCCGGGCGACCACGAGCGACGGTTGGGTGACCTGGATGTTGTGGCTGAGCTTCCACTGGCCGTCGGCGTCGAGCACGAACTGGCTGACGTCGGTCGGGGCCAGCTCCGAGCCGGCCAGCCGGAGGGTGGCCGTGGCCAGGAAGCAGGCCGGGTCGCCGGGCGGCACCGCGAAGGCCGGGTTGAGGTGTTGGAACGACGGCTGCGGACGCTTGTTGTAGGTGGCCCGGCGGACCGCGGCGATGCTGAGGTCAAGCGAGGGCGAGACCTCCTGGGTCCGCAGCGCCTCGACGTCGCCGGCCACCGAGGCGGCCGAGTCGGCCTGGTCGAAGGCGGTGAGCACAAGCGCGGCGCGGTCCCGGCCGAGGGTGGCCGACCCGGAGGCCGCCGGTGCCGCCGCGTCCACCGGTTCGCTTCCGCAGCCGGCCAGCACGAGCAACGCCGTCGCGGCGGCGACCGGCATCGCCGGCCCGACGAGGGTACGCGGGCTCCCAACGGATCTTCTGCCCAGCATCTCGTCCTCCATCCGCCACCGGTGCACGGGAATCGCACCCGGTGCAGTCGAGTATGTGAGCGGCGGTCGGACCCGGCCGGTGGCGGCGCGGCCTCGTGCTGCCGGGCCGTCCGGCGTTGCACCGGACGACGTCATCCGGGCCGGGTCGCGGTCACCGATCGGTGTCATCGAGCCGGGCGACCCAGGCGACCAGAGCCGACCGGGACGCGACACCCGCCTTGCGGTAGATCCGGGTGAGGTGCGCCTCCACGGTGCGGGGGCTGATGTTCAGCCGACGCCCGATCAGCCGGCTGGTGACCCCGGTCGCCGCGAGCCGCGCGATGTGCCACTCCCGATCGGTCAGGGCGGCGACCTCGCGCGGGCCGACCGGGCCGGCCAGTCGCGGGCCGACCCGTTCCGTGCCGCACCACCGGGCCAGCTCCAGCGCCCGGCGGCGGGCCCGCGCCGCCGGGCCGGCCCGGTCCGCGGCCTCGGCGGCCCGCGCCAGCGAGGCAAGCGCCAAGCTGCGGCGCAGCGCCATCCCGCCGGCGCGGAACAGGTCGGCCGCGGTCTCCAGGTGCGGCAGCGCGGCCTGGACCTCGCCGCGGGCGAGCAGCACCCCGCCGTACGCCGATTCGGCGAACCCCCGTTGCCCGGGCAGGCCGACCTGCTCCGCCTCGGCCATCGCCAGCCGCGCCTGCCGCTCGGCGTCGGCCACCTCGTCGGCGGCGAGCGCGGCGGCGCAGAGCAGCTCGTGCCACATCGGCCGGAGGGTGCCCTGAAGACGGCTAAGCCCGTCGTCGCCGCCCGCTGAGCGCACCAGGTCGGCACAGGTGGCCGGATCACCGGACAGCAGCGCCGCGGTCGCCAACGCCGTCGCGGCGGTCCGGCCGGACCAGGTGGCGAGGTCGGTGGCGAGGTCGACGGCGCTGCGGGCCAGCCCGACCGCCCGTTCGTCGTCGCGGGGGCCACCGCGCCACGCCGTCGCCTCCGCCTCGAACGCCAGGGCGAAACTCAGCAGGTGGCGGCTGCCGATGCGCCGAGCGACGATCCCCGCCTCGGTGGCCAGCCCGATGGCCGCCGTGAGCTGGCCACTGTGGTAGGCCACCTGGCTGCGACCGAGCAGTAGCTGGCACAGCCCGTCGTCCCGGTGCGCGGCGCGGACAAGCGTCAACCCCCGGTCGAGGTGCCGCACCGCGTCGGCCTGCCGTTCGAGATACAACGCGGTCAGGCCGAGCGCGGTCAGGCAGTCGGGATGGTCCCGCACGTCCCGGTCGGGCAGCGAGTCGACGATCCGGGCGCCCGCGTCGAGCAGGCCCCGGGCGTCGTCGACCGCGCCGTCGTGCGCGGCGGCCAGGCCGCGAACGGCCAGCAGGCCGGCCAGGTCCGCGCCGGAGCCGTCGGGGATTCCGGTGGGCGCGTCGGGCAGCCCGGCCACCGGCCGCCCGGCCAGGATGCCGGCGGCGCCGATCTCGGTGGCGAGCCGGTAGCCGCCTGCGGGGCCGGTGCCGACCGGAAGGGCGGCCAGCTCGCGCCGGCTGATCGCCGCCGCCTCCGCGTAGTTTCCGAGCAGGCGTTCCACGCGCGCCCACAGCGCGACCGCCTGGGCCCGCCGCCCCTCCAGGTCGGCGGGGAGCAGCGGCACGATCTCCTGGAGCAGGGCCCGACTCTCGGCCAGGTCGCCCGCCTCCCCGATGATCCGGGCCAACGCGAGCGACACCTCCCGGCGACGTTGCGTCGAGGCGGACGTCGGACGCAGCGCCCGCAGCGCCAGTCGCAGCCAGTGGATGGCCAGGTCCGGCGTCTCCCGCCGGATGTCCTGCGCGGCCCGGCAGAGCACGTCCACGCAGCGTTCGGCCCAGCGACCGCTCGGCAGGGCGAGCAGCCGCTCCGCGTAGCGGGCGCGGTCCGCGGGCGACGCGCCCAGGTCGTCGAGCGCGGTGAGCGCCCGCGCGCAGGCATCCACCCGCCAGGCCGGGTCGGTGTCCTGGGCGACCGCCATCCGCAGCACCGGGTGCCGGAGGGCGAACCGTCCGGTGCCGGGTACGCGGCGGATCAGGTCGCGCCGGGCCAGCCGCCAGCCGGCCTCCATCGCCAGGGACGTGGGCACCTGCGCGACCTCGGCGAGCAGATCGGGGGCGAAGGGCGCGTCGACGATCGCCGCGGCCCGCAGGCAGGCCAGGTCGACCGAGGGCAGGCCCGCCCACTCGCGGCCCAGCACGGCCATCGTCGCGTCGGACAGCCGGGCGCCCTGCGGTTCACGGATCTCCTCGGCGCGCTCGACAGCCGGGCCGCCGGGCAGCGCCGCCAGGTAGCCGGGGTTGCCGCCGGTCATCTCGTAGCGGGCGCGCAGCTCCGCCTGGTCGGCGCCGGGGTGCAGGAGCGCGGCCTCGGCGAGGCTCAGAGGGTGGAGTTCGATCCGGTCGTGTGAGGCCGGTTCCGCGCCGGCGTGTCCACCCGGATCCGGTGGACCGAACGGCATCGGCGTCGCCGTCTGCCGCGGCCGGTAGACGAGCACCAGCAGCAGCGGCGCGGGCACCGGATATCGCAGCAGGTGGGCGATGAGGCCGGCGGACGCGGCGTCCGCCCAGTGCAGGTCGTCGAGGACCAGCACCAGGCCGTCCCGGGCGGCCAGGCCGATCAGCCGACGGGCCAACTGGAAGGCCCGGAACCGCCGCGCGTCGGACGCCGACATCGGTGGCGCCGCGTCGGCGAATCCCCAGATCTCCCCGGTCGCTGCGGCGGGCCGCCCGGCGCCCAGCCCGCGCCGCGGTGTCTGTCCCGCGGCGAAGGCGTGCCGGAACACGTGGAAGGGGACCCCGCGCTCCTCCGGCGCGCAGGTCCCGACCGCCCAGGGAACCTGGGGGACGCACTGGTGCAGGGCCTCGCGGACCAACCGTGTCTTGCCGATCCCCGGCTCTCCGACCACCTCGCAGACCACCTGCCGCCCGCTGCTCAAGGCGGCGCCGTGGGCCCGGCCGATACGCGCCAACAGTGGTCGCCGCCCGACGAAACGGGGGCCCGTTGGCACATTATCCAGCCCAGTTGTCATCACGCAGCAAAACACTTCCCGACGAACTCCAATGGGATTGAACGCACTATACCGGAGCGCCGTCGACCGTCGAAAATACCGATGCGGCCCATCTATTTCAGCAGCTGGACCAAGGGCGCCCCTTTCCCACATCGCGCCACACCCTGCATAAGGGACCGGTCACCAAAAGGCCGGAACGATATCCCCGAAGCCCAATAAACTGCCCCGGATGCCGCAGAACTCCGGCGATTCGGTCCGGCGGGCGGACTGCCTCCGTACCGTCCCCGGCGGCGGCCGGCCCGGACGCGGTCCGATGATGGTCGTGCCCGCGCCCACGCGGGCGACCGTCTCCGCAACGCCGGCAACGGCTCGACCGACCGCGGATAGCGGGCATGCCATAACGCGCGGAATGAGCGGCCAGTTAAGCCCGAATTATCCCGCCAGCCCAGACAATTGTCATCACTCCGCCGTACGCCGATCCAACCAACACCATGAGACCCAAAAGCACCACCGAAATGGTGTTTGTTGCGTCGATTTGAACAGCCGCCAGGAATTTCACCTGGCTCCTGACCAGCAAAGACACGCGGAAATCGCGGTCGAGCCGGGTAAGGGCGGCAGTACCGGCCGGTATCCATTGCGCTTCCGAAAATGGCAGCGATAACCTACGTCCCCATCACACGCCACGGGTTGGTTTCTCGGGCGTCCACTGTCAGGAGACGACGTGCTCAGACGCTTTACCACCGTCGGAATCGCCCTGCTGGCCTGCTTCGCGGGCACCGGCGCGGCGGCAGTGCCGGCGTACGCCTCGGAACCCGAGTGTTCCCTGAATTGCGACGGCGGGGGTGGGGGTGGGACCGGTGACCCGGGCACCGGCGACCCCGGCACGCCACCGCCGCCGTCGTCGCCGGCGTACAACCTGCAGGGCGTCATCCAACTGGAGAGCGTCGGCCACGAAGGGACCTGGCCGTTCCGCGTCGGCGGCGTCAAGGTCCGCGGCTACTCGCGGCTCGCCACCTGGAGCAACGACCGGGTGGACGCCAACTACATAAACGTCAGGTGCGCCGCCTCCGTGCTCAGCTACGCCACGAACGACTACGACTCCGAGAACAACGGCGCGCTCGTCGACGTGACCTTCTGGTCGCCGACCGTCCCGGTCACCGGCGTGCCCGCCCAGTCCCGGACGGTCACGGTCAACTGCACGCACCAGGCCGAGAAGAACGGCGTCAGCTACGACACCACGAGCACCGCCCAGTTCGTCATCCCCGAGTGACCCTTCCAGGCGGTTAGATGGGGCCCCTTCTATACCGGAGGCGTTAAGAAGGGGCCCCGCCTTACATCAGTTGCGGGTGATGGTGAACGTGGTTGTGGTGTTGCGGATGTCCTGGGCGTTGTCGCTCAGGCGCAGGTTGGTGAAGGTCGCGGAGCCGACCGCCGGCCCCTGGCCCGCCTCGGGCATCTCGTTGACCCAGATGCCGATGCCGGACTTCGCGTCGAACGCGTCGCCGCTGCGCCGCGCCCCCGAGATCGACACGTTCGTCAGGACCGTGTCGGTGATCGGGTTCTCCGGTTGGCTGCCGGTGTACTTGGTCTGGAACATGATCCCCGAGTACGTCGGGTCGACGATGTCGACGTCTGTCACCCGGATGCCACGGAACTCCTTGGACGCGGAGAACAACCAGATCGCCGGGAACGTCTGCGCGCCCCAGAAGTGCCCGCCGGAGCGGATCAGTGAGATGTTCTCGAACCGGGTGGGCGGGCTGGCGCCGAACCCGACGAACGGGTAGCCGAAGTCCAGCGAGCTGATGGTGATGCCCGAGTACGTCAACTGGTCGGCGATGTAGAGGTTGCGGAAGACGTTGTCGTAGCCGCCGTACACGGCGAGGCCGGCGGCCCGCCAGGTCAGCGTGGCGGTCAGGTTCTCGAACACGTTGCCGTGGTTGCCGCCGGAGCCGCCGGAGTCGGTGGCGGAGAACAGCGCGAACGCGTCGTCGCCGTTGGAGCGGCCCTCCGAGTTGGTGACCAGGGCGTTGGTGCTGCCGTTGGTCATGTTCACCCCGTCGGCGAAGGTGTTGCGGAACCGGCTGTCCCGGATGGTCAGCCCGTCCACGCTCACCCCCCAGTAGGCGCAGACGGTGTGCTCGACCCAGACGCTGTCGAGCGTCAGGTTGTCCACGTCCTTCAGCTCGCCCCACACCTTGCCCGGACCGTCGATCCGGTTGGTGTAGTTGCCGAAGAACGCCAGGTGGGCGAAGGTCGAGCCACTGGCCGAGGACTCCACCCGGAAACCGGCGTCGGTGTTCTGCTGGTTGGTGGGCGTCTGGAAACGGGTGTACCACATGCCCGCGCCGACGACCTTCACCGCCTTGCCGTACACCTGGAGCTTCTGCGCGGTCTCGTAGGTGCCGGCGGGCAGGTAGACGCCGACGAGCGTGCCTGTGGTGTCCATCCGCACCGCGTCAAGCGCGTTCTGCACGTCGGCGTGGCTGAAGCCGGTCGGCACCTTGTAGCGGGTCGGGTCCGGGTTGGCCCGGGGCGACACCAGCTCGGTGTTGACGAAGTCGATCGCGTACGTGGTGCTGTTCGCCGGGTCCTTCTGGAGCCGGATCCGGCTGCCCGCCGGGACGGTGGAGTTGAGCAGCACGTTCGCCTCGTCGTAGAGGTGCCGGGGCGCGCCCGCGCTCGGCGAGTCGCTGGGGGCGGCCTCCGCGCCGTAGAGCCAGATGTGCTTCGAGGTGAGACTGATCGGCTTGTGCAGCACCCCGTTGACGTAGACGTTGAGCGTCGAGTCGATCCCGCCGCCGCCCGGGGCGTCCGGGATGGAGAAGCGGGTGACCAGGGCGTTCGCGGCCGACTTGGTGGTCCACTCGACGTACGCGCCTGTGGTGTTGAGGGTGACCGCGCGCCGGCCGGACGCCTCACCGGCCAGGTCGCCGATGGTGCGGTTCGGCCCGATCACCTGCGCGCCGCCGCCGACCGAGCCGTCCTCGGCCTCGTACATGTCGTAGCCCAGGTTCGCCCCGCGACCGACGAACAGCGCCCGGTCGCTCGTGTTGTTCTGCCGTTTCACAGGCAGTTCGTTGGCGTCGTCGGCGAGCACCACCCGCACGGTGTGGCGGCCGTTGGCGGCGGTCCAGGTGCCGAGCGACACCGGGCCGGCGGTGGCTCCGGCGGCGATCGTGCCGGAGTACGAGCCGGTGAGCGTGCGGACCACGGAACCCGAGTCGTTGAGCACGGTGAGCGTGATGCCGTGCGCGCCGCTCGCCGACGCGATCGTGCCCTGGTTGCGCAGCGTCACCGCGAAGCTGACCGTCGCGCCGGCCGCCGGCGTGCCCGGCGACCAGGTCACCGCGGACGCCACCAGGTCGGAGCTGGCCACCGGGCTGACCGTCAACGCGGTCGGGCTGGTGTAGGAGTTGTTCGCCTCGTTCTGCTCGATCACCGCGTTCGACTCGTCGACCTTGGCGGTGAGCGGGTAGCTGCCGGCGTCCCGCGCGCCGATGTTCGCCGAGACGGTGCTCGACGCGCCGGCCGCGAGCGCGCCGACGGAGGCGGTGCCGACCTTCGTCGTACCCAGATAGAAGGTGACGTTCGTGGCGGCGGACGCGGCGGTGCCGGCGTTGCGCACGGTGGCGGACAGGGTGATCGCGTCGGTCTCGACAGGCGCGGACGGCGAGGCGGTCAGCGCGGTGACGGTGAGGTCCGGGTTGGGCGCCGGCACGCCGATCACCTGGAACTCCGCGACCTGGCCGTTCGACGAACCGGAGTTCGCGGTGAACTGCAACCTGACGTCCGCGGCGGTCGCGGACACCGGGACGGTCACGGTGTTGCCGGTGTTCGGGTTGAAGGAGTACGTCGCGGAGCCGACCAGGTTGGTGAACCCGGACGCGGACTGCTCCCGGCCGAGCACCTGGAACGTCTGGGTACGCGCGCCCCACGCCGGGTCCGGGTTGAGCTTGACCACTACCGCGCTGATGCTGGCGTTGGCGCCGAGCGCGACGGTGAGCGTGCTCGGGTACGCGCCGGGCGCGCCCTCCCAGTAGGTGGCGACGTCGTTGTCGACCGCGTTCGCGGCGTTGAACACGTGCACCACGGACGAGGCGGTGGCCGGCTTGCCGACGGCCAGGTTGGTGCCGCCGGTGCTGCTGCCGGCGCGGGTGACGGTGTTGCTGTTGGCGGACACGTTGCCGGCCGCGTCCCGGGCCCGCACCTGGTAGGAGACGGTGGCGCTGTCCGGCTGGCTGTCGGTGTACGTGAGCGTGGAGCCGCCCACGGTGGTGCGGAGCGCGCCGTTGGCCCACACCTCGTAGCCGGTGACGCCGACGTTGTCGGTGGAGGCGGTCCAGGTCAGCCGAATCTGCCCGCTCGCCGGCTGGGTGTAGGCGAGGTTGCCGGGCGCGGTCGGCGCGGTGGTGTCGCCGGTGTTGCCGGTGCGAGTGACCGTGTTGCTGTTCGTGGACACGTTCCCGGCCGCGTCCCGCGCCCGCACGTAGTAGGCGACGGTGCTGCCGGCGGGCTGGGTGTCGGTGTACGTGAGCGTGCTGCCGCCGACGCTCGTGCGCAGCACGCCGTTGGCGTAGATGTCGTAGCCGGTGACGCCGACGTTGTCGGTGGACGCGGTCCAGGTCAGCCGGACCTGGCCGGTGGCGGGCTCGGTGAACGCGAGGTTGCCCGGCGCGCTCGGCGCCTGGGTGTCGCCTGTCGCCGGGCCGTAGATCTCCAGCTCGGCGAGCTGACCGGCGGGCCACGCGCTGTTCGCGGTGAACAGCAGCCGCAGGTAGCGGGTGGACGCGGTGGGCACGGTGACGGTCACCGTGTTGCCGCCGGACGGGTCGAACGCGTACGACGCGGACGCGACGAGCGTGCCGAACGTCGAGCCGTTCGTGCTGCCCTGCACGGTGAGCGTCTGGTTGCGGGCGCCCCAGCCGGTGGGCAGCCGCAGCACCAGCCGGTTGACGCTCGTGGCGGCGCCCAGATCGGCCTGGATCCACTGCGGGAACGCGCTGTTCGGGCTCTCCCAGTAGGTGGCCGCGTTGCCGTCGTTGGCGTTGCCCGCCCCGTACACGTCGGAGTGGCCGCTCTCGGTCATCGCCTTGCCGAGCGCCAGGTTCGTCGACGAGCTGGCCGTGCCGTAGACCTCCAGCTCGGCGAGCTGCGCGGCGGTCCAGCCGGTGTTCGCGGTGATCACGACGCGCAGGTAGCGGGCGTTCGTGGCGGTGAAGCCGAGCGTCACCGCGTTGCCGGCGGCCGGGCTGAACGAGCGGGCGGCGGACGCGACGACGGTGGTGAAGCCGCTGCCGTCGGCGCTGGCCTGGACGGACAGCGTCTGGTTGCGCGCCTCCCAGGCGGCGGGAAGCTTGAGCACCACCTGGTCGACGGCGCGGCTGGTGCCGAGGTCGACCTGGGCCCACTGCGGCAGCGCGCCGCTGCTCTCCCAGTAACTGCCCTGGCTGCCGTCGGTGAGGTTGGCGGTGACGTAGGGACCGTTGACGCTGCTGGCGGTGGCGGTTCGGCCGGCGGCGAGGTTCGGGCCGCCGGCGGCGAGGGCCGGTGGGGCCGGCGCCGCGGTGACGGCCAGGCCGACCGCGGCGAGCACCGCGACCATTCTGGTACGGAGTCTGGACATGGTGGACGGACACCTTCTTCCCGGGGGAGGTGGAGAGGCGTTGACGGGGGTGAGGGGTGTGGTGGTGGGGCGGGGGCCCCGGCCGGGGGCCCGCCCCCCCCGGGGGGGAGGCGGAGACCACCCACACCGCGTTCGGGGC